>NZ_JBWKQL010000013.1:0-99082 GCF_059418765.1 Pseudomonas sp. GW821-FHT07F05
TCGGGTGTCACACCGCAAATCTGATGTCGCCCAAACCGGCCTCTTCCCGGCTAAAGCCGGTCCTACTATCGGCGTGCACTTAGTGGGACCGGCTTCAGCCGGGAAGGCGTCGGTTGTCACACCGCAAATCTGATGGTGCTCAAACCGGCCTCTTCCCGGCTGAAGCCGGTCCCACTGACACACCGCGCGCACTTAGTGGGACCGGCTTTAGCCGGGAAGGCGTCGGTTGTCACACCGCAAATCTCATGTCGCTCAAACCGGCCTCTTCCCTGCTGAAGCCGGTCCCATTAGGGCATTCCGAATTCCGGCCTGCGTGCCCGCGCCTCTACTGCTGAATGCTATACCCCCGCCCTGCATAACAACTGGCCATCGCTTGACGGTACACACCGAGCACTTCCGGTGCTGGCTGATACGCTGCGCCTGCCGGGTCGAAATTGCTTTGCTGCACGGCGTAGCGGTAGCAGTCGTAGCGGTCCTGTTCGATTTCCTGTTGCGGCTTGCCCTCAGGCGGGTAGGCGACAACATCGTAGGGATTCGCTGCCTGCTGAACGGGCTGCGGCTGCTGAGGTGAATACACCGGCTCGACGTTCTGCGGCGGCTCGGCGACTACGTATTCCTGGGTGTTCTGCTCGTAGGTGTAATAGGTCCCGGCGGCGACGAAAAACAGCGCGCTGCCGAGCCAGACCTGTTGCGCGTAGTCGGGCAGGTAACGGACGCGAACGCCCCGTGGAGGCTGGACGACCACATAACGCGGGCCCTGTGGGCGATACCAGTAACCGCCTGAGTAGAAGTAATCCCCGCCGCGATAAGGCACCCGCGAGTAACCACCCGGCATGCGATCGATCTCGTAACCCGGCCGATAGCGCGGACCCGATCCCCAGCCGTCGCCATGACCACCGGGGCGGCCGGCCTGCCAGTTGCCGTTATCGGGACGACGGTCGCCGTCGCGCCAGCGGTTGTCTCGGGGCTGGTCGCGGTAGAAGCCCTGACGCGGCTCCTGGGTCTGAACCACCGTGTCCGGCCGTCCCTGAATCGGCAGACCGCCTTGACGGTCCTGCAACTGACGCTGCTGTTGTTGCTGCTCTTGCTGGCGTCGTTGCTGATCCTGCTGTTGCTGGCGTTGCTGCTGCTGCTGGCGCTGATCGTCACGCTGCTGATTGCGCTCGCGATCCTGCTGCTGGCGCTGCTGATTGGCGCGCTCCTGCTGGTTCTGCTGAATCTGGCGCTGTTGCTGCACCTGTTCCTGCTGGCGCTGCTGTTGTTGCTGATTCTGCTGTTGCTGGCGTTGTTGCTGCTGCTCACGCTGCTGGTTGTCGTTGAAGCCGCGCTGGTTCTCCTGCTGCTGGCGCTGCATCTCGAACCCACGTTGCTGCTGTTGGCGCTGCTGCTGCTCGTTACGCTGCTGTTGCTGCTGTTGATTATTGTCGTCGGCCAACACCTGAGCACTGATGCTCAAGGCCAAGAGACTGACACCTGCCAAACGCCAGATGCGCGTGTTCATGCTTTCCTCACTACGGCGCGGATACCTATGGGATAGGACTGCGAGTCGGGTGCGCCGTTCGCCGCACTCTATCAGCGTGGCAGATGAAACTATAGAAGCGCTTGCTGCGGTGCTGGCCAAAAGCCGGGCACAAAAAAAGAGGGCTCGATGGCCCTCTCTGGAATACTTCGTCCTGGCTCGACGCTTGTGGCATCGGCTCACCTCGCATCGTCTTCTGGACAGTGCGTAGCCCGGTGGCCTGATCAACCCTGTCGGGCTGGAGGCCGCGGCTGGCCTGATTCGGCGGGCCGCGCTGGACGCTGTGTCCGGGCAGTGATTCTGGTTAAAAGAATAGGCCTTGGCGGACGACAGAGGATTGCGAATATTGCTGGTGAAAACACCACTTGCGCAATAATTCACTTCAGATGAATAATCTTGCGCAATCCATTCAATAAAGGCGCTTATCGTGAGCAAGCTCGATAGATATGACTTGAGTATTTTGGCCGAACTGCAAAAGGACGCGCGCATCTCCAATCAGGAACTGGCCGAGCGGATTGGCCTGTCGCCTTCACCCTGCTCGCGCCGCGTCAAACAGCTGGAAGACGACGGTTATATCGTGGGTCAGGTCGCGCTGCTGGACCGCAAGAAACTAGGCCTTAGCCTGACGGCTTATGTGCTGATCGGCATGGATCGCCACACGCCCGACCGCTTCGAGAATTTCGAGCAGCACATCCGCAACCTGCCGCAGGTGCTGGAATGCAGCCTGGTGACCGGCATCGACGCCGATTACCAACTGAAGGTCGTCGTCCCGGACATGGATCACTATCAGAAATTTCTGCTCGGCCATCTGACCCGCATCGACGGCGTGACCAGCGTGCGCTCCAGCTTCGTGCTCAATCAGGTACTGGCGAGCACCGAACTGCCGCTGGTGCATTTGCGCGGCTGAAGCGCGTCCGCACAGGTACAGGTTTTTGTGAGAGCGACCGGGGTGCCGATCTACCCTGCTCGCGAAGAGGCCCGTTAAGACGCTGAATAACTGCCGGTAGAGATGACGCCTTCGCGAGCAAGCTCACTCCCACAATGGAACTCAGCAGCATTCTAATTCGGGTCTTGCCGCAGTTCTTCAATCAAAGCTTCGCCGGCACTTCCCGCCACTGCCCCTGGTCCAGCCCTTCTAGGCTCCAGTCGCCGATCCGCACGCGCACCAGTCGCAACGTCGGCAGGCCGACTGCCGCGGTCATTCTGCGCACCTGGCGGTTTCGGCCTTCCTTGATCACCAGTTCCAGCCAGCTCGTCGGCACGCTTTTGCGAAACCGCACCGGCGGGTTGCGCGGCCACAGCTCCGGTTCGTCCAGTTGCCGAGCCTGTGCGGGCAGCGTCGGGCCGTCGTTCAGTTCGACGCCGTTGCGCAGCTTCTGCAGTTGCTCTTCCGTCGGCTCACCCTCCACCTGCACCCAATAGGTTTTCGCCAGCTTGTGCTTGGGGTCGGCGATGCGCGCCTGCAATTGGCCGTCGTTGGTCAGCAGCAGCAAGCCCTCGCTGTCGCGGTCCAGGCGCCCGGCCGGGTAGATGCCGGGGATGTCGATGAAATCCTTGAGCGTCGCCCGGCCTTCGCCATCACTGAACTGGGTCAGCACGTCGAAGGGTTTGTTGAACAGAATCAACCGCGGTTGGGCGGGCGGTGCTTTGGCGACACGCAGGGGCGCGCCCGTGCGATCAGGCGAAGGACGGCGGGAATCGGGACGTTGGTGGCGGGGCATGGGAAACCGGTAAAAAAATGACAGAAACAGAAAGGGCCACTTTAGTGGCCCTTTCGTTGAACGCCTAGCGTCTTAACGGAACGGCGGCTCGTCGAAACTGCGCAGTTTGCGCGAATGCAGCGAGTTGAGCTGCGTGCGCATCAGGTCCAGCGCGGCGATGCCGATCTTCAAATGCTGGGTGACCGCCCGCTCATAAAACGCGTTGGCCGAACCCGGCAGTTTGATTTCGCTGTGCAGCGGTTTGTCCGAGACGCAGAGCAAGGTCCCGTAAGGCACCCGCAGGCGATAACCCTGAGCGGCGATGGTGCCGCTTTCCATGTCCACCGCCACGGCGCGGGACAGGTTGATCAGCGGCCGTTCCTGGGCCCAGCGCAGTTCCCAGTTGCGATCGTCGTAGGTCAGGACCGTGCCGGTGCGCAGACGCTTCTTCAGATCGTCGCCGCGCTCGCCGGTGACCTGAGCCGCCGACTCCTGCAGCGCCAGTTGCACCTCGGCCAGCGCCGGGATCGGAATGTTCGGCGGCAGCACGCGATCAAGAATACCGTCGCGGCGCATGTAGGCGTGGGCGAGCACGTAGTCGCCGATGGTCTGCGACTGACGCAGGCCGCCGCAGTGCCCGATCATCAGCCAGCAGTGGGGACGCAATACCGCGAGGTGGTCGGTAATGTTCTTGGCATTGGACGGGCCGACGCCAATGTTGACCAATGTCACGCCATGGCCGTCTTCGGCGATCAGGTGATAGGCCGGCATCTGGTAGCGGTGCCAGACCACACCGGAGACGATGGCCTGGGCTTCGCCGTAATCCATGCTCTTGTCGACGACGACGTTGCCCGGCAGGACCATCTTCACGAAGCGCGGGTCGTCGCGCAGTTTTTCCAGGCCATGCACGATGAACTGGTCGACGTAGCGGTGGTAGTTGGTCAGCAGGATCCACGGCTGAACATGGCGCCAGTCGCTGCCGGTGTAATGCACCAGACGGCGCAGCGAGAAATCCACACGGGCGGCGTCGAACAACGCGAGCGGCAGCGGATCGGTGTTGGCCCAGTCGTACAGACCGTCAGCGATGCCATCGGTGGCCGCCGACAAATCCGTGCTCGGGAAAACGCGGGCCAGGGTCGCAGCGGTGACGCCGGTACCGGCCAGCTCATCGCCCTGCTCGACCACGTAGGGGTAAGGGATGTTCTGCTCGCTGACGCCCACTTCCACCGTCACGGTGAAGTCGTTCATCAACGGCACAAGTTGTTCGAGCAAATATTTGCGGAACGCCGCCGGGTGGGTGACGGTGACACTGTAAGTCCCCGGCAACTGAACCTTGGCGTAGGCGCGGGTGGTCAGCGGCACTTCGCCCTGGCAGTGGTAGGTCAGGCGCAACTCGGGGTAGCGAAACGTCAGACGCTCGGCAGCAGTAGGTTCGACGCGGTCTTTCAGGTAGCGCTTGAGCGCCTGGCTCAAGGCGGTGGTTGCCCGTGCGTGCAGCTCAGCGAGCCGGTCAACGGCGTGTTCGGCAGTTTCTACGACAATGAAAGCTTCGGTCACGATGCATATCCTTCTTATCTTGCAAGCGCATATCTTGCCTGCAACAGATGACGAAGGCACGATTTGCCTGCGGCCGACGCGGCAATGGACGCGTTATACCTGCGGCGATGACCGCGCGACCAGCGCCTGAACATCCACCCCGCGCGGCAAGGCGCCGTAGACGCGCCCCGGCCGTTCCAGGCGCCCGGCAATAAACCCGTCGCTGACCACGGCATTGCCCGCTTCCAGCAGCAGTTTTGCCTGCAGCGCCACGGCGATGTCTTCGGTCAGTTGACGGGCGCGGTACTGGATGTCGCCGGTGTCCTGAAACGCCTCCTTCAAGCCATGAATATGCGCGGCCAGTCGCCTGTCGCCATGACCGTCGCCCAGCTCATCGAACAAAGCATCCAGCACGCCGGGCTCTTTGGACAGCGCGCGCAGGACGTCCAGGCACTGCACGTTGCCGGAACCTTCCCACGTCGAATTGACCGGCGCCTCACGGTAAAGGCGCGGCAGGATGCTGTCCTCGACATAGCCTGCACCGCCCATGCATTCCGCCGCTTCGTTGATCATTGCCGGCGCGCGCTTGCAGATCCAGTACTTGCCCACCGCCGTTACGAGTCGTGCGAAACGGGCTTCGTGACCGTCATCCAGACGCTCCAGCGAGCGTCCCATGCGCAAGGTCAGTGCGAGGGCCGCTTCGCTTTCCAGCGCCAGATCGGCGAGCACGTTTTGCATCAGCGGCTGCTCGCTCAGCACACGACCGCTGACGCTGCGGTGGGCGCAATGGTGCGCGGCCTGGGTCAGGGCCTGACGCATCAGCGCGCTGGAACCGGTCATGCAATCAAAGCGCGTCATCGCCACCATTTCGATGATGGTCGGCACGCCGCGCCCCTCCTCGCCCACCATCCAGGCCAGGGCGCCACGGAATTCCACTTCGCTGGAGGCGTTGGACCAGTTGCCCAGTTTGTTCTTCAGCCGCTGTATGTAGAACGCGTTGCGGGTGTCGTCCGGGCGATGGCGTGGCAGCAGGAAACAGGTCAGGCCCTTGTCGGTCTGCGCCAGGGTGAGAAAGGCGTCGCACATGGGCGCCGAACAAAACCATTTGTGCCCGACCAATTCATAGGCCTGACCCGGTCCAGGCTGGCCGACCGGAAACGCACGGGTGGTGTTGGCGCGCACGTCGGTGCCGCCCTGCTTCTCGGTCATCGCCATGCCGATAGTCACCCCGGCCTTGTGGGCGATGCCGACGTTACGCGGGTCGTAGTGGGTGGCGAGGATCTTCGGCAGCCAGGTCTCGGCCAGGTCCGGTTGAAGACGCAGGGCCGGCACGCTGGCGAAGGTCATCGTCAGCGGACACCCGCTGCCCGCTTCCGCCTGGGTGTGCAAATAGCTCATCGCCGCGCGGGCAACATGGGCGCCTTCGCGGGGGTCGGTCCACGGCAGCGACGGGATGCCGTGTTCGACCGCTGCCTGCATCAGTTGGTGATACGCCGGATGAAACTCCACCAGATCGATTCGATGGCCGTAGCGATCATGGCTGGCGAACACCGGTTTGTTCTGATTGGCGAGGAAACCCGCTTCCATCAATGGGCCACCGGCCAGTGCGCCATAGGCATCGATTCGGTCCCGTGCCCAACCCGCGCCGAAGCGCTGCGACCACTCTTGCAGCGGCAGGTCGATGCGGTACAGGTTAGTGCCGTCCAGAGAAGGCGGCTGATTGGTGACTTCGTGGGTCTCGGCGAACTGATGCAGATTGATGCGCTGGTCCATGAGGCGACTCCGGTCCGGGCAGCACGCGGCGGTCGTGCAGATGACCTAGTGAATCACGCACCCCGCACCGGCGACAGCGCCATAAAAGACGAAATCACGGCGGTTTTGCCTTGTCGATGGCTGGCATCAGAGTTGATGCACATCCCGCGGGATGCACGGCCCATGTAGGAGTGACCGGGGTGGCGCTCCTACACCGTTTGCGCGGCGATCTTCACATCCAGGCTCAAGCGGAACTGGCTGCCGTTGCCCGGCTCGGATTGGTGGCTCAGGCGCCCGCCCTGCAATTCAATCAACTGTCGGCAAATCGCCAGACCGATGCCCAGCCCGCCGTATTCCCGCGTCGTCGAGCCATCCACCTGGAAGAAGTTGGCGTACAGCGTTTCTTCATCAAGACGGCTGAAGCCGATGCCGGTGTCGATGACGTCAATCACCAGCCGCACCTGCTCGGCGTCTGGGCGCTGGCCATTGACGCGGATTCTGATCGAACCGGTCTTGGTGAACTTGATCGCATTGTCCAGCAGGCACTCCAGGCACTGGCGCAACTTGATGCCGTCACCGTGCAGGCTGTCCGGCAGCGTCTCGTCCAGTTCCACACTGAACGCCAGCGCCTTGCTGCGGGCCAGCGGTTCGAAGCCACTGCGCAGCTGAAACAGCACATGACGCAGGCTGAATGGCTCGTTGCGCACGGTGATGCGGCCCGCTTGCAGTTCAGTCAGCGTGAGAATGCCGTTGACGATACCCATCATGTTTTGCGCCGAGTCGGCGGCGGTCTGGCGATACAGCTCGATCTCGCTGTCGGCCACGTCCATCTGCATCAACTCCAGCGAACCGATCACGCCGTTCATGGGGGTGCGCAGTTCATGGGTCAGCGTGGCGAGAAACTCATCCTTCAACCGGTTGCTCACCGCCAATTGCTGATTGAGGGCTTCGAGCCCCTGCTGCGATTGCGCCATGATCTGCGCCTCGCGCTCACGCATGGCATTGATGCGGTCGGCCAGCGCCAGCGACAGCAACGCCACCTCGATTACCGAACCGATCTGGCTGGCGTACATGGTCCAGAAGTTGTTGGGCAGATGCCCGAGGAGCATGGTCGCGTTGACCACTCCGCCGATCAGGAACGCCGACCAGCCGATAATGAAATACCGCGCGACCCGCCGCCCCTTGAACCACGCCGCCAGCCCGATCAGCAGCACCACCGGCGTGAACAGCAAGACCAGCCCCGTCACCAGCCGCAGCGCTACGCCGTAATCCATGCTCAACGCGAGCGCCATGATCACCGCAGCGCAGACCATCATCACCAGAAGCGGCACATCCAGCCAGCGACCCAGGCTCGGCGTCTGCAGGAATTTACGGGTGAACTGGCTGGCAAACAGGATCGCGGCAGCAATCAGGAAAGTGGTCGAGGTATTGGCCCACCACGGGTTGTCGGGCCAGAAATACTCGATCGCCGCGCCATTGACCGACACCTGATACAGGCCGAAGAAGGTGATGTAGAGGATGTAATGCAGGTACGCGGTGTCGCGCACGCTCAGGTAGATGAACAGGTTGTAGACCAGCATCACCGCCAGCACGCCGTAAATCATGCCGAGGATGTACAGGCGCGACGGCTGCTCTTCTATATACGCGTGGCTGGCCCACAGATTGAGCGGCGCCTGCACCGAGCCGTGACTGGCGACGCGCAGGTAAACGGCTTTGGTCTCGTGGGCGTTCAGGTTGAGATCGAAGACGTAGTTGTTCTGTTTAATCTGCCGACTGGCAAATGGCAGCATGTCGCCGGTCTGCCAGACCAGACTGGGGCGCGCGTCGCCGTTGCCGAGGTACAGATCGACGTGGTCCATCGGCGGGTAGGCGAGTTCGAGCAACCAGTCGGCGGACGCCAGCGGGTTGCCCGGTCGATAGGTCAGACGCACCTTTAGCCAGAACGCCGAGCGCGAATACCCGGCGTTGAGCGACGGACCGGAAAGCGGTTTGAAGCGTGCGGCGCCCTCGGGGGACGAGACTTGCTGAATGGTTGCATCGCCGGTGGGGTCTTCGAACACCTGGGTGTCGCGCCCCAATGCCAGGGTGCGGGTGTTTTCATCGAAGTCCACGGCGCTGGCGAACACAGGAAACAGGCAGAACAGCGCAATCAGCACCAGGCGCATGGGTCACCGCCTTGGCACTGATGACGGGCGCGGGCCGCCGTGGGGACGTGGAACGGCTTCGCAATTTTGCGAGCGACCGCTGTATGGGTCGAAAGGGTCAGCGGGCAACGCACTTGCATTTACTCTTTTGGCGGAACAGATGAAGCGCCACAGGATAGCGATTGATAGCTCGATGACACCATCTAAATCTGTGCATTGGGTGAGACGGGTTCGTTCACATGCAGGACTGGCTTTGGCCAGATTGCCAAGCAGTACAGGCTGATCGCAATGCACCTGGTGGGACCGGCTTTAGCCGGGAAGGCGTCGGATGTCTCACCGCAAAATTGATGGCGTACGCACTAGCCCTTCCCGGCTAAAGCCGGTCCTACTCACAGCAGGCGTCCTGCCGCAAAAATGATTGTGTTTGCACCGGCCCCTTCCCGGCTGAAGCCGGTCCCACTGGCAAAAAGTTTAGTGGTAAGCTCGCGCACCATGAATATCTATAGCTCCCGCCCTGTTGTCCTCTGTCTCTCCGGTCACGACCCCAGTGGCGGCGCCGGTTTGCAGGCGGATATCGAAGCCCTGCTTGCTCAGGGTTGCCACGCCGCTCCCGCTGTCACCGCCCTGACCGTTCAGGACACCGTGAACGTCACTGACTTTCGCGTGCTGGACCGCGAGTGGGTGCTGGCGCAAGCCAATGCCGTGCTCAACGATTCCACCGTCGCGGCAGTGAAGCTGGGGATGTTGGGTTCGCTGGAGATGGTCGACACCGTCGTTGAACTGCTGGCCGCGCATCCGCATCTGCCCATGGTCTGCGATCCGGTGTTGCGTGCCGGTGGCGGCGGTCGGTTGGGCAAGGACGAAGTGGGTTACGCCATGCGCGAGCGTCTGTTGCCACTGGCCACCATCGCCACGCCAAACCTGCCGGAAGCGCGCATCCTCGCCGAACTGCCTGAAGGCACCGCCGATGAATGTGCCGAAAAGCTGCTGCCGTTCTGCGAGCACTTGCTGATCACCGGCGGTCATGGCGATGAGCACGAAGTTCACAACCGTCTGTACATCCGCGGCGGTCAGTCACGCACTTTCACCTGTCAGCGTTTGCCGGGTAGCTATCACGGCTCCGGCTGCACACTGGCCAGCGCCCTGGCGGGAAGACTGGCCCAGGGCCAGGACCTGATTGGCGCGGTACAAATGGCGCTGGACTACACTTGGCGCACGCTGCGCGATGCCGAACAGCTGGGCCGGGGACAATTCGTTCCGCGCCGCCTGCCGCTGGATTTCTGCTCGTAACGCCACGAAAAAGAGGCACCCTGATGAGATTACGTGGCTTGTATGCCGTGACCGACAGCCAGCTGTTGGCCGGCAAATTCCTGTCTTACGTCGAAGCCGCCCTCGATGGCGGCGTGACCCTGCTGCAATACCGCGACAAATCCGGCGACGAGACCCGCCGCCTGCGCGAGGCCTCGGCGCTGCTCAAGCTGTGCGAGCGCTACAAGACCCGTCTGATCATCAACGACGACGCCGAAGTGGCCGCGCGCCTGGGCGTCGGCGTGCACCTTGGGCAAACCGACGGCTCGCTGCCTGACGCCCGCGCCCTGCTCGGTCACAAAGCCATTGTCGGCGCGACCTGCCACGCACAGCTGGAACTGGCCGACAAGGCCAAGACCGACGGCGCTTCGTATGTCGCCTTCGGACGCTTCTTCAATTCCCAGACCAAACCCGGCGCACCGACCTGCAGCCTCGACCTGCTCAGCCAGGCACGCAAACGCATCAAGCTGCCCATTGCGGTGATCGGCGGCATCACCCTGGAAAACGCCGCGCCGCTGGTGGCCCACGGCGCCGATCTGCTGGCCGTCGTGCACGGGCTGTTCGGCGCTGAAACCACTCAGGAAGTTACTCGCCGCGCCCGGGCTTTCAACGATTTGTTCAAACCCGCCTGATTCTGCATCAGGCCGGTTACGCACTCATTCATTCCGATTCAAACAGAGACCTCATCATGTCCCGTTCTGAAACCCTGTTCGCCAACGCCCAGAAACACATCCCCGGCGGCGTCAACTCGCCGGTCCGCGCGTTCAAAAGCGTCGGTGGCACGCCGCTGTTCTTCAAACACGCGGTCGGCGCCTACGTCACCGATGAAGACGACAAGCGTTACGTCGATTACGTTGGCTCGTGGGGCCCGATGATTCTGGGCCACAGTCATCCGGACGTGCTGGATGCCGTGCGCAAGCAGCTGGAACACGGTCTGTCGTACGGCGCACCGACCGCGATGGAAACCGAGATGGCCGATCTGGTCTGCTCGATCGTGCCGTCGATGGAAATGGTGCGCATGGTCAGCTCCGGCACCGAAGCGACCATGAGCGCGATCCGTCTGGCCCGCGGTTTCACTGGCCGGGACAGCATCATCAAGTTCGAAGGCTGCTACCACGGCCACTCCGACAGCCTGCTGGTGAAAGCCGGTTCCGGCGCGCTGACCCTGGGCGTGCCGAGCTCGCCCGGCGTACCGGCGGCTTTCGCCAAGCACACGCTGACGCTGCCGTTCAACGACATCGACGCGGTCAAAACGATGCTCGCTGACGTCGGCCAGGAAGTGGCGTGCATCATCGTCGAGCCGGTGGCGGGCAACATGAACTGCGTGCCGCCTGCGCCGGGCTTCCTGCAAGGCCTGCGCGAGGCCTGCGACGAGCACGGCGTAGTGCTGATTTTCGACGAAGTGATGACCGGTTTCCGCGTCGCCCTCGGCGGGGCCCAAGCCTATTACGGCGTGAAGCCGGACCTGAGCACCTTCGGCAAGATCATCGGCGGCGGCATGCCGGTCGGCTGTTTCGGCGGCAAACGCGAAATCATGTCGCACATCGCGCCGCTGGGCCCGGTGTATCAGGCCGGCACGCTGTCGGGAAACCCGCTGGCAATGGCGGCGGGACTGACCACCCTGCGTCTGATCAGCCGCCCGGGTTTCCACGATGAGTTGAGTGCGTTCACCACGCGCCTGCTGGAAGGCCTGCAACAGCGCGCCGACGCCGCCGGCATCCCGTTCGTGACCACTCAGGCGGGCGGCATGTTCGGCCTGTACTTCAGCGACGCCAAAGAAATCGTCACCTTCCAGGACGTGATGACCAGCGATGCCAATCGCTTCAAACAGTTCTTCCACCTGATGCTGGAAGGCGGCGTGTACCTGGCGCCGAGCGCGTTCGAAGCCGGCTTTACCTCGATCGCCCACGGCGACGCAGAGTTGCAGCAGACGCTGGACGCGGCGGAAAAGGCATTCGCCCAACTGAAATGACGGGTAGACAGGGCGCAACGGATTGCGCCCGCGTCTCTACAGCCTGCTCAACCTCCCTGAATTCAGGCCAATCAAGCCCGCGCAGCAGAAAATCAGTAAAGACTTTGTAAGGTTGCCCTCGCTTATTTCATAATGCGCAGCCAGCACGTTTCGCTGGACGGGCATGCCCGCACCTTTTTCAGAGGTAAGTCGACTTCCATGAATCGCACCGGCCGCACCCTTGCATTGGGCTGCCTGTTGCTTCTTCATCCCCTGCTGGCTAATGCAGGTGGCAACTCGTTGTTGATCCCGGCGGTGGGTCGTTGCACCCTCAATACCCAGCCAGACAACCTGCCAGCAGCGTTGTCCGCTTGTCAGCAGGCGGCTCAGGATGGGGATGCGCAGGCGCAATACGAGTTGGGGGAGTTCTACTACGAGGGCAAAAGTGCGCCACGTGACTTGACCCAGGCACTCAATTACTTCGAAAAAGCTTCGTTGCAGGGGCATGCCCAGGCGCAGTACCAACTGGGCTTGATGTTCTTTCGTGGCGAAGGGGTGCAGGCCAACAACATTCAGGCGTATATCGTGCTGAAGATGGCGGCGGTCAACGGTTCGGAAGATGCGCTGGATCAGGCGGACGAAGTGTCCGCGCAAATGAAGCGCGAAGATCTCGACGTGGCCACCCAAGTGCTCGGGCAGATCTTCCGCAAATACCTGCTGGAGCTGCAGACCGCTGAAGGACGCACGCCATTTGCGCCCTTCCCTGCCGACAGCGACAAGCCTTGATCTGAATTACTTGTCCGGCATGGGCATCGGAAACGGCATGACGTTGCCGGTGTGACGCGCCTCGGTGATCTTCGCTGTGCCCATCCGCTCCACTTCATCGATCCGCACGATCGAGTGCATCGGCACGAAGCTGCGCACTACGCCATCGAACTGCGCCTTGAGCTTCTCTTCGCTGGGGTCGACCACGACGGTGGTGCGCTCGCCGAAGACGAACTCTTCCACTTCCAGAAAACCCCACAGATCACTCTGATAGATCTGTTTGGCGTACATCTCGAACACCTGTCCCTGGTTGAGAAAAATCACCTTGTAGATTGGAGCTTCGCGTTTGGTCATAACAGGCAGGCAGTGATCAGCGTTTTGAAAAGGGCGCGAACTATAGCATGCCGCTGGTTAGACGACGCTAGGAAGCCGGGGCTCGCATCCCTATAATGCGCGGTTCTTTGAATCACCTGATGAACCCCCGCATGGCCAAGAAGCTTTACATCGAAACCCACGGCTGCCAGATGAACGAGTACGACAGCTCGCGCATGGTCGATCTGCTGGGCGAACATCAAGCACTGGAAGTCACCGCACGGGCGGAAGACGCTGACGTCATCCTGCTCAACACCTGCTCGATTCGCGAGCGGGCGCAGGATCGGGTGTACTCGCAGCTTGGCCGCTGGCGCGAATTGAAGCTGGCAAATCCGGAAATGGTCATCGCCGTCGGTGGCTGCGTGGCGAGTCAGGAAGGCGCGGCCATCCGCGATCGCGCGCCGTACGTCGACGTGGTGTTCGGCCCGCAGACCCTGCACCGTCTGCCGGAAATGATCGACGCGGCGCGCATCACCCGCCTGCCCCAGGTCGACGTCTCGTTCCCTGAAATCGAAAAATTCGATCACCTGCCCGAGCCCCGTGTCGATGGCCCTAGCGCTTACGTGTCGGTGATGGAAGGCTGCAGCAAGTACTGCACGTTCTGCGTGGTGCCTTATACCCGTGGCGAAGAAGTCAGCCGGCCGTTCGACGACGTTATCAACGAGGTGCTTCATCTGGCCGAGAACGGCGTGCGTGAAGTGACCCTGCTGGGCCAGAACGTCAACGGCTATCGCGGCACCACCCACGACGGGCGCCTCGCTGACCTGGCCGAACTGATCCGCGTGGTCGCCGCCATCGACGGCATCGACCGCATTCGCTACACCACTTCGCACCCGCTGGAGTTCTCCGACAGCCTGATTCAGGCCCACGCCGAAGTCCCGGAACTGGTGAAGCATCTGCACCTGCCCGTGCAATCAGGTTCAGACCGGATTCTCGCGGCCATGAAACGCAATCACACGGTGCTCGAGTACAAGTCACGCCTGCGCAAGCTGCGCGCGGCGGTACCGGACATCTGCATCAGCTCCGACTTCATCGTCGGCTTCCCGGGCGAAACCGAGAAGGATCACCTGCAAACCATGAAGCTGGTGGAAGACGTCGGCATGGATTTCTCCTACTCCTTCGTCTACAGCGCACGTCCCGGCACACCCGCGGCCGATTTGCCCGACGACACGTCGGAAGAGGTGAAGAAGGAGCGCCTCAAGCAGCTGCAGGACCTGATCAACCGCCAGGGCCTGGACATCAGCCGCAAGATGGCCGGCACCGTGCAGCGCATTCTGGTCACCGATTATTCGAAGAAGGACCCCGGCGAACTGCAGGGCCGTACCGAGAACAACCGGATCGTCAATTTCCGCTGCGACAACCCCCGGCTGATCGGCCAGTTCGCCGACGTCTACATCGACAGCGCCCAACCCCACTCGCTGCGCGGGTCGTTGTTGCAATAAGCCAAAGCGTCCCAATCTAATCGCCACGCATGATGTTTATGCGCAGGCCCTCGCGCTGAATCTGCTGTCGGACAGCCGCCATACGTCGGCTGCACCGGCGCACGATTCAGCTCGCAGGCCCGGCGGGCTGTCTGTTATCGGCTGCCCCGCCGGGCGTCTGCGCAGCTCATTTATCCATTCGTGAGTGAACCCTTCCTGACACTGCCTGCAGGGGTTATCCTTCACGTCACTTCACATTGCCGTCGGGCGGCCCAAAACCACTTTGAACGCACCTATCGAACCACATCGCTTCAGCCTCGAACCTATCGAGGCTCACCGCTTCGCCAATCTGTGCGGGCAATTCGACGAGCATTTGCGCTTGATCGAACAGCGCCTGGACATCGAGATCCGCAATCGCGGAGGCCAGTTCGAGATGATCGGCGAGCGCAAACAAACCACCTCGGCAGAGAACCTGCTGCGCCGGCTGTACCGGGAAACGAAAGCGACCGAACTGTCACCGGACATGGTTCATCTGTTCCTGCAGGAATCCGGCGTTGAAGAGCTGGATAACCACCCTGCTGCCGAAGTCGGCGTCGCTCTGCGTACCAAGAAAGGCATGATTCGCCCCCGTGGCTTGAATCAGCAGCGGTACGTGAAGGAAATCCTCGCCAACGACATCAACTTCGGCATCGGTCCGGCCGGTACCGGCAAGACTTATCTAGCCGTGGCCGCTGCGGTTGATGCCCTTGAGCGCGAGACCATCCGCCGCATCCTGCTGGTGCGTCCTGCCGTAGAAGCGGGCGAAAAGCTCGGCTTCCTGCCCGGCGACCTGTCCCAGAAAATCGACCCGTACCTGCGCCCGCTGTATGACGCGCTGTACGAAATGCTCGGCTTCGAATACGTCGCCAAGTTGATCGAGAAGCAGGTGATCGAAGTCGCGCCGTTGGCGTACATGCGCGGTCGCACCCTTAATAACAGCTTCATCATTCTCGACGAGAGTCAGAACACCACCGTCGAGCAGATGAAAATGTTCCTGACCCGTATCGGCTTCGGCTCCACCGCCGTGATCACCGGTGACGTCACCCAGATCGACTTGCCCAAAGGCACGAAATCCGGGTTGAACCACGTCATCGACGTGCTCAAGGACGTGCCGGGCATCAGCTTCACCCACTTCAAGCCCAAGGACGTCGTGCGCCATCCGTTGGTGCAGCGCATCGTCGAAGCCTACGAGCGCTACGAGGAACGCAACGACAATCCGGCCGCTCCCCAGGGTTCACGGGACACTCGCAGCGATGCTTGAGCTGGATCTGCAACGTGCGAGTCAGGCCAGCGCCCCGAGCGAAGCCCAGTTCCGCCTCTGGTGTGAAATGGGCCTGCGCCAGCGTTCGGCTGACTCGGAACTGACCATTCGCCTCGTCGACGAAGCCGAAGGCCGAGAGCTGAACAACACGTGGCGGCACAAGGATTACGCCACCAACGTGTTGTCATTTCCCGCCGACGTCCCCGACGAGATGCTGGACATCCCGCTGCTGGGCGATCTGGTCATCTGCGTGCCTGTCGTCACCCGTGAAGCCGCTGAACAGGGCAAGTCATCGGACGCTCATTGGGCGCATCTGGTGATTCATGGCTGTCTGCATCTGTTGGGCTACGATCACATCGATGACGACGAAGCCGAAGAGATGGAAGCGCTGGAACGGGAGTTGCTTGCAGAGCTTGGCTATCCGGATCCATACGCCGACGACGAATCCGTCGACAGTCCGCATTCCGACACACCCCATTTAGAAACATCAGCCAAGGACCACGAGTAAGGGCTATGAGCGAAGACCGATCGAGCAACGGGCAAAAGTCATGGTTGGGCAAACTGACCCAGGCATTTGCCCATGAGCCGAAAAACCGCCAGGAGCTATTGGAGCTGCTGCGCGAAGCCCATCAGAACAAGCTGCTGGACAGTGAAGCGCTGGCCATTGTCGAAGGCGCCATTCAGGTCGCTGACCTGCAGGTCCGCGACATCATGGTGCCGCGCTCGCAGATGATCAGCATCAAGGCCAGCCAGACCCCACGCGAATTCCTGCCTGCCGTGATCGATTCGGCGCACTCGCGCTACCCGGTCATCGGAGAAAGCCACGATGACGTGCTGGGCGTCTTGCTCGCCAAGGACCTGCTGCCGCTGATTCTCAAGGAAGACGGTGGCAGCGGTGACGTGAAAAGCCTGCTGCGCCCGGCGACCTTCGTCCCTGAATCCAAGCGCCTGAACGTGCTGTTGCGGGAATTCCGCGCCAACCACAATCACATGGCCATCGTCATCGACGAATACGGCGGCGTGGCGGGTTTGGTGACCATCGAAGACGTGCTCGAGCAAATCGTCGGCGACATCGAAGACGAGCACGACGTCGAGGAAGACAGCTACATCAAGCCGCTGCCCAGTGGCGACTTCCTGGTCAAGGCGCTGACCCCGATCGAGAGCTTCAACGAGTTCTTCGACAGCGGGTTCTCAGATGACGAATTCGACACCGTCGGCGGTCTGGTGATGAATGCGTTCGGGCATCTGCCCAAGCGTAATGAAATCACCGAAATCGGCGCGTACCGTTTCCGCATCCTGAATGCCGACAGCCGTCGTATTCACTTGCTGCGCCTGAGCCCGATCAACCGCTCGTAACGCCCTACCCGTTTTAAGGAATGTAAATGCGCTGGATCACCCGCCCCGGCTGGCCCGGTAACCTGCTGGCCATGGTGGCCGGCGCGTTGATTACCCTGGCCCTGGCACCCTTCGATATCTGGCCACTGGCGATTGTCGCGCTGGTGGTTTTCTATCTGGGTCTGCGCGACCTCACACCCCGTCAGGCCCTCTGGCGCGGTTGGTCCTACGGATTTGGCCTGTTCGGCGGCGGCACCAGCTGGATTTACGTCAGCATCCACACCTATGGCGAGGCGCCGGTCTGGCTGGCGGCTTTCCTGATGGTGCTGTTCTGCGCGGCGGTGGCGTTTTTCTTCGCCCTGCCGGCATGGATCTGGGCCCGCTGGATCCGCCGCAACGAAGCCCCGCTGGCGGATTCACTGGCCTTCGCGGCCTTGTGGTTCGGCCAGGAAATGTTTCGCGGCTGGTTCCTCACCGGTTTCCCCTGGCTCTATTCCGGCTACAGCCAACTCGACGGTCCTCTCAAAGGGCTCGCGCCATTGGGCGGCATGTGGCTGATCTCCTTTGTGCTCGCGCTGACTGCAGCGCTGCTGTGCAATCTGCCCCGTTTGCGGACACGCGCGCCGAAATTGGCGGCTGGCATTGTGTTGCTGCTGGCGCCGTGGATTGCCGGGCTGGCGCTGAAGCATCACGCCTGGACCGAGCCTTCGGGCAAGCCGCTCACCGTTGCGGCCATGCAGGGCAACGTCGAGCAGAGCATGAAGTGGGACCCGGCGGCGCTCAACGCGCAACTCGCGCTGTACCGGGGCATGACCTTCACCTCGAAAAAAGCGGACCTGATCATCTGGCCGGAAACCGCCGTGCCGGTGCTCAAGGAGTCGGTCGAAGGTTATCTGTCGGTGATGGGCAAGTTTGCGGCCGAGCGCGATTCGGCGTTGATCACCGGGGTACCGCTGCGAGAAAAAGGCACCCATGGGGAATACCGTTACTACAACGCCATTACCGTAACAGGCGAAGGCGATGGCACTTACCTGAAGCAGAAGCTGGTGCCGTTTGGTGAGTACGTGCCATTGCAGGACCTGCTGCGTGGGCTGATTACGTTTTTCAACCTGCCGATGTCTGACTTTGCGCGCGGCCCATCCGGGCAGTCGTTGTTGCAAGCCAAGGGTTACGAGATCGCGCCTTTCATTTGTTACGAAGTGGTGTACCCGGAGTTCGCCGCCGGGCTCTCGGCGCAAAGCGATCTGCTGCTGACGGTGAGCAACGACACCTGGTTCGGCACCTCGATCGGCCCGCTGCAGCATTTGCAAATGGCGCAAATGCGCGCACTGGAAGCCGGGCGCTGGATGATCCGCGCCACCAACAACGGCGTCAGCGCGCTGATCAACCCGTTTGGCGAAATCACCACCACCGTGCCGCAGTTCGAGCGCGCTGTGATGTACGGCGAAGTCACCCCGATGCAAAACCTCACGCCCTACCTGCACTGGCGCTCATGGCCGTTGATCCTGCTGTCGCTGCTGCTGATCGGCTGGGCGTTCTTTGCAGGCAGGATGGCGAAGGCGGTGTGAGCCGGTTGCCGGCTCTCTGCGGTAGAGGTCCCGGCGTCCTGACACAGCGCCGTCGTGCAGCGAACGCAACCTTGTGGGAGTGAGCTTGATCACGAAGACGGCACATCAGCGCCGAAGATCTAGCGGCTGCCCCGGCCTCTTCGCGAGCAAGCTCGCTCCCACATGGACAGTGCCTACCGCAACGCCGTGGGTCCTCCACGACGCCAAGGCAATTCTGTCACCGGTAAAACAAGCGATAGCCTACCAGTCCCGCTGCTTCATTGATCAATTGCCCGTTCTGCCACACCGCCCTCGCCTCCGGCGTCCAGCCACCGAACGGGCGGGCGTTGTCCACGCTCAGGAATCCGACCGGCGCCGGAACCACGTCAAATCCGGCCTTCTCGAAACTCCAGACCGAACGCGGCATGTGCCAGGCCTGGGTGACTACGACCACGCGCTTGATGCCCTGGGGCAACAAGATCGCGGCGGTCATGTTGGCGTTTTCCCAGGTCGTGCGGCTTTCGCCTTCCTGCCAACGGACATTCACGCCAAAGTCGTCGCGCAGGGAGTCAGCCATGATCGCCGCCTCGCTTGGCGGCTCGCCGTAATGCAGCCCGCCCGTTGTGAGGATCGGCAGGCCCGACGCCTTCGACAAACGCGCGGCGTACCTCATGCGCTCCAGCGCAACGCCTGTCGGGATGTCAGTGCCCCAGCTCGGGTCATTGCGTTCACGGCCAGAGCCCAGAATCACGATCGCATCTGCACGTTGAGCCAGCGTGGCCCACTCGCTCTGGGGCAGCGGCGGAATGCTCTCGATGCCCTTCGCCGACCACTCCACCACAATGGGCAGACTCATCGCGGTCATGCCGCCAACGCCGATGACGAACAGCACCCGCGCCAACACCGGCCGGCGATTTTTCAACCACCAGGCGAGCACCAACAACAGCAGGAAAAGGCCCGGAGGCAGTAGCAGGTTTTTGATGAAATAACGAAAGGGCATCGGGCATCTCCAAAGATGCCCGAAGCCTAGAAGCAATGACGCTAAGCAGCAATGCTCGATTGGCCGGGGTCAGCCCCCCGCAGAAGTTAACGCTTGAAATGTTTGGTGGAACTGTAGCGACTCAACTTTGCCGACACCTTGACTCGGCGCTGATCCTTGAGCCAGATGACATTGGCTTGAGGATGCGGCGCTCGCATCGACTCGGAAGGCTCCCGTGAGGTGCTGGAACTTCCCCTCGTGATGATCGAAGAATCTTCTTTGATAACGATTTCGGTCCTGCCCAGATAAGCCTCGATCAACTGAAACTCGGCGTGGCTCAATCCACGCAACTCAAGCTCGGCGGGGGATTCGTTTCGAAGCCGCACCGCCGTTTTTGCTGTGTCCAGAGCCAGGCCCAGACGATCGATCAAACGGTCATACACATCAGGTTGCTCTACTTCATGCTGCAGCTCTGCCATCCGCTCACCTCACTGAAGACAAACACTTACCCCCGTCAGTAAGCTTAGCGCCACTGCAAAAACCGGCGCGGTGCCGCGACCAACGGCGGATGCCGCAGATGCCGAGTCTTGAGCACGCAATCAGGGTTTCCCTCGGCTTGGTAGCCTCATGTATGCTACGGCGCTTCCTGTAAATCCACTTCCGCCCAACCGGGCATGGATGCATCGCAATGCGGACGGCCTCGTCTGGCATGCGAAGGCTTCCTGATCCGGTCACGCCGAGAAGCGGTCAAGGGTCACTCATTTCAGCCAAAAGTAGCCATGCACGAACTCTACCAGCCCCGCGAAATCGAAGCCGCCGCCCAGACCTTCTGGGACGAGCAAAAGTCTTTTGAAGTCAGTGAACAGCCAGGCAAGGACACCTTCTACTGCCTGTCGATGTTCCCTTACCCCAGCGGCAAGCTACACATGGGTCACGTGCGCAACTACACCATCGGCGACGTGATCGCCCGCTACCAGCGCATGCAAGGCAAAAACGTGCTGCAGCCGATGGGCTGGGACGCGTTCGGCATGCCGGCGGAAAACGCTGCGATGAAGAACAACGTCGCCCCCGCCAAGTGGACCTACGAAAACATCGCCTACATGAAGAACCAGCTCAAGAGCCTGGGTCTGGCGATCGACTGGTCCCGCGAAATCACCACCTGCAAACCCGATTACTACCGCTGGGAACAATGGCTGTTCACTCGCCTGTTCGAAAAAGGCGTGATCTACCGCAAGAACGGCACCGTGAACTGGGACCCGGTCGACCAGACCGTTCTGGCCAACGAGCAAGTCATCGACGGGCGCGGCTGGCGTTCGGGCGCGGTGATCGAAAAACGCGAAATTCCGATGTACTACTTCAAGATCACCGCCTACGCGGATGAGCTGTTGGAGAGCCTCGACGAGTTGCCGGGCTGGCCTGAACAGGTCAAGACCATGCAGCGCAACTGGATCGGCAAATCCCGCGGCATGGAAGTGCAGTTCCCGTACGACCAGGCGTCGATCGGCGAAGCCGGCACCCTGAAAGTCTTCACCACCCGCCCCGACACCCTGATGGGCGCGACCTACGTGGCCGTTGCCGCCGAGCACCCGCTGGCGACCCTGGCTGCGCAGAACAATCCCGAGCTGCAAGCGTTCATTAACGAATGCAAAAGCGGCAGCGTCGCTGAAGCGGACGTCGCCACCCAGGAAAAGAAAGGCCTGCCGACCTCGCTGTTCGTCGAGCACCCGCTGACCGGCGAGAAGCTGCCCGTGTGGGTCGCCAACTACGTGCTGATGCATTACGGCGACGGCGCGGTTATGGCCGTTCCTGCACACGACGAACGCGATTTCGAGTTCGCGACCAAGTACAGCCTGCCGATTAAAGCCGTTGTGCGCACCAGCGCGGGCGATGAAACCCCTGCGCCCTGGCAGGACGCATACGGCGAGCACGGTCAGTTGATCAACTCCGGCGAGTTCGACGGCCTGGATTTCGCGGGTGCTTTCGACGCGATGGAAGCTGCGCTGCTGAAGAAAGAACTCGGCAAGTCACGCACCCAGTTCCGCCTGCGCGACTGGGGCATCAGCCGCCAGCGCTACTGGGGCTGCCCGATCCCGATCATCCACTGCGACACCTGTGGCGACGTGCCTGTCCCGGAAGATCAACTGCCGGTCAAGCTGCCTGAAGACGTGGTACCGGACGGCGCGGGCTCACCACTGGCGCGCATGCCCGATTTCTACGAGTGCAGCTGCCCGACCTGCGGCGCGCCGGCCAAGCGCGAAACCGACACCATGGACACCTTCGTCGAGTCCTCGTGGTACTTCGCCCGCTACGCCTCGCCTCACTACGAGGGCGGCATGGTCGACCCGAAGGCCGCGAATCACTGGCTGCCGGTTGATCAATACATCGGCGGTATCGAACACGCGATCCTGCACCTGCTGTACGCGCGCTTCTTCCACAAACTGATGCGCGACGAAGGCCTGGTCAGCTCCAACGAGCCGTTCAAGAACCTGCTCACCCAAGGCATGGTCGTGGCCGAGACGTTCTATCGTCTGGAAGCCAACGGCAGCAAAACCTGGTTCAACCCGGCGGACGTCGAGTTTGAACGCGACAGCAAGGCCAAGATTATCGGCGCCAAACTGATTGCCGATGGCCAGCCGGTTGAAATCGGCGGCATCGAAAAGATGGCGAAATCGAAGAACAACGGCGTCGATCCTCAGTCGATGATCGACCAGTACGGCGCCGACACTTGCCGCCTGTTCATGATGTTCGCCTCGCCACCTGACATGAGCCTGGAATGGTCTGACTCCGGCGTGGAAGGCTCGCACCGCTTCCTCAAGCGCGTCTGGCGCCTGGCTCAGGCCCACGTGACGGCAGGCGCTGCAAGCGCACTCGACAAGAGCGCGCTGAACGACGACCAGAAGGCCATTCGCCGTTCGATTCACCTGGCCATCAAGCAGGCCGGTCAGGACGTTGGGCAGCATCACAAATTCAACACCGCTATCGCTCAGGTGATGACGCTGATGAACGTGCTGGAAAAAGCGCCACAGGCTTCGGCTCAGGACCGCGCGCTGTTGCAGGAAGGTCTGGAGACGGTCGCGCTGTTGCTGGCGCCGATCACCCCGCACATCAGCCACGAGCTGTGGGCGGCACTGGGCCACTCCGACCCGATCATCGACGCCGGCTGGCCGGTGGTCGATGACTCGGCACTGGTGCAGGACACGTTGCAGCTGGTGATTCAGGTCAACGGCAAACTGCGTGGTCATATCGAGATGCCGGCCAGCGCCACCCGCGAGGAAGTCGAGGCGGCCGCACGGATCAACGAAAACGTGCTGCGCTTCATCGACGGCCTGACCATCCGCAAAGTGATCGTGGTGCCGGGCAAACTGGTAAACATCGTCGCCAGCTGACGCAATCATCGGGCGCCTGTCTGCAAGCGCCGCATCAATTTCAAGAACCCGGGATGCCGGGTTCTAACGGATTCAAGGGAGCAACAAGATGATCAAACGCAATCTGCTGGTAATGGGACTCGCGGTTCTGCTGAGCGCCTGCGGTTTCCAGCTGCGCGGCACCGGCACCAACGCCCTGTCGATCAAGGAACTGGACGTGAGCGCGCGCGATGCTTACGGCGACGTCGTCACCCAGCTGCGTCAGACCCTGACCAGCAGCGGCGTGCACGTCTACACCGGCGCGCAGTACAAGCTGTTCATTGCCCGTGAAGACGAAACCCAGCGCACCGCGAGCTACGCAGGTTCCGGCCGCTCCGCCGAATACGAGCTGACCACCGTGCTGAAGTACGAAATTCACGGCAGCAAAGACGTCCTGCTGCTTGATGACTCCGTGCAGTCGCAGAAAGTCTTCGTCCATGACGGCAACAACCTGATCGGCTCTGACCAGGAAGCCGCGCAGATCCGTAAGGAAATGCAAAGCGACCTTGTGCAAAAAGTGCTGGCCCGTCTGCAGCAACTGACACCTCAGCGCCTTGACGAGCTGCAAGCCAAAGCCGACGCCGCCGCCCGCGCCCAGGCTGATGCCGAAGCTGCAGCTCAACGCATTCGCGACGAGACGCCACAGCAGTCGCCTATCGAAATCCCGTCCAAGTGACGGCATCGGGGCCGGTTCGCCGGCCCTGATCTTTTC
Source organism: Pseudomonas sp. GW821-FHT07F05 (assembly GCF_059418765.1). NCBI lineage: Bacteria > Pseudomonadati > Pseudomonadota > Gammaproteobacteria > Pseudomonadales > Pseudomonadaceae > Pseudomonas > Pseudomonas sp. GW821-FHT07F05. The sequence continues at coordinate 23,746 of NZ_JBWKQL010000013.1, forward strand.
TGACCCATGAAACTCGCCCCCGCCCAGCTTTCCAAACACCTGCAAGGCACCCTTGCGCCCGTCTACATCGTCAGCGGCGATGACCCGCTGCAGTGTCAGGAGGCCTGCGACGCCATTCGTGCGGCTGCGCGCCAGCAGGGCTATGACGAACGTCAGGTGTTCAGCGCCGATTCGAGCTTCGACTGGGGCACCCTGCTCCAGGCGGGCGCGAGCATGTCGCTGTTCGCCGAGCGCCGACTGTTGGAGTTACGCCTGCCGTCCGGTAAACCCGGCGACAAAGGCGCCGCCGCGCTGCTGGAATACTGCGGCCGTCCCGCCGAAGACACGCTGCTGCTGATCAGCCTGCCCAAGCTCGACGGCTCGGCGCAGAAAACCAAATGGGGCAAGGCGCTGGTTGAAGGGCCACAAACCCAGTTCGTGCAGATCTGGCCGGTGGACGCCAGTCAGCTGCCGCAATGGATTCGTCAGCGCCTGTCACAAGCCGGCCTGGCAGCAACGCCGGACGCCATCGAACTGATCGCTGCGCGGGTGGAAGGCAACTTGCTGGCCGCGGCGCAGGAAATCGAAAAGCTCAAGCTGATGGCCGAGGAAGGCCAGATCACGGTCGAAACCGTGCAGGCGGCGGTGGCTGACAGCGCGCGCTTCGATGTTTTCGGTCTGACTGACGCCATCCTCAACGGCGAAGCGGCCCATGCACTGCGAATGCTCGAAGGCCTGCGTGGCGAAGGCGTCGAACCTCCGGTCATTCTCTGGGCGCTGTCCCGCGAGCTGCGTGTGCTGGCCAATTTGGCGTTGCAGTTCAGTCAGGGCATTCCGCTGGACAAAGCCTTCAGTCAGGCGCGCCCGCCCATCTGGGACAAGCGCAAGCCGTTGATGAGCAAGGCCCTGCAACGCCACTCCGCGCGACGCTGGGGTCAGCTGTTGATGGACGCGCAACACATCGACGCGCAAATCAAAGGACAGGCCCAAGGCTCGGTCTGGAGCAGCCTGAGTCGACTGACGCTGCTGATGGCGGGACAACGGCTGGCATTGCCGGCGGAATAATCTGTAACCTTTCGATAGCTCAGGTTTATTGGACAGCGGCGCCGAAGTGGCCGAATATCCCCGCTGCTCCACCCCACCACTTGAGCGAGAACGCCATGAGCAAAGCCAAAAAGCGGCCGAACAAGGCCAAATCCATCATCGCCCAGCCACTGTTCCGCAGCCGTCAGGAACAACCCGGCAAAGGCAAAGGCAGCTACCGCCGCGAAGCCTTCCAGTCTAAAAGCTGGGAGGCTTCTTCCGTTATGGCGGCGTGAAAACTTCAGGTTACTGACTGACGCCCCACCAACAGGGCCGGCATGTTAAGGTCTGCACCTTCCGGTTTAGCCCTGTGGACCCCAGAATGCCCCCAAGCTTTCCCCGTCGCTGGCACCTTCGCCAGTTGATCGCCGCCTCCAGCCTCTTCGCGCTGGTTGCCTGTGCCGAACAGCCTACCGCTGCCGTTGCCACCCCTCTCCAGTCCGCGCCCGCGGCCCAAGTCGTCAAAAACCTGCCCACGCCTTCAGGCGCTGTTGCGCAACCCGACGACGGAAACTTTGAAATCCAGCCCGCGATGAACTTCAGCGAGTGGCAGAGCCAGTTCCGTGCGCTGGCGCTGAACGCGGGTGTGCGGCCCGATGTGTTCGATAGCGCGTTTGCCGGCGTCACGCCGGACATGAGCGTGGTCAAGGCCGATCGCAGCCAGCCGGAGTTCAGCCGCCCGGTGTGGGAATACCTCGATGGCGCCATGTCGGCTGTACGAGTGCGCAAGGGTCAAGCCCTGCTCAACCAATACGCCGACGCGCTGAGCGCCATCGAGCAGCGTTATGGCGTCGATCGCCAGGCACTGGTCGCCGTGTGGGGCATGGAGAGCAGCTTCGGCCAGTTCCAGGGCACGCAATCGGTGATTCGCTCACTGGCGACGCTGGCCTATGAAGGCCGCCGACCGCAGTTTGCCCAGGACCAGCTGATCGCCGCGCTGCAGATCATCCAGCACGGCGATATCGATGCGCCGAGCATGCTGGGCTCGTGGGCCGGCGCCATGGGCCAGACGCAGTTCATACCGACGACCTACAACACCCACGCGGTGGATTTCGACGGCGACGGTCGCCGTGACATCTGGAACTCCCCCACTGACGCCCTTGCCTCCACCGCACATTACCTGCAAAGCTCGGGCTGGCAGAAAGGCCAGCCGTGGGGCTTTGAGGTGCAACTGGCTCAGGGTTTCGACTACGCGCTGGCCGACGCTTCAACCCGTAAATCCATCAGCGAATGGCAACAGCTGGGGCTGAAGCTGCCAAACGGTTCAGGGTTGCCGGCCAATTTGCTGCAACAGCAGGCGGCCTTGCTGTTGCCCGCCGGCTACAAAGGCCCAGCCTTTCTGGTGATGGACAACTTCCGCGCCATCCTCAAGTACAACAACTCGTCGTCCTATGCACTGGCCATCGGGTTGCTGTCCGAGCGGTTCAGTGGCGGCGGTTATGTGCAGGGCAGCTGGCCGCGGGGTGATCGTCCGCTGAGCCGCTCCGAGCGTATCGAGTTGCAGACGCTGCTCTCGGCCCGACAGTACGACGCAGGCGCCCCGGACGGGATCATCGGCGCCAACACGCGTAAGGCGATTCGCAGTGCGCAGCAATCCTTTGGCTGGCCGGCGGACGGGTACCCGACGCAAGAGCTGCTGCAGCAGTTGCGCCAGCCGTAGATTCCGGCACAGCTAAACGCAACGCAAAAAAACGGGCCGGATATTTCTATCCGGCCCGTTTTGCTTTCTGCATCAACGACGCTGTGATCAGCCCGCCGTGAGCAGCGACTTGACCAGCTTGGCTTGTTCGTCCGCGTGGTACGAGGACCGAACCAGCGGGCCAGAGGCGACGTTCTTGAAGCCCATCTTGTAACCTTCTTCGGCGAACCAGTCGAAGACGTCCGGGTGGACGAAGCGCTGGACCGGCAAATGGTTGCGCGACGGTTGCAGGTACTGACCCAGGGTCAGCATGTCGATGTTGTGCTCGCGCATGCGCTGCATGACTTCGATGACTTCTTCGTCGGTCTCGCCCAGCCCCAGCATCAGCCCGGACTTGGTCGGGACGTGAGGGACCATTTCCTTGAAGCGCTTGAGCAAGGTCAGCGACCACTGGTAATCCGAACCCGGGCGCGCAGCCTTGTACAGACGCGGCACGGTTTCCAGGTTGTGGTTGAACACGTCTGGCGGCGTCGCGGCGGTGATTTCCAGCGCGATGTCCATGCGGCCACGGTAATCCGGGACCAGGGTTTCCAGTTGCACGTTTGGTGACAGCAGGCGGATCTCGCGAATGCAGTCGGCAAAGTGCTGGGCACCGCCGTCGCGCAGGTCGTCCCGGTCAACGGAAGTGATCACGACGTACTTGAGTTTCAGGTCGGCGATGGCGACAGCCAGGTTCTTCGGCTCATCGGTGTCCAGCGCTTTCGGGCGGCCATGACCGACGTCGCAGAACGGGCAGCGACGGGTGCAGATGTCGCCCATGATCATGAAGGTCGCGGTGCCGCCGGAGAAGCACTCGCCCAGGTTCGGGCAAGACGCCTCTTCGCACACGCTGTGCAGCTTGTGCTTGCGCAGCAGCGCTTTGATGCGGTCGACTTCCGGCGAGACCGGGATGCGCACGCGAATCCAGTCCGGCTTCTTCGGCAGATCGACCGTCGGAATGATCTTCACCGGGATACGCGCGACTTTTTCCGCGCCGCGCAGCTTCACGCCGGCCTCCACTTTCGGACGCGCCACACGCTCGGGCGTGGTCACGCTCACCGTCGGGATCAGGGTCTGTACGGCATTCTCTGTATTCACGACAGTGTCAGCTGCCTCATACGCAGTAGTCATATCAATCGATTCCGCCCGTTAGGGTCGTCTGCTCAGCGTAGTCGAGGTGTTTGACGAGCTGCGCACGCAGCCGGGCACTAACCTCGGCAAATTCAATCGGACCTGCCTGTTCGCGCAGCTGGGTCATCGCCAGCCCCGCATACCCGCAGGGATTAATCCGTTTAAAAGGGTCCAGATCCATATCGACGTTCAACGCAAGGCCATGAAACGAACAGCCGTTGCGGATGCGCAGCCCCAGCGAGGCAATCTTGGCGCCGTCGACATAAACCCCCGGTGCATCGGGCTTGGCTGCGGCGTCTACGCCGTAACTGGCCAGCAGATCGATCAGGCTGCGCTCGATCCGGGTGACCAGTTCGCGAACACCGAAGCCCAGACGGCGTACGTCCAGCAGCAAGTAAGCGACCAGTTGGCCGGGGCCATGATAAGTCACTTGGCCGCCGCGATCGACCTGCACCACCGGGATATCCCCCGGCAGCAGCAAATGCTCGGGCTTGCCGGACTGGCCCTGGGTGAAGACGGGCGGATGCTGCACAAGCCAGACCTCGTCGGCGGTTTCGCGGTCGCGGCCGTCGGTGAAGCGTTTCATGGCCTGCCAGGTGGGCTCGTAGTCGGTCAGCCCGAGTTCACGAAAGCCCAGAACCGCGCCCATCACAGCACCATGTGCACGAAGCCGGTGGCCCGCAATTCGCTATTGATGTCGTACAGCTGGTCTTGACCAGTGGCGATGATGTGCAGCTGAACGGTGGTGTATTTACCGTTGCTGCTCTGGCGCTCCGCCAGGGTCTTCATGTCGACGGTGGCGTGCTTCTCGAGGATCTCGATGACCCTGTCTTTGAAGCCCACGCCCGTGTCGCCGATGATCTTGATGGGATAGTCGGCGCAGGGAAATTCGATTTTTGGCGCTTTTACTTCGGTATCTGTCATGGCAGTAACGGCCTCGTAAGCCGGAAAACGGACAGGCCCCCGGCGCGTTCGGCGACGGGGGCGTACGGAGCAACGGTCAGTTTTTGATCAATCGTTGATCAGTTGAACAGACCGTAGAAGAACAGGCGGATGCTATCCCACAGGCGGCGGAAGATACCACCTTCGTCGACGGCATCCAGGGCGATCAGGTTGGCGCTGTGCACGACCTTGTCGTCCAGTTTGACCTCAACCTTGCCGATAACGTCGCCTTTGGCGATCGGTGCAACCAGTTGCGGGTTCATGGTCATGCTGGCAGCCAGCTTCTTCAGCTCGCCTTTTGGCATTGTCATGGTCAGGTCTTCAGCCAGGCCGGCTTTGACTTGACGCTCTGTGCCTTTCCAGACCGGCGCCTGAGCCAGTTCGGTGCCCTTCTGATAGAAGGTCTGGGTTTCGAAGAAGCGGAAACCGTAGGTCAGCAGCTTCTGGGTCTCGGCAGCACGAGCTTGCTCGCTGTTGGTGCCGAACACCACCGCAATCAGACGCATGCCATCACGAACGGCCGAGGACACCATGCAGTAGCCGGCTTCTTCGGTGTGACCGGTTTTCAGACCGTCAACGGTCTTGTCACGCCACAGCAGCAGGTTGCGGTTCGGCTGTTTGATGCCGTTCCAGAAGAACTCTTTCTGCGAGTAGATCGCGTAGTGAGCCGGGTCTTCGTGGATGATCGCGCGCGCCAGCAGGGCCATGTCATGGGCCGTGGCGTAGTGATCAGGGTTCGGCAGGCCGGTCGGGTTCATGAAGTGGCTGTTGACCATGCCCAGGTCGGCAGCGGTCTTGTTCATCAGGTCGGCGAAGGCGTCTTCGCTGCCGGCGATGTGCTCGGAAAGCGCAACGCTGGCGTCGTTACCCGACTGAATGATGATGCCGTGCAGCAAGTCGCTGACGGTGACCTGGCTGCCCACCTTGATGAACATCCGCGAACCGCCGGTGCGCCAGGCGTTTTCGCTGACGGTGACAGGGTCGTTTTCGCCGATCTGGCCGCGACGGATTTCCAGCGTGGCGATGTAGGCGGTCATCAGCTTGGTCAGACTGGCCGGCGGCAGGCGCTGGTCGCCATTGTTTTCGACCAGAACGTTGCCGCTGTTGGCGTCCATCAGCACATAAGCCTTGGCAGCCAGTTGCGGTGGCGATGGCGTCATCTGTTCTGCCGCAAACACGGCAGGCGCGGTGAATAGCGGGATTAGCAGGCAAAGGCGTTTTGCAAAGCTGGTGATGTTCATCCGTCTCTCGAAAATGCTAATGGGCAAACATGCCCTTGCGGGCAAAGCGGGTGCCGGGCTACCCCGGCAAACGGGCTCACATTCTACAGAACGTGCCGTGAAAAGCTGCTGACAACGACACACCCGGTCGGCACGTCGTCGGTCAGGCAGCGAAACTCGCCTCCGTTTCCAGGGCGGGTATCGCTGATAAAAGCGTTACTGGTCCGACGTGACGACGCTTGGCGAGCCGAGGTTGGCCGACCTTACGCTGTTTTGCAGTTGCTGGGCTTCACCCGGCGTGTCGACCGGTCCCATCCGCACGCGATAGAGCGTCTGTTGATTGCGTGCGATCGAACTCACGAACACCGGCGCCCGGACCATCCCGCTCAATTTCGACCTCAGGAGTTCCGCAGCGTCCGGGTTGGCGAAGGCTCCCACTTGGAGAAACAGCCCAGACGCTTGTCCGGAAGCGTTTTTTTTTGCGTCGATCGGCACGGGCGTGACCGGGGCGGCATGTTGCTGCGGCGGCGGTGTCCATTGTTCGATCGTACCCGCTGATGCGGTAATCACCGGAGCGCCCGGTTGCGGCTGACGCGCCGGAGGACTGCTGCTCGCCACCTGCGGCTGATCCAGCATCAGCGGCGCCGGTTTGCCGCGCTGCGCCCAATACTGAGAAGGGTCGATGCCTTCGACTTTTACCCGTGCTGTGCCGGTCTCGGCATAACCCAGCTTTTTGGCTGCGGCGTAGGACAGGTCGATGATGCGGTCGGAATAGAACGGGCCGCGGTCGTTGACCCGCAGGATCACCGTGCGGTTGTTGTCCAGATTGGTCACGCGAACATAGCTGGGCAGCGGCAGGGTCTTGTGGGCCGCGCTCATGCCGTACAGGTCATAGACCTCGCCGTTGGCGGTGTTCTGGCCGTGGAATTTGGTGCCGTACCAGGACGCCGTTCCCGTCTGGGAATAGGTCTTGGAATCGCTGAGCGGGAAATAGGTCTTGCCGAGCACGGTGTATGGGTTGGCCTTATAGGGGCCGGTGTGCAGGGTCGGAATGGCGTCGGGGATGCGCGAAACGTCAACGTCCCACCAAGGCGCGCCGTCTTTGTGCGCCCTGTTGATGTCCAGCCCGGGCTGCGAACGAATGATGTTGCCCTGCTGCCGCTGCGTCGTGGTCGTCGGGCGGCTGGTCGAGCAACTGACGATCAGCAAAGTCAGCGCCGTGAAGGCCATCAGTTTCAATGGTTGTTGCATCGGCAGTGGCCGCATTACTTGACGTCCCGGGCTTGAACAAGCATTTCAGACAGCTGATGCACGGCCATGGCGTACATCACGCTGCGGTTGTATCGCGTGATTGCGTAAAAATTCTTCAGACCCATCCAGTATTCAGGGCCTTTGTCACCATCGAGGCGAAACGCCGTGACCGGCATGTCGTCGCGCAGCGCATCATGACTCGCCCAGCCCAACGCTCGCAACTCCCCAACGTTTTTCACCGGATCGATGCCGGGGCTCAAGCCCTCGTCAACACGATCACCGCGCACGTCCGCGCGGCTGACAACCGGCTGACCGGCCACCCAGCCGTGACGCTGGAAGTAGCTGGCCACGCTGCCGATTGCATCGTCCGGGTCGTTCCAGATATTGATGTGGCCGTCGCCGTCGAAATCCACTGCATAGGCGCGAAAGCTGCTCGGCATGAACTGGGGCAGACCCATGGCGCCGGCGTAGGAGCCCTTGAGCGTCAGCGGATCGACCTGCTGTTCGCGGGACAGAAGCAGGAATTCACGGAGCTCCTTGCGGAAGAAATCAGCGCGCTGGGGATAGTCGAACGCCAGCGTCGACAATGCGTCCATCACCCGGTAATTCCCGGTGTTGCGGCCGAAAAACGTCTCGACGCCGATAATCGAAACGATGACCTGAGCGGGCACGCCATACTCCTGCTCGGCGCGCGCCAGGGCGGCCTCGTGCTGACGCCAGAAGTCGACGCCCCGGGCAACGCGCGCGTCGGTGAGAAACATCGGGCGATAGTCCTTCCACGGTTTCACACGCTCGGCAGGCTTCGAAATGGCATCGAGAATCGCCTGCTTGCGCTGCACATCGCGGAACACATCGATCAGTTGCTCGCCCGCAAAACCGTAATCGCGGGTCATTTCGCTGACGAACTGGGCGACTTGAGGAGAGCCGTCATAGTCACCGGCAAGTGATTCCTGCACTGAGCCGAAGATGCCCATCAGACCGACCAGCGGCGCATATCGAGCAGCCCAGCCACGCACTACTTGCATTGAGTTCTTCACCTTAATCAAACCTGAGCGATCCACTTGCGATGCGTGTGGATCGACATCAAAACACCAAACGCTGACAGCAGCGTCACCAGCGAAGTTCCGCCGTAGCTAATGAAGGGCAACGGCACGCCTACGACCGGCAGCAGACCGCTGACCATACCGATATTGACGAAAACGTAAACAAAAAAGGTCATGGTCAGGCTGCCCGCGAGCAGCTTGCCGTAGAGCGTCTGCGCCTGGGCGGTGATCACCAGCCCGCGGCCGATCAGCAACAGGTAGATCAGCAGCAGCGCGCAAATCCCCACCAGCCCGAATTCTTCGCCAAGCACCGCAATGATGAAGTCGGTGTGGCTTTCCGGGAGGAAGTCCAGGTGCGACTGCGTGCCCATGAGCCAGCCTTTGCCGAACACGCCGCCCGAACCGATCGCTGCCTTGGACTGAATGATGTTCCAGCCGGTGCCGAGGGGATCGCTCTCCGGGTCGAGGAAGGTCAGGATCCGCTGCTTCTGGTAATCGTGCATGAAGAAGAACCACATGCCGACCGCCACCGGTACCGCGGCCGCCACCACGCTGATGATCCAGCGCCAGCGCAGGCCGGCCATGAACAGCACGAAGGTGCCGGACGCCAGAATCAGCAGCGAGGTGCCGAGGTCCGGCTGACGAACGATCAGAATGAACGGCAGACCAATCAACCCGAGGCTCACCGCGACGTGCTTGAGGTGCGGCGGCAGCGTGCGTTTGGACAAGTACCAGGCGATGGTCGCCGGCATGATGATCTTCATGAATTCCGAGGGCTGAAAGCGAATGACTCCGGGAATGTTGATCCAGCGCGTGGCGCCCATGGCGTTGTGGCCCATGACGTCCACCGCCACCAGCAGCAAAACGCCGATCACGTAGGCGGCCGGCACCCAGCGGGCCATGAACCTGGGTTCGAGCTGGGCGATGACGAACATCGACACCAGACCGATACCGAAGGATGTCGCCTGCTTGATCAGCAGGTCCCAGCTCTTGCCGCTGGCCGAATAAAGGACAAACAGGCTGCCCGCCGCCAGCGTCAGCAGCAGGATCAGCAATGGGCCGTCGACGTGAATTTTCTGCAGAAACGTGGCGCGACGGCGCATCACATCTTCGCTGGACAAGATGCGGTCGAAATTACTCTTCACGGGCCGCGGTCTCCGGAGGCTGTGCATTGCTGGCGTATTCGGGTTTCAGGTGGCCCTGTGGATCAAGCAGCCAGGCGTCCATGACCTGCCGCACGACGGGCGCGGCAACGCCCGACCCGGACTCGCCGTTTTCGATCATCACCGCGACGACAATCTTCGGGCTGTCGGCCGGCGCGAAGCCGACAAACAAAGCGTGGTCGCGGTGGCGTTCCTGGACTTTCGAGCGGTCGTATTTCTCGCCCTGCCGAATGGCCACGACCTGAGCCGTACCACTCTTGCCGGCGATTCGGTATTGGGCACCGATGGCGGCTTTGCGCGCGGTACCGCGAGCGCCGTGCATCACTTGCTGCATGCCGTGGTTGACCTTGGCCCAGTCCGACGGATCACGCAGGACGATGTCCGGCATCGGGTTCTCGTCCACCGGCTTCTGCCCTTCGACGGTTTTTGCCAAGTGCGGACGGTTCCACTTGCCCTTGTTCGCCACTAAGGCGGTGGCCTGGGCCAACTGCAACGGCGTGGCCTGCATGTAGCCCTGGCCGATCCCCAAAATGAGTGTTTCGCCCGGGAACCACGCCTGCCGCCGGGTCACGCGCTTCCAGTCACGGGACGGCATCAGGCCGGGGGATTCTTCGAACATGTCCAACGACACCTTCTGGCCGATGCCGAACTTGTTCAGGTACGCCGACAGCCGATCGATCCCGACCTTGTGGGCCAGATCGTAAAAGTAGGTGTCGTTGGAGCGCATGATCGCCGTGTCCAGATCCACCCAGCCATCGCCGGTGCGGTTCCAGTTACGGTATTTGTGATCGTAGTTCGGCAGCATGTAGTAGCCGGGGTCGAAAACCCGTGTGCTGGCCGTGACCACGCCGGTGTCGAGACCGGCAATCGCCACCGCCGGCTTGATGGTAGAACCCGGCGGGTACAGACCCCGCAGAATACGGTTGAACAGCGGGCGGTCAACCGAGTCGCGCAGCTCGGAATAGGCCTTGAAGCTGATGCCGGTGACGAACAGGTTCGGGTCGAAGCTCGGCTGACTGACCATCGCCAGTACCTCGCCGGTGTTCGGATCAAGGGCCACCACCGCGCCGCGACGCCCGGCCAACGCGGCTTCGGCGGCTTCCTGCAACTGGATGTCGAGGCTCAGGACGATGTCCTTGCCGGGCACCGGATCGGTCCGTTTGAGCACGCGCAGTACGCGGCCGCGGGCATTGGTTTCGACTTCTTCGTAACCGACCTGACCGTGCAGCTCGGGCTCGTAGAAACGCTCGATCCCGGTTTTGCCCATGTGGTGGGTGCCGCTGTAGTTCACGGGATCGAGGCTTTTCAGCTCTTTCTCGTTGATCCGGCCCATGTAACCCACCGAGTGGGCGAAGTGCTCGCCCTGTGGGTAGTGGCGAACCAGCTGCGCCACCACTTCAACCCCCGGCAGGCGGAACTGGTTAACGGCGATACGGGCGATCTGCTCTTCGGTGAGTTCGAACAGGATGGGCACCGGCTCAAACGGCCGGCGACCCTGCTTCATGCGCTTTTCGAAGATGATCCGGTCGTCAGGCGTCAACTCAAGGACCTGGACGATGGTGTCCAGCACCTGGGTCCAGTCACCCGAGCGTTCGCGGGTCATGCTCAGGCTGAAACTGGGCCGGTTGTCGGCAATCACCACGCCGTTACGGTCGTAGATCAGCCCGCGGCTCGGCGGGATCGGCTGCACGTGAACGCGATTGTTCTCGGACAGCGTCGAGTGGTACTCGTACTGGATGACCTGCAGGAAATACAGCCGCGCGACCAGCACGCAGATCAGCACGACGACCGCGACTGCGCCGACCACGACTCGGCTGCGCACCAGGCGTGCGTCCTTTTCGTGGTCTTTCAGGCGAATCGGCTGAGACATTTAGGGCAGGTTCACAGTGAGGGCAGCGGCGCTACTTGTGATAAGGGTGACCGGACAGCACGGTCCAGGCACGATAAATCTGCTCGCCGATGAGAATGCGCACCAGCGGGTGCGGCAACGTCAGCGGCGACAACGACCAACGCTGCTCGGCCCGTGCACAGACTTCCGGCGCCAGCCCTTCCGGACCGCCGACCATCAGGTTGACCGTGCGCGAATCCAGACGCCAGCGATCGAGCTCGCCCGCCAGTTGCTCGGTGCTCCAGGGCTTGCCATGCACTTCAAGCGTGACGATCCGCTCGCCCGGCTGCACTTTCGCCAGCATGGCCTCGCCTTCCTGACGGATGAGGCGTGCCACGTCGGCGTTCTTGCCACGGGTGTTGAGCGGAATTTCCACCAGTTCCAGCGCCAGTTCGGATGGCAGACGCTTGGCATATTCATGCCAACCCTCTTCCACCCACTTGGGCATGCGGGAACCAACGGCGATCAGACGCAGACGCACAACGAAGCCTTAGGCCTGGTCTTTGTTCAGCTTGTCGAAATGCTCGTGAGCGTTTTCCGGGCTGTGGTGTGCAGCGCTGGCCGAGCGGCTCTGCTCGGCACCGGCCCACAGACGCTCGAGGTCGTAGAACTGGCGAGCGGAGGCGGTCATCATGTGGACGATGGCGATGTCCAGGTCCAGCAGCACCCAGTCGCTGTCGCCCTTGCCTTCTTCGCCCAGCGGCTTGAGGCCCTGTTTTTTGACTTCTTCGCGGACCTTGTCGAGCATCGCGTTGATCTGGCGATTGGAAGTACCGGTCGCGATGACCATGTAGTCGGTGATGCTTTGTTTGTCACGAACGTCCAGCACCTGGATATCCTGGGCCTTGACGTCGTCCAGGGCAGCCCTGATCACTTCGATGATTGGGTTTACAGCGCGTTTGTCAGTCATAAAAAACTCTTTCAACTCGTATGTTTGGGCGTTTCTTCGCGCACTTGGCTGCGTAGCAACACACCTTCAGTTCGACGCACGGTACAGCCCGTGCGTATCGATATAGGCCAGTACCGCGTCTGGCACCAGAAAACGTACCGACTTACCGCTGGCCAGCAGTTGACGGATCTGGGTGGCAGACACCGAAAGCGGCGTCTGCCAGACGAACGTAATCTTTCCGCCGGGCCCTTTGAGGGCCTTCGGATCACTGACGGCACGTCCCGCGAGCAGGTTTCGCATCGCATCCGGGGACTCGCTGTCGGCGTCCGGGCGTTGCAGCACCACGATATGGCAGTGCTCCAGCAACTCTTCCCACCGATGCCAGGAAGGCAGCCCGCAAAAGGCGTCCCAACCCAGCAATAAAAATAGCTGGTCATCGGCGGCGAGTTCCGCGCGCATCGATTCCAGCGTGTCGATCGTGTAAGACGGCTTGTCGCGCATCAGCTCGCGATCATCCACCGTCAATGGCGGCACACCGGCCACCGCGCACTGGACCATCGCCAGACGGTCCTGCGCTGAAACGCTCGGCGTGTCGCGATGAGGCGGTCGGGCGCTGGGCGTCAGACGCAGCTCATCGAGTTTCAGCAGCTCGGCGACTTCCAGTGCGCCACGCAAATGGCCAATGTGCACCGGGTCGAACGTGCCGCCGAGTATGCCGATGCGCTGGGGCACCCGTGCAGTGTTCAGCGGAACCGCAATCGGATCGGCCACTGCCTGGGCGCCGCTCACTGAAGCCTGACCGACGTCGGCCAAGTCAGACCGGCCCCTGCCCGCGCAATTGTGTGCCATCGCCGACGACGATGTATTTCTCGCAGGTCAGGCCTTCGAGCCCCACGGGACCACGCGCGTGAATCTTGTCGGTCGAAATGCCGATTTCCGCACCCAGGCCGTATTCGAAACCGTCGGCAAAACTGGTGGGCGCGTTGACCATCACCGAACTCGAGTCGACTTCAGCCATGAAGCGGCGAGTCTGGGCTTGCGAGTCGGAGATGATGGCGTCGCTGTGATGCGAGCCGTAGTGATTGATGTGTTCGATGGCCTGATCCAGACCGGTCACGAGGCGGATCGAGAGGATCGGCGCCAGGTACTCGGTGTGCCAGTCTTCTTCAGTAGCCGGCAAAACGTCGATCAGGTCGCGGGTGCGCTCGCAGCCGCGCAGCTCGACGCCTTTTTCGCGGAACTGGGCGGCCATGGGCGGCAGGAAATCTGCGGCGATGGTTTGATCGACCAGCAGGGTTTCCATCGCGCCGCAGATGCCATACCGGTAGGTCTTGGCGTTGAAGCTGATGCGCTGGGCGGCGGCCAGGTCGGCGTGGGCACTGACGTAGACGTGGCAGATGCCGTCCAGGTGTTTGATGACCGGGACTTTGGCGTCGCGGCTGACGCGTTCGATCAGGCCTTTGCCGCCACGGGGAACGATGACGTCCACGTACTCGGGCATGGTGATCAGCGCACCCACGGCGGCGCGGTCGGTGGTTTCGACGACTTGTACGACGGCGGCAGGCAAGCCGGCTTCGTCAAGGCCGCGCTGGATGCAGGCGGCGATGGCGCGGTTGGAGTGAATAGCTTCGGAGCCGCCGCGCAGGATGGTGGCGTTGCCGGATTTGAGGCAGAGGCTGGCGGCGTCGATGGTTACGTTGGGGCGCGACTCGTAGATGATGCCGACGACGCCGAGTGGCACGCGCATTTTGCCGACCTGGATGCCGGACGGCTGGAAGTTCATGTCGCGCAGGGTGCCGATGGGGTCTGGCAGGCTGGCGACCTGACGCAGACCGGCGATCATGCTGTCGATGCGGGCCGGGGTCAGGGAGAGGCGTTCGAGCAGAGCGGGTTCGAGTCCATTGGCGCGGCCAGCAGCGAGGTCTTGTTCGTTGGCGGCGGTCAGCTCGGCACGGGAAGCGTCCAGCGCGGCAGCGGTGGCTGCGAGGGCGCGGTTCTTCTGTGCGGTGCTGGCACGGCCGATCACGCGGGAGGCTTCGCGGGCGGCGCGACCCAGGCGGGTCATGTAGTCAAGAACGGACTCAGTCATGGTCTCGGGGGTCTTGGCAAATGGGAAAGCGGCGGATTATAGCTGTCGGGCGTGCTGAACGACAGCGGCGACGGGCGGATGGTCGGAATAAGGGGATTTTGTTGTTCTCAATGCGGTGGTTTGGTTGCTCCTTCGTCGCAATACCCTCCCTCCGATCCCGCTGCGTGGGCCCTGCGTTCAGCCTGCACCCAAGTCGCGTTTGGCGGTGTCTGGAATTTTTGCGTACGAAGATCAAGATCAAAAGCGCGTTGAGGCAGATCAAAAGCTTCCCGGCTGAAGCCGGTCCTACGGGGAGCGGCGCTGGTCCCACTGGCGGGATGCGATGCTTTTTAGTGGGACCGGCTTCAGCCGGGAAGGCGCCCGTGTAGGCAATGGGATTTTTGATCTGCCCCCGGTGCGTGCCTAGCCATTCAGCTCCAATTAAGGCCGATGTTGATATGATCGCGGTCCATTCTCTGACTGCCGTTGTTTATGCCTGACCAATCGCCACGCGCCCTGCCGGACAGTTTCTTTCATCGCGATGCTCAGACGCTTGCCCGGGATTTGCTGGGCAAGGTGATCCGCCACAAGGTCGACGGGTTGTGGTTGTCGGCGCGGATTATTGAGACGGAGGCGTATTACGTGGCCGAGAAAGGCAGTCATGCGTCCCTCGGTTACACAGAAAAACGTAAGGCTTTGTTTCTGGAAGGCGGGCACATTTATATGTATTACGCCCGTGGCGGGGATTCGCTGAACTTCAGTGCGGAAGGTCCGGGCAATGCCGTTTTGATCAAATCGGCCTATCCGTGGGTCGATGCGGTGTCCGATGAGAACGCCCTTGCCCGCATGCTCCTCAACAATCCCGACGCCAGCGGAAACGTGCGCACGCCAGAGCGGCTGTGTGCCGGGCAGACGCTGCTGTGCAAGGCGCTGGGCCTGAAAGTGCCGATGTGGGACGCCAAACGCTTCGATGAAGAGCAACTCTTTGTCGAGGACGTGGGTCAGCGACCGCCGCGCATTATCCAAACGACACGCCTCGGCATCCCCGCCGGACGCGACGAGCACCTGATGTACCGGTTCGTTGACGCCGCCTATGCCCGCTTCTGCACACGGAACCCGGTCAGACGCGGGCAAGTCGAAGGACGCGACTATATTTTCATCGAGCAAGGAAACTGAACCCATGGGCGCGTGGCTCGACAGCATCACCTCCTGGCTAAGCGCCAATCCCTCCTGGCTCGGCGCGGCGATTTTCATCGTCGCGTTCATCGAGTGCCTGGCGATTGCCGGCATCGTCGTCCCCGGCACCGTTGTGCTGTTCGCCATCGCCGCACTGGCCGGCAGCGGCATACTCCCATTGAGTGAAGCGCTGTTGCTGGGTTTCCTCGGCGGGATATTGGGTGATCTGGTCTCGTACTTCCTCGGCCGGCGCTTTCATCAGAAGATTCGTCAATTGCCCGGCCTGCGCAATCACCCGGAATGGATCGGCGGCGCCGAGACCTACTTCCAGCGCTACGGCATCGCCAGCCTGCTGGTCGGCCGCTTCATCGGCCCGCTGCGCCCGATGCTGCCGATGGTGGCCGGGATGTGCGACATGCCGTTCGTGCGCTTTGCCGGTGTGAGCTTGATTGCCGCTGCCGGCTGGTCAGTGGCCTACATCCTGCCGGGCTGGGCGACCGGTGCGGCCATCCGCCTGCCGCTGCCGGAAAACTTCTGGCCCCAGGCTGCCGTGGTGGGCGGCGGGCTCGCGCTGCTGCTGGGCATCAGCGTGCAGAGCAGCCTTCGGCAAAAGCCCTACGCGACCAAGGTCATCGCCCTGACCTGCTTCGTGCTGCTGGGAAGTGTTTTTCTGGGCTGGCCATACCTGGCCGATTTCGATCAGGGCATCATGACGGTGGTCCAGGCCAGCCGGAGCGCTGCGGCCGAGAACTTCGTGGTGATGGTGACGGGCCTGGGGGATTTCCGCACGCAGTTCTGCGCAGCCGCCCTGCTGACCATCCTGCTGGTCGTCACGCGGCAATGGCGCCATGCGATCTTCGCGGTCGGTACCACCCTGGGCGCGGCGCTGATCAACCAGAGCATGAAATACACCTTCGCCCGCGCCCGGCCTGACGTACTGACGGAGGCCCTGGGGACCTACAGCATGCCGAGCGGACATGCATCGGCCTCGTTTGCGCTGTTCATGACGCTGGCGGTGCTTGCCGGTCGCGGTCAGCCGGTGCGGCTGCGCCTGACGTGGCTGCTGCTGGGCGGGATTCCGGCGCTGGCGATCGCGATGTCACGAGTCTATCTGGGCGTGCATTGGCCGACGGATGTCACGGCGGGGATGCTGCTGGCGTTTTTCACCTGCGCGGCGAGCCTTGCGTTCGTGCAGAACAAAAAGCCGTTGGAGGCCCTGCCGATTAAAGTCTGGTGGCTGGTGCTACCGGCAATGGTGGCGCTTTTCGGCGGGTTCGGCCTGCACTCGTTCCCCCACGGTTTGATCCGCTACCAATACTGAAACAGCTCAGGCGCGGCCTGCCGGAAGAACGATCCGGTCCGCGCCGCGCAAAACAACAGCATTCAGGCCTGCATGTCGCCCTGCATTTCGTCGAGCAGGTCCTGAATCGCATCGAGCCGTTGTTCGGCGTCTTCGATTTCCAGCAGCTCGATCTTGTCTTCCTCCGCGAACGGCAAGAGGTACGCCAGCTGATTGGCCAGCGAGTGCTGACCGCTCGCGGTGAGGCCCATGTTCAGCGCGGCCACCATCGGGTGCTCGGCCAGCGCGGCGAGTAACGCGACCAGGTCGTCGTCCTCCTCTTGCAGCGGTTGTTCCTCGGGATCGTCGAGCCACTCGACCTCGCCGATCAGCAGGTTGTCGCGCTGAGTACTGTAGTCCTTCACCCGAAAGCGTCGGGCGCCCACCACCCGAATGCCGAGCAGGCCGTTGTCCTGCTTCTGGAAATCGGTCACCCGCGCTTCGCAGCCGATCATCGAGAAACCGTCCGGCACGTCGCCCGTCTCACTGCCCTCGGTGATGCAGACCACGCCAAAGCCTTCGCCCTGCTTCATGCAGCGGCTAATCATGTCGAGGTAGCGCGCCTCGAATAGCTGCAAATCGAGCACGCACCCCGGGAACAGCACGGCATTCAGTGGAAACAGCGGCAGCGTAAACAACGGCAACGACATAAACCTATCCTCAAGCAACCAGAGACACCGCCAACGGCAGGAACAAGGCCGTGGCGACACCCATCAGACTCATCGCCAACGCCGCGAAGGCGCCGCATTCCTCACTTTCCTGCAGGGCCGCCGACGTACCCACCGCGTGGGCCGTCAGCCCGAGGGCCATGCCTCGCGCTTCCGGGCTGGTGACCTGCGCCAGCGTCAGCAGGCCGGGGCCGAATATGCCGCCGATCACCCCGGTTATCAACACAAAGACTGCGGCCAGCGCCGCCACACCGCCAATCTGCTCGGCGACCAGCATGGCGATCGGCGAGGTCACGGACTTGGGCGCCATGGTCATCAGGATCATGTGATCGGCGCCGAGCATCCAGCCCAGCCCGACGCACAGCCCGGTGGCCAGCACTCCGCCCACCACCAGCGTAGTCAATACCGGCCAGAACAGCTGCCGGATGCGCCGCAGGTTCAGATAAAGCGGCACGGCCAGCGCAACCGTTGCCGGGCCCAACAGAATGCTGAGGATTTCGGTGCTTTTGCGGTACTCAACGTAGGACAGCCCGCAGCTCACCAGTACGCCTATCACCACCAGCATCGAAATCAGCACCGGTTGCAAAAACACCCAGCGGGTTTTCTCGTAGCCGGCCAGCACCAGTTGATACGCGCCCAGCGTGATGGCGATACCGAACAAGGGGTGATGAATCACCGACAGCCAGGCGCCGTGCCAGTCCAGACTCATGATGGCTCCCGGCGATTGGCCTGACGGTCGATGAGTTTCTGCATCAGCCAGCCGGCGAAGGTCAGCGACACCATCAGGGAAATCACCAGCGAGCCGACGATCGCCCAGAAGTCCTCGGCGATCTGGTCGGCATACACCATCACACCCACGGCGGGCGGCACCAGCAGCAGCGGCAGGTATCGCAGCAGACTGCTGGCCGCCAGGCTGATGGGTTCACTGACTTCGCCGCGGGTCATGAGGTAGATCATCAACAGCACCAGCCCGATGATCGGGCCGGGCAGGATCGACAGAAACAGGTGATTGAGCGCGGTTCCGATCAGTTGGAACAGCACAAGCCAGGTCAGGCCTCTTAGCAACATAAAAAACTCCAGCAGATTCGCGGCGACATTATAGGCACGCCACCCGCGCTGCCTATGGGGTGGTATTCGCCAGTTGAGACCACGTTGACCCGCGCAGTGGCGCGTGCTGATCTTCAATGCCAAGCAATAACACCGCCGACGTCACCTCGTCGACTGCGGTTCAAACTGTAGGAGTGAGCTTGCTCGCGATCTGACGCGAAGCGGCAGCAAACCTGCGAGCGCGTTGTGTCAGGGGGGCCTGCCCGTGAAGATCCCGCGCAAAAACAATCACCCACAAGGAGAGTAGCGATGCCCCGTGTACCCGTTGCAGAACTCAAGAGCTATGAAGGCAAGGACCTGGGATGCTCCGAGTGGCTGACCATTGATCAGGCACGCATCAATCTGTTCGCCGAAGCCACCGGCGACTTCCAGTTCATCCACGTCGATCCGGTGAAAGCGGCGCAAACCCCGTTCGGATCGACCATCGCCCATGGCTTTCTGTCGCTGTCGCTGATGCCCAAGCTGATGGAGTCCTTGATGGTCGTGCCCGAAGGCATGCAGATGGCGATCAACTATGGCCTGGACAGCGTGCGATTCATTCAGCCGGTGAAGGTGAACTCGCGCGTTCGTCTAAAAGTCACGCTGGCGCAGGTCAGCGAAAAGAAGCCCGGCCAATGGTTGCTCAAAGCCACGGCAACGCTTGAAATCGAAGGCCTGGACAAGCCTGCGTTCATTGCTGAACCGCTTTCGCTGTGCTTCGTGTAAGCCCCGCCGTCCCTCCATAACGCTTGCGCAAACCTTCCTGAAACATGAAACAGTCGTAACAGACTGTTTCATGAGCGTTCCTCGCTGCGGCATACTCGCTGCGGCTGTGTGAGCGACTCGATACACGTACGCGATCAGATCACGCCGAAACATCTTATTTTCGGGATTTACCATGCGCGCGTTTGCTCCTTTGGCCCTGACCTTCCTTCTTACCGCTTGCGGCGATGGCGAATCGCTGTTGCCCCCGGACGCTCGCCTGCCCGACGGCGGACGCTATCGTGGCGACGTGATCAACGGCGTGCTGCAAGGCAAGGGCCGGATCGATTATCCCAATGGCAGCTGGTACGCTGGGGAATTCAAGAACGGTCAGTGGAACGGCCAGGGTGAGTGGCACGCCAGCAACGGCGACGTGTACAAGGGCGGTTTCCAGGACGGGCTTTTCCATGGCCAGGGCTCGCTGACGACCAGCGCCGGCAGCTACGTCGGCGGCTACAAGCTGGGGCGGCGCGACGGCGAAGGCACGCTGAAAGAGCACGGCATGAGTTATCGCGGCGAGTTCAAGGCCGACCTGTACGACGGCGCCGGTCATCTGGAACTGGATGACGGCAGCGAGTATCAGGGCCAGTTCGCCCACGGCAAACCCAACGGCGAGGGCCAGCGCAGCGATTCGGCGGGCAACCAGTTCAGCGGCAAGTTCGTCGACGGGCAGCTTGAAGGCACGGGCAATTTCAACAGCGCCGATGGCGATCAATACGTTGGCGGCTTTCACAACAATCAGCTCAACGGTCGCGGTCGCTACGAAAACGCCGATGGCGATGTCTGGTCGGGGCAGTTCAAGGATGGCGCGTTCACCGGCAAGGGCGAGTTGATCGGCGCCGACGGCACGCGCTACCAAGGCGACTTCAAAAACTGGCGCTTCGCAGGCTCGGGCAGCCTGAAGCTCCCCGACGGCAGCGTGTACATCGGGCAGTTCGAGAACGACAACTATCAAGGCAGCGGCGTGCTGACCACCGCGGAAGGCGAAGTCCAAAGCGGCACCTGGTCGAACGGCCAGCGGGTGCGCGACGCCGCCGGCAAGCTGCTGCCGGATCCGCTGGAAATCGGCTTGCTCGCCCAGGGTGCCCTCGTCGAAAAGGCCCTCGCCGCCGTGCCCGCCTCCACGCCGGCCATCGAGCTTTACAGCCTCGTCGTGGGTGGCGATGGCAAGCAGAGCGTTTTTCTGCGCGAGGCCGATTACGTCAACAAGCTGCTCGCGACGCGCTTCGGTGCTTCGGGTCAGATCACCTTGGTGAACCACCGCGATCACATGGCCGATCGACCGCTGGCCACCCGCGAGACCATCAGCCGCGCCGTGCAAACGCTGGCCAAGCGCAGCGGCCCGGAAGACTTGATCTTCATTTACCTGACCAGCCACGGCACCCATGAACACGAGCTGGTGCTGGATCAGCCGCGTCTGGAGCTGTCCGACCTGCCCGCCAACGAGATGGCCGGCGTGCTGGCACCGCTGAAGAATCGCGACAAGGTGGTGGTGATTTCTGCGTGCTACTCGGGCGGTTTCATTCCGGCGATCAAGGACGAGCGGACGATGGTGATTACCGCTTCACGTGAAGATCGAGTGTCGTTTGGCTGCTCTGAGGAGGCCGATTTCACCTACTTCGGCGAGGCGCTGTTCGGCAAGGCACTGGTGGAAACCGACGATCTGGTGCAAGCGTTCAATGAGGCAAAAGACATCGTCGCCCAGCGTGAGACGGACGAAAGCTTCGAAGCCTCCGAGCCTCAGATGTGGGCGCCGAAAGGTGTGGTCGCCCATTGGCGGCAGCTGCGCAAGAGCCAGGCGGAGCGGGCGTTGAATACCGTTCGACGCTGAGTGCTGAGGCCCAAAAGCGGGGTCGCTTGAACATTTCATGTGTTTTTGTGAAACCCTCCCGCTTCGCTCGCAGTCTGTTCCGGTACAGCGCCTATGCTTGTGGCGTATCAAGGGAGAAAGATTATGTACTTGACGCCTCAGCACATTTTGCTTGCCGGAGCTACCGGATTGACTGGCGAGCACTTGCTCGACCGCCTGCTTAACGAACCCACTGTCACCCGCCTCCTCGCCCCCAGCCGTCGTCCTCTGGCTGAACATCCACGGCTGGAAAACCCGGTCGGCGATCTCCAGAGTTTGTTGCCCACCCTCGAAGGCCCTGTGGATATCGCCTTTTGCTGCCTGGGCACAACCATCAAACAGGCCGGTTCCCAGGAAGCGTTTCGGGCCGTGGATCTGGATATGGTCGTCGCGTTCGGCAAACGTGCGCGCGAGCTGGGCGCGCGTCATCTGCTGGTGATCAGCGCGGTGAATGCCGATCCGAAATCGAGCATCTTTTACAGCCGCGTCAAAGGCGAGATGGAAGAAGCGCTGAAGCTTCAGGGCTGGCCACAACTGACCATCGTCCAGCCGTCGTTGTTGATTGGCGAGCGGCAGGATCAGCGGTTTGTGGAACAGCTGGCCGCGCCGATTGCCAAGCTGATTCCCGGCAAATACGGCGGCATCGAAGCCTGCAACCTCGCCCGCGCGTTGTGGCGCCTGGCGCTGGAAGAGCAGGAGGGGGTGCGGGTGGTTGAATCAGATGATTTGCGGCGGTTGGGGAAATGACTGAGCACTGCTCAATCTGACAGCAAAAACTGTGTAGGCGTGAGCTTGCTCACGAACGCGGTTTGACAGTCACTCTTACAGGACATAGACCGCCGCGAGCAAGCTCGCTACCACATGGAATGCATTCGGCCCGGACACCGCAGCATATTGTAGGAGTGAGCTTGCTCGCGAACGCGTTTTGACAGTCACCGCTTTAGGGCAGGTCATACCGCAATCGCGAGCAAGCTCACTCCTACAGGGATCGCCGTTCTGAGTTACATCCCGCCCGTAGCCTGAAACCCAACACCCAGCGCGGTCAGGATCGACAGCGGCAGCAGCAGCGTGTCGAGCAGCGCGCTGCCGGGCAGGTCGAGCATCGGGTATTCCGGCGCCTCGGTGCCGAAGCGATCCTTCTCGCAGCAGCCGCCTTCGATGGCGTACAGATCCAGTCGCGTCCCGGCGTACACGACCGGCGCGCCGGGCTGATTGGCATCGAGGGTGCGCACGGTCGAGCAGCCTGTGGTCAGCAACAGACCCAGCGCAATGACGACGAGCTTATTCATCAGCGCCAAAGTGATGCTCGCCCCAGCGCGGCAGCATGTCCTGGGGAATGTTGAGCAGATTGAGAATCCGCGCGACGACGAAATCCACCAGATCGTCGATCGTCTGCGGCTGGTGATAGAAACCGGGCGACGCCGGCAGAACCACCGCGCCCATGTTCGACAGCTTGAGCATGTTCTCCAGATGAATGCTGGAAAACGGCGCCTCGCGGGGCACCAGAATCAACTGCCGACGCTCCTTCAACGTCACGTCTGCGGCGCGCTCGATCAAGTTGTTGCAGGCGCCCGTGGCGATCGCCGACAACGTCCCGGTCGAACACGGCACCACGACCATCGCACTCGGCGAACCGGAACCGGACGCCACCGGCGACATCCAGTCTTCCTTGCCGTACACCCGAATCTGGCCCGCGGTCGCGCCGGTGTATTCGTTTAGGAACGCCTGCATCATCTGCGGCTTGGGCGGCAGGTTGACGTCGGTTTCCGTGGCCATGACCAATTGCGCGGCCTTGGAGATTAGGAAATGCACTTCGCGGTCTTCGCGCACCAGGCAGTCCAGCAGGCGCAGGCCGTATTGCGCGCCGGACGCGCCGGTCATCGCCAGGGTGATGCGTTCCGGGCCGCTCATTGCAGGGCCTCCGCAAGTTTGCCGTGCAGGCCGCCGAAGCCACCGTTGCTCATGATGACTACATGGGTGCCGGGCACAGCCTGATTTTTCACAAGCTCGATGATGCCGTCGAGGCTGTCGCAGACCAATGATGGAATGGTGCATTGCGCAGCGGTTGCCGCCAGATCCCAACCCAGATTGGCCGGCGCATACCAGACCACCTGATCGGCCTGGACCACGCTTTCCGGCAGACCGTCGCGGTGGGCGCCGAGCTTCATGGAGTTGGAACGCGGCTCGACGATGGCGATGATCGGCGCATCGCCGACCTTCTTGCGCAGACCGTCCAGCGTGGTGGCGATGGCGGTCGGGTGGTGGGCGAAGTCGTCGTAGATGATGATGCCGCGCACCTCGGCGACCTTTTCCATGCGCCGCTTTACGCTCTTGAACGCACTCAGCGCTTCAACGCCCTGCTGCGGCACGACGCCCACGTGGCGGGCGGCGGCGAGGGTCGCCAAGGCATTGGCGACGTTGTGCTGGCCGGTCATGCCCCAGTCGACGACGCCCTGGACCGCACCTTCAAACAGCACCTCGAATGTTGAGCCGTCATCGCTGAGCAGGTTCGCCTGCCATTGACCGCCCTCGCCCGTGGTTTGCACCGGCGTCCAGCAGCCCATTTGAATCACGCGCTCAAGCGCGGGCTCGGTGGTCGGGTGAATGACCAGGCCTTCGCTCGGAATGGTGCGCACGAGGTGGTGGAACTGCCGCTCGATGGCCGGGAGATCGGGGAAGATGTCGGCGTGATCGAATTCCAGGTTGTTGAGGATGGCGGTGCGCGGGCCGTAATGGACGAACTTGGAGCGCTTGTCGAAGAAGGCGCTGTCGTATTCATCCGCCTCGACGACGAAGAACGGCGTATCACCGAGACGCGCCGAGACATCGAAGTTCTGCGGTACGCCGCCGATCAGGAAGCCCGGTGCCATGCCGGCGTGTTCCAGCACCCAGGCGAGCATGCTGCTGGTGGTGGTTTTGCCATGGGTGCCTGCGACGGCCAGCACCCAGCGACCGCGAAGAACGTGATCGGCCAGCCACTGCGGCCCGGAAACGTAAGGCAGGCCCTTGTTCAGGACATATTCGACCGCGGGATTGCCGCGCGACATGGCGTTGCCGACCACCACCAGATCCGGTGCCGGTTCGAGGTGCGAGGGGTCGTAACCCTGCATCAACTGAATGCCCTGCGCTTCGAGCTGTGTGCTCATCGGCGGGTAGACGTTGGCATCGGAGCCC
The DNA here is from genome assembly GCF_059418765.1 of Pseudomonas sp. GW821-FHT07F05. Classification (NCBI taxonomy): domain Bacteria; kingdom Pseudomonadati; phylum Pseudomonadota; class Gammaproteobacteria; order Pseudomonadales; family Pseudomonadaceae; genus Pseudomonas; species Pseudomonas sp. GW821-FHT07F05. Next base: position 48,135 of record NZ_JBWKQL010000013.1, read on the forward strand.
GTGACTTTATGGCCCAGATCCTTGGCGAGCACCGCCAGCGAACCCATGAACGTGCCGCAGATACCCAGAATATGAATGTGCATGACCGACCTCTTAGAACATGGGCCGCAGGTTAGCGTAGAAGGCAGTGGATGCGCACGGGGGAATTACCGAGAGCGAGTGAACGCCATGGTAGGACCGGCTTTAACCGGGACGGCGTCGGGCGCTACGCCGCAGAACTGATGGCGATCACACCGGCCTCTTCCCGGCTGAAGCCGGTCCCACTAAAAGACCGCGTGCACATTGCAGAATTGATGGTGCCCACACTGGCCTCTTCCCGGCTAAAGCCGGTCCTACTGGCTGAACGCGACGCCCTAGTTGGACCGGCTTTAGCCGGGAAGGCGTCAGGTGCCACGCCGTAGCATCGAGGGAACTCACACCGGCTTCATCCACCGAGGGTCCTTAGCGATTAATCCCATGCTTGCGCAGCTTTCTGTACAGCGTATTCCGGCTCACCCCCAGCTCCCGGGCGGCGTGGGTCATGTGCCAGCGCTGGGTTTCCAGGGTGGAGATGAGCGCTGCGCGTTCGGCGTCATCCAACGGCGAGTGGGCCTCATCGGGTATCGTCTGCACACTCCCCTGCCGAATCGCCACCGGCAGATCATCAAAAGCAACTCGCCCTTCATCACACAGCGCCGCCAGCGTACGCAGCACGTTGCGCATCTGCCGCACGTTGCCGGGCCAGTTGAAGTCAAGCAGCGCTTGCCTCGCCTCCGCTTCAATCACAATCGAAAGCCCGCCCGCCTCCTGCTTCAACAACAACTCCAGCAACTGCGCCCGATCACTCCGCTCTCTCAATGGCGGCAAAGCGATTTCCAGCCCGTTGAGCCGATAAAACAAATCCTCACGAAAGCTGCCGTCCTCCACCCGCTCCAGCAGATTCCGGTGGGTCGCACTGATCAGTCGTACATCCACTGCTTGCGGCTCGCCACCAATGGGCACCACCAGCCGGTCTTCCAGCACCCGCAGTAAACGGGTCTGCAAGGCCACCGGCATATCGCCGATCTCATCCAGAAACAACGTGCCGCCATCGGCCTGTTGCAACTTGCCGCGCATGCCTTCTTTACGCGCGCCGGTAAAGCTGCCGCCGCGATAACCGAACAGCTCGCTCTCGATCAGGCTTTCCGGAATGGCCGCGCAGTTCAGCGCCACGAATGGCTTGGCGGAGCGCTGACTCGCCTGATGCACTGCCTTGGCAAACGCCTCTTTGCCAGAGCCCGTTTCACCGTTGATCAGCAACGGCACGTCACGCTCGAATACCTTCAGCGCGCGACGGAAATCAGTTTGCAGCGACGCATCGCCCAGGCAGATATCACTCGAGGCGAGCGGCACCGCCAACTTGCTGACCATCGGCGTAGCAAGGCCCTTCGGCTGGGCGCGGGATTGCCCACGGAGCACGGCGAAGAATCCCCGCCCGTCCCGCGTGCGCAGCGGCCAACTGGCGGCGGCGTCCGGCGAAGCGCGGCTCAGCAGCTCGTCCAGCGAGCAGTCAAATAACGATTCCACGCCCTGCCCGACCAGTTCGTCACGGCTCAAGCCGAGCAGATTCAACGCGCTCTGGTTCAGCGCACTGACGCGACCTTCGCCTTCAAACGCCAGCAGCCCTTCGCTGAACAGACCAACCGCGCCGGCCTGAAGGTGAAAACGCAGCAGCCACTGGTCATTGAAATGGCGCAGGAAATAACTGCTTTCGATCATCTTCGCCGACAGATTCACCAGCGCCATGGTGTGAAACTGGCTCTGCCGGGACACGTCGTGACGGGCCGAAGAAACGTCCAGCACCGCAAGCAGATCGCCATGGGGATCGAACACCGGGCTCGCCGAACAGGTCAGCCCGGTGTGGCGCCCCCGAAAATGTTCGTCACGATGGATCGTCACCGACTGACGCTCGACCAGGCAGGTGCCGATGCCATTGGTGCCCTCCCGCGCCTCGCTCCAGTCGGCGCCCAGCCACAAACCGGCGCGCTCGAAAATCCGTCGATCGCCTGGCTCGGTCACGCAGTTGAGGATGATCCCGCGGGCATCGGTCAGCAGCACCGCGCTGCCGCCGGCAAGCTGACGGTGCAGGCTGTTCATCTCGTCGCCGGCGATGGTCAGCACCTGCTGCAACTGCTCGCGACTTTCCAGCACCCGCGCGTGCTCAAGCACGGTCGGCGCCATGGCTTGCGCGGGGTCGAGGTGATAGTCCTCCAGACACCGCAACCATGAACGGGCAATGGAAGGGTCGGTGGCAAGGTGATGGGGTGTTTTGCCCTGGGTAACGGTCAGCACTTGTTCGGCGTGGCGCGTCAGGTGATTGCTGTGCATTTTTATTCTTCATCCTGAGCCGGGGCTCTGCGGAGGATTTGCGACTCAGCATCCTCCTCGCCCGGATTCATTGCAATGCTGCGAAAGGCGGGGGCCACTGAGTTGTCACGCTAAGGGTACAAAGTGTCACTCGATCCGCCCCGCCGTTGATACGCCACTCGGCCGGCACCAGACGATCCATCCACAAAGTCCCCGTAAAACGGGCGTCAGACGGCAGTGGCCCGCGCTTTGCTCTACGCTCTAGCCATGCGACCGAGTCATACGCCGCAACGCGTTATCCCCAGACAATCACAAGAGCAAGGAGATATTCACCATGCGTTACGCCCACCCCGGTACTGAAGGCTCAATCGTCACCTTCAAGACCCAGTACGGCAATTACATCGGTGGCGAATTCGTGCCGCCGGTCAAAGGCCAATACTTTGAAAACACCTCGCCGATCACCGGAAAGCTGATCGCAACATTCCCTCGCTCCACCGCCGAAGACATCGATAAAGCCCTCGACGCCGCCCATGCCGCGGCCGATGCGTGGGGCAAAACCTCGGTGCAGGAACGCTCGCTGACCCTGCTGAAAATCGCTGACCGCATCGAACAGAACCTGGAATTGCTGGCGGTCACCGAGACCTGGGACAACGGCAAAGCCGTGCGCGAAACCCTCAACGCGGACATCCCCCTCGCCGTCGATCACTTCCGTTATTTCGCCGGCGTGCTGCGTGCCCAGGAGGGCTCCGCTGCGGAGATCGACGGCAACACCGTGGCGTATCACATTCACGAGCCGCTTGGCGTGGTCGGGCAGATCATCCCGTGGAACTTCCCACTGTTGATGGCCGCCTGGAAACTTGCGCCCGCCCTCGCCGCCGGTAACTGCATCGTCCTCAAGCCGGCCGAGCAAACGCCGCTGGGCATCACCGTGTTGATGGAACTGATCGGCGATCTGTTGCCGAAAGGCGTGCTCAACGTCGTGCAGGGTTATGGCCGCGAAGCGGGTGAAGCCCTGGCCAGCAGCAAACGCATCGCCAAGATCGCCTTCACCGGTTCGACGCCGGTGGGTTCGCACATCATGAAACTGGCGGCCGACAGCATCATCCCGTCCACCGTGGAACTGGGCGGCAAGTCGCCGAACATCTTCTTCGAAGACATCATGCAGGCCGAGCCGGAGTTCATCGACAAAGCCGCTGAAGGCGTAGTGCTGGCGTTCTTCAACCAGGGCGAAGTCTGCACCTGCCCGTCACGCTGCCTGGTTCAGGAGTCGATCTACCCGCAGTTCATGGAAGTGGTGATGAAGAAGGTGCTGAAGATCCAGCGCGGCGATCCGCTGGACACCGACACTATGGTCGGCGCCCAGGCGTCGCAGCAGCAATTCGACAAGATTCTCTCGTACCTCGAAATCGCCCAGGGCGAAGGCGCCGAATTGCTGACCGGCGGCAAGGTCGAGAAGCTCGAAGGCTCGCTGGCGACTGGTTATTACATCCAGCCGACGCTGCTCAAAGGCAACAACAAGATGCGCGTCTTCCAGGAAGAAATCTTCGGCCCGGTGGTGAGCGTGACCACTTTCAAGGACGAAGCGGAAGCCCTGGCCATTGCCAACGACACCGAGTTCGGCCTGGGTGCCGGCGTCTGGACCCGCGACATCAATCGCGCCTACCGTGTGGGCCGGGCGATCAAGGCCGGTCGCGTGTGGACCAACTGCTATCACTTATACCCGGCCCATGCGGCGTTCGGCGGTTACAAGAAATCCGGCGTCGGCCGCGAAACCCACAAGGTCGCGCTCGAGCACTATCAGCAGACGAAAAATCTGCTGGTGAGCTACGACATCAATCCGCTGGGCTTCTTTTGATTTAGCGTAATCGGGCGACAAGCAACGGCCTCTTCGGAGGCCGTTTTTTATTCGCGGATACAGGCGCGGCCGCGTGTCAGCGGACATCGCTGCTGCATGCCTTTATACTGCCGCGCACATTTCCCCTCTTCGCCCCGCACGACCCGGATCGGGTCTCAAAACCAGGTGCCTACATGGATTTCAATCCGCTTGATCTGATTCTTCACCTCGACGTTTACCTCGACCTGCTTGTGACCCAATACGGCACCTGGGTTTACGCGATTCTGTTCTTGGTGATCTTTTGCGAAACCGGCCTGGTAGTGATGCCTTTCCTGCCCGGCGATTCGCTGCTGTTTATTGCGGGCGCGGTCGCCGCCGGTGGCGGCATGGACCCGGTGTTGCTGGCCTGCCTGCTGATGGCAGCGGCGATTCTCGGTGACAGCACCAACTACATCATCGGCCGCACGGCCGGCGACAAGCTGTTCAGCAACCCGAATTCGAAAATCTTCCGTCGCGATTACCTGACCAAAACCCAGGAATTCTATGGTCGCCACGGCGGCAAAACCGTCACCCTCGCGCGCTTCCTGCCGATCATCCGCACCTTCGCCCCCTTCGTGGCCGGTCTTGGCCGCATGCCTTACCTGCGCTTTCTCGGGTTCAGCGTACTGGGCTCAGTGCTGTGGGTGGGCGGGCTGGTCACCTTGGGCTTCTTCTTCGGCAACATCCCGTTCATCAAGAAGAACCTGACGCTGCTGGTGTTGGCGATCATCCTGATCTCGCTGCTGCCGATGATCATCGGTCTGATCCGCAGCCGCGCAGGTCGCTCCGCCGAGGCGCGCTGAGCCCATGTGGTCGTTCCGGGAATGGCGCAAACGGCGCACGCTGGCCCGCCATCCGGTCGATCCGCAACTGTGGGAGCGCGTACGCCAGCGCCTGCCGATCCTCGACGGGCTGAGCGCCGAAGAAGACCGCTACCTGCTCGACAGCTGCGTGCTGTTTTTGCAAGCTAAACACCTGACGGCGCTGGAAGGCGTCGAAATGGATGACGAATCGCGGCTGTTTCTCGCTGCTCAGGCGCAGCTGCCGTTGCTCGCCCTGGGCGATCTGAACTGGTATCAGGGTTTTCACGAAATCATCCTTTACGGCGACGATTTCATCAGCCCGCAACGCCATCGCGATGCCAGCGGCATCGAACACGAATGGGACGGCGAGCACAGCGGAGAGGCGTGGTCCCAGGGCCCGGTGATTCTGGCCTGGCCGGGTGTGCTGACGAGCGGAGGATGGGAAGCCTACAACCTGGTGATCCACGAACTGGCGCACAAGCTGGACATGCTCAACGGCGAAGCGAACGGCCTGCCGCCGCTGCACCCCGACATGCGCGTCAGTGACTGGGCCAGCGCCATGCAGAGCGCATACGACGATCTCAATCGGCAACTCGACGCCGACCCGGACGCCGAGACCGCCATCGACCACTACGCTGCGGAAAACCCCGCTGAATTTTTCGCGGTCATCAGCGAATACTTCTTCAGCGCCCCGGATTTGCTCGTCGAGGCCTATCCCGCCGTCTACGGGCAACTGAAAGCGTTCTATCGGCAGGACCCGTTGGCGCGGTTGACGGCACTTCAGCACGACAACCCGGTCTATCAGGCTCAACACGACGCCTGAAGCCTGCCGTCACGCATGGCAACGCTCCGGGAATGTGCCTATAATCCGGGCCACTTTTTGGCGTTGCATGCCAGATTCTGAATGGTCAACCAAGGGGGCAAAGCCCAATGAGCTACAGCAAGATTCCGGCCGGTAAAGACCTGCCGAATGACATCTACGTCGCAATCGAGATCCCGGCCAACCACGCGCCGATCAAGTACGAAATCGACAAAGAAAGCGACTGCCTTTTCGTTGACCGTTTCATGGCCACCCCGATGTTCTACCCGGCCAACTACGGTTTTATCCCCAACACCCTGGCTGACGACGGCGACCCCCTCGACGTGCTGGTCGTGACGCCTTATCCGGTGGCTCCGGGTTCCGTGATCCGTGCCCGTCCGGTCGGCGTGCTGAACATGACCGACGACGGCGGCGGCGATGCCAAAGTCATCGCAGTCCCGCACGACAAGCTGTCCCAGCTGTACGTGGACGTGAAGGAATACACCGATCTGCCACCGCTGCTGATCCAGCAGATCGAGCACTTCTTCGCGAACTACAAAGACCTCGAAAAAGGCAAATGGGTGAAGATCGAAGGCTGGGCCGGCGCTGACGCCGCTCGCGAAGCGATCACCAAATCGGTAGCGGCCTACAAGGGCTGATCCGGTTGTGCCCCGCCGAAGCGCTCGCCGCTTCGACGGGGCCACGCTTTAGCTGCACGTCCCCGCCTCCTGCTTTTTGAACACCCCTCCCCCATACATCCCGCTTTTTTTCGCCCTCCGCCCTTACACGAATGTTTAAAACTCGCCTTCCACACACAGCGTGTTTAATTGCGCCGTTAGAATTTCTTATTTGAGCAACACCGCTTGATTCAAACTTCCCTGGCGACCGCTTTAGGCAGGCCTTTGCGTTCGCTAATGGCCTAAGACCGATAATGACATCGGCTTCAGCCATTGTTGATGCAAAAGAAAACAGTGAATGAATCGGCCTACAAAAACGGCCGAACGTTGTAATCCTTACATTCACGCCCAGGCATGACGGCGTGCTCATTTGAACACTTCGTTCATTTAAACGAGCTTCAACCCGCCGTAAACTTCGGCCCATGAATACATCAGGTGATCGACTGCGCGGCCTTTTGCGAGAGTGCCATCTCTCCGCGACGGACTTTGCCGCCAACCGAAAAGTTACGCCCCAACACGTGAACAACTGGTTCAAGCGCGGCATCCCCATGGCGCGTATTGAAGAAGTCGCTGAACTGCTGAGCGTCAACGCGCGTTGGCTGCGCAGCGGCGAGGGCCCGAAGCACCCCGGACAAGACCGCTCAATTGCCCAGCAGCCAGACACTCAACCGCCCCGGGCCGAGCGAAGCGCCCGCGAAGAACTGGAAATGCCGGTCTACACCGAGCTGGAGACGCAAAGCTCCGGCCGGACGGCGGTGGGCGAAATCCACAACCACAAAGTGCGCCTGTCCCGGCGTGTGCTTGAAACCATGGACGTGAAGCTGCACAACGCCATTTGCGTGGCGATGGTCGGCAACAGCATGGCGGACAAAATCCAGGACGGTTCGCTGATCGGCATTGATCGCGGGCGCGTGCAGATCATCGATGGCGAAATGTACGCCCTCGAACACGACGGCATGCTGCGGGTGAAATACCTGTATCGCCTGCCGGGCGGCGGTTTGCGCCTGCGCAGCCACAATTGCGCCGAATACCCGGACGAGATCTTCAGCCGAACAGGTTCAGGCTCAGCACATTCATATTCTGGGGTGGATCTTTTGGTGGTCGACCCTCAATAACCGCCGCCACCCGGCAACGTTGGGGCGAGGCGCGCAATGAGCGTGTTTCAGAACTGGGCAGATGCCAGCAACATGGGTATCCTGCACGCCTTCGTTTCAGCACCCGTCGGCCACACGCCGATGGGTGATCGACCTGGCACCGTCTCCGTGACCTGCCCGGTCTACCTGACAAGCGCCTCCTTGCAGCGCGCACTTTTGCGGACGGGTGCGGTTAGCCAAAAACTAATCAAACCCGTCACCGAGAAGCCGGCCACAAGCCGGCTTTTTAATTCTCCGAAATATTCGCTAAAGATTGCGCAATGATTTCGTTTTGATATCATCAGGTGACTACACTGGCATTCTGGATGAAGTCATAATGGTTAAAGTTGCGAAGGAACGTAAAGAAAAGCTTTCAATCTACCTAACAAAGAAGCCAATAGTAGATGATATCTTACTACTGAAAGTCGAGAATACCGAGCCATTCACAGAACTATTCATCGAAGGCTTCGACTCCTCGAGGCTTTATATAAAAAAAACTCCACCCGAGCATTCACCCCCCTGGACCAAACTTTTTACTGAACGGGAGGAAGTTAAAAAAAATGCTTTCGGATCGTCACAATCTATAGGTGCAGTACTTGTCGTCACTGTTAACTCTTCAAAATTCATCCTAGCATTCGGCACTGGCTTCCATTTAATTAATGATGACCATATTGAACGTGATTTCGGCTTACGCGTTACGTTGAACTCCGTAGAGCCAGCAAAACTTAGAAGCCTTGATAAAGCAAGCTACGACCATAATCCTCTTAACTATAGAACTCAAAGCACCAAGGAAGTCGACATATTTGACCTCCACATGAACTCAGAGTTAGAAATGCTTTATGCAGTCACTGGCGTGTCGTCAGTCGAAAAATTCGGTACCCAAATCACGGGCAGAGATGCACTAACGATCCTAACGGAATCGAACCTGGATGGGCTACCTGAAATACTTGAAGAAGCTATTCACAGATGGGAACAACCACTACCGGAAGATTTCGAATGGGTAGACAACATAAATAAAGTTCGAGACAACGAGGAAATTGAAATACTTGATCTTGAGTTAGATAGCAGATTCACAAAACATGACTACTCCGGCTTCTGGCTTGGTGAACCCGAAATTGTGGACTGGGAAAACCATGTTGGCTACTCCTTTGATTTGTATCCGAAGACTGAACGTCACGTAGTGTTGCATCTCGACGACTTGATAAATCACCTTAACCAAAAACACGCATCGCTGACAGTAGAAACCTTAAAGAGCTCCAGCGTGCATATAAACAGTCATGAATATCAGCCAATAAAAACATGGTCTGCGTATCGCTGCCTGTACGCTGAACTAAACTACGGCAAGGATAAGTTCGTACTTAGGAATGCTACCTGGTACAGGATAAATCCTACCTTCGTAGAGAAAATAGACCGCCAGCTTCAATCAATCAATACGTACAGACATACGCTGCCCACTTACAGCCACGATAGAGAAGAGGAATATAACTCCCACCTAGAGGCGAGTGATCCTACCATATGCTTACTAGACAAGAAAAACATACGAATCGGTGGTGCGTATGACAAACTAGAGTTCTGCGATGCAATAAAAGATGGCACAGATCTAATACACGTGAAGTATTACCGAAGCTCTAGCACACTTAGCCATTTATTCTCTCAAGGCTGCGTGTCAGCAGAAGCTTTTATCGTTGACGCAGACTTTCGACAAAAACTAAATACGAAACTCCCGCCATCGATAAAGCTACTGGATGCTGAAGCCCGGCCAAACCCTCAAAACTATACAGTCGTCTACGCAGTAGCCACGTCAAAAGCACTTCCAAGTGAGCTTCCATTTTTCTCAAAGGTCACTCTAAAAAACGCTATAAAGGTGTTACGAGGATTAAATTACGGCGTAGCTTTATGCGCCATTCCTGTTGACCCCCACCTCGCCCTAAAAAAGAAAATAAAACCGAAAAAAACTCTTTGACGTTTACCAAAATTTGAAATTCACATTACACCCAGAACATATGCCACTGTATAAACTCACATACCGCCCTGAATAGAACACATTACGCTGCGGCGGTTATCCATAAATCACCAAAAGCAGAGCTCGTCAAATAAACTCTAATGCATAGTGCATTCACTGATGGGAGCTGCTGTTGAAATCTTCTCTGGGACACATCCAATACAGATGCCGTAATTTGGCGATGAGCCTATGTAAAAAAAGCGATATTTACACCAGCTAACTAGGGTCGTAGGCTGATGGGGATCTCGTCGTAGCGAGAAGCGCTTTTTATGAACTGAGCCAGTCGGAGATAAATTATCACTACCTGACCTTACTGAATCCGCCACTGCCTAAATCCCCCTCATCAAACCTTTGAAAAAAGTTTTTCAATCGCTCTACCGTCCATCGCCACTTCGGGGTACTAGGACGGCATATGGTGTTCTGATTACCAAAGAATCCAACCTCGCGCACGGCTTGCGAAAGCGGGACCGTCTGCAGCCATTCAACGCCAACGAAGTATTCGCACCGTTCCAGGTCATCGAAAAACTCAACGTGGTAACTGCCGCGTGTCGCCGCGTCCAATACCGGGACGTCGACGCCATCCCTCGTGACTGTAAACGCGCTGGCCGGCGCAGCGGCAGCGATGACCCGGCATACGCCGACGTAACCTTGCTGCGGAACGTTCACCCAAACTCGGTCGCCTGGTGCAAGTACCCGCAGGGTTTTGCTGTACCAACTTCCGCCGCCCCCGGAGATGAACCCGAACTCGATCGCGTCATCCCACGACCGCGCCATTGATACCCCGTAGGAGCAATAAAACTCGCCATTCCACGGTTCGTTTTGCGATTCGCCCGTTGATGCTGCATTGACCTGAGTCTGCGCAGGATCGAGCAGCCACGACCGACTAAGCAGTTGACGCTCGCCAGCTTGAAAGATCTGAAAGCACAGGACGTTGATCGGGATGTCTCGCTCGCTTAGGTAGGAAACGATGCGCTCGCTGCTTGCGTCTAGTTCTGTGGCGACAATGATCAGCTGGTGGCTATTGTTCAGATCGCCTTCACCCAGCACGCGCCCAAACCGGTGGCGGAAATCGTCGCCCAAACTTCGGCCCGGCCGGAAACGTTTGTAGATCAGCTCGATTTCGTCGCTGCGTAGTTTTTCAATCCAAACCGCGTAATCAATCGCTTGAGCAACGACCTCACGGGGAGTGCGATCCCGCTTGAGCTCAATCAGAACCAACGCACCGTCGGGAGCGACTGCAAGTAGGTCGATTCTTCCGCCCATGCCGGTACTTTCCTGCCGTCCGATGAGCATCCACTCATCCGAGAGGATGTCTGGCGCATTCACGATCATGTCTTCGAGAAACTGCTCGCTTGGCAATCGGCTCGGTACGAGCTTGGTGGGTGCAGCATCAACGGTCCAAATATCCGTTTTGATTGGCAAAGTTAGATCCTTCTAAATAGAAAAAACGCTAGAGCCATGGAGATTGTCCAACAGGCTGTTGGACAAATCTTCATAGAACCTAAAAATTTGGACCTTCCCACCGAGCGGGGGTGACATAGGACCCAGCCCCCTAGCGGCAGGCTAGCCGATTTAACTTTACAACCAAGCCTCGCAAAGCGTTTCCGCCTGATTGAGGATCAACTGCGCCGCCTCCTCAGCTTGATCCGGCGGATATTTGTACTTACGCAAAATCCGTCGAACCAAGATACGAAGTTTGGCTTTTACACTTTCCCGACTGCTCCAATCAACACTGACGTTCGCCCGCAAACTGGCGGTCAGTTCGTGGGCAATTTTGGCCAGGATTTCGTCACCCAGCTCGCGAACCGAAGATTCGTTATTGGCCAATGCATCGTAAAACGCCAGCTCGTCATCATTGATCCCCAGTACGTCACCGCGCTTGCTTGCGGCAGCGAATTTCTTGGCCATCTCGATCAGTTCTTCGATGACCTGAGCCGTTTCGATTGAGCGGTTTTGATAGCGTTTGATTACATTGGCGAGCAGCTCTGAGAACTTCTTCTCCTGGGTCAGGTTAGTGCTGTAACGGCTCTTGATTTCGCCTTCGAGCAAACGCTCCAACAACTCTACTGCCAGATTCCTCTCTGGGAGGTTGCGCACCTCGCTTAGAAACGCGTCATCGAGCAGGCCGATATTGGGCTTGTCCAGACCCACCGCTTCGAAAATGTCTACCACGTCCCCCGAGACCACGGCGTTGCCGATGATTTGGCGGATGGCCAATTCGCGTTCTTCGTCGGTTTTCTTCTGCTGGCTAACTTCACGCTTGATCAAGATCACCTTGATCGCCTGGAAGAATGCCACTTCTTCGCGCACTGCCTTAGCCTCGTCCAAGGTGCAGCACAAGGTAAAGGCCTTGCTCATCGCGAGCGCGTTGTCAGCAAAGCGCTTCTTGCCATCCTCAAGGCCGAGAACATGGTTGGCTGCTCCAGCGAGCAGCTTATGGCCGCCGGCTAAAAAGTCGGTGTAATCGAAACCATGCAGCAGGCTGCGCAATACATCGAGCTTCTCTTCCAACACTGAATAGGCTTCGTGAGCATCCACCGTGGGCCGTCCTTTGCCCTTACTTCCGGTGTACTCCTTGAGTGCTGCTTTCAGCTCATTGGCGATGCCGATGTAATCCACCACCAGACCACCTTGCTTGTCCTTGAAGACACGGTTAACCCGGGCAATGGCTTGCATCAGGTTATGGCCTTTCATTGGCTTATCCACGTACAAAGTGTGGACGCAAGGTGCATCGAAGCCGGTCAACCACATGTCACGGACGATAACCAACTTGAGCGGATCGAGTGGATCCTTAAAGCGTTTTTCCAGGCGCTTTTTTTGCTGTCCGGAATAAATGTGCGGCCGCAATAAAGCCTTGTCCGAGGCACTGCCGGTCATAACGATCTTGATCGCGCCTTTTTCCGGGTCTTCGTCATGCCAGTCCGGACGGAGGGCGACGATTTCGTTGTACAAGTGCACGCAGATCTCGCGACTCATGGCCACCAGCATGGCTTTGCCGGGCATCAGGCCCATGCTCACCAAGCCTTGGTTACGCTCTTCAAAATGCGCGACAAGATCTACCGCAACGCTGTGAATCCGAGGTTCGGCCCCGACCACCTTTTCCAGCGCGGCCCAACGGCTTTTCAGGCGCGACTGCTGGTCCTCTTCCTCATCCTCAGCCAGCTCATCAACCTGTGCATCGATGGCCGGCAGCTCACTGTCCTTCAACGACAGTTTCGCCAGACGAGATTCGTAATAGATGGCGACGGTTGCGCCGTCTTCGGTGGCCTGCTGCATGTCATAGACATGGATGTATTCACCGAAGACCGAGCGGGTGTCGCGGTCTTCGCTGGACACTGGCGTGCCGGTGAACGCCACGAAGGTGGCATTGGGCAACGCGTTGCGTAAATGCTGGGCGTAGCCAACTTGATAACGAGTCGTGGTCTCTGCTGCCTGCCCAACTGGCGCCTTCAGTTCAGCGTTAAAGCCGTATTGAGTGCGATGGGCTTCGTCGGCGATGACGACGATGTTCGAGCGCAGGGACAACACCGGAAACTGGTCTTCATCCACCCCGGGCATGAACTTCTGGATCGTGGCAAAAACAATACCGCCACTGGGTCGATTGGCCAGTTTGCTGCGCAGGTCACCCCGTGACTCAACCTGAACGGGCTGCTCGCGCAGCAGATCCTGGGACAACGAGAACACTCCGAACAACTGCCCATCCAGGTCGTTCCGATCGGTAATCACCAAGATGGTTGGGTTTTCCATCGCCGCTTCTTGCATCACTCTGGCGGCGAAACACGTCATGGTGATGCTTTTGCCTGAACCCTGGGTGTGCCAAACCACCCCGCCCTTTTGGCTGCCGCCGGGACGCGAGGCGGTGACTACTTGCTGGATCGCAGCGCGCACGGCGTGGAATTGGTGGTAACCGGCGATCTTCTTCACTAGCCGCCCGTCATCCTCGAACAACACGAAGTAGCGCAGGTAGTCGAGCAGCATCTCGGGCGCCAATGCCCCGCGCACCAACGTTTCAAGCTCGTTGAACTGTCCCAATGGATCGAGAGTTTCGCCGTCGATGGTTCGCCAGCTCATGAAGCGCTCGGCGTCTGCGGACAACGAACCCATGCGAGCTTCGCTACCATCGGCGATTACGAGGATTTCGTTGTACTGGAACAGATCCGGGATCTGTTCCTTGTATGTCTGAATTTGATCGAAGGCTTTGCTCAGGTCGGCCTTCACATCGGCCGGGTTTTTCAGCTCCAGCAATACTAACGGCAGACCGTTGACGAACAAGATGATGTCCGGTCGCCGAGTGTGTTTCGGCCCCTGAATGCTGAACTGATTGATGGCCAGCCAGTCGTTGCCTTTTACCTCGACCCAGTCGATCAGGCGCACGAAGTCACCCCGGGTTTCGCCCTCCTTCTGGTACTGAACGGGTACGCCGCCGACCAGCAGGCGGTGGAACTGACGATTGGCCGACAGCTGTACCGGCATGCCTAACTCAAGCACTTGCTTAAGCGCATCTTCGCGCGCGGACAGTGGCACCTTGGGATTGAGCTTGTCGATGGCGTTGCGCAGCCGCTCGACCAAAACTACCTGACGGTAGTTGTGCCGCTCGGGGCTGTCACCGTCATGGGCAATGTTCGGCCCGTACAGGTGGGTGTAGCCCACCTCTGCCAGCCAGCTGAGGGTTTCCTGTTCCAACTGGTCTTCGGTCATTCCACTTCACTTCCTGTGTTCAGTTCACCGGCCAGCTCCGCCTCAATCTCGGCAATGCTCGGCAGACTGCGGCCCAATTTTTCGGGTAAATCGCGAAGTAGTTGGTACTCGGCGACACCGATAGGTTTGTCGATGCCCGACAACGCGTACTCGGCCACCAAGCGGTTCTGCTGTTTGCACAACAGTAGACCTATGGTGGGTTTGTCGTCCTCGGCTTTGATTTGCGCATCCACCGCCGCCAGATAGAAATTCAACTGACCTGCGTGCTCGGGCTTGAAGGCAGTCGCCTTCAGCTCTACGACTACATAGCATTTGAGTCGGGTGTGATAGAACAGCAGGTCGATGAAAAATTCATCACCACCAACTTCAAGGCGAAACTGGCGGCCGACGAAGGCAAAGCCGGCGCCAAGCTCCAGCAGGAAACGGGTGATGTGGCGGATCAGACCGGCTTCGATCTCACGCTCTTGAGCGTCATTACCCAGGCCCAGAAAATCGAACAGGTACGGATCCTTCAGAGTTTCCTGGGCCAAGGCCGAATCTGCAGCGGGCAGGCGGCTGACGAAGTTGGTGACCGCCGAGCCTTGGCGCTGCTGCAGTCGGCCCTTGATGTTCAGCTCCAGGGTGCTGCGAGACCAGCCCTGAAGGATGGTTTGTTCCGCATACCACTCGCGCTCGGCTGGACTGTCCAGCTTGGTCAGCACCGTTACTACGTGGAACCAAGGCAATTGGGCAGCAGGCTGCTGCCCAAATAAACCATCAGGGCAATGCTGAGCAAAAAACGCCATGTACTTGAGGTTGCGGCCGGAAAAACCTCGGATATCGGGAAAGGCTTCGGAAAGGTCGCGTGCCAAGCGGTCAATGACTTTCGCACCCCAACCGTTGTGTTGTTGACGTTGCCTAATTTCAACCCCTATCCGGTGATACAGCTGCACCAACTCGGCATTGACCGCCAGCGTAGCTCGCTGTCTGGCTTGAATGATGTCGCCCTTAAGCTGAGTCAGCCATTCGGCGTAGCCCTCTGGCAATGGGGGGATCTGTGACCTGCTCATGCACACGCATCCTCGATTATTTCCTCTGCTGCTGGCAGGCGCAGTTGGCCGGAGGTCAGGCGAGGCAGCATGGTGTCTCGGAGTTGGGTTAGTGTTTTGGCTTGTTTTTCATTAGAAAAAACCATCTGGTGAATCACTTCGGCAACATTATTGAATTCGTTTATTACCGACTCCGGAGGATTAACAACATGGACCCGTTTCAAATCGGCCACGGTTACATGACCAAGTCCCGTTGTCTGTTTGTTCCGCGCAAGTTCCGCAAATACTGGCTTGAGGTTCCTGAGCGTTTGGAGAACGAATGAGCGCTCACTAGGAATATGTGGTAAGACACGAAAAATGTGTTGATTCAGCAACGCCGGGGCATGCCCCCAAACGAAAGTGTCAATGGACGTATCCGGATTGCCTGACCACGAGAAAAGTATGTCCCCGGTCTTGATTAAATATTTATCCATCATGACAACGTCCGAGAAAGCCGTTTGCGAGGTAACTCCAGCTTTTAGCTCCGCAATCTTGATAATTGGAAGACCGCGACGCTCCGCATTCGGTTCAAATGCCTTGTAAGCTGCTCCGTTGATATAAGACGCCATATCGTAGATAGGCCGTGTAGCCCAACCTTTGGGTACCAATCCCAACTTGGACTCTTCAAAACTGTCGGAAAACAGCACGGCGGTAGCGGAGTCCATGCCTTCCGGCTCAACCCCCTCGGCCTTTGCCCGCACTGGGTCGAAGTCGACGAACCAAGATTTGAACAGCGTCTGGACGATGGCCTCCAAGGTGGAGTTGGTTTCATATAGCAGGGCGATTTGGTCGTCGATTGCTCCCAAAAAGCTGCCAATATCTCTCTGTTCCCGCAAAGAAGGTACAAGAATTGGATAATCTTTAATAAGCTTTCCATTCAAGTTTTGTTGCGCGCCGCCATTCTTGAGGTCCACCAACCTGTCATACTGAGATTTTAAATAGTAATAGACAAAACGATAATCGGCACGATCGCAGTCAATCACGAGATTACAGCAAGCTTGATTAGTCGTTAGCTCTATTTTATTTATCGCAACGCGTCCAGCTGTATCGCCGTTGCCATACATAGCCACGATCACTGAGTTCACTGGAACGAGCTTTGCGGAAGAGTTCTTCAACCCAAGCGCGGTTATGAAATTCTCAGTTTCGGTGACCTTAGTGTAGTTAACCTCCTTGGTTTTCAACCAAGGAATTGTACCTCCATCAAAGTACTCAGATATCGTCGACTTTGGAGTGCCTCCAGAGAAAACTTGTTTGCACACGTCCGCAATCGAAAGCTCTTGCCATTCAGAACTCATACCCTAGCCCCCCCAGTTTCTGGCGAATCAACTGATTGAGCTCAGCGCCTTTGGCCATCTGCTCGCTTAGCAACGCAGTAAGGTTCTGCATCTTGTCAGCAAAGGCTTCGTCGTCATCCTCGACCGCCTCGGCACCAACATAGCGACCTGGGGTCAGTACATGCCCATGTTCGGCGATTTCAGTGAGAGTCACGCTACGGCAGAAGCCGGGGATGTCGGTGTGTTCGACAATCTCACCTCCGGCCTCCAGCGGCACCCCGCGCCAATTGGCGACGGTTTGGGCAATGCGCTCGATGTCCCTATCAAGCAGCTCGATCTGCACCCGACTGACATTCGTACCCAGTTTACGCGCGTCGATAAACAGCACTTCACCGGGACGGGCGACTTTCTGTTTGGTCAAGAACCACAAGCAGGCCGGGATCTGGGTGTTGAAGAATAACTGGCCAGGCAACGCGACCATCACTTCCACCACATCGGCCTCGACCATGGCGCGGCGAATATCACCTTCAGTGCTTTGGTTGGAGCTCATCGAGCCATTGGCCAGGACGATACCGGCCCGGCCACTGGATTTGAGATGAAACAGCATGTGCTGCAGCCAAGCGTAGTTGGCATTAGCTTGCGGTGGAGTGCCGTATACCCAGCGCGGGTCGCCGTCTAGGCTGCCGTGCCACCAGTCGCTGATATTGAAAGGTGGGTTAGCTAGAACAAAGTCGGCGCGCAGATCGCTGTGCTGGTTGCGGATAAAAGTGTCGGCTGGCTCACGGCCGAGGTTGAAGTCGATGCCGCGAATGGCCAAGTTCATCGCCGCCAGGCGCCATGTGGTCGGATTGGACTCCTGACCGTAGATAGACACGTCACCTAGCTTGCCGCCGTGGGCTTCGATGAATTTTTCCGACTGCACAAACATGCCGCCTGAGCCACAGCAGGGGTCGTAAACTTTGCCGTGGTGAGGGTTGAGCACCGCAACCAGGGTCTTAACTATGCTAGCCGGGGTATAGAACTGCCCGCCTTTTTTGCCTTCGGCACTGGCGAACTGACCCAGGAAGTATTCATAGACTTGGCCGAGCAAGTCGCGAGCCTGATGGGCGTCGCTACCGAAACCTATAACAGAAATCAGATCGACCAGTTCGCCCAGCTTACCATCGGGGAGCTGAGCGCGGGCATAGCGCTTATCAAGGATGCTTTTAAGTGGCGGATTTTCTGCTTCGATGGCAGCCAGCGCCTCGTCGATGCGCTTGCCAATATCCACCTGCTTGGCATTGGCTCGGATGGACTCCCAGCGCGCTGCTTCGGGTACCCAGAAAACATTCACTTCTTTGTAGTAGTCGCGCTCTTCCAGCTCTTGAGCCAAGAATATGGGATCGTCGCTGCCCAAGTAGTAGTCATCGTTGGAATCGGCAAACCTTCGCTCCAGTTCGCCGCGACGACCGGAGAAGCTGTCGGAAATGTACTTGAGAAAAATCAGGCCGAGCACGATGTGCTTGTACTCGGCTGCGTCCATATTGGCGCGCAGTTTATCTGCGGTGGCCCACAACGTCTTTTCCAAATCCTGCAGGGTGCTGCTGGGCGTGATAACAGCCGCTTTACGCCCCCGCGTCTTTTTCAGCGGCTCGAGTTCTGGCGCTGCATCATTTTCAATTGGCGCAAAACGAGCACGAGCTTGATTGAGTGCCTGCTCAGCGAGAGTGTTGATGGCCTGCTGGGGACCTTTCAGATCCGACATGAAAATTTCCTAAATTCGACGCAGATTAATTGCGCGGTAAAAAATAAAAATCCGGGCGTAAAGGCGTGATCGGGGATTGGCGGCATGATAACCGGTTGATGGCTTTCGTCTGAGCCCCTAAGCGCTATCGACACCCTGATTGCTTGGGCTTATACGACCGTCTATGCAGATTGCCGGGCACATTAAGCCGTTGAGCCTTAGGTGCCAACACTGGACGTGCGCACAGGTAAATTATCCACTCAGATGTTGCTGACGCTTCTGGGTTGGGCAAGCGCCTGCAGGCCTGACATAGCGTTTTTACAAACAATTGGACGAGCAACCTGCCCCGATGATTGACACATCGGGGAATAGCAACTCCCTCCCTGCTAGGCTTATCTCGCCTCCAGCAACGCCTCAAAGTCTGCAGCCTGGATATCCGCAGAGCCGCTCAACATATCCCGTGCCAACGCCCTTCGCTTACTCAGCAACTCATCCAACGTCGCTTCAAACGTCGGCATCGATGCATCCCGAACCGTTGGGTAGTACACGTACACATCCTTCTCCTGCCCAATTCTGTAGGCCCGATCCGTCGCTTGATCTTCCTTGGCCGGGTTCCAGCAGCGAGTGAAATGGATCACGTGGTTGGCCGCCTGCACATTCACCCCAAACCCGACTGCAATCGTGGACAGAATGATGACTGCAAAGCCAGGCAACTCCTGGAATTGGTCGATCAGCTTCTGACGACTATTAGCGCTCTGGCTGCTGGTGCTGGTATCGCCATTGATCACGGTCGCCTTGAATCCGAAATGCTCCTGAATTGCGTGCTGCAACTCCCGCTGGATGTCACGCAACTCGGTAAAGACGATGACCTTGTCGCCGTTCCCGGCTTTTTTGATCGACTCAAGCGTCTGCATCAACCACTGCATCTTCGGCGAGTTGTCGCGCAGTCG
This sequence comes from Pseudomonas sp. GW821-FHT07F05, assembly GCF_059418765.1. NCBI lineage: Bacteria > Pseudomonadati > Pseudomonadota > Gammaproteobacteria > Pseudomonadales > Pseudomonadaceae > Pseudomonas > Pseudomonas sp. GW821-FHT07F05. Next base: position 67,459 of record NZ_JBWKQL010000013.1, read on the forward strand.
CTTGTCGGGCTGAACGCTGTACGGATGGGCGCAAATCAGTTTGAGCTTGTGCAGCAGTCCCAGCATGCCGGAGGTCCTTTGATCGAGCTGCTCTTCGATCTGTTGCTTCTGGCTGTAGGCGGATATCTCAGACAGGTAAAGACTGCGCTGCAAGGCATGCATGTTCAATGAACGACAGGTCGTGTCCTCAATTTTAGCGGGCAGGTCTTTGGCAATATCTTGCTTGGTACGGCGCAACGTCTGCGGATCAATAAGCACTCGGAGGCGTTCCAGCGCGACTGTATCGCGCTCCAATGCCGCTTCGATCGGGCGCTGGTACTCGCGACCAAACTGGTTCAAGCCGCCCAGGAAACCTGGCTGAATAAAGTCGAACAGGCACCAAAGGTCTATCAGCGTGTTCTCGACCGGTGTACCGGTGCACGCCACTCGAAATCTTGCAGGAATGGCTTTGATCGCCTGCGTTACCAGAGCGGCAGGGTTTTTCAGCTTCTGCGCCTCGTCACACACGACGATCGACCACTGTTGACGGGCCAGTGAAAACTCCTGATCACGAAGGGTTTCGTACGTGGTCAAGACAATTCGGGCGCCGCCCATCCACCCCGGCCGCAGTAGATTCTTGATGCCCTTGGCTTTTAAGTCAGCGGGGATTTCATCCTTCTTGAATTTCACTTCGCTCAAGGCAGAGCCATAGAGTTTCAGCACGGTGAAGCTCTCGCTCCCAGTTATCAAGAAGCGACACCGGGGCGACGATCAGGGTCGGCTTATCGTCTGGGTATTGTTCGAGGTACCAGACCAGAAAGGTGAGTAACTGGATTGTTTTTCCAAGCCCCATGTCATCGGCCAGCAAGCAACCTGACACGTCTGAGGGGGACAAGCGGAACAAGTGCTGCAGCCAGGCAACGCCTTGGAGCTGGTGTTCACGCAAGACGACTTCGGGCTTGAGCAAATCGGGCAATTCAGGCGTCGCATCCAATGCGGCGCGCAAGGCTGCCTGACGGATCTGAACATAGGTGGGCTCGTCAATGTTGTGGCCGATTTGCAGCACGGCGCGGCCTACCTTTTCCTGCTGATGGACGAGACTGGTTTCGACGGGTGAAATCTTCTTCGACCATGCATCAAAGAGTTGCTCAGCGGCAGCAATCGAGAGCGGTGTTTCGGACTCTGGCAAGCAGACCGTGTCGTCACCAGCAGCGCGTGCTTCGTCCAGTCGCTGCTCAAAGGCATCGAATTGAGCGCGGTTGGAAGGATCCCAACGCCCCAGAATTTCCGCATCAATTCCCAGCGCCGCCACATCCTTCGGCAACCAGTTTTCAGTCGCCTCTTTGACGAGGAAAGGCGACGTGATTTTTTCCGCTTCTCCTATGCCGGTTACACGGTCGCCATAAAGCGATAGGTCAAGGACTGAGTCAAACTCAATGCCGGCCGCTTCGTTTTGCCACCGTTTGAGTAGATCGGTGATGCCCGCCAACTGGCGCAAATCAAAATCACTGAGCTCCAGCTCATGGCCCTGCCATAATCCGGCGGGCATGCCAGCAGCCAACTTCAGCTGCAACTCGTGCACGAACGGCGCGAGCTCATAAGGAGCGTTGAATTCAATTTCTATTAGCGGCCGCGGGGTTGGCGAAATCGGCTCGAGTGTGAGGTTAACCTGCTCGATGCGCAGTCCCGCTTCATCCAGTTTGGGTTCCAGATGAAAGCGATGAAAGAAGATCCCGGCATCTGCCATGTCCTCTTCGTAGCTGCCGGCGTCCAGCACCTGCGCGGCGCTGTCGCCGAGCGCGCTATATGGGTTGCGGACGAATGAAAGTGCTTCGTCGCCTGCGACCCGACGTCCGGGTAACGAGCGCACGTACTCCAGTACAGATTTGACCTCTGGCTCAATCAAGACGTGGGTCAACGATCCATCATCACCCGTCACCCGGTACCGATCCTGAACCTTATTTGAGCCGTCGAAACTCTCAAGCCAATTAGCCGGCTGTCCTTCGAAAGTAGGTTGCAACTCGATAACGGGCGTATTGCCTACTGTCGACTTTCGCGGGTTGAGGCGCAGGCTTTCAGGTTTGATAACGACGGTCTTGTCCAGGAAATCATCCATGCCGGCACCCGCTTTGCGCGCGAGCTTCCTGATGCTGGCCCAGCCAATTTGGTTGGTTACTTCACCCGGTTCATTTTGTTGAGCCAGATAAAGTTGTCGCACTGCACCAGTCAGTCTCCAGTACGGCTCAGTCAGAATTTCAGTCGTTCCGTGATGCTGAAGGACGGCGCCCGTACGCTGCACTTGGACATTCGCACCGGACTGCGGATCCCGCCACCCACTGATGGAGACTTTGAAGTCGTCGGATGCAAGGCTTCCTTGACTGCTCAATTGAGGGATGAGGGTTGTCTGTGGCGGTAACCCCAAAAGCGGAAGACTTGTTGAATGGTCTGGCTCATCAAGCAGCCTATAAAGCTCATCCCATGTCAGCAGCCAGCGATCGCTGAGCTGGGAAACAAACTCCTCCTCTTCCAACTGATCCAGATAGCTTGCCAGCGGCCAGGAGTCCGCGTTCTCGGCCAAGCTCAAGGGATAACAAATGCCCTGTTCTTCAACGGAGAAAACAGGTGCTGCATTTTCAGTAGCAGCGCTCGGCTGAAGGCCAATGCCTTTTAGGAAACGCTTGAGCATTATTGCCTCCAGAACCGAAGTGGCTGTTGGTTGACCGGCTTAAAGCCCAAGCGTTGGAGCGCCGCAACGGCGGCCAGATTATGTTCTTCAATCTGGACTAGAAACGCACCGCCACGCCCGCGCTGATCGAAGACTTTATATCGGACCGATTTCAAGGCTTCACGCACCTGGTCTTCGAGAGCTGCATGCCTGGATGGACCTGGCGTTCCGGAATGACTCTGTACACGAATACCCAGTTTCTCTAGGGCACTATCAAACTTGCTGAGCCAGCCCTCTATACGATCCGGGCGGCTAGGTGCAGGTGAGTGACGCATTCGATCCAGCGCACGGCCAGGCTGCTTCAGTTCTGTGGCCAACTCGAGCAGCGGCTTATCTGGATTGAAAGGAGAGTTGTCTGCTTGATAGACATAGCAAGCATTGCCAGTGCCGGAGAACTCCACAAAAAAGTAGTTCGCAATTTGCATGATGACTGCGTTGTTATGCCCGGGACCGCCTACAAGCCGACTGAGCCTACCTTTGTTTTTATCACGGAAATGAACGAAGTCCCGCCCACTGTCATGCCAGGCATCTGAGCCCATAACGATTCGGGTGTAACTCATCTGATTAGCGAAACGCAGCCAATAATGCAGGCGGGACTGGTCGACCTCTGCTTCACCCTTGAGTAGATTGAAGAAGTGCTCCAAATCCTCCTTCGCAAACCACGCCACGACCATCGCACAGACGTCTTTCTCAACATATTGCAGCCAGCTATTTTGCTTGGAACGGATCTGCGGACTGCCCCAATTGTCTAGCGCAACTTGTTTGAGCAACGACGATGGCTTTTCTCGATACGCAGCGATGTGATAACGCGATAAACACGCACTGAGGATGTCATTCATGTACCGAGGATGCTGGCGACCAATGTTTACCAGGTCGTCCAGACGCTTCGCGAACTCTTCGTCATCCAGCAGGAAAATCCGTGAGATCAATACGTTGAAGATTCTGCGCCACAGCCAACTGCTGTCAGGGATCTGGGCGATCGTCTGCAATGCGGATAGATCGCTAATTTCACCATTGAACATCTGATCGCCCAGCCTGGCGCCTGCTTGCTCGGAAAATAGCTCCTGATGCTGCTGGACGATTTGCACCCATTCCTTTTCGCGTTTCTGCTGACCTCTAACGCAATCAAAACCAAGCTGTACATCTTGGCGCAACAGACACCAATTGGGATTTTTGTCAGGCGTAGTGGCCTCGTAGCCGAAGTAGCTAAAGCACAACGCCAACCAATCGCGGCGACTCAGCTTTCGCTCTTCGATACGATGATTGATTTCTGTGTGCACTCGGTCAAAGAGCTGCGCATCGTCCAGTATGGGTCCGACTCGCTCGCTCTTGTCCGAAAGGCCGGCAAAAACCAGACGCCACTCTGAGGCGTTGAGCGGCAGCACGTTACGAAATTTGCTTATCGCAGCGCGGCGCTTCTCCTGAGGAGGCGGTAAAGCTTTTTCGGCGCGATCGAATCGTTCGTAAAGATCAATCACCGCAGCACCGAGACTAGGAAATCGCGCCAACGGTTCAGGCGCCGGCCCCGTGCGATGCTTGGAAAGACTCAGGTTAATAGCGGCGGAAAGCCTCGCGATCGGGCTGGTCATCGGTTCATCGCCAACTGACACTTTTCCATGTCGGTGTTGTTGAACACCGGTACTTCTGGCTTGAGGTTCTCTTCCTTCTCCTTCAAGCCGAAGAACTGCATGCGCAACTCCACCCGGCGACTTTCTTCCTTGGTGTCTTTCGCATTGTTAAACGACACGCCGCCTGCCAAAAATATTGATCGAATCTGCTGCTGATGCTCCGCCGACAGTCCCACCTGAAGCGGGCTTCTGCTATCGAGCAGGCTGCACATCACCCACTCGGATCGCTGGAGTGAAAGATGCAAGTTATAGAGGTAGGAGCCGTCCGTGTCTGTGGAACCCTCGATAACAAGCTGCTTGAACCACTTTCGGCCCTCTTCGCTGTTAGCAGCATCCAGTATCATCGGCACAACCTCTTGAAGGGCCGACTGACCATCATTGCTCAGCGCATACTGATTGTGCCCAAAGCGGCCCGCATCTCCGAAGCTGATCCGGTTATCTTTGCAGTCCACAATGATCGTCTTGCTTGCGGTCTTAGCCTTAAGGCTCAGATGCTCGCAAATCTGACTGATGTCCTTGCTACGCTGTTTCTCCCCTTGCTCGGCTTGGTTGATACGTTGGGTCACGGAGCTCAAGGCTGCCACCATGACCACAAGAAACAGGATCATCATTGCGGTCATCAGGTCAGCGAAGGAGATCCAAAACGGCTTTTCGCCTTCGTCCTTTGAACGGGCAGACGAAGGCATATGCTTACTAAACATCAACTAGCCTCCGTTATCGCCTGATTTTTTCCATAATTTCACCGAACTCCTCGAGGCTATCCTTCACCCCGTCTACACCGCCCGCGAGGCTAGTCACAGCTTTATGAAGCTCGTTATCCAGGCTGCCAAGAGTCTGTTTCAGGGCGCTTTCCATGCCGTTACCGAACTCTTTGAAGCCGCTACCCAACACACCGCTAATGTTTTCCAGGTATTCATATACTTCACGGTTAAGCGCTTGCATCCGCTCGCTTTGCAACTTCAGATCATGCAGATACTGGCTGCGACCGCTAGCCTCCCCTTGCGCACTGGCGACAACGCCTTCAATGACGGCAAGCGTTTTCGCTAGTGCTTCGCGGTTGTTTCGATAGTCCGCCACCACGGTACTCAGCTCACGAGATGCCTGTGCAAGCTCAGTACCTGCGCCTTGAACAGTACCCATCAGACCCGCAGTCGACTCACTGGCTCGTGTAACGCTTTGCCCCGCCGTTTCGAACCGTTCAGCTGCCGCTCGCATCTTGTCTGCTCCAAGCTGCATGCTCTGCAAGTGCTGCTCTGTCTGGGCGCTTAACGCTTTCACGGTGTCTTGTGCAGACTTCTGTTGCTCTGACACCGTTTGCAGCAGTGCCTTTACCTGCTCGTCAAGGCCGCCTACCAAGTCGCGTGTGCCTTGATGCAAATCAGCCTGCGCAGCACGGGTGGTTTGATCCATTTGTTGCTGGCCGCGCTCTAATTGCGTGAAGACTGCCGACAGTTGCTCACCGAGCACCTCAACGGAGCCCGCAATTTTCGCCATGGTTTCCTGTTGACCCTGGCCAACGTTCTGTTTTATCGATTCGACAAAGGTCTGGAGGTTCTCAGCCATCGCTTGCTGACGAGCCTCGCTTTGAGCGAACAGCTTTTCCATCTGCTCGGCCATTCGGGCGCCTGCCCCCTCGCCCTCACTGCCAATACGGGAAACTGACGCCTGTAGGCTGGCAAGCATCTCGTTCATCCCTGCTTGCATAGCGCTCTGGCCGGCCTGCATATCCGAAAGCAATTGAGCAATCATGATCGAGCTGTTTTGGGTTGATGACTCGCTCGCCGAACGCATGTCCTGGATCAGCGTCGAGAAGCCTTGCTGCATTGACTGCATGGCCGCAACGGACTGGCCCATCAGTTCATGCAGTCCATTGAACTGTTGACCGAACGTACCTTCCAGCTTGTTCATGAAAGCAACCAGAACATCTTGAAGCAAATTCTGCACTTGCCCTGATTGATCACCGCTTGCGGACTGAACGGCACCCGCGATGGCTTCGAGGGGAGACTTGAGACTGTTCTCGATCGCACTGCTTACCTGATCGGCGAGCAACTGCCCAGAATCACGGTATGTCGTCGACAACGTATCAGCGAGTTTGAGACTTTCTCGAACTTGGGTATCGACAAGGTTCTGCAGCATTTCGCGCAGATCTGTAACCAGACTGTCTTTGAGCTGGCGTGTCTGCACTGAGTTTTCAGCACTGGAGCGAACAAGCTCGGCGAGATACTCCTCGCCAACACCACTATCGAAAAGGCCGTCGATGGTTTCGTTGAGCCCTTCAAGCAGCTTGTAGCAGCGTCCAAGGCGCCACTTCTCCGTCAGCGTTACAGCAATGGAGGCCATGATCGAAATGAAGGAGCCGAAAAAAGCGAACAACACATCTTTCAATAGCTTATCGACGCTGGAGTTAACCAGCTCTGGCGTACTCGGGTCGAAGTGCTGAAGGCCGAGCATCAAGCCGAAGAAAGTCCCCACAATCCCGATACCGGTCAATATCCCTGGCAAGTGTTTGTAGAACTCAGTGCCAAGTGGGGTATCAACGACGCTCTGTGATGAGAAGAAGTGCGCGGCCCCCGCCGTAGCACGGGACCGAACCAAAACTTGCTCACCTTCGCGCACCTCGAATTGATCGTGCAGCGTTTCGGAATATTCGCGCCATAAGTGCTGCATTTGGCTGGGGCTGAATAATCGCTCAAGCTCAGCACGCCGAAGCGGGGCCGCAAGAGTCTTGGTGCCTTCCAGACTTTTGATCAGGCGTTTGAGCTGAGAAGTCAGCTTGAAAGATCTTAAAAAATACCGGGCGAAGTACCACAGGCACAAAACCGAAACCAGCCCGAACACAACGGTCGGTGCGATGAGCTGCTCAGCGGGAGCTGCCTGCCAAAGGTGCAACAGCACTGAAAAATCCACTCTTTCTGCCTCCATCTGCTTTTTTGGGGTTCGCCCTCCCCCGGAGACATCCACAGCGAATCGTCAACCTCGCGTCATTGAAGGCGATGATTAAGATGCGTACGGTGTGGTGAATGTGTCAGGGAACAACGAGTTCGGAAGCAGATGGGCCGCATCACTGCGATACATCATCAGCCCTCCTTGGTCATCTGCGAAGATAACATCTTTATGCCAGCACAGCTCGAGCGGTTTTGGTGAGATGCAGGAGCAGCGGAAAGATCGACACGCTTAACGGCCACTGCTGCAGTGGGCACGTCTTTAAGTAACCTCAATATCTCAGAAAACCATGCACTCGCCAGATCAAGCACGACGATCCCCCTCGATAAAACCCGGCCACAAGCTGCCGGATTTTATCCTCAATGGGCCTCAGGCCACGCCTGCTGCCACATCGTCAGTTTCAGCTGGTCCTATCGCCGGATTCAACACGAACAGATCACGAGCCACGTTCCCGACGGTATTCGTTGTCACCGAATCAAACGTTGCGCCGATCAGACCGCCCAGCAGCGGGACCGCTTTGCCCAGGTTCACGACACCGGTGCTGCCGAACTTGGTGAGTAGCCGGAAGCCCACAGCCTGATTGATCTTCGTCAGGGTCGTGCCGCTGATTTTGTTAATGGAGCTGATCGCCAGCTTGTTGGCAATCGAGATGCCTACATCTTTCAGGATGTCTTTAGCGGCATTACCGGCCAGGCATGTGTAGACCAAGGTTTTGACACGATCGTCGCGTGGGTCGTGGCCGCCTAGGTATGCCATCGCGGTGATCATGCGCAGCTGCACGTACATAACGCTGGCGATGTTCGCCGGGATGGTGACCGGCAAAGTAATGATGCCACCCAGCCCGGTCAGAAAGCCGGAGGTGGCGGCTTTGGTGTTTTGCCAGCGGATCAGCGAGTTCGCAGCGTCGATGGCCGTATCATTGTTCTTTCTGTACTCCGCAGCGAATTCCTCAGCCGACTCAGTGCCGGGGATGCCATCCATTGCTTTTTCGTAGGCCCACTCAAGAGCTTGGTTGAGTTTCGTGAGAGTCAATTCGCTAGCCATTTCCACCGCCTGTCCGTGTATGAGGTTGTCTGCATCAAATTGCTACCGAATTCATATCGACCAATGGATCCAATACTTTACAAGCTTGGATCCACAGCCTGCGTTTCGCTTTAAAACGGGGACTGGCGTCGACGAAGACCGCAGCCATTCAATCCCCCGGATAGCGCACCTCGATCTCGGTATCAAACTCCCCGCCATACCCGGAGTAATCCCTCGGTACCCGCTCAATATCCTCCGCCACCGTTTCAATCACCCCACGTAACTCAAGCGGCCCAAGCCATCGATCCGGAATCGCCTCAACACCATACTGAATACCGAGCAGATGCCCGGCGATAAGCCCTGTGCTGTCGCTGTCTCCGCTGTGATTAACGGCATTGATCACGCCGTCTTCGAACGATGTGGCAGTCAGTGCGCACCAGATGCCGATCGCCAGTGCTTCTTCTGCAATCCATCCGCCGCCAAGCTCGTCGATACGCTCGGGGCTCGGACGATATCCTTCGTAAAAAAAGAAAAGCACGCGCTCGACAAGCGCTCGTGTCTCTTCCATGCCGGGTATGTGGCCGTGCTCGACGAGGCTTTCGGTAATGGCGTGTTCGAGGCTGTCCTGCCGGTCAGCGATGCGCTGGAGAATATCGGCGAACAGTCCGGCCGCCATATACCCGGTTGGGTGGCCGTGGGTCAGACGCCCGGACTCAGCGGCATTGTCAAAAGCATTGCCAAAGAAGGCGCAGGGGGCGACACGCATGACAGCGCCGCAGCCTTTGCTATTGTTTTCGGCGAGAAAGCCCAGGCGCGAACTGGCCTTCAGCGCGCTGACACAAGTGTGGCCAGGTGCGCGGCGGGACCAAAAGGCCCGCTCCTGCACCAGCCAGCCGTCGAGGCTTACGGAGGTCGCAGGCGAGTAATCCTGGGTCATCAGCCAGCGTAACAAGGCATGGTGGATGACGCTGGGCACGTGGCAAATGCCGCGGGAACTCCCACGTACATAAGCGCGCAGCAGACCTTCAGCGGTGAAGAGCATCATTTGTGTGTCATCGGTGATGGCACCTACGCGACCATAAGCTGGCGCAAAATCGACGATGCCCTTCGATCCAAACATTGCGCGGATGGCGCACCATTCAAGAAACTCAACCGGTGCTCCCAGGGCATCCCCCACCGCACCGCCTAGCAGACAGCCTTTGATCCGTTCAATTCTGTTCATCTGTGCTTCCTTACGAGGCCGGCATCATGGTTTGCAGGAGGTCGAGCTTTCTCCTGAGTTGCTCAACATGGGCTTTTTCTGCCCGCAGAGCCGACCGCAGTTCTTTATTCTCCACCTCATGAATTTGCGCCCAGCGCATCGAGCTCTTGCAATCGACGATCAATTGCCAGATATCCTGAAGCCGCAGGCACTGCAAAATCAGAACCACTGCAATGGCGGCCATTAGCACCAGCACCCCGGTCGAAATTGCATCTGACGTTGTCATGTTCACCTCCTTATCGTGAGTTCGCTTCATGCCGAAGACGAGCGCAGGATATGTAGCGTTTCATTACACGTATAGAATGTAGACTTATACAGGTAAACAAATCACGCACATGGAGCGGGTATGAAACGCGCGCAGGACATCCAACAGGTTCGCTGGGATCTGGCACTTCGCTATCGGTTGATCGAGACGGTCGTGTGGTGGGAAGGCCGGCTGACCACGGGCCACCTGATTCAGAGCTTCGGCATTAGCCGTCAGCAGGCCTCGAAAGACATCAATACCTACATCAATGAACATGCGCCTAAAAATCTTACATATGACAAGCAGCTGAAGGGCTATGTACCCAGTAAACACTTCAAGCCGCTGTTCATCGACGACAGCGCAAGCGCCTATCTGCACCTGCTCAATCAGACGCACTCACGAGCGCCGCACGTAGAAGGACTGGCCCTGGCGTATGCACACACCATGGTTCTGGAAGTGCCGGATCGCACGATCCGCCCGGAAGTGCTGCGCCCGCTGCTCAAGGCTTGCCGTGAAAGCGAAGTGATTGCCGTTGAATATGTGTCGCTCGCCAACCCGGTCCCCGAGACCCGGTTGATCGCGCCCCATACGCTGGTCTACACAGGGATGCGTTGGCACGTGAGAGCGTATTGCGAGAAGAACCGCATGTACCGAGACTTCGTGCTGAGTCGGCTGCGCGGTCAACCGGAGTTTGAGCGCAGAACCGAGAACCTGATCGATGCAGACGAAGACTGGAACACTGAGGTGGCCGTCGTGATCGAACCCGACTCGCGCCTCAAGCCAGAACAAAAGGCGATCATTGAGGCTGATTTTGGGATGGAAGAAGGCGTGCTGACGATTCCGACAAGGCGCGCTCTGGTGAAGTATGTACTCCAGCGCTTTCAGATCGACCCGAAGAAGCTCGATCCTAAAGCAGCGGCGCAGCAGATCGTCGTGAAAAATCTCGATGAGCTGAAGCCTTGGCTTTATGAGTGATGTGACGGAATTGCGTCCTCGACGATTGGGTTGAGGTACGCGAGGGCTCAATTAACTCCTGTTTGCGCAAAATCCGTTGCACCGGAGCAGCCAACCGCTAAGGATTTCTTAGTAGTTCACCGTGAAGGAGCCGGGTATTCGCATGCATTGGCTGCAGATGGGCGTTCTACTGCTGCCTTATTTTCCCATACGAGCGTTCACGCACTGAGACTGGAACAGCAGCCTATATTTCTTAAGCTCAAACCACCGCAAATCCACAAATCAATTCCCAAGGGTTTTCGCACATGTCGCCATCAGCGACACGAGAACGGAACATGTCGCCAAAACCAGAATATAGCGACACGTTATTCCCACATGTTTACACGAGGCCATGCACCCGTTCACCGATGGCAATGGCCGCACCGGCCGCGTGCTCAACACTCTGTACATGATTCAAGAAGGTCTGCTGAATCTGCCAATTCTCTACCTCAGCCGCTACATCATCGCCCACCGAGCCGACTACTACCGCCTATTGATAAATGTCACCCGCGAACAAACCTGGGAGCCCTGGCTGCTGTACATGCTCAGTGCGGTGGAAGAAACGGCTCGCTGGACCACGGTCAAAGTTGCTGCCATCCGTAGCCTATCCGAGCACACCACCCAGTTCGTCCGCGATCAACTGCCAAAAACCTATTCCCGCGAGTTGGTGGACGTGATTTTCGAGCAGCCCTACTGCCGCATCAGCAACGTCGTCGACAAACAGATTGCCCAGCGTCAAGCCGCCTCCCGTTATCTCAAAGAGCTGGTCGCCATCGGCGTTCTGCAAGAGGTGCAGGTTGGCAAGGAAAAGCTCTTTATTCATCCAAAGCTGATGCAGCTACTGATTCGCGACAGCAACGACTTCAAGCCCTACGCCTGACCCTTTTCGACACCAAGCTGGGCAGCGAGATTGATGCCCACTTGGCCGGCCGAATCGCAAAGCAACGCTCATGACGCGTTAGAAGACGCCCGCGTAAAGTCGCCGAAACACTCGGGGGAGGACGCCCTCCTGCCCACTAGCGAGTTGAAGCCCAAGTATCGCGGCACCTAAGTCGGTAAAAGGTGATGCAAAAAAAGTTTTCTAGGGCTAGCCACCCGGATAACGTTTCCAAATCTCCTCATCAAACTCCCCGCCATACCCCGAATAATCCCTCGGCACCCGCTCGATATCCTCCGCCACCGCCTCAATCACCCCACGCAACTCGAGCGGCCCAAGCCAGCGATCCGGAATCGCCTCCACGCCGTATTGAATACCCAGCAGATGCCCGGCGATCAGCCCGGTGCTGTCACTGTCCCCACTGTGATTCACGGCATTGATCACGCCGTCTTCGAACGAGGTGGCAGTCAGTGCGCACCAGATGCCAATCGCCAAGGCTTCTTCCGCGATCCATCCGCCGCCCAATTCCTCGATCCGCTCAGGGGTTGGGCGGTGGCCTTCGTAGCTAAAGAACAGCACGCGCTCGACAAGCGCACGTGTTTCTTCCATGCCGGGTTTCTGGCCGTGCTCGGCCAGGCTCTTGGCAATGGCGTCATCCAGGCTGTCCTGGCGGTCGACGATGCGCTGGAGAATGTCGGCGAAAAGACCGCCTGCCAGGTAGCCCGTTGGGTGCCCGTGGGTCAGACGGCCGGATTCGGCGGCGTTGTCGAACGCGTTGGGGAAGAACGCGCACGGCGCGACACGCATGACGGCGCCACAGCCTTTGCTGTCGTTTTGGGCGAAAGAGCCAAATTCCGTACTGGCCTTCAATGCGCTAAGACAGGTGAGGCCGGGCGCGCGGCGGGACCACAACTCGCGTTCATGCACCAGCCAGCCGTCCAGGCTGACGTCAGTGGCCGGCGAGTAATCCTGGGTCATCAGCCAGCGCAGCAACGCATGGTGGATGACGCCGGGTACGTTGCAAATACCGCGGGAGATGCCGCGCACATAGGCGCGCAGCAAACCTTCAGCGGTGAAGAGCATCATTTGCGTGTCGTCGGTGATGGCGCCCACGCGGCCGTAAGCCGGGGCGAAGTCGACAATGCCACGCGCACCGAATGTCGCGTGGATGGCGTTCCATTTGAGAAATTCGACCGGCGCACCCAGCGCATCGCCCACCGCGCCGCCGAGCAGGCAGCCTTTGATCCGTTCAAGTCTGTTCATCTGTGCTTCCTTGCAGTAACTGCGTCATGGTTGTAGCCGTTTGAGCGTTTTTTGAGTGGAACGAGAGGATCATATGCTCGCAGGGCGGATCGGTGTTCCCTTGTACGCCCTCACCGCCCCATCTGCCTAACCCCAAGCATCACAATCACCGCCCCACACATCCGATCAATCGCCTTCTTTTTGCTGGCATACGCACCGGCAATCCTGGGCCGTGACAGCGCGGTCGCGATCAGCGCGTACCAAGCCGACGAAACGAGGCCGACCATCGCCAGCATAGCGGCAAAGGTTTCGACTTCCACATGGCTGGGTGCGGCAGCGGAAAAGATCGCGGCGTAAAACGCGACTGACTTTGGGTTGGCGATGTTGGTTGCGACGCCCTGTTTGAAGGCGCTTCGCAGGCTGGGCATCTGGCCGGCCCGGGCGTTGAGGGCGGGAGGTTTACCGGAGGCGAATATCAGGCGCATGCCGAACCAGACGAGGTAGCCCGCGCCGAGGCATTTGACGACGAACGCCAGCCACGGCAACAGCGAAAACACTGCGCCAATGCCCAGAATGGCGCACGTCGCCCAAAACAGGTTCACCACCACGATGCCCGCCACCAGCATAAGTGCGTGCCCCGTTGTCGCAGAAACCGCCTTGTGCGCGACCGCCACGAAGTTGGGGCCGGGGATGATCACGCCGGCGCAGTAGACCGAGAAGACAGCTGTTACCGCAGGCCAATTAACCATGAAGTGTTCCTCGTAGTCGGGAGCGGCGATCACGCCAGATGGGTCAGGTTGATCCCTCGAAAGGCACCCGCCAGTATTCGCAGGCTTTCGCGGGTGTGGGCATCCATGTGGCGCGAATACATCACCATCTCCACGTTCGGCAAGGGTGGCAGGTGAAAGCCCTCGCCCACATCAATCAGCCGCGACGACGCCAACCGCACCGGCAAGGGTGCGACACCGATGCCAGCGGCTGCGGCATAGAGCGCGGTCGCGACACCGCCGCCAATGAAGCTGTCTGACCACTCGATGCCGGCCTGAGAAAGCAGCCGGATCGCGTTGCTGCGTATCCCGCATGCATCGTCGACGGTGACGAGGGGCATGGGCTCGCCCCGCGTGCGCACCGACAAACTGGCGAACCAGCCGTAGCGATCTTCAAACAGCGGTTCCGCATCGCGGCGGTTTTTCTCGGAGCGAACGATAGCTACGTCGATTTCCTCACGATCGTATTCGGCCAACAGCTCAGACGACGCCCCTACCCTCACGCTGATGGCCAGGCCCGGATCGTAAGATTTTATTTTTTCCAGAACGCTCGGCAGTTCAGGCCCGGCGACATGGTCACTGATGCCCAGGCGCAACCTACGAGACGTACGAGCCACTTCAACCAGAGCAAGTTGCTGTGCGGCCAGCAGCGTGCGGGCGCGTGGCAGAAAAACTTCGCCGTCAGGGGAAAGCTGGATCGAACGTGGCGTGCGATTCAACAGACGCCGATTGAGCGCTCGTTCAAGTCGCGAAACCTTCAAGCTCACGGCAGCCTGCGTCAGCCCAAGGACTTCCGCAGCCTGGGTAAAGCTGCGCAAATCCGTGGTGAGCACGAAGGCTTCCACGGTTGAGAGATCGAGATGCTGTGTCATTAAGGATAATCGTTGGTTATGTCTGAAATAGGATAGCATAAATTTACAACGAGCCACGCACTCGTCACCCTTCGCAGCCAGTGGCCCAACTCCGGGCCTGAACAGGGAATTGGGTTGCGATGGGAAATGTGAAAGTGCTGGACCGGATACACAGCTGTACCGACAAAGCCAACCGCCACCGCTGGATCGTGCTCGCCGTTGGCGTGGCGGCGCAGGCGAGTTTTTCCATGGGCTTTCAGGGGATCCCCGCCACCGGCCCTCTTTTGCAGGATGCCTACCGTCTGACGCTGGATCAGTTAGGCTTGGTGCTCGGCGCGATCGCGCTGGGAATCGCGGCATCTGAGGTTGTCTGGGGCCTGCTGACCGATAAACTCGGTGACCGCTTCGTGTTGCTGACAGGCTTGCTCAGCACCAGCCTGATCTTCGCCTTGCTGGCGATGTTCGGTGCGCCGCGTGCGGACTCGATCCCTGGCGTGGTGTTGCTCGGTGCGGGGTTGCTCGCCCTCGGCATATTCGGCGGCAGCATCAATGGCTCAAGCGGCAAGGCCGTCATGACCTGGTTTCAGGACGGTGAGCGCGGCTTTGCCATGAGCATTCGTCAGACCGCCGTGCCGGTCGGCGGTGGCATCGGTGCGGCGATCCTGCCGTGGGTTGCGCTGCACATGGGGTTCATCAGCGTTTTCACCACGCTGGCGGTGACCAGCCTGCTCGCCGCCGGCGCCGCCTGGACTTGGCTGACGCTGGCGCCGGTCCAACCCGCGCCCAAAGTGAGTGGCAACGGGCCGGTGAGCAGCACGTTGCGCGACTGGAGCATCTGGCGGCTGTTCGTGGCCAGCGGCCTGTTGACGGTGCCGCAATTTGCCGTCCTGACCTTCTCGGCGATTTACCTGATCAACGAATACAAGTACGGCATCGCGATCACCTCAGCCGTGATTTTCGCGGTGCAGGTGATTGGCGCCATCGCTCGCGTGTGGAGCGGCCGCTGGACGGACAAACATAAGAATCGTCGCACCGTCGTGCGCGCCATCGCGGTACTGGCGGCGGTGGCGCTGCTGCTGTTGCAGCTCAATATCATGACGATCAACGTTCCGCTGCTCAGCGTGGCGCTGCTGATCGCTGCCGGTGTGTTCGGCTCGGCCTGGCACGGCGTGGCCTACACCGAAATCGCGGTCATGGCCGGCGCGTCGAGAGTGGGCACTGCACTGGGGATCGAAAACACCGCCGTGTTCGCGGCGGCCTTTGCGACGCCAGCGCTGATCCCCTGGTTATTGCGCGTTTGCTCCTGGCCGCAACTGTGGGGAGGCATTGCGGTGCTGTGCCTTATCGCTGCAGCGCTGGCGCCCAAGTCGGAGTCCTGACCCAGACAACTGGCCTTTATACGGGAGCGGCCTAAACCGCTCCCGTAGCCAATCCTTATTGGCGTTAGTTCAGCTTACCCCGCCAACACATGCCGCAAAAACAACGCCCCCGCCACCGACAAACCCTCCCTTGATCTCACGCAGACATTGAGCTCGCGGCTGGCCCATCCCTCTTCCAGCTGAACCACTTTCGCACCCTCCATTCGGTAAATCCCTACGCTGCCTTCGGGCATGATGCCGATGCCCACGCCTGCCTGAACCATCAGGCTCAGGGCGTCATAGCTGGCGACTTCCATGCGGATTCTCAGGGAGCGGCCGAGGTCGTTGGCGGCTTTGATCAGCTGGAAATTCAGGTGGGTGCCGCTGCGCAAGGCGACGTATCCGTGGTCGAGGGTGTCGCTGAAGCGCACTGACTTGCGGTCTGCCAGCGGGTGGTCGTTGGGCACGATCAAGACCAGGCGGTCGGTGCGGAACGGGAAGACTTCGATGTCGGCGCCATGGGGCAGGCGCGTGAAGATGCCGATCTCGGCGCGGTTTTCGGCGACGGCTTTGGTGATCGCCAAGCTTTGCTGCTCTTCGAGGACGATGTTGATCAGCGGGTAAAGCGCCATGAACGACTTGATCAAGCCGGGCATGAATTGGGTGATCGCGGAGATGTTCGAGAGCACGTGCACCGAGCCGCGCGTACCGTTGGAGTAGTCGCGCATCTGCAGGACGATGTCGTTGAGGTTGTTCAGCGCGCTGCGGGCCATGAACAACAGCGACAGCCCGGCGTCGGTCGGCGTGATGCCTTTGTTGGTGCGGTTGAGCAGCCGGGAATCGAGCTGCTCTTCCAGTTCGCTGAGCCGCTTGCTGACGGCCGCCGCGGCAATGTGTTCGCGCTTGGCGGCGGCAGCGATAGTGCCTTCTTCGACGACGCTGACGAAGAGGCGCAGCGAGACAGGGTCGAGTTTCATGTGGGGTACCGGGCGTGCTGGCCTGAGTGGCCGCCATAGTACCCCGTCAGACATCGCCTCAGAACGCGCCCGACAACAGATGGCCGGCGTTCGGAACCTGCGCTTTGAGGCCGAGGGTTTTGAGCATCTGATAGACAGTCGCCACGGACGCAGATAAAACCGGCTTATCCAGCCGATCCTGTACGACCTGGATGGCGGACAGCGATGGCATCTGCACGCAACACGACAGCACCACTCCATCAGCTTGCCCGATGTTGAGCCGGTCGGCGTGGGAAACCAGATCCATTGGGTCGAGGCGCCCGACTTGCAGGTTGTCGGAGACTTCCAGGCTGATGGCATCCACCACTTCGATGCCGGCCGCTTCGATGTAGTCGATGACCTGTTGGGTGAGTGGCTTCATGTAGGGCGTGATGATGGATATTTTCTTGTAGTCGAGCATAAGCAGGCTGTCGATCAACGCCCCGGCCGAGCTGAGCACGGGTGCGTCGGAAGCATTGCTGGCAACGGTTTTACTCAGACGATCCTGCGACACTCTATGGTAACCGGCGCCCTGGCACATGATTGCCACCAGGCAGGCGTACGCCATGACATCGACCCGGGCATCGCTCAATTCCAGAGCGCAGCGGTCGCTGTCGACGTCCATCTTTTTCAGCTCTTCGGGGCTGACTTTCATCATGCGCATGCGTGAGGAATGGAAGGTGAAGCGCTCGTCCGGGAACAGGGAGTACCGCGACGTGAGCATCGCCGGGATCTCGGTTTCCATGGTGGTGTTGGAGCTGGGGACGATCTGGCCAATCCGGAAATTTCTCACAGGGTCTTCTCCATTTCGCCGACGGCGAGGTCATGTGCAACCGATGCTAGGAGTGACCGTGAGCGGCGTATATCAGGCAATGGCGAGCCTGCCATCGCGGCTGGCGATGGCAGGTCCGACTTCCCGTCTACGCGTGAGAAAGCACCTCGCCTCGCGCAGGCGCTTCGGCCTTGTGATTGCCTAACATTGCCCGCGGGATGGACAGAATCAGTCCGGCGCTGATGAACAAACAGGCACCCAGCACGTAGGTGCCGTTGTTGATGTTGCCCGTGAGGTTCTCGGCCACGGCGGTGATCATCGAGCCGGTGAAACCCGACAGGTTGCCGATGGCGTTGATCATGCCGATTCCCGCAGCCGCCGCGACGCCGGACAGCACGGTGCCCGGCAGGGTCCAGTAGATCGGCATCAGGCTCAGCACGCCGGAGGCCGACACGCTCAAGAAGATGATCGACAACACCACGTTACTGGCGAAGTAGGCGCTGAGGATCAAGCCGATGCCGCCGATGATGGCCGGAATTGCGGCGTGCCAGCGGCGCTCGCCGGTCTTGTTGGAGTGCCGCGCGTTGAGGGTCATGGCGATCACGGCGATGCCATAGGGAATGGCCGTCAGCAGGCCAATGTCCATCGGGTTGGAGACGCCGGCGCTTTTGATGATCGACGGCATCCAGAACGCCAGCCCGTAGAAACCGGTGTTGAACGTCAGCAGGATCAGCACCAGCAGCCACACGCGTCCGTTGAAAAACACCTCGCGCAGACTGGTCGCCTTGCCTTTGCTGTCGGTCTCCAGGTTGGCCTTGAGCATGGCCTTTTCCTGGGGCGACAGCCATTTGGCCGCGTCGATGTTATTGGCCATGAACGCCAGCACCACAAAGGCCATTACCACCGAAGGCAGGCCTTCGATGATCAGCAGCCACTGCCAGCCGGCCATGCCGTTGACGCCCTGCATTCGGGTCATCAACCAGCCGGAAATCACACCGCCCAGCGTCAGACTGATCGGCATCGCCATCAGGAAACCGGCCATCACCCGGCTTTGACGACGGGTAGGAAACCAGTAGTTGAGGTAAAGGATGACGCCGGGAAAGAAGCCCGCCTCACAGATGCCGAGCAGAAAGCGCAGCACGTAGAACATGGTTTCCGATTCGATGTGGAAAAACTTCGCCAGCGGCACGGTAAACGCGACGGCCATGGATACGATGGCCCAGGTGAGCATGATCCGGGCGATCCAGAACCGCGCGCCGAAGCGATGCAGCAACAGGTTGCTAGGGACTTCGAAGAGGAAATAGCCCCAGAAGAACATGCTCGCGCCGAGGGCATAGATGGTGTTGCTGAATTGCAGATCGTTGAGCATGTCCAGCTTGGCGAAGCCGATGTTCACGCGGTCCAGATACGCCGCCATGTAACACAAGAGCAGGACGGGAAGGATGCGCAGAATGACTTTGCGGTAGGTGCGGTCTTCAAAGCTGGCGTGCCCGGGACCCGAGGACTCGGGCAGGCGCTGGGAAACGGTTTCCATGGTGGGACCTCCAGGCACTCGGAGGCGCCTGTATTGTTGTTATGTGAGGGTCGAAACACGGAGCGATGTTACTGACAGCGGCGTTGATTAGGATAATGACTTGTTTCCATTGATTGATAACGCTGCGTTATCGCTTACTGACGCGCCAGCTGCGCATTCGCCAGCAGAATTTCGGCAAATTCTGACGCCGCCCCGAGCAACGGCTCACCTCGGCGGGTGAGGATTCCGTAATCCTGGGGCGCCAGTTTCAGCGGCGTGTTCAGCACTTTCAGCAGGCCGGAATCCAGATGCGGCTGCGCCATGGAAGCCGGCAACATGGCGATCATCGGCCCCGCCTGCAGCACTTGCAGAAAGGTCTGCATCGAGATGGTGTCGATGGTGTTCTTCGGCACAGGAATTCCAGCTTTGGCGAACGCCTGCTCCATCCGGGCGCGAATCGGGGTGCCCAGCGGGTACAGAATCCACGGCCAGTTTCCGAGCGCCTGCAGCGGCGTCTGTGCCAGTTCGGTCAGCGGATGGCGACTGTTGACAACCATGCAGAACGGCTCCGGCGCCAACGCCTGAAAGTCGTACACCTGCTGCTGGTTTTCATTGGTATAGCGCGCCACCGCGAGGTCAAGCTTCTTGTCGTCGAGCATTTCCATCAGGTGGTCGCTGGTCTGCTCCACCACTTCGATCGACAGCAGCGGCCAACGCTGTTTCAACTGCACGATAGCTTCCGGCAGCACCACAGCAGTCGCCGCGAAGATCGCCCCCACTTTAAGAAAACCATGCCCGCCCTCGCGCAGGCTGCTGATCTGATCAACGAACTTGCTCGCGTCATTCAGGGCGATCTGTGCGTAGCGCACCACATGTTCGCCGAGGGCGGTGGGCGGCATGTTGCGCGGCAGGCGCTCGAATACATCAAAGCCCAGCAGCCGCTCGATCTCCCGCAGCATTTTGCTTACCGCCGGCTGGCTGAGGTTCATGTGCTGCGCCGCCGCGTGCATGTTGCGGGTGCGCGCCAGGGTTTCGATGAGCACCAGGTGCTTGAACTTGAGCCAGTTACAGACCGTGGAAAAGGAAATGTCTGACATGAGAAAGGCCTCGATGAGCGATAACCCAGTGTTATCGATTACTGAGCAGATGTCATTGGAGTTTATCGCCGGTGCTGATTAGGGTCTTTCGTAAATCATAAAAAAGCGTTGAGGACTTCACCATGCCCATCCATCTCACTCCCGAAAACACCCTCCCCGCCGACGGCCTCAATGGCACGTTGATTGGTCGCGCGTGGGTGCCCGGACACATTAGCGGCCCATCGCCTGTGGTGCTGCGCAACGACGGCGTGTTCGATCTTTCCTCGAGCTTCGCCACCTTGAGTGAGTTGCTGGAGCTGGAATCCCCTTTGGCCGCCGTGCGCGAAGCCCAGGGCACACGTGTCGCCAGCCTCGAAGAACTGCTGGCGAATTCGACCGCAACGCCTGATCCCAACAGGCCGTACCTGCTGGCGCCAGCGGACTTGCAAGTGATCAAGGCCGCAGGGGTGACCTTTGCCGCAAGCATGATCGAGCGGGTGATCGAAGAACAGGCGGCAGGCGATCCGGCCAAGGCGGAGAGCGTGCGCGCGATCGTGCAGAACGCCATCGGCGACAACCTGCGCAACATCAAGCCGGGCTCCGAACAGGCGAGCACACTCAAGGCGCTGCTGATCGAGCAAGGCATGTGGTCGCAGTACCTTGAAGTCGGCATCGGGCCGGACGCCGAGATTTTCACCAAAGCGCCCGTGCTGGCGGCGGTGGGCAGCGGCAGCCAAGTGGGTATTCATCCGAAATCGGAGTGGAACAACCCCGAGCCGGAAGTGGTGCTGGCGGTGAACAGTCGCGGGCAGATCCACGGCGCAACCCTGGGCAATGACGTCAACTTGCGCGACTTCGAAGGCCGCAGCGCGCTGCTGTTGAGCAAGGCCAAGGACAACAACGCCTCGTGCTCGATCGGCCCGTTCATTCGGCTGTTCGACGAAACCTTTTCCCTGGATGACGTGCGCAACTGCGTGGTCGACCTGCAGGTAAAAGGCGATGACGGTTACGTGATGAAAGGCTCAAGCTCGATGTCGCAGATCAGCCGCGATCCGGCCGACATCGCCGGCCAGGCGCTCAACGCCAACCATCAATACCCGGACGGCTTCCTGCTGTTTCTCGGCACCCTCTTCGCCCCGACCGCCGATCGCGACCATGCCGGCGGCGGTTTTACCCACAAGCTGGGCGATCAGGTCAGTATCAGCAGCAGCCTGTTCGGCGGCCTGCACAATGAGGTGACCCACAGCAGCGACGCGGCGCCGTGGACGTTCGGCGTCGGCGCGTTGATACGCAATCTCGCCGTGCGCGGTTTGTTGTAACGCTGAACACCTTACGCAGCACACCTAATTCCAAGAGAGACCCGAACCATGTCCGACACGCCGAAACGCCCCCTTCGCAGCCAGCAATGGTTCGATGATCCGGAACACGCCGACATGACGGCGCTGTACGTCGAGCGCTACATGAACTACGGCCTGACCCGCGAGGAGCTGCAATCGGGCCGACCGATCATCGGCATTGCTCAGACGGGTTCTGATCTGGCGCCCTGCAACCGTCATCACCTGGAACTCGCCCAGCGGGTCAAGGCCGGGATTCGTGATGCAGGCGGGATTCCGATGGAGTTTCCGGTGCATCCGATGGCCGAACAGACGCGCCGGCCGACCGCTGCCCTGGACCGTAACCTGGCGTACCTCGGGCTGGTGGAAATTCTCCACGGCTACCCGCTGGATGGCGTTGTCCTCACCACCGGCTGCGACAAAACCACCCCGGCCTGCCTGATGGCAGCGGCGACCACCGACCTGCCGGCCATCGTGTTGTCCGGCGGGCCGATGCTTGACGGTCGGCACAAGGGCGAGCTGATCGGCTCCGGCACGGTGCTCTGGCATGCGCGCAATCTGCTGTCGGCCGGTGAGATCAATTACGAAGGCTTCATGGAAATGACCACCGCCGCGTCGCCGTCGGTGGGCCACTGCAACACCATGGGCACCGCGCTTTCGATGAACGCGCTGGCCGAGGCGCTGGGCATGTCGCTGCCGGGTTGCGCGAGCATTCCGGCGGCGTACCGCGAGCGCGGGCAGATGGCCTACATGACCGGCAAGCGGATCTGCGATCTGGTCCGCGAAGACGTGCGCCCCTCGCAGATCATGACCCGCGAGGCATTTGAAAACGCGATCGCGGTGGCGTCGGCGCTGGGGGCTTCAAGCAACTGCCCGCCGCACTTGATCGCCATCGCCCGGCACATGGGCGTCGAGTTGAGTCTCGACGACTGGCAGCGCATCGGCGAAGACGTGCCGTTGCTGGTCAATTGCATGCCGGCCGGGAAGTACCTGGGGGAAGGCTTTCACCGCGCAGGCGGCGTGCCAGCGGTGATGCACGAGCTGCAGAAGGCCGGCAAGCTGCACGAAGAATGCGGCACGGTCTCCGGCAAAACCATCGGCGACATCGTGCGCAACGCCGTCGCCCACGACGCTGACGTGATCCGTCCGTATGAAGATCCGCTCAAACACCGCGCCGGTTTTATCGTGCTGAGCGGCAATTTTTTCGACAGCGCGATCATGAAGATGTCGGTGGTCGGCGAGGCCTTCCGCAAGACCTATCTGTCCGAGCCGGGCGCGGAGAACAGCTTCGAGGCGCGAGCGATCGTGTTCGAGGGCCCGGAGGACTACCACGCGCGTATCAACGACCCTTCGCTGGAAATCGACGAGCGCTGCATTCTGGTGATCCGCGGCGCCGGCACAGTCGGTTATCCCGGCAGCGCCGAAGTGGTGAACATGGCGCCGCCGTCTGCGCTGATCAAGCAGGGCATCGATTCGCTGCCGTGCCTGGGCGATGGCCGGCAGAGCGGGACCTCGGCCAGTCCCTCGATCCTCAATATGTCGCCCGAAGCGGCGGTGGGCGGTGGCCTTGCGTTGCTGAAAACCAACGACCGGCTGCGCGTGGATTTGAATAACCGCAGCGTCAACGTGCTGGTCAGCGACGAGGAGATGGCCGCGCGCCGCGCGCTGTTCGAGCCGAAAATGCCCGCCTCGCAAACCCCGTGGCAGGAGCTGTATCGGCAGTTGGTGGGGCAGCTGTCCACCGGCGGATGTCTGGAGCCAGCGACCTTGCATTTGCGGGTCATCGCACGAAGCGGAGAGCCGCGGCATTCCCATTAACGCCGCAGATGTATCGCCTGGCATATAACTTGTGGGAGGGAGCTTGCTCCCGAAGGCGTCCGTACATCCACCAAATCTTCAGCGGTTGAAATGCCGTCTTCGTGAGCAAGCTCACTCCCACATATTCTGCGTTCGCTCAAGTTGGTGGCGCACCGCAGGATCCACTACAGACCTTGATTGTTCCCACGCTCTGCGTGGGAACGCATTTCTGGACGCTCCGCGTCCGCCGTCAGATGACGCAGAGCGTCAGGGGCGGCATTACCACGCGGAGCGTAGGAACGATCACAACTCATACTCACAACAACGCCGGCAACCCCTTCTCCATTCCGGCAAAGCGGTTTTTCAACAGCGAATGCAACTGCTGCACCGCCGGGGAAAACTGTTTGCGGTGCGGGCAGACGAGGTTGAGCGGGGTCGGTTCGCCCGGGTAATCCGGCAGCAACAGTTCCAGCCGTCCAGCGTGCACGTCCTCGCAGACATCCAGCCACGACTTGTACGCCACACCCTGCCCCGCCACCGCCCAGCGCCTCACCAGATCTGCGTCATCGGTAAGCAACGGGCCTGACACCGAAAACACCCGGCCACCGAGCCGCCATTTGTCGTACACCCGGCCCGCCAGCGTAAACAGCAAACACTCGTGTCGCATCAGGTCATCGGACACCATAGGCCGGCCCTTGCGCGCCAGGTACTCCGGCGATGCCACCAACACCCGGCGATTCCATGGCGCCAGCGCCAACGCGATGTAGTTCGCGTCTTCGATCACGCCGTAGCGAATGGCGACGTCCACCGGATCACGAAACAGATCGGCCACTTGATCGGATATAAACAGGCGCAGATTCAGCGCCGGGTGCTGACTGCGAAAATCCGTCAGCCACGGCAGCAGCATGTTTCGCCCCAGATCCGAAGGCGCCGCCACTTGCAGCGTGCCTTGCAGCTCAGCGCTTTCCCGCTGCAGCTTTTCCCGGCCATCCCTTAACGCATCGAGCACCGTCTGGGCGGTCGGCAGGTACTGCTCACCTTCAGCGGTGAGACGCAAGCTGCGCGTCGAGCGGGCAAACAGGCGGATATCCAGCTCGCGTTCGAGGCGCTTGATGGCCGCCGCGACTTGCCCCGGCAACAGATCCACCTCCCGCGCGGCATTGGAAAAACTGCCCAAAGCGGCGGTGCGAACGAACAGAGTCAGGTCGTCGATGCGGATCATTTTCACTCCAGCGGTGAAAGTGTTGCCGAATTCTGCGGGTTTTTCTGCCTGACGAACAAGAACAAGATGGGTCCAACGTTTCAATACGCCTCTGTCATCCCATTTAGAGAGATCGCCATGAAAGCCGTCGCCTTCACCCAACACGGTCTGCCCATCGAAGACCCCAATGCGCTGCTCGACATGGACCTGCCCAAGCCAACGCCCGGCTCTCGGGATTTGCTGGTCGAAGTCAAAGCGATTTCGGTGAACCCGGTCGACACAAAAATCCGCGCCGGCTCTGCGGCCACCGACCCCAAAGTGGTCGGCTGGGACGCGGTCGGCGTGGTTCGCGAAACGGGCAGCGACGTCACGCTGTTCAAAGCCGGGGACGAAGTGTTCTACGCCGGTTCCATCGCACGTCCCGGCAGCTACAGCGAATTCCACCTTGTGGATGAGCGCATCGTCGGGCACAAACCCAAGACACTCGACAACGCCCACGCCGCCGCGCTGCCGCTGACCTCGATCACCGCCTGGGAATTGCTGTTTGACCGTCTGGGCGTTGAAGAAGGCGGCGGCGAAGGTGACAGCCTGCTGATCGTCGGTGCCGGTGGCGGCGTCGGTTCGATTCTGGTGCAACTGGCCCGCCAACTGACCAAGCTGACCGTGATCGGCACGGCGTCCCGTCCGGAAACCCGCGAGTGGGTCGAAAGCCTGGGCGCCCACCACGTCATCGATCACAGCCAGCCGCTGGTCGAGCAGCTGAACCAGATCGGCGTCGGCCAGGTGAGCCATGTCGCCAGCCTGACCCACACCGATTCGTACTTCACGCAGCTGATCGAGGCCCTCAAACCACAAGGCCAGTTGGCGCTGATCGATGACCCGAAATCCCTGGACGTCGTGCCGATGAAACGCAAGGCGCTGTCGCTGCACTGGGAACTGATGTTCACCCGCTCGCTCTACGAGACGCCGGACATGATTGCCCAGCATGAACTGCTCAATCGGGTCGCCGACCTGATCGATCAGGGGGTACTGAAGACCACCCTCGGTGAGCATTTCGGCGCGATCAATGCCGAAAACCTGCGCCGTGCCCACGCCGTGATCGAAAGCGGCAAGGCCAAGGGCAAGATCGTTCTCGAAGGTTTCTGAACCTGTTTCCATTATTTGAATGGCCTGCTGCGGCAGGCCGGGAGTCGTTTGTGTCCATGAAACAGAACATGATGGTGTCGGCGCTGGCCCTGTCAGTCGCTTTGATCAGCCAGACCGGCATCGCCGCCACGATCGCGACCACCGCGCTACCCGCCAATGCACCGGCGGAAAAAACCATCGGTCAGCTTGAGCAGGTGTTCAGCTTCCACGACGCCATGCCCACCGGCGTGACCGTGACGGAAACCGGGCGCATTTTCGTCAACTTCCCGCACTGGGGCGACGACGTGCCGTTTACCGTGGGTGAGATTCGTGACGGCAAAGTCGTCGCCTACCCCGATGCCGCCATCAACAAGGAAGACCCCAAAAACCCGGCCACAGGGCTGATCAGTGTGCAGAGCGTGGTCGCCGACGGTCAGGGCCGCGTCTGGTTACTGGACACCGCCGCACCGAATTTCGCCGCGCCAAAAGCCGGCGGCGCCAAGCTGGTGGCGGTTGATCTGGCCAGTAACAAGGTGGTCAAAACCCTGGTCTTCCCGGCAAACGTCATCCTGCCGAGCACCTACGTCAATGACATGCGCTTTGATTTCCGCAGCGGCAAGGAAGGCACGGTTTACGTGACGGATTCGTCGGTCTCCGGGCCTGGCGCGATCATTGTCATGGACATCGCCAGCGGCAAGGCGACCCGTCGCTTGAGCGGCGCAAAATCCACTTCGGCCGATCCTGACTTCAAACCGGTCGTCGAAGGCCAAACCGCACTGGTCAGCAAAGGCCCAGACGGCAAGCCAAAAACCATGGCCGTTGCGTCTGATGGCATCGCCCTGTCCCCTGACGGCAAGACACTGTATTTCAGCGCGCTTTCCAGTCGCCACCTGTATGCAGTGCCTACCGGGATGCTGCGTGATGCAAGTGTGAGCGAGGCGCAACTGAACGCTGCGGTCAAAGATCTCGGCGAAAAAGGCGCGTCGGACGGTCTGGAAGCCGATGCCAACGGCGCGGTCTACGCCGGCGACTACGAACACAATGGCATCCGCAAACGCCTGGCCGACGGCAGCTGGCAGACCATTGTTCACGATCCTCGCGTGCTGTGGCCGGACACCTTGTCGGTCGGGCCGGATGGCTACCTGTATTTCACCGCCAACCAGCTGCAGCGCCAGGCCGGTTTCCACGATGGCAAGGATCTGCGCGAAAAACCCTACAGCCTGCTGCGGGTGAAGATCGACGCCGCGCCTGCACCGACACGTTGATTCCGTTTTCCAATTCCGGAGATCCACCATGCAACTGACCGCACTGGCAAAATCGCGCTACACCACGAAAGCCTACGACGCCTCACGCAAGATCCCGCAGGAGACGATCCACGAGTTGCTGGAGCAACTGCGTCACAGCCCGTCATCGGTGAACTCGCAGCCATGGCACTTCATCGTCGCCTCCGATGAGCAGGGCAAAGCGCGCGTGGCCAAGTCGGCGGAGGGTAGTTTTGCCTATAACGAAGCGAAGATGCTCAATGCCTCTCACGTCGTAGTGCTCTGCACCCGCACTGAAATGCCGGAATCGCACCTGCACGCCGTACTGGCCCAAGAAGCGGCTGACGGGCGCTTCGCCAACGACGAGGCCAAAGCCGGTCAGGACAAAACCCGTCGTGGCTACGTGGACATGCACAAATTCGATCAGAAGGACCTGCAGCACTGGATGGAAAAGCAGACCTATCTGGCGCTGGGCACCTTGCTGTTGGGCGCGGCATCGTTGGGTCTGGACGCGACGCCGATGGAAGGCTTCGACTTCAAGAAGCTCGACGAAGAATTGGGCCTGCGCGACAAGGGTTTCACCAGCCTGGTCGTGGTCAGCCTGGGCTACCGCAGCGATAGCGATTTCAACGCCAAACTGCCGAAATCGCGCCTGCCGGCTGATACGGTGTTTACCTTTCTGTAATTCAAATCAACACACCTGCAGGGGTGAGCTTGCTTTGGGCCGCATCCGGACGAAGACGGTCGTTCAGCCGCTGAAGATTTATCGGATGTCCCGGCCTATTCGCGAGCAAGCTCGCTCCCACAGGTCCATCATCTGCGGCCAACATCCGCGAGGCAGATGCAATTCTTGTGGGAGCGAGCTTGCTCGCGAAGAAGGTATTTCAGCCGCTGATTATTTAGCGGATGTTCGGGCCTCTTCGCGAGCAAGCTCGACTCCCACAGTTAGTCCGCCGGTAGTGACATCTTCGGTGTTTGACGGGAGTGCGGCAGCAGCGAGCCCTCATCTGCACCCCCTTCTCATTTGCCCCGATGCGTGCGCTCTGCTAGTGTCGCGCCGGTTTAACGTCTACCGGGATAGCCGCCATGGCCCGCAAGAAAGCAGCACTGGATTTCGAACAGTCCCTCACGGATTTGCAAACGCTCGTCGAGCGTCTGGAGAACGGTGAGCTGTCGCTGGAAGACTCACTGACCGCCTTCGAGCAAGGCATCCGCCTGACCCGCGAGTGCCAGAGCGCGCTGGCCCAGGCCGAGCAGAAAGTACAGGTTCTGCTGGAACGCGACGGCGAACTGGCCGAAGAGCCATTTGACGCGGAACAGCCGGAATGATCGCGGCGTATCAGGCACTCAGCCAGGCTCGCGTCAATGCGGCGCTGGAGACGCTGTTCGATGCGCCCGCCCCTGAATTGACCCGCCTTTACGCCGCCATGCGCTACAGCGTCACCAATGGCGGCAAACGCGTGCGCCCGCTGCTGGTTTACGCCGCCTGCGAAGCCTTGGGCGGCAACGCCGAGCACGCCAACGGCGCGGCCTGCGCCGTCGAGCTCATCCACGCGTACTCGCTGGTGCACGACGACCTGCCAGCCATGGACGACGACGATTTACGTCGCGGCCTGCCCACCACCCACAAAGCCTTTGACGAAGCCTGCGCGATCCTCGCCGGCGACGGTCTACAGACCCTTGCTTTCAGCGTGCTGAGCGATAACCCACTCACCCCGCAGAACGCCGACACCCGGCTGAAGATGGTCGCCACCCTCGCCCGAGCCTCCGGCCCTGCCGGTATGGTCGGCGGGCAGGCTATCGATCTGGGCTCGGTCGGGCTCAAGCTCG
Source organism: Pseudomonas sp. GW821-FHT07F05 (assembly GCF_059418765.1). Lineage (NCBI taxonomy): Bacteria > Pseudomonadati > Pseudomonadota > Gammaproteobacteria > Pseudomonadales > Pseudomonadaceae > Pseudomonas > Pseudomonas sp. GW821-FHT07F05. Next base: position 96,255 of record NZ_JBWKQL010000013.1, read on the forward strand.
ACCAGAAGGCGCTGGAATTCATGCACCGGCACAAGACCGGCGCACTGATCGAAGCCAGCGTCAGGCTCGGCGCTCTGGCCAGCGGCAACGCAACCCAGGTTCAACTCGATTCGCTGCAGATTTACGCCCGCGCCATCGGTCTGGCTTTTCAGGTCCAGGACGACATTCTGGACGTCGAAAGCGATACCGCCACGCTGGGCAAACGCCAGGGCGCCGATATTGCCCGGGACAAGCCGACCTACCCCGCGCTGCTGGGTCTGGAAGAAGCCAAACATTACGCACTTGAATTGCGCGATCAGGCCCTTGTGGCGCTGCGACCGTTCGATGAGGCCGCCGAGCCGTTGCGGGCCCTGGCGCGTTATATCGTCGAACGCCGCAACTAGTCGAAGCCCGCAACGAGTCGAACCCCGCAACCAAGCGCAGGTCATAGGACTTATCGGGCGTGAGCGGCCTTGCTGCCGCTGCCCTATTTCGCCGGCAATCGTTTCTCCTGAACATCGCGTTGCTGCACATCGTGCGCAGCCGGTAATGCATCAGGTAAACTGCCGCCTCTTTTACTTATAACGATTCGCCTGATGCCCACGACGTTCAAAGAGATTCCCCGCGAGCGCCCGTCCACGCCGCTGCTCGACAAGGCAGCGACGCCGGACGGCCTGCGCCGCTTAGGTGAAGCAGAGCTTGAAGCCCTGGCTGATGAACTGCGCCTGGAGCTGCTCTACACCGTTGGCCAGACCGGCGGCCACTTCGGCGCCGGCCTCGGCGTCATCGAACTGACCGTGGCCTTGCACTACGTCTTCGATACCCCCGACGACCGGCTGGTCTGGGACGTCGGTCATCAGGCGTACCCGCACAAGATCCTCACGGGTCGTCGCGAGCAGATGTCGACCCTGCGCCAGAAAGGCGGCGTGGCGGCATTCCCGCGTCGCAGCGAGAGCGAATACGACACCTTTGGCGTCGGTCACTCCAGCACCTCCATCAGCGCCGCGCTGGGCATGGCGATCGCCTCCCGGCTGCAAGGCAGTGAGCGCAAGTCCATCGCCGTGATCGGCGACGGCGCACTGACCGCCGGCATGGCCTTCGAAGCGCTGAACCACGCGCCCGAAGTCAGCGCCGACATGCTGGTGATCCTCAACGACAACGACATGTCGATCTCGCGCAACGTCGGCGGGCTGTCGAACTACCTGGCGAAAATCCTCTCAAGCCGCACGTACACGAGCATGCGCGAAGGCAGCAAGAAAGTGCTGTCGCGTCTGCCCGGCGCGTGGGAAATCGCCCGTCGTACCGAGGAATACGCCAAAGGCATGCTGGTGCCCGGCACGCTGTTCGAAGAACTCGGCTGGAACTACATCGGCCCGATCGATGGTCACGACCTGCCTATCCTGATCGCCACCCTGCGCAACATGCGCGACCTCAAGGGTCCGCAGTTCCTGCACGTGGTCACCAAGAAAGGCAAAGGCTTCGCACCGGCCGAGGTCGACCCGATCGGTTATCACGCGATCACCAAGCTTGATCCACTCAACGCACCGGTCGTGCCCAAGAAAGCCGGCGGTCCCAAGTATTCGGGCGTGTTCGGCCAGTGGCTGTGCGACATGGCCGAAGCGGACGAGCGTCTGGTGGGCATCACGCCTGCCATGAAAGAAGGCTCGGATCTGGTTGCGTTCAGCGAACGTTTCCCGGAGCGCTATTTCGACGTTGCCATCGCCGAGCAGCACGCGGTGACGCTGGCAGCGGGCATGGCCTGCGAAGGCGCCAAGCCGGTCGTGGCGATTTACTCGACGTTCCTGCAGCGTGGTTACGACCAGCTGATTCATGACGTCGCGGTGCAGAATCTGGACGTGCTGTTTGCCATCGACCGCGCCGGTCTGGTGGGCGAAGACGGCCCGACGCACGCTGGCAGTTTCGATCTGTCGTACCTGCGTTGCATCCCCGGCATGCTGGTCATGACGCCGAGCGATGAAAACGAGCTGCGCAAGATGCTCACCACCGGTCACCTGTTCAAAGGCCCCGCCGCCGTGCGTTACCCGCGCGGCAACGGCCCCAATGCCGTGATCGAGAGCAGTCTCGAACCGCTGGAAATCGGCAAAGGCGTGGTTCGTCGTCAAGGCAGCAAAGTCGCGATGCTGGTGTTCGGCGTGCAGTTGACCGAAGCGCTGATCGTGGCGGAAAAGCTCGACGCGACCGTGGTCGACATGCGTTTCGTCAAACCGCTGGACGAGGCACTGGTGCGCGAAATGGCCGGCAGCCACGACTTGCTCGTGACGATCGAAGAAAACGCCATCATGGGCGGTGCCGGTGCGGCGGTCAGCGAGTTCCTGGCGCGAGAGAACATTCTCAAGTCGGTGCTGCACTTGGGCCTGCCGGATGTGTACGTCGAGCACGCCAAACCGGCGCAGATGCTGGCGGAGTGCGGGCTGGATGCTGCCGGGATCGAAGCGTCGATCAACCAGCGCCTGCTGAAGATGTAGACAGTTACAGGCGTAAGCGGGATGGCCGAGCGACCGGGTCATTCCGCAAACTTGTGAGAGTGAGCTTGCTCACGAAAACGTTCGTGCCTTCGACACATCTTCATCGCCTGACACTCAGCATTCGCGAGCAAGCTCGCTCCCACAGTTAATTTTTCAGCAGGTCCATCTATGGCATTGTCCGGGTGATCGGAGGCGTGAGACTGTCCTGCTGTGGTTGTACACCGCAATCAGCCGACAAACGCGAATCCTGTGAGAGTGAGCTTGCTCACGAAAACGTTTGTGCCTTCGACACATCTTCATCGCCTGACACTCAGCATTCGCGAGCAAGCTCGCTCCCACAGTTAATTTTTCAGCAGGTCCATC
>NZ_JBWKQL010000013.1:99174-167474 GCF_059418765.1 Pseudomonas sp. GW821-FHT07F05
GGTCCATCTCTGGCATTGTCCGGGCGATGGGGGGCGTGAGACTGTCCTGCTGTGGTTGTACACCGCAATCAGCTGACAAACGCGAACCCTGTGGGAGTGAGCTTGCTCACGAAGAGGTCTGCCCATTTAACGTATCTTCATCGCCTGTAACCCGGCATTCGCGAGCAAGCTCGCTCCCACTGGGGCCAGGGGTGTCAGACAGCCTACTTGTATAGAACATGACCCTTTCCCGCCTCGCCCTCGCCTTCTCCCTCATCCCTGCCACGCAGGCCTTCGCCGACCAGCCTGATCGCGAAAGCGCCCTGAAGCTGGACAGCGTGCTGATCAGCGCCAATCGCCAAGTCGAGCAGCGTGATGCCAGCACTGCGGCGAGCACCGTATTCACCCGCGCCGACATCGAGCGGCTGCAACCCGGCAGCGTCACCGACCTGTTGAGTCGCGTGCCCGGCGTGCAAGTGGCGCCCAGCGGCGGCCGGGGCAGTTTGCCGGGGATTTTCATTCGCGGGACCAAGGCTGCGCAGAGTCTGGTGTTGGTCGATGGGCAGCGCATTGCCAATGCGACGTCGGCGGACAGCAACCTGCAATACCTCGACGTCGAGCAGATCGAGCGCGTGGAAGTGCTGCGCGGTTCTCGTTCGGTCATCTACGGCGCTGACGCCATTGGCGGCGTGATCCAGATCTTCACCCGACGGGGCGCCGATCAAGGCCTCCAGGCCCGCCTGCATACGGGTTTCGGCAATCGAGGCACCCAGCAGCAGAGCCTCGGCCTGTCGGGCGGCGATCAACAGACGCATTTCAACCTCAGCACCAGCCTGGATGAAACGGCAGGCATCGACCGCACCGGCCCGTCCTTCGCCAGCGATGACGATCACGACGCCTACCGCAATAAATCCCTGAGCCTGAACCTCAGCCACTGGCTCAGCGACGACGTGGAGGTCGGCTTCAACGCTCTGGATAACCGGGGCAAGACCGAGTTCGACAACCCGTTCGGTCTGTTCGACCCGGTCACGTTCAACACCGTGGGTCAGCAGCAATACAGCAAGTTTGACCTGAGCAGCCTCGGCACCTACGTCGACGCCCGCATCAACCAGACCTGGAAAACCCGTCTGGAGCTGGGCCACAGCGAGAACCGCGAAAAGACGCTGGATAAGCTGAGCGACGATCACTACGTATTCAACACCTACCGCGACTCGTTCAATTGGCAGAACGACCTGACGCTGGATGACCGCAACAGCCTGATCCTGGGTGGCGACTGGTACGAAGACCGCGTCAACAGCAGCACGCCGTTCGACGAGGACAGCCGCTGGAACCGCGCGGCGTTCATCCAGCATCGTTTCAAAGGCGAGCACTTCTCGGCCGAGCTCGGCCTGCGCCATGATCAGAACGAGCAGTTCGGCAGCCAGAACACCTGGAGCGGCACCCTCACCGTTCCGCTCAATGACGCCAACGACGTGCTGCTGTCCTACAGCGAAGGCTTCCGCGCTCCGACATTCAATGACCTGTATTACCCGGACTTCAGCAACCCGAATCTCAAACCCGAGCACTCCAAAACCTACGAGCTGCAATGGCGCAGTCGCCTGAGCGAAACCGCCCGCCTTGAGGCCTCGCTGTATCGCACTGATCTGCAGGACGCGATTGCCCTCGACAGCGACTTTCGCCCTCAGAACATCGGCTCGGCACGGATCAAGGGTGTCGAAGCGTCCCTTGAGCAGCAATTGTTCGGCTGGACCGGCAAGCTCGGCGCGTCGGTCATCGACCCCCGTGATCGGGACACCGGCCATACGCTCAACCGCCGCGCCCGCCGAACCCTGAACCTCGATCTTGATCGGCAGTTCGATCGCCTGGGCGTTGGCGCCAGTTGGCAGGCCGTCAGCGATAGCTACAACGACGAGGCCAACACCCAGCACATCGGCGGCTATTCGTTGTTTGGATTGCACAGCAGCTGGAAAGCCAGCGACGAAGTGAAGCTTGAGTTCAAACTGGATAACGCCCTGGACAAACGCTACAGCCGCACGCTGTACAGCTTCGATGGCAGCAATTACGGCTATCGCGAAGAGGGTCGAACGTGGATGTTTGGCGTGACCTGGACGCCTGAGCTGTAGATGTTCAGCCCGCCTGATCTAGCGTTCTGGCGCTATTACGCTGCACACCTTCGCCACCGCTTCCACCATCTGCCCGCTTGCTCGTTCGAGGCCTTTATCGGGCACGGCAAACAGGCGACCGGCTTTCACGGCCTTCAACTGCGGCCAGGTTTTCCATGCTGGCAACAATGCAGCGTCGCTGGCGAGAATCACGTCCGGATCTCGCTGCAGCACTGACTCGATACTCACCTGCGGCGCCGGCAGGGTCAGGTCTTCAAACACGTTGCGTGCGCCGCAGACGGTCAGTGCATCGCTGATGATCTGGCCGCCGCCTACGGTGTAAAGCGGCTGATCCCACACTTGGTAAAAGACTCTCAGCGGGACATCGCGGCGATAACGCTCACGCAATCCGGCCAATCGCTGACGGAAATCCCCCGCTACTTGTCGTCCACGATCGGCGAGGCCAAGGCGTTCGCCCATCTGCTCGATCTGATCAGCCAGTTCTTCCAGCGTGTGAGGCTCGGCGGTGTAGGTGGGAATATTCAGGCGCCTCAGTTGATCGCGCTGGGCCGCGCTGACACTCCCGGGCCATAGCAGCAAAAGATCGGGCTGCAAACTGAGCAGGCGCTCGATGTCGAGCTGCCCGTAGCGACCCACCGAAGGCAGGCGTGCCACCTTTGTCGGGCGTGGACCGCCGTCGAGCACACCGACCAGCAGATCGGCGGCATCCAGTTCGATAACAATTTCAGTAAGAGAGGGTGCGAGGCTAACGACCCGCTGCGCAGCGCCGGCCTGAAAAGCAACCAGCAACAGGAGAAAGGCAACCCAGCGGCGCATCAAGCGCGTCCAGCCTGCGCCAGACGACGGCGCAGACTGCAAAGCATCACGCCGGATCGACTTCGCTCTGATGCTCGTTACCCATCATGTGACCCAGCTTGCCGGCCTTGGTCGCCAGATAGAGCTTGTTGTGCGGATTGTGGCCGGTGTGCAGCGGCACACGCTCGGCGACGGTGATGCCCATGTCTGTCAGCGCTTTGACTTTGCGGGGGTTATTGGTCATCAGACGCAGGGACTGGATGCCCAGATGCTCCAGCATCGGCAGGCAAATGCCGTAATCGCGCTGGTCAGCGGCGAAGCCCAGGCGCTCGTTCGCTTCAACGGTGTCGGCACCGCCGTCCTGCAATTCATACGCGCGGATCTTGTTCATCAAGCCTATGCCGCGGCCTTCCTGGCGCAGGTACAACAGCACGCCGCGGCCTTCGGCGGCGATGGCGCGCAACGCCGCCTCAAGCTGGGAACCGCAGTCGCATCGCTGACTGAACAGCGCATCACCGGTCAGGCATTCGGAATGCACACGGCCGAGCACCGGGGCGCCATCTGACACATCGCCGAGGGTCAGCACGACATGCTCGCGACCGTTTTCCTGCTCGAGAAAGCCGTTCATCTTGAAAGTGGCAAAAGGGGTAGGCAGCTTGGAAGCCGCGACAAATACGACGGGCACCGGGTGCTCCTGATCAGTATGAGGGCTGGAAATTCGCAACATTGTAACAGCAGGTTCCGGCAGACGCTTAGGCTGAATTGTCGGCCAATCAGATCAACAAGTTTGATCAGTGGGCAGCGTCATTACCGGATTGACGACCGTCTGTGTCGAACGGATACGCATGCTTCCAGCGTGCAAAGATCGGCCGCAGCTTGCCGCTGTGCACAAGTTCGCCCATCCGTACGTCAAACAGATCCCGCAGCGCGTGCCCTCGCGGGGTATCGGCAAAGCTCAGGTACAAAGGAATGGAGGTGAGATAGGTCAGCCGATAACGCTGAGGATCGTCGCTTTGGGCGAGGACAAAGTCCATTTCCGGTTTGGCATCGATGTACAGATCCGCGCGCCCGTATTCGAGCATCGGCAGAACGTGATCGCGCCGGGCGACCTCGTTGAAGTGCGTCACGTTGGGCAGATAGTGCTGATACTCGTAGCCACGCACCCAGGCCAAACGGTATTTGCCCAGCGTCTGCAGAGAAGGAAGCGGCTTGGAGGCCAGACCCAGCGTGTAAATCTCGTCGGTGTCGTAGTTCCACTTCGAGTAGAGCGTGCCCTCTACCTCATCCTTATAGGCGGCAATCCACGCGTCGGCCTCGCCCCGCTGCACCAGCCCGACCGCGCGGGTGTACGGCTCGATGCGCTGCTCAACCTTGACGCCGGCCGGCTCGAAGATCTCCCGCATCAAATCCCAACCCAGCCCCGTGCCGTCGGTTTCGGTGTAACCAATCCAGTGCTCGCTGACCAGCTGGATGTCAGTAGGCTTGTCAGACATCGGCGCAGGGGTTGCCGCATCGGCAGTCGCCCAGACACTTGTCATCAGCAACCACACAGCGAGCAGCCATCCCACCCCTGAACGCCTCATGAGCGTAGCCCCTACATCACGGCCCACAGCCAGACCAGCCCTTGCATCGCCAGCCATGCGAACACACCGGCCAGGACATCATCCAGCATGATGCCGACGCCGCCGTGCACATGCTTGTCGATCCAGTGAATGGGCCAAGGCTTGAGGATGTCGAAAAAGCGGAATACCAGGAAACCCACCAGCAGCCAGCCCCAGCCTTCGGGTACCAGCCACAAAGTAATCCACATCCCGACCATCTCGTCCCAGACGATGCCTTCATGGTCGTGAACGCGCAGGTCGTCCGCCACCTTGCCGCACAGCCAGAAGCCGAACAGGATCGTCAGGCCAAGGACCAGCCAATAGCCCCAGTCCGGTAGCATCTGCCACAGGGGAATAAACGGCACGGCAACCATTGAGCCCCATGTGCCGGGCGCTTTGGGCAATGTGCCGGAGCCGAAACCGAAGGCCAGGAAATGCCACGGATTGGTCCAAACGGACGGAGGAACGTTCTCCGCCGGGACCTGATTAGGATGATCTGTCACCGTGTCTCCTGAAAATGTTGATAGCCCCGAATCAACGGGGTGACGTCCTGCCCAAGTGCGTCGATCAGCGCCACGCCGTGGCCTTCGACCACCCGACCCAGAACGAAAACAGGCAAGCCTGCAGCCTGAAGTTCAGCCAGCCATGATGGCGGCAACGTGAAGGCCAGTCTGTAGTCATCGCCCCCACTGAGCGCCGCACTCAACGCCGCATCAGGCCCAAAAAAACTCAGCAGCGCGTCAGACATCGGCACTTTTTCGCGCTCAACGAGCAAGCGCACGCCCGAGGCGGTGGCGATATGTCCGCAGTCGGCGAGCAGTCCGTCAGAGATGTCCAGCGCCGCGCTGGCCTTGCCGCGCAACGCGATGCCCAGCTCGAACTGCGGCTGCGGCGACCAGTAACGCGCCAGCAAGGCCTGAGTGGTAGACGCCTCGGTGCTGCGCTGGTTCAACACCAACGGCAGCGCTCCGGCCGCGTCGCCCAGCGGACCGCCCACGCACAACAAATCGCCGGGCCGTGCGCCGCTTCTGGTCAGGGCCTGCCCGTTGGGGACCGTGCCGAAAACGGTGACCGTCAGGCTCAACGGCCCGCGCGTGGTGTCGCCACCGATCAGGCGCAGGCCGCAGCCTTGGGCCATGGTGTTCAAACCACGGGCGAACGCTTCCAGCCAGTCGGCGGAAACCTGCGGCAAGGTCAGAGCAAGGGTAAAAGCGAGAGGACTGGCGCCCATGGCAGCCAGGTCGCTGGCCGACACGCCGAGAGCGCGCTGGCCGAGCAGGAAAGGATCGCAGACGTCGGGGAAATGCACCCCGGCGACCAGCGTGTCAGTGGAGATGGCGAGTTGCTCGCCAGCGGCCACCGACAACAGGGCGCAGTCGTCGCCGATCCCCAAGGCAACGCCTTCGCCGGGCTGCGCGCAGGGCGCAGCGGCAAAGTAATTGCGGATCAGCTCGAACTCGCCCATGGCGGAGACGCTCAGGTTCTGGAGAAACCCAGAAGCCTCAGCGCTTGTGCGCCTTCACTTCGACTTCGCGCAGACGCGGAGCCAGCTTGTCGAGCACGCCGTTGACGAACTTGTGGCCGTCGGTCGAACCGTAGACTTTCGCCAGCTCGATACCTTCGTTGATGACCACGCGGTACGGCACGTCGATGCGCTCCAGCAGCTCCCAGGTCGACAGACGCAAAACCGCCAGCTCAACCGGGTCCAGCTCGTCGATGGTCAGGTCCAGACATGGCGCCAGCGCTGCGTCGATTTTGTCCTGATTGCCCGGAACACCGTGGAGGATGTCGTGGAAGTAAGCGGCGTCGACGGAGGTGAAGTCGTTGTCGACGCGAAATTGTGCTTCGATTTCGTTCAGCGACTGGCCAGCCATGTGGCGCTGGTAAAGGGCCTGCATCGCCATCTGGCGAGCGGCACGACGCTTTTCGCTTTTCGATGGCTTGCCAGCGTCTGCCGCACGTGGATCACGCGGGTTGAACTGATCGCTTTCGTCGTTAATCACTTGGCCTCCAACTGCGCCAACAGGCTGACCATCTCGATGGCGGACAAGGCAGCTTCAGCGCCTTTGTTGCCGGCCTTGGTGCCGGAGCGTTCGATCGCCTGTTCGATGGAATCGACGGTCAAGACGCCGAACGCGACCGGTACGCCGAACTCCATGGACACCTGGGACAGGCCCTTGGTGCATTCGCCAGCGACGTATTCGAAGTGCGGGGTGCCGCCACGAATGACGGCGCCGAGGGCGATGATGGCGGCGAATTCGCTGCGTTGAGCGACCTTCTGCACGACCAGTGGGATTTCGAACGCGCCCGGTGCGCGGATGATGGTGATGTCGCTTTCGCTCACGCCATGGCGAACCAGGGCATCAACGGCACCGCTCACCAGGCTTTCGACGACGAAGCTGTTGAAGCGGCCAACCACCAGGGCATAGCGACCTTGGGGGGCGATGAAGGTACCTTCGATGGTCTTCAGGGTCATTCGGCTGAGTCTCGTGTTCTCGTATTAAAGAGCATGAAAGCGCGCATCGGGCGCGCGCTCTCAGGGATTTTAGGCCACGAATGGGCGACTGCAGGGACCAGAACCACCCACGGCTGAACGCTGTCGGGGCCTGTCACCTGCCGGTCTTTATTCGGAGGGCACGTATTCTACAACTTCCAGATCGAAACCGGATATCGCATTGAACTTCATTGGCGAACTCATCAGGCGCATTTTGCGCACGCCGAGGTCACGAAGGATCTGCGAACCGGCACCGACGGTGCTGTAAGTGGTCGGCGTCTTGATCGGTGTGCCGCCAGCGGTTTCACGCACATGGGCCAGAACCGTGTCGCCATCGAGCGGGTGACCGAGCAGCAGCACGACGCCGCTGCCGGCCTCGGCCACGGTCTTCATGGCAGCGCGCAGGCTCCAGCGGCCGGGCTGCTTGACCATCAGCAGGTCGCGCAGCGGGTCCATGTTATGCACGCGAACCAGTGTGGCTTCTTCCGCGCAGATCTTGCCCAGCGTCAGCGCCAGGTGCACGTCACCTTCGACGGAATCGCGGTAGGTCACCAGATTGAAATGGCCCAGTTCGCTGTCGAGAGGCTGCTCGGCGATCCGCTGAACGGTACGTTCGTGGATCATCCGGTAATGAATCAGGTCGGCAATGGTACCGATCTTGATGTTGTGCTCGACCGCGAAAGCTTCCAGTTCAGTACGACGGGACATGGTGCCGTCGTCGTTCATGACTTCGCAGATCACGCCGGTCGGCTCGAAACCGGCCATGCGCGCCAAGTCGCATGCCGCTTCCGTGTGGCCTGCGCGGGACAGTGTGCCGCCGGCCTGGGCCATCAGCGGGAAGATGTGGCCCGGGCTGACGATGTCTTCGGCCTTTGCATCCTTGGCAGCAGCGGCCTGAACGGTGCGCGCGCGGTCGGCGGCGGAAATCCCGGTGGTCACACCCTCGGCGGCTTCGATGGACACGGTGAACTTGGTGCCGAAGCCCGAGCCATTGCGCGGCGCCATCAATGGCAGTTTCAGGGTTTCGCAGCGCTCGCGGGTCATCGGCATGCAGATCAGGCCACGGGCGTAACGCGCCATGAAGTTGATGTGCTCGGCCTTGACGCACTCGGAGGCCATGATCAGATCGCCTTCGTTCTCGCGGTCTTCGTCATCCATGAGGATGACCATCTTGCCTTGGCGAATGTCTTCAACCAGTTCTTCGATGCTGTTGAGCGCCACGCGGCACCCCCTTCAATTCAGGATTTGAGGTAGCCGTTGGCGGCCAGAAAGCTTTCGCTGATGTTGCCGCCCTGGGCAGGCGTCGGATCAGCCGCTTTGTCACCGAGCAGCAAACGCTCGAGGTAACGCGCCAGCAGGTCGACTTCCAGGTTGATCTTACGGCCCGGGCGGTAGTCGCCCATGATGGTCTCGGCGAGCGTGTGCGGCACAATGGTCAGCTCGAACTCGGCGCCGTTGACGGCGTTCACGGTCAGGCTAGTGCCGTCGATGGTGATTGAGCCTTTGTGGGAGATGTACTTGGCCAGCTCGCGCGGGGCGCGCATGCGGAACTGGATCGCACGGGCGTTTTCTTCGCGGGACAATACTTCGCCGACGCCGTCGACGTGGCCGCTGACCAGATGGCCGCCCAGGCGGGTGGTCGGGGTCAGGGCTTTTTCCAGATTGACCCGGCTGCCGGTTTTCAAATCGACAAACGCAGTGACGTTCAGGGTTTCGCGGCTGACGTCGGCCCAGAAGCCGTCGCCTGGCAATTCAACGGCGGTCAGGCAGACGCCGTTGACCGCGATGCTGTCGCCCAGTTTGACGTCGGAAAGGTCGAGCTTGCCGGTCTCTACGTAAACGCGGACGTCGCCGCCTTTCGGAGTGATGGCGCGGATGCTGCCGATGGATTCGATGATGCCGGTAAACATGGGTGCTCCTGGAAAACAGGGCCAGCGCTGGGCGCGGAAGCCGGAATTATACGCCGGGGTGCGACGCGGGTATCGCAATGACTCGCCAGTCATTGCCGACCGCGCGCATTTCGACGATCTTGAGTTCGAGCGCCTCGCTCATCTGCGCCAGCGGCAGGTCCAGCAACGGTCGCGCCGACGAGCCCATGAACTTGCCCGCCACGAAGATCTGAAATTCATCCACCAGGCCCAGTCGGGTAAACGCGCCAGCGAGCTTGGGACCGGCTTCGACCAGCACGTCATTAACGCCCCGGGCCGCCAGTTCAACCAGCAACTTGCTCAGGTCGACATGCCCGCCGCTGCTGGGCAGTGCCAGCAGTTCGTGGCCTTCGTCGTGGTAGCGCCCCCGTGCTGACGCTGCCGCGCAGGTCGCCACCAGCGCGTTGCCCGCTTTAAAGAAGGGCGCGTCGAGAGGCACACGCAAACGCCCGTCGATCAACACGCGCAACGGCGGGCGGGTCGCGGCCAGGGCGCTGAGTTCGGCGTTCAGGCCCAACTCGTCAGGGCGCACGGTGAGCCGCGCGTTGTCGGCGAGCACGGTATCGGCGCCGGTCAGCACCACGCTCGACTGCGCACGCAGGCGCTGTACGGCAGATCGCGCTTCAGGGCCGGTGATCCACTGGCTTTCGCCGCTGGCCATGGCCGTGCGTCCGTCGAGGCTCATCGCCAGCTTGACCCGCACGTACGGCAGGCCGTGTTCCATACGCTTGAGAAACCCTTTGTTAAGCGCCCGCGCTTCGCTTTCGAGCACGCCGCTCTGCACCGCAATGCCCGCGTTCATCAGGCGCAACAGGCCACGGCCGGCGACGTCGGGATTGGGGTCTTGCATGGCGGCGACCACACGCGCCACACCGGCATTGACCAGCGCGTCGGCGCACGGCGGGGTGCGGCCATGATGGCTGCAGGGTTCGAGGGTGACGTAAGCGGTAGCGCCCTTCGCCTTGTCGCCCGCCTGGCGCAGGGCATGCACTTCTGCGTGGGGCTCGCCGGCGCGGACGTGCCAGCCTTCGCCGACAATTGCGCCATCACGCACGATCACGCAGCCAACACGCGGGTTGGGATGCGTCGAGTAGACGCCTTTGCGCGCCAGTTCCAGCGCCCGCGCCATGTAGGCTGCGTCGAGCACGCCTTGCTCTGTCGAGGTCATGCTCACTCTTTAACCGGCTCGCGGGCCAGTCGGTCGATTTCTTCGCGGAATTCGTTGAGGTCCTGAAACCGCCGATAAACAGAAGCAAAGCGGATGTAGGCCACTTCGTCGAGCTTCTGCAATTCGCCCATGACCAGCTCACCCACGATCAGCGATTTGACCTCGCGCTCGCCGGTCGCACGCAGCTTGCTTTTGATGTGGGCCAGGGCCGCTTCGAGACGCTCGACGCTGACCGGGCGCTTTTCCAGCGCGCGCTGCATGCCGGCGCGCAGCTTCTCTTCGTCGAAGGGCTGACGGCTGCCGTCCTGCTTGATCAGCCGGGGCAGAACCAGTTCAGCGGTTTCGAATGTGGTGAAGCGTTCTTCGCAGGCGACGCATTCGCGGCGGCGGCGAACCTGATCGCCTTCAGCAACGAGGCGCGAGTCAATGACTTTGGTGTCGTTGGCACCGCAAAAGGGACAGTGCATGGTGGCAGGCAACAAAAAAAGGGAGGGCCATGGTAGCGCATCTCGCTGGCAAGACAAGTCCGAGGCTTTAAGGTATATAGACGCGCATTCAGTGCGGTGAAACCCCTCGCACTCAGCGATACTGCGCCATCCCGTGCGTATCTCGCCCGCATTCTGCTTTGTCTGGAGCTGTTCATGACGCTACGTACGCTTGCTGTAATCAGCCTTGTGGGCCTGCTCGCTGCCTGCAGCACGGCCGAAGCGCCGAAACCTGCGGCGCCCGCCAAACCTGCGCCCAACGCCATTACGCTGCCGGAAGGGCAAGGTCCGTTGCAGCCGTTCCAGCGCGAATTGAGCGGCCAGTTGCTGGGCGTGCCGGCCGGCGCAGAAGTCGAACTGGCGCTGCTGGTCATCGACGATCGCAATCGCCCGCAGAAGCTGCTGACCAGTACCAAACTGATGGGCAACAACCAGTCGCTGCCGTTCCAGCTGCGTTTCAATCCGGAAGCTTTCCCGGTGGGTGCGCGTGTCGAATTGCGCGGTCGCGCCAGCAAGTCGGGGCAGCTGATTCTGCATCTGCCGTCCGTATTGATCACCCAACCCACCACTCAGGCGCTGGGTCAGCTGCAATTCGCTCCCGCGCCGTGACCGCTCCGCTTCACCTGCAAGCCGCATTGGGCGAACTGTTGGGCGATGCGCAACTGGCTGCCGAAGCGCTGCCGGGGACGGACCTGAAGCTGTGGCTGATCGACGCGAACAATATGGATCGCGCGTTCAGCCCCGAAGAAACCCGGCGCATTCTCGAAGACCCGCCCTACTGGAGTTTCTGTTGGGCCAGCGGACTGGCGCTGGCGCGCTTTCTCGCCGAGCAGCCGCAGTGGGTCGCGGGCAAGCGCGTGCTGGATTTCGGCGCGGGCTCGGGCGTCGCAGGTATTGCAGCGATGAAGGCCGGGGCGCTTGAAGTCGTCGCCTGTGATCTTGATCCGCTGGCGATCGAGGCCTGCCGGGCCAACGCCGAGCTGAACGGCGTGACGCTTCAGTATTCGGGGGACTTCTTCGCCGAAGACGATCGTTTCGATCTGATCCTCGTGGCGGACGTGCTGTACGACCGCGCCAACCTGCCGTTGCTGGATCAGTTTCTCAGTCGCGGAAAAGAGGCGTTGGTGGCCGATTCCCGGGTGCGGGATTTCCAGCATCCTCTTTATAAAAGACTGGGGATTCTGGAGGCGCTGACGCTGCCCGATCTGGCCGAACCGTGGGAGTTTCGCAGGGTGAGTCTTTATCATGCGGTCAGGTCATGACTCGCTTCGCGCGCACAATTGTGCGGCAGGCATCAACCCCGCTTTCGACAATCCCCCCAGCGCTTTATAGTTCGCGCCATCAAGCCTTTTTTCGAGACCCGCGATGAGCCAGGACACGCCGTACATCTTCGATGCGACCACCGCCACTTTCGATCAGATGGTCATCGAGAATTCCTTTCACAAACCCGTGCTGGTGGATTTCTGGGCCGAGTGGTGTGCGCCGTGCAAGGTGCTGATGCCGCTGCTGCAACAGATCGCCGAGAGTTATCAGGGCGAGTTGCTGCTGGCTAAGGTCGACTGCGACGCTGAACAGGACATCGTGGCGCGCTTCGGCATTCGCAGCCTGCCCACCGTGGTGCTGTTCAAGGACGGCCAGCCGGTAGATGGGTTCTCCGGTGCTCAGCCTGAATCGCAAATCCGCGCACTGCTTGAGCCCCATGTGCAAATGCCACCGCCGGCCGCCGCCGACCCGCTGAAAACCGCGCAGGCGATGTTCGCCGAGAGCCATTTCGCCGAAGCCGAAGCGGTTCTGCAGACCATCCTCGCCGAGGACAACACCAACGCTGCCGCGCTGATTTTGTATGCGCGCTGCCTGGCCGAACGCGGCGAGCTGACGGAAGCCCGCACGGTACTGGACGCTGTGAAGAGCGATGAGCACAAAGCCGCGCTGGCCGGGGCGAAGGCGCAATTGACGTTTCTGGCTGAAGCCGCCGCGTTGCCTGACGTCGCCGAGCTGAAGTCGCGCCTGGCGCAGAACCCGCAGGACGACGAAGCCGCGCACCAACTGGCGATCCAGCAATTGTCCCGTCAGCAATACGAAGCCGCGCTGGAAGGACTGCTCAAGCTGTTCATCCGCAACCGCAGCTACAACGAAGGCCAGCCGCACAAGACGCTGCTGCAGGTGTTTGACTTGCTGGGGAATGATCACCCGCTGGTCACGACCTACCGTCGTCGGCTGTTTGCGGCGCTTTACTAGCCTCCCCTGCTGAAGCCGGTCTTTTGATGGACCGAGCCAGTCCCAAGGAATGTACGCGGTCTACTTGTGGGACCGGCTTTAGCCGGGAAGAGGCCCGCACCAGCACCCTCAATTTTGTGGTGTGACGGCTGAAGCATTCCCGGCTAAAGCCGGTCCTACACGGGTTCAAAAACGGTTGTGTGTATCATTCGATCCAGTGATACACCGGCGTGTCGCCCTGGCTTTCCACTTTCACGTTGGCGCTGTGGCGCATCCGCACCATCAGGCGTTTGCCCGCAGCGGTGCTACCCGACAAACCTTCCAGCTGACCGAGTAGATCCGGCCCGGTCAGATGGCCCGCTTTGCGCAACAGCTCTTGAGCGATATCCCAGACAGCATCGTTGCGACTGGCCGCAGGCTTGACGGACGTATCAACCGGCGCCGACGTTGCCTGCACCTGCGCGCCTGGCTGAATGCCCAGCCGTGCCCAGTCGGCGTCGTCCATTTCCACAGTCAGATCCACCGGCAGATCGCCGACGGTTCCACGGATTCGCAGCATGGGGTGTGTCCTCTGATAGGGCGGACCGGCATGGTCCCACAGGAATTGTCGACCTGCACGTGATCCCTGAAAGCTCACCCTCCCACAAGGCTGATTGAAAAAGTTAAGAAACAGCGCAACGCATTGTTATAAGATCACATAACAAATTTCAGACTCACCCCCGGAGCTTCCCCATGCGTCGTTTGCTACTCGCCCTGCCCTTCGCCTTGCTGCCCCTCGCTGCTGCTCAAGCGGCTGATGAACATGACCACGATCATGAGCACGGCAGTCTCGGCGCGCATGTGCACGGTGTCGCGCGGCTGGACATGGCGCTGGACGGTCGCACCCTGGAACTGGAACTCGACACGCCGGCGATGAACATCGTCGGCTTCGAGCACCCGGCAACCACGGACGCAGACAAGATGACGCTTGCTCTGGCCAAGGAAACCCTGCTCAAACCCCACGCCCTGTTCAGTCTCCCGGAAGCAGCCGGATGCACCGCGACCAAACAGCGGGTGGAAAGCACGCTGTTCGGCGACAAGGATGACGACGATCACGACCACGCCGATGGCGACGCGGCTGAACACGAGCACAGCGAAATTCACGGCCACTATCAGTTCACCTGCAGCGCGCCGAACGTGCTCAACAAGCTCGATCTGACCCAGCTGTTCAAAAGCTTCCCGGCCACCCAGACCATTCAGGTGCAGCTGGTGACACCGAAACGCCAGATGGGCGCTGAAGTGCGTCCGAGCAATCCGGTGGTCAAGTTTTAACCAACGCCACTCCATCAGCGACCGGGCTTCCCGGTCGATCACTTTTCAAACGCACGTGTGGCCATGACTCAAGCGCTCATTGAATTGTCCGAACTCGGCTTCAGCTGGCCGGGGCATCCGCAGCTGCTGGACATTCCGGCGTTTCGCCTCGATGCCGGCGAAACCCTGTTTCTCAAAGGCCCCAGCGGCAGTGGCAAAACCACGCTGCTCGGTCTGCTGGGCGGTGTGCAGCGCCCCAGCCGCGGCAGCGTTCGCCTGCTCGGCCAAGAACTGACACAGCTCTCGGCCGGCGCCCGGGACAGGTTTCGTGTCGACCACACCGGCTACATCTTTCAGCAATTCAATTTGCTGCCGTTTTTGTCGGTGCGCGAGAACGTCGAGCTGCCCTGCCGCTTTTCCAAACTGCGCACGCAGCGGGCGACCCAACGCCACGGCAGCGTCGACATAGCGGCCGAAACCCTGCTCGCTCACTTGGGTTTGAAAGACCCCGAAATGCTCAGCCGCCGCGCCGATTCGCTGTCCATCGGTCAGCAGCAACGGGTTGCTGCCGCTCGCGCCCTGATCGGCCAGCCGGAGCTGGTGATCGCTGACGAACCCACCTCGGCGCTGGATGCCGACGCCCGGGAAGCGTTCATTCAGTTGCTGTTCGCCGAATGCCGCGAGGCCGGCGCCAGCCTCTTATTCGTCAGCCACGATCAAAGCCTGGCGCCGCTGTTCGATCGCAACCTGTCGCTGGCCGAACTCAATCGCACCGCCGTCGCCGCAGAGGTTTGAGATGTATCTTCTTCGTCTGGCGCTGGCCAGCCTCGCCAACCGCCGCTTCACTGCCTTCCTCACCGCGTTCGCCATCGCCCTCTCCGTCTGCCTGCTGCTGGCGGTCGAACGGGTGCGCACCGAAGCACGCGCCAGTTTTGCCAGCACCATCAGCGGCACGGACCTGATCGTCGGCGCGCGCTCGGGGTCGGTCAACCTGCTGCTGTACTCGGTGTTCCGCATCGGCAACGCCACCAACAACATTCGCTGGGACAGTTTCGAGCACTTCGCCAACAGCACGCAGGTGAAGTGGGCAATTCCGATTTCCCTCGGCGACAGCCATCGCGGCTATCGCGTGATGGGCACCAACGAATCGTATTTCGAGCATTACCAGTACGGCCGTCAGCAGCACCTGGAGCTGGCCGACGGCCGGCCGTTCGCCACCGACCCGTTCGAGGTGGTGCTCGGCGCGGAAGTGGCGGACGCGCTGCATTACAAGCTCGGCGACAAACTGGTGCTGGCCCACGGCGTCGCGACGGTGAGTCTGGTCAAGCATGACGACAAGCCGTTCACCGTCGTCGGCATTCTCAAACGCACCGGCACGCCGGTGGACCGCACGCTCCACACTAGCCTCGGCGGCATGGAAGCGATTCACATCGACTGGCACAACGGCGTGCCCGCCCAAGGCGCCGGGCGTATAAGTGCCGACCAGGCCCGCAACATGGACCTCACGCCCACTGCCATCACTGCATTCATGCTCGGGCTGAACAGCAAGATCGCCACCTTCGCTGTGCAGCGCGACATCAACGAGTTCCGGGGCGAGCCGATGCTGGCGATTCTGCCGGGGGTGGCGTTGCAGGAGCTGTGGAGCCTGATGGGCACGGCTGAAAAAGCGCTGTTCGTGATTTCGCTGTTTGTGGTGCTGACCGGGCTGATCGGCATGCTGACGGCGATTCTCACCAGCCTCAACGAGCGGCGTCGGGAGATGGCGATTCTGCGCTCGGTGGGCGCACGCCCTTGGCACATCGCCAGTCTGCTGGTGCTGGAAGCGTTTGCCCTAGCGCTGGGAGGATCGGTTTGCGGACTGGCGCTGCTTTACATCGGCATTGCCTCCGCGCAGGGTTACGTGCAGGCCAATTACGGTTTGTACCTGCCGCTGTCCCTGCCCAGCACATACGAGTGGACGCTGCTGGCAGGCATTCTCGGCGCTGCCGTGTTGATGGGCACTGTGCCCGCGTGGCGTGCCTATCGCCAGTCGTTGGCAGACGGGTTGTCGATTCGTTTATGAGGTCGTTGTGATGCGAATGGGTTGGCTGCTGTGGTTGATGATCGTCGCAACGCCGTTGTGGGCCCAGGACCTGCGCGTGCTGACGTGGCAGGAAATGATCCCGCCCGACGCGCCACCGGTGAAGCTGATCACCGCGCCGATCCATAACCTGTCGAGCATGGCAGACACCCTGTCCGTCGAGTCCGCGCCGGCCGCCCATCAACTGGCGCCCCATGCGCCGGTGGTCAAGTCGCTGGACGGCGAGCGAGTGCGTCTGCCGGGTTACATCGTGCCGCTGGAAGTCAGCGAGGAAGGCCGGGTGACGGAGTTTCTGTTGGTCCCGTATTTCGGCGCCTGCATTCATGTGCCTCCACCGCCTCCGAATCAGATCGTCCACGTGACCAGCGAACTGGGCGTCAAGGTGGACGAGCTGTACCAGCCCTACTGGATCGAAGGCCCGATGCAGGTCAAATCTTCGACCACCGAACTGGCCGACGCGGGTTACCAGATGGAAGCGGACAAGATTCTGGTGTACGAAATGCCAGATGAGCAGTGAGGGTCGTTAGCAGGCACACCCTAATTGCACTTTCATTGAGCCAGGTCAAAAACCGCGAGCTAGACGCTTCGTAACATACGGCATCTCTTTTTATGCCCTTACGGAGCCCCCATGCACAAGTCCCTGCTCAGCGTGCCCCTGCTCGCGCTTGCACTCGGTGTCCCTCTCGCCGCTCACGCCCACCAGGCCGGTGACTTCATCATTCGCGCCGGTGCTGCCACGACGGCGCCCAACGAAGAAAGCGGAAACCTGAAGCTGGACGGCACCAAAGTCCCGGGTACCAAAGCGACGCTGGACAGCGACACCCAACTGGGGCTGGCGTTCGCCTACATGCTCACCGATCACGTGGGCCTTGAGTTGCTGGCGGCAACGCCCTTCCAGCACACTGTCGCGGTTAAAGGCCTGGGCCCGGGTCTGGATGGCAAGCTGGCGGACGTGAAACAGCTGCCGCCTACCCTGTCGCTGCAGTACTACCCGATGGACGCGACGTCGAAGTTCCAGCCCTATGCTGGTGTCGGCGTGAACTACACCTGGTTCTACGACGAAAACCTGAGCAGCGAACGCAAAGGCCAGGGCATGAACAACCTTCACATCAAGAATTCGTGGGGCTGGGCCGGTCAGATCGGCGCGGACTACATGCTGACGGACAAGATCATGCTCAACGCCGCCGTCTGGTACGTGGACATCGACACCCAAGCCACGCTGGACGGTCCGTCGGCGCTGGGCGTCGGCCGGACCAAAGTGAACGTGGACGTCGATCCGTGGGTGTACATGGTCGGGGTGGGTTACAAGTTCTAAGCGCTTGAAGTTCGAAGCGCTTGCGCCCGACCCAGCAGGCACAAAAAAGGCACCTCCTCGGTGCCTTTTTGCTGCGCGGGTTTCAGCGCCCCAGCAGCCGCGCCAGCCCGACTTTCAGCGGCGTCGGCTCGGGCACCTTAAAGCGCTCAAGCAGACGCTGATTGCTGGCACGTGAATGCTTGATGTCACCCGAGCGTGCGGGCAAGTAGCTCACCGGCGGCAGATCTCCCACCACCTCGGCAAGGGCGCTCAGCAGCTCATTCAACGAAGTCGTCGCGTTCAGCCCGACATTGACTGCGCCCTCTGCCACCGTCGGCATCTCGATGCCCTGCACCACGAGGTCCACCAGGTCCTCGACGTAGAAGAAGTCCCGGGTCTGCTCGCCGTCGCCGAACACCGCAATCGGCAGACCGTTTACCGCCCGCTCTGCGAAAATGCTGATCACGCCGGAGTACGGCGAAGAAGGGTCCTGACGCGGGCCGAAGATGTTGAAGAAGCGGAAAATCACGGGCTCGAAACCGTGCTGGCGACGATAGAAATCGAAGTAGTGCTCACCGGCCAGTTTGTCCGACGCGTAGGGGGTCAGCGGCGCTTTCGGCGTATCTTCGGTGATGGCCTCGCCTTCACCGTTGTTGCCGTAAACCGCAGCGCTGGAAGCAAACACCACGCGTTTGATACCGGCCTCGCGCATCGCTTCACAGACATTTAGCGTGCCGATGAAATTGCTCTGGTGCGTCTTCACCGGATCATCCACCGAGGCCTGCACCGACGCGACGGCAGCCAGGTGCGCCACGGCCTGACAACCCACCGCCACCCGGGCCACCAGCGCGGCATCGGCGACATCACCTTCGATCAACTCGACACGGGGATTGTCCAGCGGCAGGTTGCTGCGTTTGCCGGTGGAAAGATCGTCAAGGATGCGTACGGCGTAGCCCTTGGCGAGCAGCGCGTCGGTCAGGTGCGAACCGATGAAACCGGCGCCGCCGGTGATGAGGACAGGAGCATCAGACATGGCGGTAGTAGCGGTCCAGTAGGTTGGGCAAACCAGCACGCCAGGCGCGTGGCTTGATACCGAAAGTGTGGAGAATTTTCTTGCAGGCGAGCACGGCGTTCTGCGGCTCTTCGCTGGCGTCCGGACGTGCAGCGTGGGCCTGGGCGGTCGGCGTTTCGATTGCCAGCGGACGCAGCAGACGGGCTTCGGTCAACACGGCCTGACCGAACGCCAGTGGCGTGGTCGCTTCGTGCCCGGCGTAGTGGTAAGTGCCCCACAGCGGCGCGGCGCAATCGAGCTGTTTGAGCACCGAAATGATGACCCTCGCGGCGTCATCGACCGGGGTCGGATTGCCACGACGGTCGTCCGCCAGCAGCAATTCACCGGGGGATTCGGCGCGGCTGAGAAAGCGCCCGAGCACGCCTTCGGCGCTGTCGTCGAGCAGCCAGCCGAACCGAAGCAGCACATGTTGCGGGCAGGTGGCGCGCACGCTTTGCTCGATGCGCCACAAGGCCTGGCCACGGGAACCCAGCGGCACGGGCTCGTCTTTTTCGCTGTAAGCCGTCGCCCGCGAACCGTCGAACACGCGGTAGCTGGAGGGTTGGACGAGGACGATATTGTGGTGCTGGCACAGTTCAGCGAGACGCTCGACGGAGCGTTCCTGATTATCCAGCCTGTCAGCGCTCACCCGCTCCGCCTGAAACCAGTCGAAGTAGTAAGCGAGATTGATCAAGGCATCCGGGCGGGTGTCATCGAGCAGTTGCGTCAGGCTTGCCGCGTCCCAACCGTCTTGGGGTGGACGCGGCGCGAGGAAACCAATGTTCTCCTCGGCACCTAGACGAATCAACGCCTGCCCGAGGGCATTCCCGCCGCCCAACAGCATAAGGCGCATTCGCATAGAGTCAGCAGGCTCAGTCTTCAGGTCGATTAAAAATAGGTGAAAAACGTCCGCAAACATAACACGTCATCGGGCAAGTCCCAACAACGGCGGGCATGCGCGCGTGCGGCGCCCTGAAACGCGTCTCCGATCACTCGCCCTTGTGTCTTCCCCTGAGCATCTGACCCTTGCATCTACCCGCCGGCGCCCGCATTAATTGCGCATGAACCTTCCCCAGACACCCGACCCGGTGCTCGACGCCTTTCATCCGGCGGTCAGCGCGTGGTTTCGCTCCACGTTCCCGGCCATTACTGCGGCCCAGGCCCAGGCGTGGCCGTTGATCAAGGGCCGCCAGTCCACGTTGATCGCCGCGCCCACCGGTTCCGGGAAAACCCTGACGGCGTTTCTGGCAGTCATCGATGATCTGGTGCATCAAGGGCTGGAGCACGGCGGCGAGCTGCCGAATGAGACCTTCGTGGTCTACGTCTCGCCCCTGAAAGCGCTGTCCAACGACATCCAGATCAACCTGCAGAATCCGTTGGCGGGCATCACCGATCAACTGATTCAGCAAGGCCTGCCGGGGCTGCGCATCACCACCGCCGTGCGCACTGGTGATACGCCGCAGAAAGAACGCACGGCCATGCGTAAAACCGCGCCGAATATCTTGGTCACGACGCCGGAGTCGCTGTACGTGCTGCTGGGCTCCGACTCCGGTCGGCGCATGTTGTCGAGCACGCAGACCGTCATCGTCGATGAGATTCACGCGATCGCGGCCGGCAAGCGTGGCAGCCATCTCGCCCTGACGCTGGAGCGTTTGCAGGCGCTGTGTGCAAAACCGCTGCTGCGCATCGGGCTGTCGGCGACGCAAAAGCCCATCGAGCGGGTGTCACGCTTTCTGGTCGGCAGCGATCCGATCAGTCGCCCTTGCGCCATCGTTGACATCGGCCACGCGCGTCCTCGGGATCTGGCCATCGAAGTGCCGCCGGTTGCCTTGAGCGCCGTGATGTCCAGTGACGTCTGGCAACTGGTCTATGACCGGCTCGCGGTGCTGGCGCGCGAACACCGCACCACTCTCATCTTCGTCAACACCCGGCGGCTGGCTGAGCGCATGGCGCGGCATCTGAGTGAGCGACTGGGCAAAGAGGCGGTAGCGGCCCACCACGGCAGCATGGCAAAAGAGCAACGACTCGACGCCGAGCAGCGCCTCAAGCGCGGTGACCTGCAGGTGTTGATCGCCACGGCTTCGCTGGAGCTGGGGATTGATATCGGTGACGTCGATCTGGTTTGCCAGATCAGTTCGCCCCGATCCATCGCTTCCTTCTTGCAGCGGGTCGGTCGTTCCGGGCACCACGTAGGCGGGACGCCCAAGGGACGGCTGTTTGCTGTTTCCCGGGATGATCTGATCGAGTGCGCGGCGCTGCTGGATTGCGTGCGTCGCGGCGAGCTCGACACACTGGTCATTCCCGAGGCGCCGCTGGATGTGCTGGCGCAGCAGATCATTGCCGAGGTCAGCTGTCAGGAATGGCAGGAGCAGGACCTGCTGGCGCTGTTCCGCAAGGCCTCGCCCTACGCCGAAGTCGACGAAACCCATTATCAGGCGCTGCTCAGCATGCTCGCCGAGGGTTACAGCGGGCGTCAGGGCGTGCGCGCGGCGTACCTGCATCGCGACGCGGTAACCCGCACGTTGCGTGGTCGGCGCGGCAGCAAACTCACGGCGGTCACCAGTGGCGGCACGATTCCGGACAACGCCGATTACAGCGTGGTCCTCGAACCCCAGGCGCTCAACATCGGCACCGTCAACGAAGACTTCGCCGTGGAAAGCGCGGCGGGTGACATCTTCCAGCTGGGCAACACGTCCTACCGCATTCTGCGGATCGAGTCCGGCCGCGTGCGGGTTGAGGACGCCCACGGCATGCCGCCAAACATTCCGTTCTGGATGGGCGAGGCCCCGGGGCGCAGCGATGAATTGTCTTTTGCCGTCGCACGCTTGCAGGCCGACATCGACCAGCAGCTCAGCGCCCATCCCGGCAACCTTCTGGCCTGCACGGACTGGCTGATGAAAAGCCTGGGCCTGGATCTCGCGAGCGCCGAGCAGATCATTGAATACCTCGCCCGCGCGCACTCGGCCCTGGGTGCGCTGCCGTCACAGGACACGCTGGTCATTGAGCGCTTTTTCGATCAGTCCGGCGGCACACAGCTGGTGATTCATTCCCCGTTTGGCAGCCGGGTCAATCGCGCGTGGGGCCTGGCGCTGCGCAAGCGCTTCTGCCGCACCTTCAACTTCGAGCTGCAAGCCGCCGCCAGCGAGGACGCCATCGTGCTGTCGCTGTCCACGGCGCACAGTTTTGCGCTCGATGAAGTCTGGCGTTATCTCAACTCCGCCACTGCCGAGCATTTACTGATTCAGGCAGTACTGGATGCGCCGCTG
Source organism: Pseudomonas sp. GW821-FHT07F05 (assembly GCF_059418765.1). Taxonomy (NCBI): domain Bacteria; kingdom Pseudomonadati; phylum Pseudomonadota; class Gammaproteobacteria; order Pseudomonadales; family Pseudomonadaceae; genus Pseudomonas; species Pseudomonas sp. GW821-FHT07F05. The sequence continues at coordinate 120,946 of NZ_JBWKQL010000013.1, forward strand.
TTCGGCGTGCGCTGGCGCTGGAACGCCGGTGTCGCACTGGCCCTGCCGCGTTACACCGGCGGGCGAAAAGTGGCGCCGCAGCTGCAGCGGATCAAGAGCGATGACCTGATCGCCACGGTGTTTCCGGAGCAAATCGCCTGCCTGGAAAATCTGGTGGGCGAGCGGGAGGTGCCGGAGCATCCACTGATCGAGCAAACTCTGGACGATTGCCTGCACGAAGCCATGGACGCCGAAGGCTGGCTCAAACTGCTGCGGCGTATGGAAAACGGCGAAGTGCGTCTGGTCAGTCGCGATCTGCCCGCGCCCTCTCCGCTCGCAGCGGAAATTCTCAACGCCAAGCCGTATGCGTTTCTCGACAACGCGCCACTGGAAGAACGTCGCACCCAGGCGGTGCTGAATCGGCGCTGGAGCGATCCGGAATCCACCGACGATCTCGGCGCGCTGGATGTTGATGCGATCAAAGCGGTGGCCGATGAAGCCTGGCCGCAGCCGCAAAGCGTGGATGAGATGCACGAGGCGCTGATGACCCTGGGCTGCATCACCGGCGTTGAGGCCCGCGAGCACGGCGACTGGATGAAATGGCTGGAGAGCCTTGCCCGCTCAGGCCGGGGCACGCGCTTGCAGGTCACCCCGGAGCAGGCGCTGTGGATTCCGCTGGAGCGGCTGACCTGTTTGCAGGCGATCTATCCCGCCGCCGAAATGCACCCGCCATTGGCGGCATTGGCCGGGTTCGATGAAACGTGGAGCGAGGACGAAGCGCGCGTCGAAATCGTGCGGGCGCGGCTTGGCGGTTTCGGCCCGCTGACGGTTCCCGCCATTGCTGAGCCGTTGGCGCTGACGCACAGCGAAGTCGCACAGGCGCTGGCCCAGCTGGAGAGCGAAGGTTATGTGCTGGGCGGCCAGTTCAACCCTGACGCGAGTGAGGAGCAATGGTGCGAGCGGCATCTGCTGTCGCGTATCCACCGGTATACGGTCAAACGCCTGCGCCGGGAAATCGAGCCGGTGTCGCTGCAGGACTTCACCCGCTTTCTGTTCGATTGGCAGCATCTGTCCGCCACGACCCAGAGTCAGGGCAAAGCCGCGCTGCCGGAAGTCGTCGCGCAACTGGAGGGTTTTTCGTCAGCCGCAGGCGCGTGGGACAGTGATCTGCTTCCGGCGCGCTTGAAAGACTATTCATCGATCTGGCTGGATGACCTGTGTCGGTCCGGCAAAGTGGTGTGGATGCGTCTGACCAGCCGCAACAAGGTCGGCAGCGCTGCGTTGCGCAGTACGCCGATTGTGCTGCTGCCGCGACCGCAGGTTCGCCTGTGGACCGGGCTGACCGAACAGCCGGCGCCGACCGAATTATCCCTGCGCGCGCAGAAGGTTCATGAAGTGTTGTCGAGCCAGGGCGCGATGTTTTTCGATGAGCTGACCTCCGAAGCTCACTTGCTGCGGGCTGAACTGGAAACGGCGCTGCAGGAATTGGTTGGCGCCGGGCTGGTCAATGCCGACAGCTTCGCCGGGCTGCGCGCGCTGATCACGCCGGCAAGCAAACGCGCCAGCCACACCAGTCGACGTAACCGCGGCGCGTTCATTGGCGGCATGGACGATGCCGGGCGCTGGGCGTTGTTGCGTCGCGCGCCGGCGAAGGAAGAAGGCGCGTCGCAAAGGATCGACAGCGACACGCTGGAGCATGTCGCCATGACCTTGCTGCGTCGATACGGCGTGGTGTTCTGGCGCCTGCTGGAGCGCGAGGCGGACTGGCTGCCGACGTGGCGCGAGTTGCTGCGCACGTTCCATCGGCTTGAAGCTCGCGGAGAGATTCGCGGCGGGCGCTTCGTTGCCGGCCTGGCCGGTGAGCAATTCGCGCTGCCCGAAGCCATCCCGTTGTTGCGCGAAGTCCGCAACCGCCCGCTGGACGGCAGCTTGATTGCCGTCAGCGGGGTCGACCCGCTCAACCTCGCCGGGACGCTGCTGCCCGGCGCGAAAGTCCCGGCGATTGTCGGCAACAAGCTGGTTTACCGCGACGGCATTCCCATCGCCGCCATCATCGCCGGCAAGCCCCAGTACTGGGGCGAGGTGGATGAGGCGCTGATGTTGCAGGTGCGTGACCGGCTGTTCCGGTAGATCTCAAGCCGGGCTTTCGGACCCGTCCTTGTTCACCACCGATGTCTTGCCGGGCAGCGCTTGTTGCTCAGCGCCCTCTTCCCCCTCCGGTGCCTGACGATTGTGCGGGCTCATCACCAGTTGTGGATAAGTTTGCGCGAATCGCACCTCAGCCGACTTATCCACAAGACGCTTGAGCCGGTCGTTGAATGCACGGCTCACCGCGTACTGCCCACCCGAAGAGGTGCGGAACTGCGCCGTGATGACAATGCCGTTCATGTCCATGCGGTCCAGCCCGAACACCTCCAGCGGCCCCTGCAGTTTGCTCGCCAGCAGCAAATCGTCGCTGATCGACTGGCCCGCTTCACGAATCAGCGAGGTCGCCGCGTCAACGTCCGTGTCGTAAGTGAACTGGAACGAGAAGAACGCATAAGCGAACTGCCGGGACTGGTTGGTGACGGCCTTGATCTGTCCGAACGGCACCGAATGCACGAAGCCCTTGCCGTCGCGCAGACGCAGGGTGCGGATGGTCAGGCTCTCGACTGTGCCGGCGTGGCCCGAATCCAGCACCACCCAGTCGCCGATGGAGATGGTGTCCTCGATGATGATGAACAGCCCGGTAATGACGTCCTGCACCAACTGCTGCGAACCGAAACCGATCGCCAGCCCGACAACCCCGGCACCGGCCAGCAGTGGCGCGACGTTGATGCCCAGGTTCGCCATTGTCGTGATGGTGCAGATCACCACCAGGATGATCTTCATCGCGTTGCGCAGCAGCGGCAGGATGGTCTTCACCCGTGTGCTCGGCTGACGCGCGGAACGTCCATTGGCCGGAGGCTTCAGGGCTTCCTGAATGGCCGTGTCCATTACCACCCACAGCAGCCAGGTCACCAGCAGAATCAAACCGATGCTGCTCAGCGAATCGCTGATCACCTTGCCCAGCGCATTGCGTTGGGCGAATTCAAACAGCGAGAAACCCCAGATCCGGCCCAGCAACTCGATGAAGCCAATCGCCAGCGCAATACGCATGACTGCGTGCAACAGGCTCAGCAAACGCTCCTTGTAAACACTGTCGGTCCGCGCCTCGGTGGGCTTGAACACGTGCTGGAACAAGGTGCTGAGAAACACCGCGCCGATCAACAGGACCGTCGTCAGCAACGCGCAACGCAAGGCTTCCTGGCTGCCTTCGCCGGCGCCGATCAGATTCACCGCCGAGACCAGAATCATCAGCAGGATCGGCAAGTGCCACAGGCTGGAGAAAATCTTCAGCGTCTGTTGCACCGCGGGCCGCGCCAGCCGGGCGCCGAGGGAACGGTTGCGGATCAGATGCGCGATCGGCCGACGCATGCGGATGACGACCATGCCAAACATGACCGACGCCATCAGCCCGGTAAACGCGGCGATGCTGGTGGTCACGTTACCGCCGAACAGCCGGGCAATCTGCGGACTGGTCAGCGCGTCGCTCAACGCCGCGAGAAAGCCGATGATGAACAACGGGTGCGGCGCGTAGTGACGAATGATGCGCACCGCCGGCCGTTTGTGGCCCGAATTGAACAGCACGATCAGCGACAACAGCACGGATGTGGAGAAAATCCCGCTGCTGGTCGAGTACGCCAGACACAGCGCCAGCGCGCGCCCCACCGACGTCGGCATGAAGTGACTGACGTAGAGCGTCAGCGGCAGGCAGATCAGCGCCGGCACCATGTAAGGCAACACATAGCCCAGCACACCGACCACGCGATCGCGGCGAATCAGGAACCGATGCCGTGATAACCGATTGACCAGAAACGCGCCGATTCGGTTGAGCAGCAGGAACGCGCCCGCCCACACCAGGGACAGCATCACGAAATCGCCGGCAATCCGCCACGCTGAGCGCGACTGCGGCTTGTTGACCAGCGCGTCGATCTCGTCAGCGGCTCGGTCGGCGCGCAGGCGCCAGGAGTCGAGCAAGTGGCCATCCACATCGAGCTTGTCTTGAACGCTGTCGATGCTGGAACTGATGGCGCCGAGCAATCCGCCTTTGACCAGAATCTCCGCTTTGGCAGGATCCTCTGGCGCCGGGTCGGCAGGTGCGGCAGCGGCAGCGGGAGCAGTGGCAGCGGCGGGGGCGTCGGCGGCTTGAACATTGACGCTGAAAACGCTTAACAGCAAGCACAGCAACAGAAAGGGTTTGAAATTCGGCAAAACGCGAGTCACTCCTTCGGTCAGGGAACCGTGGAAAAATCGGCCCTCTGGAACTGATCGAATTTCATCCAGCAAGTTCGTTTCCAAGGCGCAATCATCATGTTGGCCGTTGACGGTCCGCCCGCCAGCAAATGTAACGAACCTTTACCGAGCCGCTTCGTCGTAGCCTTAACGAGGGCGACTGTCTCCAGTGCGCCCGCTCCGCCGAGGATCAACTCCATGTCGCTCATCCATCCCAAAGCTCATTTCCGTCCCTACACGTCCGCCGCCGGCGGTTGGGGCTCGGCAAAGTCGGTGATGGAGATCCTCTGGCGCGAGCAGGCGCCGATTCGAGCGGGGCTGCCGCTGATCAAGCAAAACAAACCGGGCGGATTCGCCTGCGTCAGCTGCGCGTGGGCCAAGCCCGGCAAACCCCACAGCCTGGAGTTCTGCGAAAACGGCGCGAAGGCCACGGCCTGGGAACTGACGTCGCGCAAGACCGACCCGGCCTTTTTCGCCCGTCACACGCTCACCGAACTGCGCCAGTGGCCCGATTACGACCTGGAGCAACAGGGCCGCCTCACGCACCCCATGCGGTACAACGCTGCGACCGATCGCTACCAGGAAACCACGTGGGAGGAAGCCTACCGTGACATCGGCGCGCAGCTGAAAAGCATGACGCCCGACAGCGTGGTTTTTTATGCATCGGGCCGGGCCTCGCTGGAAACATCGTTCATGTACCAGCTCATCGCCCGCGCCTACGGCAACAACAATCTGCCCGACAGCTCGAACATGTGCCACGAGAGCACCTCGGTCGGCTTGCAGGAAAGTATTGGGGTACCTGTAGGAACGGTGACGCTGGATGACTTCGAGCACACTGACTGCATCCTGTTTTTCGGCCAGAACGTCGGCAGCAACAGCCCGCGGATGCTGCATCAACTGCGTGAAGCGCGGCAGCGTGACGTGCCGATCATCACGTTCAACCCGATCCGCGAGCGCGGCCTCGAGCGCTTCGTCAATCCGCAGTCCCCGGTGGAAATGCTCGGGCCGAAGTCGACGGTCATCAGCACCCAATACCATCAGTTGGCGATCGGTGGCGACACGGCGGTTGTGCTAGGCATCGCCAAGTCGCTGTTTGAGATGGACGAGGCGGCGCTGGCAAAGGGTCAGCCCGGGATCATCGATCAGGCGTTTATCGCCCAGCACACTGAAGGGTTCGCCGAGTTCTGCAACTGCGTGCTCGAAACACCGTGGGAAACCATCGAGCGTCAGGCAGGACTCAGCCGTAGCGCGCTGGAGGCAGTGGCGACGGTGTACGCCAGACACGAGCGCGTGATGCTGGTGTACGGCATGGGCATCACCCAACACCGGCGCGGGGTGACCAACGTGCAAATGTTGGTGAATTTGCTCCTGCTGCGCGGCAACATCGGCAAGCGCGGCGCCGGGATTTGCCCGGTGCGCGGTCACTCCAATGTGCAGGGGCAGCGCACGGTTGGCATTACCGAAGACCCGAAAAAAATTCCTGTGGATAAGATTGAGGCGCTGTATGGCTTCTCGGTCCCGCCGAAAAAAGGCTTGAACACCGTTGAGACCTGCGAAGGACTGCTGGACGGGAGCGTGCGCGGATTCATCGGGCTCGGCGGGAATTTTCTGCGGGCGATCCCGGACACGTCCCGCATGGAGCCGGCCTGGAACACGTTGGACCTGAACGTCCAGATCGCGACCAAGCTGAACCGCACACATCTGGTTCCGGGGAAAAACGCGTGGATCCTGCCCTGCCTCGGGCGCATCGAAAAGGATGTGCAAAATGGCGTCGAGCAGGTCTATACCACTGAAGACAGTACGGGCTGCGTGCGGGCCTGGCAGGGTAATAGCCAACCGGCCAGCGCCCATCTCCGCGCCGAAATCGCCATCCTCGCGGGCATCGCCGAGGCAACGTTACCTGGGACCACTCAAATCGACTGGGACGCCTGGCGCCGCGATTACGCGCTGATTCGTCAGGGCATCGCTCAGGTCTACCCCGAGATTTTCCACGACATGGAAACCCGCATGTGGGAAACCGGCGGTTTTCATCGCCCCATTGCCGCAGCGAAGCGTGAATGGAAAACCGAGAGCGGTCGCGCAATGTTCATTACGCCCGAGCTGCTTGAAGAAGACGATGACGTGTACCCGAACCATACTCGCCGCGACGTGCTGCAACTGATGACGCTGCGCAGCAACGACCAGTTCAACACCACGATCTACGGCTACGAAGATCGCTTCCGTGGCGTCAGCGGCACCCGCGCGGTCATCTTCATGAACCGTAACGATGTCCTGCGAATGGGCTTCAAACCGGGAGACTGGGTCAACGTCACCACCGCCATCGAGCCGCAGGTCACGCGTTCGGTAGGGCCTCTGCAGATCATCGCTTACGACATCCCCGAAAACTGCTGCGCAGCGTACTACCCCGAGTGCAACCCACTCGTTCCGTTGTGGCACCACGCTAAACGCAGCAAGGTGCCTGCGGCCAAATCCGTCCCCGTTACGCTGGCCAAGGCCTCACCCAGCACCGAGGATTTGAAACGTGCGCTGCCGGAGTCCGATCAGGTGCGTTGAGCCTGTTTTTGAATGAGTGGCTTGACGCAGGAGAACGTACGTTCTACCTTCTGCGTCATGAATACATCAACAAACCCCACCCGCGAGAAAATCCTCGCGACTGCCGAGCAACTCATTTATCAGAACGGCATCCAGGCCACCGGCATGGACCTTCTGGTGAAGACGTCGGGCGTCGCGAGGAAAAGCATCTATCGCTATTTCGCCACCAAAGACGATGTGGCCGCCGCTGCACTCAACGCCCGCGACGTGCGCTGGATGGACTGGTTTCGGACTGAGTCCGACAAGGCCGACACCCCTGAAGCGCGCATTCTGAATATGTTTGACGTGCTCAAAGGCTGGTTCGAGTCCGAAGGCTTTCGCGGCTGCGCGTTCATCAACACGGCAGGTGAAGTGGGCGACCCGCAAGACCCCATCCGTCTGATCGCCAAACTGCACAAACAGAAGCTGCTTGATTACACGCTGGAGCTCTGCGAGCAGATTGGGATTGCCGATCCGCAAGCCTTGGCCAAGCAGTTACTCATCCTCATGGAAGGCGCGATCACCGTCGCCCGCGTCATGGGTGACTACAGCGCTGCAGAAAGCGCCAAGGCGGTTGCGCAGTTGCTGCTTGAGCAGCGCCTGCGCTCCAGTTCCTAGCCTCAAACGTCCCACCCACCGCCGAATCATCACTGCCTGGAGGTCCACCATGTCGTCCAATGCCCAAACTCGCCCGCCACTTCCCCCATTCACCCGCGAATCCGCCATCGAGAAGGTTCGCCTGGCTGAGGATGGCTGGAACAGCCGGGACGCTGAAAAGGTTTCGCTGGCCTACACACTCGACACCAAATGGCGCAACCGCGCCGATTTCGCCGAGAACCGTGAAGAGGCGAAACATTTCCTGATACGCAAGTGGAACAAGGAGCTCGACTATCGCCTGATCAAAGAACTCTGGGCGTTCACCGATAACCGCATCGCGGTGCGTTACGCGTACGAATGGCACGACGACTCAGGCAATTGGTTCCGCTCGTACGGCAACGAGAATTGGGAATTCAATGAAGACGGCTTGATGGCGCGGCGTTTCGCCTGCATCAATGACATGCCGATCAAAGAAGCGGATCGCAAGTTTCACTGGCCGCTGGGCCGGCGTCCTGATGATCATCCCGGGTTGTCGGATCTGGGTTTGTAATCCTCGAACGCGACCCAAAACAAAGCCCCCGACAGCTGAGCTGTGCGGGGGCTTTTGTTTGCAGCGTTATTGCGTTTGGGTAACGCGCTGCTTAGAACGGGATGTCGTCATCGAAGCTGTCGAAATCCGGTGCCGGCTGCGGCGCTTGTTGCGGCGCGGGACGCGACTCGCGCTGTGGCTGAGGAGCGGACTGCTGCGGGCGGGCCTGCTGTTGCGGACGCGGCGCGGAGTTCTGGGAGTTCTGATAACCGCCACCGCCTTGGCCCTGAGGAGCGCCGTCGCCCTGAGGACGGCCACCGAGCAACTGCATGGTGCCTTGCATGTCGACGACGATTTCAGTCGTGTAACGCTTGATGCCGTCTTTTTCCCACTCGCGAGTCTGCAACTTGCCTTCGATATAGACCTGCGAACCCTTGCGCAGGTACTCGCCGGCGATTTCGGCGACCTTGCCGAACATCGATACGCGGTGCCATTCGGTCTTCTCGACCTTCTGACCGGTTTGCTTGTCGGTCCACTGTTCGCTTGTCGCCAGACTCAGGTTGGTCACGGCATTACCATTAGGCATGTAGCGGACTTCGGGATCCTGGCCGCATGTGCCGACCAATATGACTTTGTTTACCCCACGGGCCATAACGTTCTCCTAGGCTTCACACGTTTCCGACGCTGGATTGACCACTTCGTCGAAAGACGCCCGATCCAACAGTTCTTTGTCAAATTTGATATAGATGGCAGCCTCGTCGGCCACCACTACTGCATCTGTTACTCCACGTACGGCCAACACGCGATCGGCAAGGCCTGTGTCGCGTTGAGCCTCGGGCGACAACGGCAAGCGAAGGCTGGTTACGTAGGGAGGTTCGCGCATGGTAACAGCAAACGCCAGCCAGAGGGCGGCCAGCCCGGCGCCTCCCAGGAACACCACATCCAGTCCGCCGTGCTGGAAAAGCCACCCACCGAGGATGCCCCCCGCTGCCGAACCCAGGAACTGACTGGTGGAATAAATCCCCATCGCCGTGCCCTTCCCGCCCGCCGGAGACACTTTGCTGATCAGCGACGGCAGCGACGCTTCGAGCAAATTGAATGCGGTGAAAAAGACCACGGTACCGATGACCAGTGCTCGCAGCGTGTCGCCGAACTCCCAGAAGAATAGCTCAGTGAGCATCAGCACCAGTACGGCGCCGAGTAACACGCGCTTCATCTGACGCTTCTTTTCGCCGTAGATGATGAAAGGGATCATTGCGAAGAACGAAATCAGCAGTGCGGTCAGATACACCCACCAGTGCTGCTCTTTGGGCAGGCCGGCTTTCTCGACGAGCGCCAGCGGCAATGCCACGAAACTGGACATCAGCATGGCGTGCAACGCGAAGATACCCAAGTCCAGACGCAACAGGTCAGGATGACGAAGCGTCGCGCCCAATGCCTGTCGCGCCAGACCGGACTCCCGGTGCTGCAGGGTTACCGTGGACTTGGGCACGACGAAGGCGACGATTGCCACGCCCACCAGCGCCATCGCGCCGGTCGCCAGAAACAGGCCGGACAATCCGAACGCACTGGTGAGAATGGGGCCGACCACCATCGCAACGGCGAAGGACACACCAATGGTCATGCCGATCATCGCCATGGCTTTGGTGCGATGCTGCTCGCGGGTCAGATCCGACAGCAACGCCATGACCGCAGCGGAGATAGCGCCCGCGCCTTGCAGAACTCGACCGGCGATCACGCCCCAGATCGAGGTCGACTGAGCGGCCAGCACGCTGCCGAGCGCAAACACGATCAGTCCTAGATAAATGACGGGACGACGGCCGATGCGATCAGAAATAATGCCAAACGGAATCTGCAGCACCGCTTGTGTCAGGCCGTAAGCGCCGATCGCCAGACCGATGAGTGCCGGGCTGGCGCCCGCAAGGTCCATCCCGTAAGTGGCGAGGACGGGCAGCACCATGAACATGCCAAGCATACGGAAGGCGAACACCAGCGCCAGACCGCCCGCGGCGCGGGTTTCGCTGCCGCTCATGCGCTCGCTGTGAGAATCGTGCATGAAGGAACCTCGTATGAACCGGCGGCGATTCTACCAGTCCCATCGTTTAGAGCACATACGACGGTTTGCCGCGCATCGCAGGAATTTTCTTTTTTCCGAGTGAGGCCGCGCGATCCTCAACAGTGTGTATCCATCCAGTATTTCCCCGTATACTTCCACGTTTTACACGCCCGCCGTGCGAGGCCAGCTTTGGACAAGATCTTGATTCGTGGGGCTCGAACCCACAACCTGAAGAACATCGACCTGACCCTTCCACGCGACAAGCTGATCGTCATCACCGGATTGTCCGGCTCAGGAAAATCGTCCCTGGCGTTCGATACGCTCTACGCCGAGGGCCAGCGCCGCTACGTCGAGTCGCTGTCCGCCTACGCGCGTCAGTTCCTGTCGATGATGGAGAAGCCGGACGTCGACACGATCGAAGGCCTGTCGCCGGCCATTTCCATCGAGCAGAAGTCCACGTCCCACAACCCGCGCTCGACCGTGGGCACCATCACCGAGATCTACGACTACCTGCGTCTGCTGTATGCGCGCGTGGGACAGCCGCGTTGCCCGGATCACGACATTCCTCTGGAGGCGCAAACCGTCAGCCAGATGGTCGACCTGGTCCTGGCCCAGCCGGAAGGCGCCAAACTGATGCTGCTTGCCCCCGTGGTACGGGAGCGCAAAGGCGAGCATTTGGCCGTCTTCGAAGAGCTTCGCGCTCAGGGTTTCGTCCGGGCTCGGGTGAACGGTCGGCTGTGCGAGCTGGACGAACTTCCCAAGCTCGATAAACAGAAGAAGCACTCGATCGATGTCGTCGTTGACCGCTTCAAGGTGCGTTCGGACTTGCAACAGCGCTTGGCTGAGTCCTTCGAGACCGCGCTGAAGCTGGCTGACGGCATCGCGCTGGTTGCGCCGATGGACGACGAGCCCGGCGAAGAGATCATTTTCTCCGCGCGATTCGCTTGCCCGATCTGTGGCCATGCGATCAGCGAGCTTGAGCCAAAGCTGTTCTCGTTCAACAACCCCGCCGGCGCATGCCCAACCTGCGACGGGCTGGGCGTGAAGCAATTCTTCGACACCAAACGTCTAGTCAATGGCGAACTTACCCTCGCAGAAGGCGCGATTCGTGGCTGGGACCGGCGAAACGTCTATTACTTCCAGATGCTCGGCTCGTTGGCGAAGCATTACGGCTTCAGCCTGGAGGTGCCGTTCAAGGAACTGCCGGCCGATTTGCAGAAGGTCCTGCTGGGCGGCAGCGGTAAGGACAGCGTTGACTTCCGTTACCTGAACGACCGCGGCGACATCGTCAAACGTGCGCACCCGTTCGAAGGCATTGTCCCGAATCTTGAGCGCCGGTACCGGGAAACCGAATCGACAACGGTTCGCGAGGAGCTGGCGAAGTTTCTCAGTACCCAACCCTGCCCCGAATGTCGTGGCACGCGGTTGCGCCGAGAGGCCCGTCATGTGTGGGTTGGCGAGAAGACACTTCCCGCCGTCACCAACATGCCGATTGGCGACGCAACCAATTATTTTGGTGAGCTGAAGCTCACGGGGCGACGCGGCGAAATCGCTGACAAAATTCTCAAGGAAATTCGCGAGCGTCTGCAGTTCCTCGTCAACGTCGGGCTCGACTATCTGACACTGGACCGCAGCGCCGATACGCTCTCCGGCGGTGAGGCGCAGCGGATTCGTCTGGCTAGCCAGATCGGTGCAGGCCTGGTCGGCGTGATGTACATCCTCGATGAGCCTTCAATCGGCTTGCACCAGCGCGATAACGATCGGCTGCTGGACACGTTGCGGCACCTGCGAGACATCGGCAACACGGTGATTGTGGTGGAGCACGACGAGGACGCCATCCGACTGGCCGACTACGTGGTCGACATCGGGCCGGGCGCAGGCGTGCATGGCGGCAAGATTGTCGCGGAGGGCACACCACAGGAGGTGATGGACCATCCGGACTCGCTGACCGGTAAATACCTCTCGGGCCGGGTGAAGATCGCCGTCCCTGCCAAGCGGACGCCTCGCAATAAAAAGCTCTCGCTCAAACTCAAAGGCGCGCGTGGCAATAACCTGCGCAACGTCGATCTGGAAATTCCAATTGGCTTGCTGACCTGCGTGACCGGTGTATCGGGATCGGGCAAATCTACGCTGATCAACAACACGCTGTTCCCTCTCAGCGCTACTGCGCTCAATGGCGCAACGACGCTTGAGGCATCGGCACACGACAGCATCGACGGCCTGCAGCACCTGGATAAAGTCGTCGATATCGACCAGAGCCCAATCGGGCGTACCCCACGGTCAAATCCTGCGACCTATACCGGGCTGTTCACGCCAATCCGTGAGCTATTCGCCGGCGTGCCCGAGTCAAGGTCTCGTGGCTACGGCCCTGGCCGATTCTCTTTCAACGTCAAGGGTGGTCGCTGCGAAGCGTGCCAGGGCGACGGCTTGATCAAGGTTGAGATGCATTTTCTGCCTGACATCTACGTTCCTTGCGATGTGTGCAAGAGCAAGCGATACAACCGTGAGACGCTCGAGGTTAAGTACAAAGGCAAAAACGTCCACGAGGTCCTGGAAATGACGATCGAGGAAGCGCGGACATTCTTCGACGCCGTGCCTGCCCTTGCCCGGAAGCTGCAGACGCTGATGGATGTGGGGCTGTCCTATATCAAACTTGGCCAGTCAGCGACCACGCTTTCTGGTGGTGAAGCGCAGCGGGTGAAGCTGTCGCGCGAGCTGTCCAAGCGTGACACCGGCAAGACCCTGTACATCCTCGACGAGCCCACCACCGGCCTGCACTTCGCGGATATTCAGCAATTGCTGGATGTATTGCATCGACTTCGCGACCACGGCAACACGGTCGTTGTGATCGAGCACAACCTGGATGTGATCAAGACCGCCGACTGGCTGGTCGACCTGGGCCCTGAAGGGGGTTCGAAAGGCGGGCAGATCATCGCGACCGGTACGCCAGAGCAGGTGGCGGACATGAAACAGTCCTACACCGGCCACTATCTGAAGCCGCTTCTGGAGCGCGATCGCGCCTGATTGCATCGGCTTAACAAAAAGCCCTTGTCGCAATATGCGGCAAGGGCTTTTTTTGTAGTGGCGGTCTGAGCAATCAGAACTGCGACTGAAGATAGTTTTCGAGGCCGATGGACTTGATCAGGCCTAATTGCTTCTCAAGCCAATAGGTATGGTCTTCTTCGGTGTCGGCGAGCTGAATGCGGAGGATGTCGCGGCTGACGTAGTCTCTGTGCTGCTCACAGAGCGCAATACCTTTGCACAGTGCGGCTCGCACCTTGTATTCCAGGCGAAGATCGCTGGCGAGCATCTCCGGTACCGTAGTGCCCACATCCAGATCGTCAGGACGCATACGCGGAGTGCCTTCGAGCATCAGAATCCGGCGCATCAACGCATCTGCGTGTTGAGCCTCTTCTTCCATCTCGTGATTGATACGTTCGTACAGCTTGCTGAAACCCCAATCTTCGTACATCCGCGAGTGAACGAAATACTGGTCGCGCGCAGCCAGTTCGCCAGTCAACAGCGTGTTGAGGTAATCAATTACATCCGGGTGGCCTTGCATCGCCGTCCATCTCCACGTGAAAGGCGTTAGTTTGAACCAACAAGACTGGTTGGTCACCCTACGGCATAGCAAATAAACATAGAAATCCGGCGAAATTCGGACATTTGGTACCGAAAAGACGGGTAAATGAGGAGGGTTCCGTTTATCACTTAGAATCACCCCGAATTACGCTGAGTCTAGCGCTCCGGGAGGCTTTGGTGCGGACAACAAAAAACCGGGCACTAGGCCCGGTTCTTTGTATTGACTGATGTCTTATTCAGCGGCTTCTACAGAGCCACCGACAGGACGATCAACCAGTTCGACGTACGCCATAGGCGCATTGTCGCCAGCGCGGAAGCCGCACTTGAGGATGCGCAGGTAGCCACCCTCACGAGTTGCATAACGCTTGCCCAGATCGTTAAACAGTTTGCCGACCATTTCTTTCGAACGGGTACGGTCAAATGCCAGACGACGGTTAGCAACGCTGTCAATCTTGGCCAAGGTGATCAGCGGCTCAGCAACGCGACGCAGTTCTTTGGCTTTCGGCAGGGTAGTTTTGATCAGCTCGTGCTCGAACAGCGACACCGCCATGTTTTGGAACATGGCCTTACGGTGAGAGCTGGTACGGCTCAGGTGACGTCCACTTTTACGATGACGCATGGTTCATTCCTTACCAAACAGTACGTTCGGTGATTACGACGATCAGGCAGTCGCCTTGTCGTCCTTCTTAAGACTTGCAGGCGGCCAGTTGTCGAGGCGCATGCCGAGGGAGAGACCACGAGAAGCCAGAACGTCCTTGATCTCGGTCAAGGATTTCTTGCCCAGGTTCGGAGTCTTCAACAGTTCTACTTCGGTGCGCTGAATCAGGTCGCCGATGTAGTAAATGTTCTCCGCCTTAAGGCAGTTGGCCGAACGTACGGTCAGTTCCAAATCGTCAACCGGACGAAGCAGGATCGGATCGATCTCGTCTTCCTGTTCGACTACAACGGGTTCGCTGTCACCTTTGAGGTCGACGAACGCAGCCAACTGCTGTTGCAGAATGGTTGCTGCACGACGGATAGCCTCTTCAGGATCCAGAGTACCGTTGGTTTCCAGATCGATAACCAGCTTGTCCAGGTTGGTACGTTGCTCGACACGGGCGTTTTCCACCACGTATGCAATGCGACGAACCGGGCTGAACGAAGAGTCGAGCTGCAAGCGACCAATGCTGCGGCTTTCGTCTTCATCGCTCTGACGCGAGTCTGCTGGTTCATAACCGCGACCACGAGCTACAACGAGCTTCATGTTCAGGGCGCCGTTAGACGCCAGGTTAGCGATTACGTGATCGGGGTTAACGATCTCGACATCATGATCCAGCTGAATATCGGCAGCGGTAACCACCCCCGAACCCTTCTTCGACAAGGTCAGCGTAACTTCGTCTCGACCGTGCAGCTTGATAGCCAGACCTTTCAGGTTCAACAGGATTTCAATGACATCTTCCTGTACACCTTCGATTGCGCTGTACTCATGGAGTACACCATCAATCTCGGCCTCGACTACTGCACAGCCGGGCATGGAGGACAACAGGATGCGGCGCAGCGCGTTGCCCAGGGTATGGCCGAAACCACGCTCGAGAGGCTCGAGAGTGATTTTGGCGCGGGTCGGACTGACAACCTGCACATCAATGTGGCGGGGTGTCAGGAACTCATTTACCGAAATCTGCATGGATGCACCTATTTTCTAGCCCTTACTTGGAGTAGAGCTCGACAATCAGGCTTTCGTTGATGTCGGCGGACAGATCACTGCGAGCTGGGACGCTTTTGAAGACGCCAGACTTTTTCTCAGTGTCTACTTCTACCCATTCTACGCGGCCACGTTGGGCACACAGATCGAGAGCCTGGACAATACGCAGCTGGTTCTTCGCTTTTTCGCGAATTGCCACTACGTCACCAGCACGGACCTGGTAGGACGGAACGTTAACGGTTTTGCCGTTTACGCTGACCGACTTGTGCGATACCAGCTGACGCGATTCGGCACGAGTCGAACCAAAGCCCATGCGGTATACAACGTTATCCAGACGGCATTCGAGCAGTTGCAGCAGGTTCTCACCAGTTGCGCCTTTCTTGCCGGCAGCTTCTTTGTAGTAACCGCTGAACTGACGCTCGAGAACGCCATAAATACGACGGACTTTCTGCTTTTCACGCAGTTGGGTGCCGTAGTCGGACTGGCGACCGCGGCGTTGGCCGTGGATACCAGGTGCTGCTTCGATGTTGCACTTCGATTCGATCGCGCGCACGCCGCTCTTCAGAAAGAGATCGGTGCCTTCGCGACGAGCGAGTTTGCATTTTGGACCAATGTAACGAGCCATTCTTTACAATCTCCTGGATTACACGCGGCGCTTCTTCGGCGGACGGCACCCGTTGTGCGGGATTGGCGTCACGTCGGTGATGCTGGCGATCTTGTAGCCGCAGCCGTTCAAAGCACGGACAGCAGATTCACGACCTGGACCTGGACCTTTGACGTTGACGTCGAGGTTTTTCAGGCCGTATTCCAGCGCAGCTTGACCAGCACGTTCAGCAGCTACTTGAGCAGCAAACGGCGTGGACTTGCGAGAACCGCGGAAACCCGAACCACCGGAGGTTGCCCAGGACAGAGCGTTACCTTGACGGTCGGTGATGGTCACGATTGTGTTGTTAAAAGATGCATGGATGTGGGCGATGCCATCAACCACTGTCTTTTTAACTTTTTTACGAGGACGAGCAGCAGGTTTTGCCATGATTTAATTCCTGTCGATTCGCTGGGGCGATTACTTGCGGATCGGCTTACGCGGACCTTTACGGGTACGCGCGTTAGTCTTGGTACGCTGACCGCGTACTGGAAGACCACGACGATGACGCAGACCGCGATAGCAACCGAGGTCCATCAAGCGCTTGATTTTCATGTTGATTTCGCGACGCAGATCACCTTCAGTGGTGAACTTCGCGACTTCGCCACGCAGCTGTTCAATCTGCTCGTCGCTCAGATCTTTGATCTTTACCGCCGGGTTAACCCCGGTAGTAGCACAGATTTTGTGTGCAGTTGTGCGACCAACACCATAGATGTAGGTCAGCGAGATAACAGTATGCTTGTTATCTGGAATGTTAACGCCTGCAATACGGGCCATTCAGTGGGACTCCAATTGACAGCTACCTACGCCCCGGAAGCCAAGAAATAGGGCGCGAGATAATATCGCTGTAATAACAAATAATCAACCCAGCAGCGCACTAGCTGCTGGGCTTTTAGCACAGATCACATTTAGCCTTGGCGCTGCTTGTGACGTGGTTCCGCGCTGCAAATTACTCGAACAACACCTTCGCGGCGAATAATCTTGCAGTTGCGGCACAGCTTTTTCACCGATGCACGAACTTTCATCACCAACTCCTCGAACCTTATGGGTGCTTCAGCGCAGCATGCCGCTGCCGTAGCCCTTCAGGTTGGCTTTCTTCATCAGGGATTCATACTGGTGCGAAACGAGGTGCGATTGCACTTGGGACATGAAGTCCATCACAACCACGACCACGATCAGCAACGAGGTCCCGCCAAGGTAAAACGGCACGTTTGCAGCGACCACGAGAAACTGTGGAAGCAAGCACACGGCCATCATATAGAGAGCACCGAACATGGTCAGACGAGTCAGAACACCATCAATATAGCGCGCAGACTGCTCACCAGGACGAATGCCCGGAATAAAGGCACCGGACTTCTTCAGGTTTTCCGCTACGTCTTTCGGATTGAACATCAACGCCGTATAGAAGAAGCAGAAGAAAATAATCCCTGCACTAAACAGCAGAATATTCAACGGCTGACCAGGTGCGATCGACTGCGAGATGTCCTGCAACCAGCCCATACCTTCAGACTGACCGAACCAGGCACCCAGCGAAGCCGGAAACAGCAAGATGCTGCTAGCGAAGATGGCAGGAATAACGCCCGCCATGTTCACTTTCAACGGCAAGTGGCTCGTCTGCGCAGCGAAGACCTTGCGGCCCTGCTGACGTTTGGCGTAGTGAACAGCAATACGACGCTGACCACGCTCGATGAACACCACGAAACCGATGATCGCTACTGCCAGCAAACCGATGGCGACCAAGGCGAAGATATTGATATCACCCTGACGTGCAGACTCGAAAGACTGCCCGATCGCTCTCGGAAGACCGGCGACGATACCCGAAAAAATCAACATCGAGATACCGTTGCCAACACCTCGCTCAGTGATCTGCTCGCCCAGCCACATCATGAACAGCGCACCAGCAACAAAGGTGGTGACTGCAACGAAGTGGAAGCCGATATCTGCTGAGAACGCAACGCCCTGACCGGCCAAACCAATGGACATGCCAATAGCTTGAACCAGAGCCAGGACGACGGTGCCATAGCGGGTGTACTGGCTGATCTTACGACGACCAGCCTCACCTTCCTTCTTCAACTGCTCCAGCTGCGGGCTGACCGCGGTCATGAGCTGCATGATGATCGATGCCGAGATATACGGCATGATCCCCAGTGCAAAAATGCTCATGCGCTCCAGCGCACCACCTGAAAACATGTTGAACAAGCTAAGAATGGTCCCCTCATTCTGTCGAAACAGGTCCGCCAGACGGTCAGGGTTGATACCCGGAACTGGGATATGCGCACCGATCCGATAGACGATAATCGCCAGGAACAGGAAACGCAGACGAGCCCAGAGTTCGGACAACCCGCCGCTTTTGCCTAGCGCTGAGAGAGCACCTTGCTTAGCCATTTATTCCTCGAACTTGCCGCCAGCTGCTTCGATAGCCGCACGCGCACCTTTGGTGGCTGCGATACCTTTGAGGGTGACTGCGCGAGTAACCTCACCGGACAGCATGATTTTCACACGCTGTACGTTTTGGTTGATCACGTTGGCATCCTTCAGGGACTGCACAGTGACGACGCCTTCTACTTTAGCCAGCTCGGAGGTGCGAACTTCAGCACGATCCATAGCTTTCAAAGAGACGAAGCCGAACTTGGGCAGACGACGATGCAACGGCTGTTGGCCGCCTTCGAAGCCCGGAGCAATGGTGCCACCGGAGCGGGAGGTCTGACCTTTGTGGCCACGGCCACCGGTCTTGCCCAAACCACTACCGATACCACGGCCCGGACGATGCTTTTCGCGACGGGAACCCGGCGCTGGACTCAGATCATTGAGTTTCATCGATTAACCCTCGACTCGCAGCATGTAGTAAGCCTTGTTGATCATCCCACGGTTTTCCGGGGTATCAACGACTTCTACAGTGTGACCGATGCGACGCAGACCCAAACCCTTAACGCACAATTTGTGGTTAGGGATGCGGCCGGTCATGCTTTTGATCAGCGTTACTTTAACGGTAGCCATGATCAGAAGATCTCCTGGACGTTCAGGCCGCGTTTAGCAGCGATGGACTCAGGGGACTGCATGGTCTTCAAACCCTTGAACGTTGCGTGAACAACGTTGACCGGGTTAGTCGAACCGTAGCACTTGGCCAGAACGTTGTGGACGCCAGCAACTTCGAGAACGGCGCGCATTGCGCCGCCAGCGATGATGCCAGTACCTTCCGACGCAGGCTGCATGTAGACCTTCGAAGCCCCATGAGCGGACTTGATAGCGTACTGCAGCGTGGTGCCGTTCAGATCAACCTGGATCATGTTGCGGCGAGCAGCTTCCATTGCCTTCTGGATCGCAGCAGGCACTTCACGTGACTTGCCACGGCCGAAGCCAACACGCCCTTTACCATCACCAACCACGGTCAACGCGGTGAAAGTGAAGATACGGCCGCCTTTAACGGTTTTTGCTACGCGATTAACTTGTACCAGCTTCTCGATGTAGCCTTCGTCGCGTTTTTGGTCGTTATTTGACATAACTTAGAACTCCAGCCCGCCTTCACGAGCAGCATCAGCCAGCGCCTTAACGCGACCGTGGTACTTGAAGCCAGAACGATCAAAAGCCACTTGCGATACACCGGCGGCTTTCGCACGCTCAGCGATCAGCTGGCCAACTTTAGTGGCCGCGTCGATGTTGCCAGTGGCGCCATCACGCAGTTCTTTGTCCAAAGTCGAGGCGTTTGCCAGGACTTTGCTGCCGTCGGCCGAGATGACCTGGGCATAAATGTGCTGCGAAGAGCGGTACACGCAGAGACGCACGACTTCGAGTTCGTGCATTTTCAGGCGTGCTTTGCGAGCGCGACGCAGTCGGGTAACTTTTTTGACGGTCATTTGCTATGCCCTACTTCTTCTTGGCTTCTTTACGACGGACGACTTCGTCCGCGTAACGCACGCCTTTGCCTTTGTACGGCTCTGGACGGCGGAAGTCGCGGATCTCAGCGGCCACTTGACCAACCAACTGCTTGTCGATACCGCGAATAACGATATCGGTTTGGTTGGGAGTCTCAGCGGTGATGCCTTCCGGCAATTCGTAGTCCACTGGGTGCGAGAAGCCAAGGGCCAGGTTCAGTACCGTGCCTTTTGCTTGCGCTTTGTAACCAACACCGACCAGCTGGAGCTTGCGCTCGAAGCCTTGGCTTACGCCTTGGACCATGTTGTTTACCAACGCACGAGTGGTACCGGCCATTGCGCGAGTTTGTTGATCGCCGTTGCGAGCAGCAAAACGCAGCTCACCGGACTCTTCAACAATTTCAACGGACGAATGAATGTTCAGGTCTAGAGTGCCCTTGGCACCCTTCACCGAAAGCTGCTGGCCGACGAGCTTGACTTCGACGCCTGCTGGCAACTTAACGGGGTTCTTAGCTACGCGTGACATGCTTATCCCCCCTTAGAACACAGTGCAAAGCACTTCGCCGCCGACACCGGCAGCGCGCGCAGCACGATCCGTCATCACACCTTTGTTGGTGGAGACGATAGACACACCGAGGCCGCCACGAACTTTTGGCAACTCATCGACGGACTTGTACTGACGCAGGCCTGGACGGCTAACGCGCTTCACTTCCTCGATGACCGGACGGCCTTCGAAGTACTTCAGCTCGATGGATAGCAACGGCTTTGTTTCGCTGCTGATCTGATAACCCGCAATGTAACCTTCGTCCTTCAGGACTTTGGCTACAGCCACCTTCAACGTGGAGGATGGCATGCTTACGACGGGCTTTTCAGCCATCTGGGCATTACGGATACGAGTTAGCATGTCCGCTAACGGGTCCTGCATACTCATGGGCTAGACGCTCCTGATACAAAAAAAATGAGCCTTACGGCTACAACCTGTCGCCTTAAAATTCCGGGCACGTGCGAGCACGGGCTCTGGCGAGCCGGCAATTCTAGGCGCACCCCAGAAATGAATCAAGCCCCAAAAGGGGCTTGATTCAAATTCAGGCTCTACGCCCATCGGTTCGACGTGAACACAATGGGCATACTGCGTGAATAACTGCTTACCAGCTGGCTTTAACCAGACCTGGTACGTCGCCACGCATTGCTGCTTGACGCAGCATGTTACGGCCGAGGCCGAACTTGCGGTACACGCCGTGCGGACGACCTGTCAGGCGGCAACGGTTACGCATGCGCGAGGCACTTGCGTCACGTGGCTGCTTCTGCAGTGCGACCGTAGCTTCCCAACGTGCTTCTGGACTTGCGTTCAGATCCACGATGATCGCTTTCAGCGCAGCACGCTTGGTAGCGTACTTGGCAACGGTGAGCTGACGCTTCAGCTCACGGTTTTTCATGCTCTTCTTGGCCATGGTCCTACTCCAATCAGTTGCGGAACGGGAACTTGAAAGCACGCAGCAATGCGCGACCTTCTTCGTCCGTACGAGCAGTGGTGGTCAGGGTAATGTCCAGACCGCGCAGGGCATCGATCTTGTCGTAGTCGATTTCCGGGAAAATGATCTGCTCTTTAACGCCCATGCTGTAGTTACCACGACCATCGAAGGACTTGGCATTCAGGCCGCGGAAGTCGCGGACCCGAGGCAGGGAGATCGACAGCAGACGATCCAGGAATTCATACATACGCTCACGGCGCAGAGTCACTTTGACGCCGATCGGCCAACCTTCACGGACTTTAAAGCCAGCGATAGATTTGCGAGCGTAGGTCACGACGACTTTTTGGCCGGTGATTTTTTCCAGATCTGCAACAGCGTGCTCGATGACTTTTTTGTCGCCGATCGCTTCGCCCAGACCCATGTTCAGGGTGATCTTGGTAACGCGTGGAACTTCCATCACGTTCGAAAGCTTAAGTTCTTCCTTAAGCTTCGGTGCGATTTCTTTCCAGTAAATCTCTTTTAGTCGTGCCATGGTCTTCTACCTAGCAGTGTTCAAGCATCAACCGCTTTTTGGGTCGACTTGAAGACACGAATTTTCTTGCCGTCTTCAACTTTGAAACCAACGCGGTCAGCCTTGTTGGTTGCGCCGTTGAAAATGGCGACGTTAGAAGCGTGCAATGGCGCTTCTTTCTCGACGATACCGCCCTGTACGCCCGACATCGGGTTTGGCTTGGTATGACGCTTCACCAGGTTGATCCCACCAACGACCAAGCGGTCGTCAGCGAGAACCTTGAGCACCTTACCGCGCTTACCTTTGTCTTTGCCGGCGATCACGATGATCTCGTCGTCACGACGAATCTTTTGCATGTCGGATCTCCTTACAGCACTTCTGGGGCGAGCGAGACGATCTTCATGAACTTCTCAGTACGAAGTTCACGGGTCACTGGCCCAAAGATACGGGTGCCGATCGGCTCTTGCTTGTTGTTCAACAGAACAGCAGCGTTGCCATCAAAGCGGATGATGGAGCCGTCTGCGCGACGAACACCATGGCGAGTGCGGACTACTACTGCAGTCATCACTTGGCCTTTTTTCACCTTACCGCGCGGAATTGCTTCCTTGACGGTAACTTTGATGATGTCACCGATACCAGCGTAACGACGATGAGAGCCACCAAGCACCTTGATGCACATAACGCGGCGTGCGCCGCTGTTATCGGCCACATCGAGCATGGATTGAGTCTGAATCATATAATTTCTCCGACCCCTAGCCCTTAGACTTCCACAGCGCGTTCGAGAACATCAACCAGTGCCCAGGACTTAGTCTTGGCCATCGGACGAGTTTCACGAATAGTGACCTTGTCGCCGATGTGGCACTGATTGGTTTCGTCGTGCGCGTGCAGCTTAGTCGAACGCTTAACGTATTTACCGTAGATTGGGTGCTTGACGCGACGCTCGATCAGTACGGTGATGGTCTTGTCCATCTTGTCGCTGACGACACGGCCAGTCAGCGTACGGACGGTTTTTTCGGCTTCAGCCATGATTACTTACCTGCCTGCTGGTTGAGCACAGTCTTCACGCGAGCGATGTCACGCTTAACTTGCGAGAGCAGGTGAGACTGCCCCAACTGGCCAGTTGCTTTCTGCATGCGCAGATTGAACTGGTCGCGCAGCAAGCCGAGCAGTTGCTCGTTCAGTTGCTGTGCTGATTTTTCACGAAGTTCATTCGCTTTCATCACATCACCGTCCGCTTAACAAAGGAGGTGGCGAGCGGCAGCTTTGCAGCAGCCAGGGCGAAAGCCTCACGCGCCAACTCTTCGGAAACACCCTCGATTTCATACAGGACTTTGCCTGGCTGAATCTGGGCAACCCAGTACTCCACGTTACCCTTACCTTTACCCATCCGAACTTCGAGTGGCTTTTTGGTGACAGGCTTGTCCGGGAATACACGGATCCAGATCTTGCCGCCACGTTTAACGTGACGGGTCAGTGCACGACGCGCTGACTCGATCTGACGAGCGGTGAGACGACCACGAGCAACAGACTTCAGCGCGAACTCGCCGAAGCTGACTTTGCTACCGCGCAATGCCAGACCACGGTTGTGGCCGGTCATCTGCTTGCGGAACTTCGTACGCTTAGGTTGCAACATTTGGCGTACCCCTTACTTAGCAGCTTTTTTACGAGGCGCTGGTGCTTGCGGTTTCAGCTCTTCTTGGCGACCACCAATTACTTCGCCTTTGAAGATCCAAACCTTTACACCGATCACACCGTAAGTGGTGTGAGCTTCGTAGTTGGCATAGTCGATGTCGGCACGCAGGGTGTGCAATGGCACACGACCTTCGCGATACCATTCAGTACGTGCGATTTCAGCACCGCCGAGACGACCGCTCACTTGGATTTTGATGCCTTTGGCACCAATGCGCATGGCGTTCTGCACTGCACGCTTCATAGCGCGACGGAACATTACGCGACGCTCCAGCTGCTGAGCTACGCTCTGCGCAACCAGCATACCGTCGAGCTCCGGCTTACGGATCTCTTCGATATTGATGTGCACAGGCACACCCATTTGCTTGGTCAGGTCCTGACGCAGCTTCTCAACATCTTCACCTTTCTTCCCGATAACGATACCTGGACGAGCGGTGTGGATGGTGATGCGTGCAGTCTGCGCCGGACGATGGATATCGATACGGCTTACGGACGCGCTTTTTAGTTTGTCTTGGAGATACTCTCGCACCTTCAGATCAGCGAACAAATAGTCCGCATAAGTCCGACCGTCTGCGTACCAGACGGAGGTGTGCTCCTTGACGATTCCCAGGCGAATGCCAATGGGATGTACTTTCTGACCCATCTCTTCGACTCCGTTACTTGTCAGCAACCTTGACAGTGATATGGCAAGACCGCTTGACGATGCGATCAGCACGGCCTTTGGCACGTGGCATGATGCGCTTCAGCGAACGCCCTTCGTTGACGAAAACGGTGGAGACCTTGAGGTCATCAACGTCTGCGCCTTCGTTATGCTCGGCGTTGGCTACGGCCGACTCCAGCACTTTCTTCATGATCTCGGCGGCTTTCTTACTGCTGAAAGCCAACAGGTTGAGCGCTTCGCCCACCTTCTTCCCGCGGATCTGGTCGGCGACCAAGCGGGCTTTCTGGGCGGAGATTCGAGCGCCCGACAACTTAGCGGCTACTTCCATCGTTCCTTACCCCTTAACGCTTGGCTTTCTTGTCTGCCACGTGCCCACGATAAGTGCGGGTACCGGCAAACTCGCCTAGTTTGTGGCCGACCATGTCTTCGTTCACGAGAACAGGAACATGCTGACGACCGTTATGCACAGCAATGGTCAAACCGACCATTTGTGGCAGGATCATAGAACGACGCGACCAGGTCTTAACTGGTTTGCGATCGTTCTTTTCCGCCGCCACTTCGATCTTCTTCAGTAGGTGAAGATCAATAAAAGGACCTTTTTTCAGAGAACGTGGCACTGTCGTATCCCTCTATTTACTTGCGACGACGGACGATCATTTTGTCGGTACGCTTATTACCACGAGTCTTCGCGCCCTTAGTCGGGAAGCCCCACGGCGATACCGGATGACGACCACCAGAGGTACGACCTTCACCACCACCATGTGGGTGGTCAACCGGGTTCATGGCAACACCACGAACGGTTGGGCGAACGCCACGCCAGCGTTTGGCACCAGCTTTACCCAGCGAACGCAGGCTGTGCTCGGAGTTCGAGACCTCACCCAGAGTCGCACGGCATTCAGCCAGAACTTTACGCATCTCACCGGAGCGAAGACGCAGAGTCACGTAGACACCTTCACGAGCGATCAGCTGTGCAGACGCACCAGCAGAACGAGCGATCTGAGCACCTTTACCCGGCTTCAGTTCGATGCCGTGAACGGTAGAACCCACTGGGATGTTGCGCAGCTGCAGAGCGTTGCCTGGCTTGATTGGAGCCAAAGCGCCCGCGATCAGCTGGTCGCCAGCACTCACGCCTTTAGGCGCGATGATGTAACGACGCTCGCCGTCTGCGTACAGCAGCAGTGCGATGTGAGCAGTACGGTTTGGATCGTATTCAATACGCTCGACGGTGGCAGCAATGCCATCCTTGTCGTTGCGACGGAAATCGACCAGACGATAATGCTGCTTATGACCACCACCGATGTGACGAGTAGTGATGCGGCCATTGTTGTTACGACCACCAGTCTTCGATTTTTTCTCGAGCAGCGGTGCGTGAGGAGCGCCTTTATGCAGCTCCTGGTTGACCACCTTGACCACAAAACGGCGGCCAGGGGAAGTCGGTTTGCATTTAACGATTGCCATGATGCACCCCTTCCTTACTCAGCACTGCTGCTGAAATCGAGATCTTGGCCTGGCTGAAGGGAGATAACCGCCTTCTTCCAGTCATTACGCTTGCCCAGACCGCGAGCAGTGCGCTTGGTCTTACCCATAACATTCAGGGTAGTGACACGCTCTACTTTCACGCTGAACAGGCTTTCGACGGCCTTCTTGATTTCCAGCTTGGTTGCATCAGTAGCAACCTTGAAAACGAACTGACCTTTTTTGTCTGCCAGAACCGTAGCCTTCTCGGAAACGTGCGGGCCAAGCAGAACTTTAAATACGCGTTCCTGGTTCATCCCAGCAGCTCCTCGAATTTCTTCACGGCCGACACAGTGATCAACACTTTGTCGTATGCGATCAGACTAACTGGATCGGAACCTTGAACATCACGTACATCAACGTGCGGCAGGTTACGAGCAGCCAGGTACAGGTTCTGATCAACAGCGTCCGACACGATCAAAACGTCGGTCAGGCTCATGTCATTCAGCTTGCCCAGCAGATCTTTGGTTTTCGGCGATTCAACAGCGAAATCCTGAACCACGACCAGACGATCAGTACGGACCAGTTCAGCAAGGATGGAGCGCAGTGCAGCGCGATACATCTTCTTGTTGAGCTTCTGAGAGTGATCCTGAGGACGTGCTGCGAAAGTGGTACCGCCGCCGCGCCAGATCGGGCTACGGATAGTACCGGCACGAGCACGGCCAGTACCCTTTTGACGCCAAGGGCGCTTACCGCCACCGGATACGTCAGAACGGGTCTTTTGCTGCTTGCTACCCTGACGACCGCCAGCCATGTAGGCCACGACTGCCTGGTGAACCAGCGTCTCGTTGAATTCGCCGCCAAATGTCAGTTCGGAAACTTCGATCGCTTGAGCGTCATTTACATTTAATTGCATGTCAGCTTCCCCTTAACCGCGAGCCTTGGCTGCTGGACGTACAACCACATTGCCGCCAGTAGCGCCAGGAACAGCACCCTTGACCAACAACAGATTGCGTTCAGCGTCCACGCGCACTACTTCCAGGGACTGCACGGTCACGCGCTCAGCGCCCATATGACCGGACATTTTTTTGCCCTTGAATACACGACCAGGAGTCTGGCACTGGCCGATAGAGCCCGGGACGCGGTGGGACACGGAGTTACCGTGAGTATTATCTTGACCACGGAAATTGTGGCGCTTGATAGTACCTTGGAAGCCTTTACCCTTGGACTGACCGGTAACATCTACCATCTGGCCAGCAGCAAAGATTTCTGCATTGATCAGATCGCCAGCCTTGTATTCGCCTTCTTCAAGACGGAATTCCAGGACAGTACGACCTGCAGCAACGTTCGCTTTAGCGAAGTGACCTGCTTGAGCAGCAGTCACACGGGAAGCACGACGAACGCCGACAGTGACTTGCACTGCACGATAGCCATCGACTTCTTCGGTTTTGAACTGGGTGACGCGATTCGGCTCGATCTCAATGACCGTAACCGGAATGGAGACACCTTCTTCGGTGAAAATACGGGTCATACCGCATTTACGACCGACTACACCAATAGTCATGTTGTAAACCTCATGAGTGTACGGGGCTTTCACCCGCTATGGCCGCCCATTTCAGAGCGTTACACGACTAAGACCCGAGTCTTAGCCGAGGCTGATCTGTACTTCCACACCTGCCGCAAGATCAAGCTTCATCAGCGCATCAACGGTTTTATCCGTTGGCTGGACGATGTCCAGAACACGCTTATGAGTGCGGATCTCGTACTGGTCGCGCGCGTCTTTGTTGACGTGCGGAGAAACCAGAACGGTGAACCGCTCTTTACGGGTAGGGAGTGGAATCGGACCACGCACTTGAGCACCAGTACGTTTCGCGGTTTCCACGATTTCCTGGGTGGATTGGTCGATCAGGCGATGGTCAAAAGCCTTCAACCTGATACGGATTTGCTGATTTTGCATTGGATTTCAGACTCCAGGCTACTTCCCACCGAGCGCAATACGCCCGTTTAAAGGAGGCGCAATTCTATAGACGAGCTAACGGGGTGTCAACCCAATAAAAAAGCCCCCGCAAGCGGGGGCTCTTTTTGAAGATCATCGCTTACGCGATGATTTTGGCCACGACGCCAGCGCCGACGGTACGACCGCCTTCACGAATAGCGAAACGCAGACCGTCTTCCATTGCGATTGGCTTGATCAGGGTAACGGAAACTTTCACGTTATCGCCTGGCATAACCATCTCAACGCCTTCCGGCAGTTCGCAGCTACCAGTTACGTCGGTAGTACGGAAGTAGAACTGTGGACGGTAGCCCTTGAAGAACGGAGTGTGACGGCCGCCTTCTTCTTTGCTCAGCACGTAAATTTCAGCTTCGAACTGAGTGTGCGGCTTGACGGTGCCTGGCTTGACCAGAACCTGGCCACGCTCAACGTCGTCACGCTTGGTGCCGCGCAACAGAACGCCGCAGTTCTCGCCAGCACGACCTTCGTCGAGCAGCTTACGGAACATTTCAACACCGGTGCAGGTGGTGACAGTAGTGTCACGCAGACCAACGATTTCCAGTGGATCTTGAACCTTGACGATACCGCGCTCAACACGACCAGTCACAACAGTACCGCGACCGGAGATCGAGAATACGTCTTCGATTGGCATCAGGAACGGCTTGTCGACAGCACGCTCTGGCTGAGGAATGTAGCTGTCCAGAGTTTCAACCAACTTCTTGACGGCAGTGGTGCCCATCTCGTTGTCGTCTTTGCCTTCCAACGCCATGCGTGCAGAGCCGATGATGATTGGAGTGTCGTCGCCCGGGAAGTCGTAAGTGCTCAGCAGATCGCGTACTTCCATCTCAACCAGTTCCAGCAGCTCAGCGTCGTCTACCAGGTCAGCCTTGTTCAGGAAGACCACGATGTACGGAACGCCTACCTGACGGGACAGCAGGATGTGCTCACGAGTTTGTGGCATCGGACCATCAGCAGCCGAACAAACCAGGATAGCGCCGTCCATTTGGGCAGCACCAGTGATCATGTTCTTCACGTAGTCGGCGTGACCTGGGCAGTCAACGTGTGCGTAGTGACGCACGGACGAGTTGTACTCAACGTGAGCAGTGTTGATGGTGATACCGCGAGCCTTCTCTTCTGGTGCGCTGTCGATCTTGTCGAAGTCAACACGAGCCGAACCGAAAACTTCGGAGCAGACGCGAGTCAGAGCAGCGGTCAGCGTGGTTTTACCATGGTCAACGTGACCGATAGTGCCAACGTTGACGTGCGGAAGGGAACGATCAAATTTTTCTTTAGCCACGACAAATAACTCCTAGCCTAAAGGCGCTGAATCAGCCTTGTTTTTTGGTTACAGTTTCGACGATGTGCGACGGAGCTGTATTGTATTTTTTGAATTCCATAGAGTAGCTTGCGCGACCTTGGGACATGGAGCGAACGTCGGTCGCATAACCGAACATCTCACCCAACGGAACCTCGGCACGAATTACTTTGCCGGAGACCGTATCTTCCATACCCAGGATCATGCCGCGACGACGATTAAGGTCGCCCATCACGTCACCCATATAGTCTTCAGGCGTAACAACCTCTACAGCCATGATCGGCTCAAGCAACTCACCACCGCCCTTCTGGGCCAGTTGCTTGGTCGCCATGGAAGCAGCCACCTTAAACGCCATCTCGTTCGAGTCGACGTCGTGGTAAGAACCATCAAACACGGTAGCCTTCAGGCCGATCAGCGGATAGCCGGCAACAACGCCGTTCTTCATCTGCTCTTCGATGCCCTTCTGGATAGCCGGGATGTATTCCTTAGGAACCACACCACCCACTACTTCGTTCACGAATTGCAGACCTTCCTGACCTTCGTCAGCAGGTGCAAAACGGATCCAGCAGTGGCCGAACTGACCACGACCGCCGGACTGGCGAACGAACTTGCCTTCGATTTCACAGTTCTTCGTGATGCGCTCACGATACGAAACCTGAGGCTTACCGATGTTGGCTTCGACGTTAAACTCACGGCGCATCCGGTCAACCAGGATGTCCAGGTGCAGCTCGCCCATGCCAGAGATGATCGTCTGACCAGTCTCTTCATCAGTTTTGACGCGGAAAGACGGGTCTTCCTGAGCAAGTTTGCCCAGTGCGATACCCATTTTTTCCTGGTCATCCTTGGTTTTAGGCTCTACGGCAACCGAAATAACCGGCTCCGGGAAGTCCATCCGAACCAGGATGATTGGCTTGTCAGCGTTGCACAACGTTTCACCAGTGGTGACGTCCTTCATGCCGATCAAGGCCGCGATGTCACCAGCGCGTACTTCCTTGATCTCTTCGCGAGCGTTTGCGTGCATTTGCACCATACGACCCACGCGCTCTTTTTTGCCCTTGACCGAGTTGATCACGCCGTCGCCGGATGCCAACACGCCCGAGTAAACACGGACGAACGTCAAGGTACCCACGAATGGGTCGGTAGCGATCTTGAACGCCAGAGCCGAGAACGGCTCGTTGTCGTCTGCGTGACGCTCCATCTCTTCTTCTTCGTTATCAGGGTTGGTGCCCTTGATAGCAGGAATGTCGACTGGAGCTGGCAGGTAGTCGATAACGGCGTCGAGAACCAGGGGGACACCCTTGTTCTTGAAGGAAGAACCGCAAACAGCAAGAACGATCTCACCAGCGATAGTACGCTGACGCAGAGCGGCCTTGATTTCCTCGTTGGTGAGTTCTTCACCCTCAAGGTACTTGTTCATCAGCTCTTCATTGGCTTCGGCCGCAGCCTCTACCATGTTGCTGCGCCATTCGTTAGCCAGTTCCTGCAATTCAGCAGGGATAGGCTTGCGAACCGGGACCATACCCTTATCGGCATCGTTCCAGTAGACCGCTTCCATGGACATCAGATCGATCTGACCCTGGAAGTTGTCTTCAGCACCAATTGCCAGCTGGATCGGCACCGGAGTGTGACCCAGACGCTGCTTGATCTGAGCAATTACGCGCAGGAAGTTTGCGCCAGCACGGTCCATTTTGTTCACGTAAACGATACGTGGAACACCGTACTTGTTGGCTTGACGCCATACAGTTTCGGACTGAGGCTCAACGCCAGAAGTACCACAGAACACAACGACCGCGCCGTCGAGTACACGCAGGGAACGCTCAACTTCAATGGTGAAGTCTACGTGGCCCGGGGTGTCAATGACGTTGAAGCGGTATTGGTCTTTGTGTTGCTTCTCGGAACCCTGCCAAAAGGCAGTAATAGCAGCAGAAGTAATGGTAATACCACGCTCCTGCTCCTGAACCATCCAGTCGGTGGTCGCGGCGCCGTCATGCACCTCGCCCATCTTGTGGCTTTTACCGGTGTAAAAAAGGACGCGCTCGGTGGTGGTGGTTTTACCAGCATCCACGTGAGCAACGATACCAATGTTACGGTAACGGTTGATCGGTGTAGTACGAGCCATAAAGCCCTCGCAAAATTAGTGACGCTGAAATTAGAAGCGGTAGTGCGAGAAAGCTTTGTTGGCTTCAGCCATACGGTGCACGTCTTCACGCTTCTTGACCGCAGCACCTTTACCTTCGGCGGCGTCCAACAGTTCGCCAGCCAAACGCAGAGCCATAGACTTCTCACCGCGCTTGCGCGCGAAGTCTACCAGCCAACGCATTGCCAGAGCATTACGACGGGACGGACGAACTTCGACCGGAACCTGGTAAGTAGCACCGCCTACACGGCGCGACTTCACTTCGACCAGCGGAGCGATGGCGTCGAGAGCTTTCTCGAAGATTTCCAGGGGATCGGAGTTCTTGCGTTCTTTAACCTTTTCCAGCGCGCCATAAACGATACGCTCGGCAACGGCTTTCTTGCCGCTTTCCATAACGTGGTTCATGAACTTGGCCAGGATCTGGCTGCCGTATTTTGGATCGTCAAGCACTTCGCGCTTGGCTGCTACGCGTCTTCTTGGCATGGATAAGCCCTCAAACGGTCTTCAGGTTCGCTCGGAATCAGCACCTACTGGCGCCTCCGACCTTACTCTTATCGACTCAGAAAATAAGATGATTCAATTTTTACAAAAAGCCGCTACTACTTAGGCTTCTTGGTACCGTACTTCGAACGACCCTGGTTACGACCTTTGACACCGGAGGTATCCAACGAACCGCGAACGGTGTGGTAACGAACACCTGGCAAGTCTTTTACACGGCCGCCGCGAATCAGTACGACGCTGTGCTCTTGCAGGTTGTGGCCTTCACCACCGATGTACGAGGAAACCTCGAAACCGTTGGTCAGACGCACACGGCAGACTTTACGCAATGCCGAGTTAGGTTTTTTCGGCGTAGTTGTATACACGCGAGTGCACACACCACGACGCTGCGGGCAGTTCTGCAGCGCAGGCACGTCGGATTTCTCGACGATACGCTTACGCGGCTGACGTACCAGCTGGTTGATAGTTGCCATCTACTAGCTCCACTGTTGTCTTGCGACGCTATTGTCTTACAAGAAAAGCAAAATGGCAGGACATACGTCCCGCCAGATTTAGGGGTACAAGAGTCTAAAGAGGATCCTGCCCCCAGTCAAGGCAAAGCCCCGATGTCCACAGCCACTGGCAACCCATAGAAACCGGGTAATGCCAATGACCATGAAAATCGGGGCCCTACTCTCAATTACTGCTTGAGTTCAACGCTTCGGTCAGCGCGGCTTCAACTTCGCTCGCACTTACACGCATCGGCTTGTCGGCTTCACGACGACGCTTGCGCTCGCTGTGATATGCCAGACCGGTACCTGCAGGGATCAAACGACCCACAACCACGTTTTCTTTCAGGCCGCGCAGATAATCACGCTTGCCGGTCACTGCCGCTTCGGTCAACACGCGAGTGGTCTCCTGGAAGGAGGCCGCCGAGATGAACGATTCGGTGGACAGCGAGGCCTTGGTGATACCGAGCAACACCCGAGTAAATTTGGAAACAAATTTCTCGTCAGCCGCGAGGCGCTCGTTTTCAACCAGTACGTGCGTCAACTCCATCTGGTCGCCCTTGATGAAGCTGGAGTCGCCCGACTCAGCGATCTCGACTTTACGCAGCATCTGACGCAGGATCGTCTCGATATGCTTGTCGTTGATCTTCACGCCTTGCAGGCGGTAAACGTCCTGAATCTCGTTGACGATGTATTTCGCCAGAGCGCTGACACCCAGCAGACGCAGGATATCGTGCGGATCGCTAGGACCGTCGGAGATAACCTCACCACGGCTGACCTGCTCACCTTCAAAGACGTTGAGGTGACGCCACTTTGGAATCAGCTCCTCGTACGGATCGGTACCATCGTTTGGCGTGATAACCAGACGGCGCTTGCCCTTGGTCTCTTTACCGAACGCGATCGTACCGCTGACTTCAGCCAGGATCGATGCTTCTTTCGGACGACGCGCTTCGAACAAGTCGGCAACGCGCGGCAGACCACCGGTGATGTCGCGAGTCTTGGAGGTCTCTTGCGGAATACGGGCGATAACGTCACCCACACCCACTTGCACACCATCCGCAACACCGACGAGGGCGTTTGCCGGCAGGAAGTACTGAGCGGGTACGTCGGTACCCGGCAACAACAGATCCTTGCCATCAACACCAACCATCTTGACCGCAGGACGAATGTCTTTACCTGCTGCAGGACGGTCTTTGGCATCCAGTACTTCGATGTTGGTCAAACCGGTCAATTCGTCGGTCTGGCGCTTGATCGTAATACCTTCTTCCATGCCCACGTAGGTCACGGTGCCTTTCATCTCGGTGACGATTGGGTGAGTGTGCGGATCCCACTTGGCCACGATGGACCCTGCGTCGACCTTGTCACCTTCCTTCACCAGAATCACAGCGCCATACGGCAGTTTGTAACGCTCGCGCTCACGCCCGAATTCGTCGGCAATTGCCAGCTCACCAGAACGCGAAACCGCGACCAAGTGGCCATCAAGACGCTCAACGTGCTTCAAGTTGTGCAGACGAACGATACCGCCGTTCTTGACCTGGACACTGTCCGCAGCAGAAGTACGGCTTGCCGCACCACCGATGTGGAATGTACGCATGGTCAGCTGGGTACCCGGCTCACCGATCGACTGCGCGGCGATAACGCCGACAGCTTCACCGATGTTCACCTGGTGACCACGTGCCAGATCTCGGCCGTAGCATTTGGCGCAAATACCGAAACGGGTTTCGCAGCTGATTGGGGAACGCACGATGACTTCGTCGATGCTATTCAGCTCGATGAATTCAACCCACTTCTCGTCAACCAGCGTGCCGCCTGGAACGATGACATCTTCAGTACCAGGCTTGAATACGTCACGGGCGATCACTCGACCCAATACGCGTTCGCCCAACGGCTCTACGACATCACCGCCTTCGATGTGCGGCGTCATTACCAGACCGTGTTCAGTACCGCAATCAACCTCGGTAACAACCAGATCTTGTGCCACGTCTACCAGACGACGAGTCAGGTAACCGGAGTTCGCGGTTTTCAACGCAGTATCCGCAAGACCCTTACGAGCACCGTGAGTCGAGATGAAGTACTGAAGAACGCTCAAACCTTCGCGGAAGTTCGCAGTGATCGGCGTCTCGATGATCGAGCCATCCGGCTTGGCCATCAGACCACGCATACCTGCCAGCTGACGAATCTGTGCTGCGGAACCCCGCGCACCCGAGTCGGCCATCATATACATCGAGTTGAAGGATTCCTGGTCAACAGTCTCACCGTGACGGTCCACAACCTTCTCTTTCGAGAGGTTGGACATCATCGCCTTCGAGACTTCATCGTTGGCCTTGGACCAGAGGTCGATCACCTTGTTGTACTTCTCGCCCTGAGTAACCAGGCCTGAGGCGTACTGACTTTCGATCTCTTTCACTTCATCGGTTGCGGCGTCGATGATGCGAGCTTT
This sequence comes from Pseudomonas sp. GW821-FHT07F05, assembly GCF_059418765.1. NCBI lineage: Bacteria > Pseudomonadati > Pseudomonadota > Gammaproteobacteria > Pseudomonadales > Pseudomonadaceae > Pseudomonas > Pseudomonas sp. GW821-FHT07F05. The sequence goes on from NZ_JBWKQL010000013.1 coordinate 155,429, forward strand.
TTCATCAGGGATAACGAAGTCGTTAACGCCGATGGAAACACCCGAGATCGTCGAATAGGCAAAACCGGTGTACATCAACTGGTCAGCGAAGATAACGGTCTCTTTCAGGCCAACCACGCGATAGCACTGGTTGATCAGCTTGGAGATTGCCTTCTTCTTCATCGGCTGGTTGACGACGTCGTATGACAGGCCGGCCGGGACCACCTGGAACAGCAGCGCACGGCCGACGGTTGTGTCGACGATACGGGTGTTCTTGACGCTGCCACCGTCACGATCATTGACCGTTTCGTTGATGCGCACTTTTACTTTCGCATGCAGTGCGGCTTCGCCGGCACGGAACACACGGTCAACTTCCTGCAGATCCGCGAATACACGACCTTCGCCTTTGGCGTTGATCGCTTCACGAGTCATGTAGTACAGACCCAATACAACGTCCTGCGAAGGAACGATGATTGGCTCACCGTTAGCAGGCGACAGAATGTTGTTGGTCGACATCATCAGCGCACGGGCTTCAAGCTGGGCTTCCAGCGTCAGCGGCACGTGAACGGCCATCTGGTCACCGTCGAAGTCGGCGTTGTATGCCGCACAGACCAGCGGGTGCAGCTGGATTGCCTTACCTTCGATGAGGACCGGCTCAAACGCCTGGATGCCCAGACGGTGAAGCGTCGGCGCCCGGTTCAGAAGCACTGGGTGTTCGCGAATGACTTCGGCGAGAACGTCCCAGACTTCTGGCAGCTCGCGCTCAACCATCTTCTTGGCAGCTTTGATGGTGGTCGCGAGACCACGCATTTCGAGCTTGCCGAAAATGAATGGCTTGAACAGCTCAAGTGCCATCTTCTTCGGCAGACCGCACTGGTGCAGACGCAGGGTCGGACCTACGGTAATTACCGAACGGCCAGAGTAGTCAACACGCTTACCAAGCAAGTTCTGACGGAAACGACCCTGCTTACCCTTGATCATGTCAGCCAGGGATTTCAGAGGACGCTTGTTCGAACCAGTGATGGCGCGACCGCGACGACCGTTATCAAGCAGCGCATCCACAGCTTCCTGCAGCATGCGCTTTTCGTTGCGCACGATGATGTCAGGAGCAGACAGATCCAGCAGACGCTTCAAACGGTTGTTACGGTTGATCACCCGACGATACAGATCGTTGAGGTCAGAAGTCGCGAAGCGACCACCATCCAGTGGAACCAGTGGACGCAGGTCTGGCGGAAGAACCGGCAGAACGGTCAACACCATCCACTCTGGAAGGTTGCCGGAACCCTGGAAGGCTTCCATCAACTTCAGACGTTTGGACAGCTTCTTGATTTTGGTTTCGGAGTTGGTTTGCGGAATCTCTTCGCGCAGACGGCCAATCTCGTGTTCCAGATCAATAGCGTGCAGCAGCTCACGGACAGCTTCGGCACCCATACGGGCGTCGAAGTCATCACCGAACTCTTCAAGGGCTTCGAAGTATTGCTCGTCGTTAAGCAACTGCCCTTTTTCGAGGGTAGTCATGCCCGGATCGATAACGACATAGCTCTCGAAGTAGAGAACGCGTTCGATGTCACGCAGGGTCATGTCCATCAGCAAGCCGATACGGGACGGCAGTGATTTCAGGAACCAGATGTGAGCAACCGGCGATGCCAGTTCGATGTGAGCCATGCGCTCACGACGGACTTTGGCCAGTGCGACTTCAACGCCGCATTTTTCGCAGATAACGCCACGATGCTTCAAGCGCTTGTACTTACCGCACAGGCACTCGTAATCCTTGACCGGGCCAAAGATCTTGGCGCAGAAAAGGCCGTCACGCTCAGGTTTGAACGTACGGTAGTTTATGGTTTCCGGCTTTTTAACTTCACCGAACGACCACGAACGGATCATCTCAGGCGATGCCAATCCGATACGGATGGCGTCGAACTCTTCGACTTGACCCTGGTTTTTCAGCAAATTCAGTAGGTCTTTCAAGGCCTTTCCTCCTGGCGGAGCAGAGGGCAGTCATACCGACCCGCCCTCGATTCGCGTCACGTGTTATTCGGTTTCCAGATCGATATCGATACCGAGCGAACGGATTTCTTTGATCAACACGTTGAAGGACTCGGGCATGCCCGGCTCCATACGGTGATCGCCGTCCACGATGTTCTTGTACATCTTGGTACGGCCGTTCACGTCGTCCGACTTCACTGTAAGCATTTCTTGCAGAGTGTACGCCGCGCCATATGCTTCCAGCGCCCAGACTTCCATCTCCCCGAAACGCTGACCACCGAACTGGGCCTTACCACCCAGCGGCTGCTGGGTGACCAGGCTGTACGAACCAGTGGAACGCGCGTGCATCTTGTCGTCCACCAAGTGGTTCAGCTTCAGCATGTACATGTAGCCAACGGTGACCGGACGCTCAAACTTGTTACCGGTACGGCCGTCGAACAGCTGCATCTGGCCACTGTCCGGCATGTCCGCCAGGCGGAGCATTGCCTTGATTTCGGATTCCTTGGCGCCGTCGAATACCGGGGTAGCCATAGGAACGCCGCCACGCAGGTTCTTCGCCAGATCCAGAATTTCCTGATCAGACAGGTCATCAAGACTTTCCTGACGGCCGCCAATCTCGTTGTAGATCTCGTTCAGGAACTTGCGCAGCTCAACGACTTTACGCTGCTCTTCGAGCATGCGGTTGATCTTCTCGCCCAATCCCTTAGCCGCGAGGCCCAGGTGAGTTTCGAGGATCTGACCGACGTTCATACGCGAAGGTACACCCAACGGGTTGAGGACGATATCCACCGGCGTGCCATTGGCATCGTGCGGCATGTCTTCAACCGGCATGATCACGGAGACCACACCTTTGTTACCGTGACGACCGGCCATCTTGTCGCCCGGCTGGATGCGACGGCGAATGGCAAGGTAGACCTTGACGATCTTCAGCACGCCTGGAGCAAGGTCATCGCCCTGCTGCAGCTTGCGCTTCTTGTCTTCGAACTTGTCGTCAAGCAGACGGCGACGGTCAACGATGTACGCCTGGGCCTTCTCGAGCTGCTCGTTTAGCGCATCTTCGACCATGCGCAGCTTGAACCACTGACCGTGCTCCAGACCGTCCAGAACTTCGTTGGTGATTTCCTGCCCTTTCTTCAGGCCGGCACCGCCTTCAGCGACACGACCGACCAGCGCGGAACGCAGACGCTCGAAAGTTGCGCCTTCAACGATGCGGAACTCTTCGTTCAAGTCCTTGCGGATCTCGTCAAGCTGGCTCTTCTCGATGGAGAGCGCACGAGCATCACGCTCAACGCCATCACGCGTGAAGACCTGGACATCAATGACGGTGCCTTTGGTACCGGTAGGTACACGCAGGGAGGTGTCTTTAACGTCGCTGGCTTTTTCACCGAAGATTGCGCGCAGCAGCTTCTCTTCCGGCGTCAGCTGGGTCTCGCCTTTCGGAGTGACCTTACCTACCAGAATGTCACCGGCGCCGACTTCCGCACCCACATAAACGATACCGGCTTCGTCCAGCTTGTTAAGTGCTGCTTCACCTACGTTAGGGATGTCAGCAGTGATCTCTTCAGGCCCAAGCTTGGTATCACGCGCCACACAGGTCAGTTCCTGAATGTGGATCGTGGTGAAACGGTCTTCCTGGACAACACGCTCGGACAGGCAAATGGAGTCTTCGAAGTTGAAGCCGTTCCACGCCATGAACGCGATGCGCATGTTCTGACCCAGTGCCAGCTCACCCATATCGGTGGACGGGCCGTCAGCCATGATGTCGCTACGCTGAACGCGATCACCCTTGCTCACCAGCGGGCGCTGGTTGATGCAGGTGTTTTGGTTCGAACGTGTGTATTTGGTCAGGTTGTAGATGTCGACACCGGCTTCGCCTGTCTCAACTTCGTCATCTGCAACACGAACCACGATACGGCTAGCGTCAACCGAGTCAATCACGCCGCCACGACGGGCCACGACGCAAACGCCGGAGTCACGCGCAACGTTACGCTCCATGCCAGTACCAACCAGCGGCTTGTCAGCGCGCAGTGTTGGAACAGCCTGACGCTGCATGTTCGAACCCATCAACGCACGGTTGGCGTCGTCGTGCTCAAGGAACGGGATCAGCGATGCTGCAACGGAAACAACCTGCTTCGGCGAAACATCCATCAGGGTGACGTCTTCCGGCGCCTTGACGGTGAACTCGTTCAAGTGACGAACAGCAACCAGCTCGTCGATCAGGATCTTCTTGTCGTTCATTGCCGCAGATGCCTGGGCAATGACGTGATCCGCTTCCTCAATAGCTGAGAGGAAAACGATTTCGTCAGTTACCAGAGCGTCCTTAACCACACGGTACGGGCTCTCGAGGAAGCCGTACTGGTTGGTGCGCGCGTATGCCGCCAAGGAGTTGATCAGACCAATGTTCGGACCTTCCGGCGTTTCAATCGGGCAGACACGACCATAGTGAGTCGGGTGTACGTCACGAACTTCAAAGCCGGCACGCTCACGCGTCAGACCACCAGGGCCGAGTGCAGAGACACGACGCTTGTGAGTGATCTCGGACAGCGGGTTGTTCTGGTCCATGAACTGGGAAAGCTGGCTGGAACCGAAGAACTCTTTCACCGCCGCCGCAACAGGCTTGGCGTTGATCAGGTCCTGAGGCATCAGGCCTTCGCTTTCTGCCATCGACAGACGCTCTTTAACCGCACGCTCAACACGCACCAGACCTACACGGAACTGGTTCTCGGCCATCTCGCCTACGCAACGAACGCGACGGTTACCGAGGTGATCGATGTCATCGACGATGCCTTTACCATTACGGATGTCGACCAAGGTCTTCAGCACGGCGACGATGTCGTCTTTGTGCAGGACGCCCGAACCTTCGATCTCGGTACGACCGATACGACGGTTGAACTTCATCCGACCTACAGCCGACAGATCGTAGCGCTCTGGGCTGAAGAACAGGTTGTTGAACAAGGTCTCGGCGGCATCCTTGGTAGGTGGCTCGCCAGGACGCATCATCCGATAGATTTCGACCAAGGCTTCAAGCTGGTTGCCGGTCGAGTCGATCTTCAGGGTGTCGGAGATGAAAGGACCGCAGTCGATGTCGTTCGTGTACAGCGTCTCGATGCGAACAACCTGAGCCTTGGCAATTTTTGCCAGGATCTCGGTATTCAGCTCGGTATTGCACTCGGCAATGATCTCACCCGTCGCTGGGTGCACGATCGCCTTGGCGCTGGTGCGGCCAATAACGTAGTCGAGAGGAACCTCAAGGGTCTTGATGTTCGCTTTTTCGAGCTGGTTGATGTGACGGGCCGTAATACGACGGCCTTGCTCAACAATCACCTTGCCCTTGTCGTCCAGAATATCCAGAACGGCAATTTCGCCACGCAGGCGCTGAGGCACCAACTCCAGATTCAGGTTCTCGCCCTGAACGTGGAATACGTTGGTGGTGTAGAAAGCATCCAACACTTCTTCAGTGGTGTAACCCAATGCACGGAGCAGAACCGATGCAGGGAGTTTGCGGCGACGGTCGATACGAACGAAGACACAGTCTTTCGGATCGAATTCGAAGTCCAGCCACGAACCACGGTAGGGAATGATGCGAGCCGAATACAACAGCTTGCCCGAACTGTGCGTCTTGCCGCGGTCATGGTCAAAGAACACGCCCGGGGAACGGTGAAGCTGGGAAACGATCACACGCTCGGTACCGTTGATAACGAAGGTACCGTTTTCAGTCATCAGGGGGATTTCACCCATATAGACTTCTTGCTCTTTGATGTCCTTGATCGCTTTGTTCGACGATTCTTTGTCGAAAATGATCAGACGTACTTTTACCCGCAAAGGTACGGCGTATGTCACACCGCGGAGCACGCATTCCTTGACATCAAAAGCCGGTTCGCCCAGACGATAACCCACATACTCCAGAGCAGCATTGCCGGAGTAGCTGATGATCGGGAAAACAGATTTGAAGGCCGCATGCAGGCCCACGTCGCGGAACTGATCTTTAGTCGCTCCCGCTTGCAAGAATTCACGATACGAATCCAGCTGGATGGCCAGGAGGTAAGGCACATCCATGACGTCCGGCAACTTGCTAAAGTCCTTGCGGATACGTTTTTTCTCAGTATATGAGTAAGCCATCAGCGTTCCCCAGCTTGGTCACCTGCTTGTTTGGCTCCTCCCGACGGGAGCAGCCAGAAAAATCTTGCGAACCCCATGGTTCGCGCCACCGTTCGAGGTGGGTAGATCACGTAATCAGCGCTAACCGAATCAGCTGCCAACAACGGAAAAAGGCCGGTGGCAGAAGCCACCAGCCATCAGCCTTTCGCTTAACGCTTGGGCTGGAAACGCAAAGTCGATGCTTACTTCAGCTCGACTTTAGCGCCTGCTTCTTCCAGAGTAGCCTTGGCTTTGTCAGCAGCGTCTTTAGCTACTGCTTCCAGAACCATTGCTGGAGCGCCGTCAACGACTGCCTTGGCTTCTTTCAGGCCCAGACCGGTCAGTTCACGAACTGCCTTAATAACGTTAACTTTCTTCTCGCCAGCTTCCAGCAGCATGACGTTGAATTCAGTTTGCTCTTCAACGACGGCGGCAGCAGCAGCTGGGCCAGCGGAAGCAGCAGCAGCGCTAACACCGAATTTTTCTTCGAATGCTTTGATCAGCTCTACAACCTGCAGAACGGACATTTCAGCTACGGCGTTGAGGATATCGTCTTGAGAGATAGACATGACTCTAATTCCTGAATTGGGGGACGGCCTACGCGACCATCGAAATAAACAAAAATACGCGAGAAGAAGTGCCGGCCCTTAGGCTGCAGCGGCTTCTTTCTGTTCGCGAATAGCCGCCAGAGTACGAGCGAGCTTGCTGGTAGCGCCCTGAATCACGCTCATCAGCTGCGAAATCGCTTCGTTGCGGGTCGGCAGTGTTGCCAGTACGTCGATCTGATTAGCTGCGAGGTACTTGCCCTCAAACGCAGCTGCCTTGATCTCGAACTTATCCTGACCTTTAGCGAACTCTTTGAACAAACGGGCAGCAGCACCTGGATGTTCGTTGGAGAAGGCGATCAAGGTCGGGCCGGTGAACACATCGTTGAGGACACTGTATTCAGTGTCAGCAACGGCGCGCTTGAGCAGGGTGTTACGTACGACACGTACATAAACGCCAGCTTCACGAGCCTCTTTACGGAGTCCGGTCATCGCGCCTACCGTCACACCGCGGGCATCAGCCACAACAGCAGACAGAGCGACTTTGGCAGCCTCGTTGACTTCAGCGACGATGGCCTTCTTGTCTTCGAGTTTAATTGCCACGGGTTTAACTCCTGCTTGTTACCGTTTCATCTGACCTGAGCCGGATGTCGTTTTGGTGTCTGATTCGGTAAGGAACCGGGAGCACCATCTGCGTAGGCTTATGGTTTAAGGCTTTCGCCGCCTACGGTCTTGGATAGCCCCCGCCAGGCAGGGACCCCAATTTTCGCAATGACGCGGTTACCCGCGCCATGCCAGTCTTACGCGTCCAACGAACCTTGGTCGATGACCAAGCCTGGGCCCATAGTGGTGCTCAGTGTTACGCGTTTAACGTAGATACCTTTCGAGGAAGCTGGCTTGATACGCTTCAGATCAGCGATCAGAGCTTCAACGTTCTCACGCAGCTTGTCTGCATCAAAGCCGACCTTGCCAACGGAGGTATGGATAATGCCGTTTTTGTCGGTGCGATAACGAACCTGACCAGCCTTGGCGTTTTTCACGGCAGTGGCTACGTCTGGAGTAACGGTACCGACTTTAGGGTTAGGCATCAGGCCGCGCGGGCCGAGGATCTGACCCAACTGACCAACAACACGCATTGCGTCCGGGGAAGCAATCACGACGTCATAGTTCAGGTCGCCGCCTTTCATTTCAGCAGCCAGATCGTCCATACCAACACGATCAGCGCCGGCAGCCAGAGCAGCCTCAGCAGCTGGACCCTGAGTAAACACTGCGACACGAACGGTCTTGCCAGTGCCGTGAGGCAGCACGGTGGCGCTACGTACGACCTGATCGGATTTACGAGGATCAACACCGAGGTTCACAGCGACGTCTACAGACTCGCTGAACTTCACTGTCGACAACTCAGCCAGCAGAGCAGCGGCTTCGTTGAAGTTATAAGATTTGCCAGCTTCGACTTTGGAAGCGATAGCTTTTTGGCGCTTAGTCAGCTTAGCCATTACACACCCTCCACGTTAAGGCCCATGCTACGAGCAGAACCGGCGATGGTGCGCACAGCGGCGTCCATATCAGCAGCGGTCAAGTCGGCATTTTTTGCCTTGGCGATTTCTTCCAGCTGAGCACGGGTTACTGTGCCAACTTTTACGGTGTTCGGACGAGCCGAGCCGCTGGTCAAGCCAGCTGCTTTTTTCAGCAGTACCGAAGCCGGGGTGCTTTTGGTTTCAAAGGTGAAGCTGCGGTCACTGTAAACAGTGATGATCACAGGGGTCGGCAAACCTGGCTCAATACCCTGAGTACGGGCGTTGAACGCTTTGCAGAATTCCATGATGTTCACGCCGTGCTGACCCAGTGCAGGACCAACAGGCGGGCTCGGGTTAGCCTGAGCGGCTTTCACTTGAAGCTTGATGTAAGCGGTAATCTTCTTGGCCATGAGGCACTCCAATTACGGGTTCTAGCGCCTCGAAAGGCTCCCCGGTTACTTGCGCGTTTATCCCGGTGACGAAAAAACCCCACAGCCCAGGGCTGCGGGGTATGGGATTCTGAGTTCAGTTACGCCTTTTCGACCTGACTGAACTCCAGCTCCACAGGAGTGGAGCGTCCGAAAATGAGCACCGCCACTTGGATTCGGCTCTTTTCGTAATTGACTTCTTCGACAGTACCGTTGAAATCAGCAAACGGACCATCTGTAACACGGACAACTTCGCCCGGTTCGAACAGAGTTTTTGGCTTCGGCTTGTCGCTGCCATCAGCAACGCGACGCAGAATTGCCTCAGCTTCTTTATCGGTAATAGGGGCCGGCTTGTCTGCCGTGCCACCGATGAAACCCATGACACGAGGAGTATCCTTGACCAAGTGCCAAGTGCCCTCGTTCATGTCCATCTGGACAAGCACATAGCCAGGGAAGAATTTGCGTTCACTTTTGCGTTTCTGGCCGTTACGCATTTCCACTACTTCTTCAGTAGGGACCAGAATCTCGCCGAAGCCATCTTCCATGCCTGCAAGCTTTACACGCTCAACCAGTGAGCGCATGACATGCTTCTCGTAACCCGAGTAGGCATGCACTACGTACCAACGCTTAGCCACGGGACACCCTTAGCCGACAATCAAGGAAACAAGCCAGCCGAGCAGGGAATCTAAACCCCACAACAGCAGCGCCATGACGAGAACCACTGCAACCACGATCAAAGTGGTCTGGGTAGTCTCTTGACGCGTAGGCCACACGACTTTACGAATCTCAGCGCGAGCTTCTTTGGCCAAAACAAAGAAAGCCTTACCCTTCCCCGTCTGCAGAGCCACATAGGCTGCCACGGCGGCGATCAAAAGCAGGGCAAGAACGCGATACAGGATTGGCTGCGCGGAGTAGTATTGATTTCCAACGACACCCACGACTACCAGAAGCACTACTACAAGCCACTTCACGAGATCAAAACGGGAGTCTTGGGCTTCAGCCTTTGGATTCATCTACTAAAATCCTGTGAAAAGAAAGCCAGATACTTTGGAGAATCTGGCAGGTCAGGAGGGAATCGAACCCCCAACCTACGGTTTTGGAGACCGTCGCTCTGCCAATTGAGCTACTGACCTAAAAGCAAAATCAGGCCGAACATTATGCGGACCTGACAGGAAGATTTCAACAGCAACTCGACAACTGCGATTATGCACGTCGAATCACTGCGGCGCCACCTCACCAAGACCTTGAAAACCTTGGTATTCGTAGCGCCTAAAACAAAGGCAGATACTCACATATCTGCCTTAGTAATGGAGCTCTTGAGCGGATTTGAACCGCTGACCTCACCCTTACCAAGGGTGTGCTCTACCAACTGAGCTACAAGAGCAAAACACATTGCACAACCAGAAAACTTGGAGCGGGTAGCGGGAATCGAACCCGCATCATCAGCTTGGAAGGCTGAGGTTCTACCACTAAACTATACCCGCTGAGCTTTGCTGCTTACGCTCAAAATATGGTGGAGGGGGAAGGATTCGAACCTTCGAAGTCGTAGACGTCAGATTTACAGTCTGATCCCTTTGGCCGCTCGGGAACCCCTCCTAAGCGAGGCAGCATTCTATATCATGCTACCTTTCTGTCAATCTTTTTCTCAATAAAAACTTGAGGTTACAAGCATTGACCACCGCTACATCAGTACCTATCAATTGATCTGCACTGCGAAGCGGGCGCCATTCTATTCAAACTAATCTACGGTTGCAATGCCTTCACATGACATTATTTCATTTTTTAGCATGGGAAAATCCCTGCGGAGCTCGGCAATCAAAACCTCGCTGACCAAGCGCCGGCTAGCAGGCGCAATTTTCAGCCAGTACACGCCGCCTTCCTGATCCAAGCGCTTTTCAAGGTGAGTATCGATATCTAAGGCAACAAGACGCTGCTCGAGAAGTGCCGCTTCAGCCTGCTTGGCAGTTCCCCCCAGGTAGAGGCAGTTCTCTTGTCCTGTAGAGGTACGCGCAGTACCACCACCGACTCCCGACTCGCCCAGCAAACGAATATTTTGGCCATACGCTCGATGAGTCAGCAGCGGCTCGACCTCTTTAGGACGCAGCGGCGCATCCTGCTGATGCCAGAAGAAATACAGACCGTTCAACATGAGTAACAACAAAAACGTCCATGGCATACCCACCTCATTAACGATACGCACCTGAATACAGGCCGATCTTACTAACTCTGATTTCTACCCTAACCACCCTGGAGCCTGAGAGTCACCTCCCCCCCGCTGAAATGCTCTTCACGCCCATCTACCTCCAGGCGTAACGCCCCATCATCACCAATGCCCTTCACAACGCCCTGGGTGGTGTTCGTACCCGCGGTGAGAGCGACCGCGAGGCCTTGCCATAGATGCTTGTCCTCCCACGCTTTTCTATACGCTGCAAATCCTCTTTCCTGATGGCCAGCAAGATAGCCACTGAGATTTCGACTTAGCGCGCAGGCGACCTTGCTTCTGTCCTGAATATCTCCCAGCTCAAGGGCCACCGACGTCCAAGCCTGATCGACGTCAACGGAATCACGCATATTGATATTGATCCCAATACCGATAACTACATGGCAAACATTAGCGAGATCGCCAGTTACCTCGAGCAGCACTCCAGCGAGTTTTTTGCGGCCAACCAGAATGTCGTTAGGCCATTTCAGGCCCGCTCTATGGATACCGAGTTCTCGCAGCGTATCTACAACTGCAAGCCCTACGACAAGGCTAAGACCGTCGAGCCGACGGGTACCGCCATCCATACGCAAAGCGAGGCTGTAATAGAGGTTTTCAGCAAACGGACTTACCCATTGACGCCCACGCCTGCCGCGGCCTGCTGTCTGCTGCTCTGCAAGAACCAAAGCAGGAAGGGCTGCGCCTGAACTTGCCATTCTCATGGCTTCGGCATTCGTGGAGTCGATAGTTTCGTGAATGCAGCATGTCCAACCCAATCTTTCGTGCTCATCGATCAGCACCTCACTGTCCAACAACGAAAGCGGGGAAGCCAGACGGTAACCTCGGCCGCGCACCTTGTAAATTTCGATGCCAAGCTCAGCCTGGGCCTGCTGCAGCTTCTTCCAGACAGCACTTCGGCTGACGCCCAGCGCGAGCCCCAGATCCTCGCCGGAGTGAAACGCCCCATCTCCAAGTAGCTTTAGCAACGTATGCATGGATTTCAGCGCCTGGTTGTAAGACGCGCATGATAGCCATCTAGCCGACCTACGCAAGCGTGCCGTTCAGGGCACAAGCCGAAGTCAAGCATTGCTGATGGGTGGGTTTTACTGTGGAGAGTTGTTAACAGCTTTTCCGCGCGCAAAAACAAAACCCCACCTGCTTTCGCAAATGGGGTTTCGGAATTTAATCTTGACGATGACCTACTCTCACATGGGGAAACCCCACACTACCATCGGCGATGCATCGTTTCACTGC
>NZ_JBWKQL010000014.1:0-155883 GCF_059418765.1 Pseudomonas sp. GW821-FHT07F05
TGTGGGAGTGAGCTTGCTCACGAAGACGGCATTTCAGCCGCTGAAAGTTCGGTGGATGTACCGGCCCCTTCGCGAGCAAGCTCGCTCCCACAAATTACCTGTCAGTAGATACATCTGCGGCGCCTTCTGACACCGCGCTTTCTTGCATCAAACACATCCCCTGTGGGAGTGAGCTTGCTCACGAAGACGGCATTTCAGCCGCTGAAAGTTTGGTGGATGTACCGGCCCCTTCGCGAGCAAGGTGGATCGCCACCCCGGTCGCTCCCACAAATTACCTGTCAGTAGATACATCTGCGGCGTCTTCTACACCGCGCTTTCTTGCATCAAACACATCCCCTGTGGGAGTGAGCTTGCTCACGAAGACGGCATTTCAAGCGCTAAATTTGTAGCGGATGTACCGGCCCCTTCGCGAGCAAGCTCGCTCCCGCAATTCCGATGCCGGCAGATACATCAGCGTCCTGGCGCGGAACGGCAGCACGTTGCTGAGGCCACGCATCCCAAAGCCTCAGCCCAAAATCCCGCGCACGATGAAGTAAAGCAGCGACGGGCCCAGCAGGCAGCCGAGCCCGGTGTGGAAGGTCGCCGTCAGCGCACCATAAGGCACCAGCCGCCGGTCCGTCGCCGCCAATCCGGCCGTCACGCCGCTCACAGTGCCGGCCAGACCGCCGAAGACCATCGCGGAACGCGGGTTATCCAGCCCCATCCAGCGCGCCGCCATCGGGGTGCCGACCATCACCAGAATGGCTTTGATCAGACCGGTCGCGATCGACAGCGCCATCACATCCGAGGTCGCGCCCAGCGCCGCACCGGTCACCGGCCCGACGATGTACGTCACCGCGCCCGCGCCAATGGTGGTGATGCTCACCGCATCGCGATAGCCAAACGCGTACGCCACACAGCAACCGACAATGAATGGCAGCAACGTACCCAACAGCAACGAGAACGCGCCGATCCAGCCGGCCTTTTTCGCTTCGGTGGCCTGCACTTCGAAGGCCGTGGCGACGATGGCGAAATCACGCAGCATCGACCCGCCCATCAGGCCGATCCCGGAGAACAGCGCCAGGTCCGCCAGCCCTTTCTGGCCGCCGGTCATCGTGCCGCCCACCCACGCCAGGACCAGGCCGATGACGATGGCAATGGCCGAGCCATGAATGCGCCCGAACGTCAGGCGCTTGGACAGCACCACCGAAATCCACATCACCACGCCCACGACGGCGAACGCGGTGACCAGGCCCTGGCTGATCAGGTCTTTCTGAATGAGCTCCCACATATCAGCGGCCTCCTGCTGGCGAAACAGTCGGCGCGATCACCGGCAGCGGGTGCGCGAGTTCGTCTTCTTTGGGCAGTGGCTCGCCCTTGTTGATGCGGCTGATGACTGCAATCGTGCAGCCACAGACCACTACTGACACCACCGCCGCGATGACCGCGATCGGCCCGCCCTTGAGCGCCGTGACGACGTTTTGCTGAGCGGCCATGGCCACGACGACCGGGATGTACATGGCGCCCCAGAAGCCGACGCCCATTTCGCAGCCTTCGCTCATGCCGCCGCGCTTTTGCATGAACAGCCGCGCGCAGATCAGCAGGATCATCGCGATCCCCACGCCGCCCACGTTGGATTTTACGCCCAGCAGCACGCCGAGCAGATCACCGAGAATCACCCCCGCGAGGGTGCAGATTGCGAGTAACGCCACGCCATAAATCACCATTGTTCTTATCCTCAAATTGCATCGTCGAAGTTGTTGTTTTTGTGTTCCTTCGAAAGCAGCAGTCGGTTTATGAGTGGCGGCGTTCCTCCTCTCGCGACAGCGCGCTGAGCGTGTCCAGCCGGGCGCCCTGAAAGGCGACGACCGATCCTTGTTCGAAAACGCGACGCGCCAGGCCTGTCAGCACGGTGCCTGGCGGCAACTCGATGTGCAGCCGCGCACCTCGCTCGTAGGCGGTTTGCACCGTGCTGCGCCAGTCGATCACCCGGCACATGTTGAACGCCAGATCGTCACGGACCTTGTCGGCACTGAGCATCGGCCGCGCGGTGCTGCCGCTGAGGTATTTCAGCGTCGGCGCTTTCACGGAAACTCGTGCGAATGCATCGGCAAGGGCGCGTGCCGGTTCGGCCAGCAGTTCGCAATGGGACGGCACGCTGACCGCCAGCCGCTTGGCCGCCGCAGCGCCCTGCTCTTTTGCGAGCGCAGCGACGGCCGTCATGGCTTCGTCTCGGCCAGCAATAACGAACTGGGTATCAGCGTTGATGTTGGCCAGATAGACCGGCGTCTCAACGCTGTGAATGCGTGCGATCAGGCTTTCGACCGTAGGTTGGTCCAGCCCGATCAGCGCGGTCATGCCGTAGCCCTGTGGATAAGCGCTTTGCATCAGCTCACCCCGCAGCGCCACCAGACGCACCGCATCTGAAAAATCCAGAGCCTCCGCGATCACTGCCGCCGGATAAGCACCGATGGACAAACCTGCGACCATGTCGGGGGTGTTCCCATCGGCCATCAGCACCCGGGCGCACGCGACGCCCGCGATTAACAGGCACAGCTGAACAGCTCGCGTCGATTGCAGGGAGGCGGCCGTATCCAGCGTCAGGACGTCCTCGCTCAATGCAGCGCTCGCTTCTGCCAGACACTGTTCAACCAAGGGATGCTCCGGCAGCCCATGGAGCATGCCCGGCTGTTGCGCGCCCTGGCCGGGAAACGCCCAGAAACTGCTCATGCCGCAACCGCCTGCGCCAGCCAAGGGTTATCCACAAGCCGCGCGCCGTCTTCGGCTTTGAGCAGCACCTGGCGTGACGGTCCTGCCCACTCGCGCAGCGCGACTGCACCAAAGGGGGTTTGCAGCTGAAGGTCGATGCGGCAGACCGCGCCGGCAAGCTGCTCGACCAAACGCGCGGCGTGCTGGCGATCAAAGCATTCAGGGGTGCGCAGAATGAGATCGAGGTCGCTGTCCGCGTGCAGTACGGCCACGCCACTCGCCAGCTCAAAACCGGCGCCACCCGCCACGCCCCACGACAGGCCGAGCGCGTCCATCACTGGACGAATCTGCTGCAAGGCGCGCAACGCCGGCCAGTCAGCTTCGGGCGCCATGGCGATCAACTCTTCAGGCGGCACGCGCCGCTGCACATCATCAAGTTTCATGTGAGTGGCGTAGCGCTGATCCCGGGACTGACCTCTCACGCCCACCGCCACCAGTCCTGCCCCGACACGAGCGCGGCGCACTACCACCGGATGACCCAGGCCGATGGCCTCGAACGCCCACGCCGGCGCGTCGATCGGCAACGCAGCCGTCGGCAGACCCCACAACAGGTCGTGGGGCAGCACCGGCTGGAAAGCACTCATTACCACTGCGTCCGCAACAGCTCGCGGACTTTCGACGACGCCCCACGGTTCGGCGCGCCGAGGCGTGAACTCAGGTCATTGGCGCCGGCGAGGGTGTCTTTGATCGCTGCAATCAGGCAGTCCTGAACCAGGGTGATATCCGAAACGCTGGGCTGCTCGATCTGGCTGACCGACAGGGTTTCCCACAGCAAACCGAGGCTGGCGTAGCTGTCGATGTCATAGGCCATCGGCGGCACGCTGGCGGCGAGTTTTTCCAGTTCCTCGACGCTGCGCAGTGTCACCCGCGCTGCAGATGCCTTGCCCATGGCATGAACCATGACGCCCGGATCGCGCAGGGCAATCAGCCGATTGGCCTGATAGCCGTGGGCGAGGAAGGCCCCCGACATGGCCTTGCCCACCAGCAGCCCAATCACCGGATGCCCGGCCAGGCGCGCCCGAGCATAGGCGTCTACCGCGCCGGCCAGTGCCTGGTGAATACCCAGCACTTCTTCGCGGCGACCATAGGCCTGACTCGGCACGTCGATGATCGCAATCAGCGTGCGCTTGGTGTCGCTGTTCTGATCCAGTTCGATGGCGCCGTCCACGGCCTGGGCCAGACCCCATCCTTCCAGCAATCCGACTTCGCCGTTTTGGGCGCGGGGGAAACGGTTGGCAGGGTCAGCGACCACCGCCAGGAATCGCGCCGGGAGATCACCCAGTACGCCATCCGCTGCTTTCACCGACGCAGGCAGCCCCGCCACTTCAGCGGCGTTTGCGGCCAGCGCGTTAAACCAGTTCAATCCACGGAGTGAGTAAGCACTCATGACCGGTCTCCTTGATAGGCAGCGCGCACCGAAGCGGGCGCTATCTGCTGGGCGGTGTCCACGTGCGACAAACGCTCGAGGAACCAGGCGTATCGACTGCTGCGTTCCTGCTCGGGCTTGCCCTTGTGCAACAACGCATGCACCTGTTGCTGAATGGCGCTGATGTCGTCGGCGACAAAGGCGTCCACCAGACCGCTGGCAAAACGTTGCTCGCCCCCGGTCAGGCTCCAGATGAAGGGCCGGTCGCGGGAGTCGTATTCTTCAATGCCGGCTTCCTGCTCGATCACTTGCGGGCCGTTCAGGCCGAGACGCGCTTCCTGAGTGACGACCAGATAACTGCACAAGCCCGCCGCAATTGACATGCCGCCGAAGCAGCCGACGCTGCCTGCCACTACGCCGATCACCGGCTGATAGCGACGCAGATCAACAATCGCGGCGTGAATGTCAGCGATGGCCGCCAGTCCGAGATTGGCTTCCTGCAAGCGAACGCCCCCGGTTTCCAGCAACAGAACGGCTGCGGTGGGAATGCCCTTGCGATTGTCTTCGGCGGCCAGCTCCAGCGCGCCAGCCATCTTCGCGCCGCCGACTTCGCCCATGCTCCCGCCTTGAAAGCCGCCTTCGATGGCGCAGATCACCACCGGTTTGCCCTCGATCGTGCCTTTGGCGATCACCACGCCATCGTCGGCCTGGGGGACGACGCCTTGCTTGGCGAGCCAAGGGGAGACGAAGCGCTCGAAGGGATCGATCAGCTCACGAAAACTGCCGTCATCCAGCAGTGCGCGCGCGCGTTGCCGGGCGCCGAGCTCGACGAAACTGTGCTGCTGCAGAAGCCGCGTGCTGTCAGTCATGACCGACCTCCTCGAAACCTTGCTCCAGGCGCAGCCGAACCACGCCCGGCGTGGCGCCGAAATCATGAATGTCGATGCTCATGGCCGGCGGCGTTTGGCCGTCGAACATGCGCTGAAAGAGGTTTTCCCAGCGCGCCGAACTGCCGTTGACCGACGTCAGCACCTGAATCGTCAGCTTGCCCGGCTGGCCCGGTTCAAGCAGCACTTCCAGATCACCCGAACCGACACAACCCACCAGCGCACGCCCCCTTGGCGGCTGCCCGGCGGGGAATTCAAAAGACAGGGTTTCCATGATCAGACGTTCCTCGTTTCATCGCCGAGCGTAGGCTCCAGGCGATCAATAAACAGGCAAGCGGCGAGCAAATCGGCGGCGCCGCCGGGGGAGGCGTTCAGGCCTAGCAGTTGTTGATCCAGCTGATTCAGCGCGCGACGGCCGCTGAGGGTCGCGCTGCCGCCGGCGTCCAGCACCCGCTGCGCACCGTGTTGCATGGCGTGCAGGCCTGCTTCACCCGCGCGATACAGCACGCAGGTATCGGACAGCGTGGTCATGATCGCCAGCAATGCATCGAGTCGCGCGTTTTGCTCGCCATGCCCGGCGGCGCGGCTGCGGATGAGTTGCGGCAAACCGGTTTGAGTGACGGCAGGGAAACCCGCTTGCGCTTGCTCCCGGGCGCCCATTGCACCGTATTTCTGCGCAACGGTTTGGCCATGGCTCAGGCTGTGGCTCTGGTTGGCGGTCTGGTGACGATCCTCGATCAATGCCAGCTGGCCGGCGCGTTGGCACAGCCCCTCCAGGGAAATGTGATCGGGATTCAGCGCTGCAGCGGTGACCAGCAAACCCAGTGCCCAGATCGCGCCGCGATGGGTATTCACCCCGTTGGTCGTGCGCATCATCGCCGCTTCGCCTTCGCGACCGAGGCGTCCGATGGTTTCCCGCAACAGCGGATTGATCTCGCCGATGGCAATGGCGGCGTCGGCCATCTGCTTGAACGCGGGCCATAGCGACAGCGCTGATGCGTGCATCAGACCCAAGTGCAAATCCGTGTGGGCGCCACTGCTGCGACGATCAACCAGCGCCGGTTTTGGCGACAGGTCGGCTTCGTCGATCAGTGCATCCACCGCCAGATCGGCCAGGCGCTCTGCCAGTGATGCAGGGTTGGTCGTTGCATCGAAGGCATCGAAAGCTACGTTGAATGCGCGCATCACCAGCTCCTGAATTTCGCAGGCGGGTTGTACAAACCGCCGGACCATTCCACCAGTTCGGCGATGCTCTTGGCGGCAAGCAGTTCGCGGCTGGCGTCGGTGCGGCGAATCCCTAAGTCTTCAGGCAGCGCAATCAGCCCTTCGCGGCGCATCCGGGCGGTGTCTTTGGGGTTGTGGCGCAGGCCGATGGAGGTCACGCCAGCGACGGCGGCGATCATGGCCTGACGTTCCTCCAGGCTGCGCGCCTTGTACAGATAGGCGATGCCTTCTTCGGTCAGTAGATGGGTGACGTCGTCGCCGTAGATCATGATCGGCGCCAGAGGCATGCCGCTTTTTTTCGCGACTTCGACGGCGTCCAGGGTCTCGACGAACGTGGGTTTGCCGCCCTCCTGAAACGTCTCGACCATCTGCACGACAAGCTTCTTGCCGCGCTCAAGATAGGCGTCCGGCCCGTCACCGCTCTGCTGGCGCATGTCCAGCCAGGCAGGCGTGGCGTGACGTCGGCCGCGCGGGTCGTGGCCCATGTTCGGCGCGCCGCCGAAGCCGGCGAGGCGCCCGCGGGTGACGGTGGAGGAATGGCCGTCGCCGTCGACTTGCAGCGTGGCGCCGATGAACAGGTCAACCGCGTATTGCCCGGCCAGCTGGCACATCATCCGGTTGGAGCGCATGGAGCCATCGTGACCGGTGAAGAACACGTCGGGCCGTGCCGCAATGTAGTTTTCCATGCCCAGTTCGGTGCCGAAGCAATGCACGCTTTCGACCCAGCCGCTTTCGATGGCGGGGATCAGCGTCGGGTGTGGGTTGAGCGTCCAGTTGCGGCAGATCTTGCCCTTCAGGCCCAGAGATTCACCGTAGGTCGGCAGGATCAGTTCGATCGCCGCGGTGTTGAAGCCGATGCCGTGGTTGAGGGACTGGACGTTGTGTTTCTCGTAGATCCCGCGAATCGCCATCATCGCCATCAGCACGTGCACCGGCTTGATGTGACGCGGGTCGCGGGTGAAAAGCGGCTCGATGTAGAACGGCTTGTCGGCGACGACCACGAAGTCGACCCATGACGCCGGGATGTCCACGCGCGGCAGGTCGCTGACGTCATCCACCAACTGGTTGACCTGCACGATGACGATGCCGTCGCTGAAGGCGGCCGGTTCGATCAGGGCGGGAGTGTCTTCGGTGCTGGCGCCGGTGTAGATATTGCCGGCGCGGTCAGCCATGAAACCGGCCGAAAGCACGACGTTGGGAATCAGGTCGACCAGCA
Organism: Pseudomonas sp. GW821-FHT07F05; assembly: GCF_059418765.1. Classification (NCBI taxonomy): domain Bacteria; kingdom Pseudomonadati; phylum Pseudomonadota; class Gammaproteobacteria; order Pseudomonadales; family Pseudomonadaceae; genus Pseudomonas; species Pseudomonas sp. GW821-FHT07F05. The sequence continues at coordinate 7,442 of NZ_JBWKQL010000014.1, forward strand.
GCCGGGAATACAGCTCGATGTAGGTATGAATCGCGCCGATTTCCAGCAGCCCGTCTTCCAGCAACTGGCTGATGCGCAGGCTTTGGGTACCGGCGAAAGAGAAATCCAGCTTGCGGGCGATGCCACGTTCGAACAGGTCCAGATGCTCGGCCCGACCCACGCTGGGCATGATCATGTGCAGGTCGTGGAGCTTGCCGGGATCGGCCTTCACCAGTGAGCGCGAAAGGAAATCCGCCTGCTTCTGGTTATTGCCTTCAAGTACCACGCGATCGCCCGGCGCAATCAGCGCCTCAAGCGCCGCGACAATCTTGTCGGTGGGCAGTACAACGCCATCGGCGAAGGAACGCACCAGGTCGAGCCGTCGCAGTTTTTCAGTGCGACGACGCGACCAGCGCGGGTCAAGTTTCGTTGTTGTGGTCATGCTGACTCCACGAGTTCGCTGTCGTGGGGCAGATTAGGAGGGGCGGTGGCTCGGCATCAATCAAGCAAATGCGCGAATCATTACCGTGAGAGTAATGATCAGTCGGGCCAGTTGATCTGATAGCGGGTGCTGCGCCCGCCGCCCGGGAGTTTATGCAGGCAGTCTTTTCCCAACAGATCTGCGAGATGCCGAGTGGCGGTGGCTTTACTGACCTTGGCGACCGCCTGGTATTGAGCGGCGCTGATGCCGTCGGTGAAGCCCGCGTCCGGCCTCTCCGACAACAGGTCGCCATTCAGCAAACGGTTGAGCACTTTGATTTGCTCGGTGGATAGCCCGTCATCCCGATGGGCTTGCCAGAATCTCGCCTTCGCCAAAACCCGGTCGATGCGCTGGATGGCCTGCTCAAACGTATGGAGCAGCGTCTGCAAAAACCAAACGAGCCACTCAGTGATATTCAGCCCACCGCGCTGGGTCGCCTCCAGAATCCGGTAGTAGTCCTGACGGCGGGCGAGGATGCTGACGGACATGGCGTAAAAGCGTATGGCCTGGTGTTCGCCCTGGGCCATGGCCAGATCCGTGATTGCGCGGGTCAAACGTCCGTTGCCATCGTCGAACGGGTGCAGCGTCACGAACCAGAAATGTGCGACGCCCGCGCGGATCAGCGGGTCGAGGGTAGGGTCGGCGCGGCTACTGTTGAACCAGTAGAAAAAGTCATCGAGCTTTTGCTCCAGGCCTTCGCGCGGAGGTGCTTCGAAATGCACCACGGGCCGGTCGATGCGACCGGACACAACGTGCATGGGCTCAAGCCCTCTGAGCGTCCCGACCTGAACAGGATATGCCGTCAGCGCGCTCGTCTCGGGAAACAACAAGCGATGCCAATGCATCAGCCGTTCGGACGTCAGCGGGGCGTCATGTTGTTGGGTGGCATCCAGCATCAACTCTGCCAGACCCCGTCATATTCGGCTCAAGGTATGAGCCGAATATGCGGTTTATTCGGCTCATCGTCTAGGAGGGATTGGGCGTGATCGGCAATATCACCTTCAGCAAGCACTGAGCCGCTACCTGGAAGCCGAGATGCGCCAGATGCAGGCTATTTCGGACGGCATAGCAGATGCCAACGCAGCAAACCTTACCGATATCGAATCTGTAAAAGCGAAATACTTCAGCCTGATATGAGCCGGCTTCCGCTGGCAGTTCCTGGATGCTCCAGACAGACACAAGTTGAGCATGCTGGAGATCAAATGGTGGGAGCGAGCTTGCTCGCGAAAGAGCCGGGACAGCCGCTAAATCTTCAGCGTTTGAAATGCAGCTTTCGTGAGCAAGCTCACTCCCACAAGGGCTGTGTCCGGCACGAAATCTTCAGCGTTTGAAATGCAGCTTTCGCGAGCAAGCTCACTCCCACAGGGGCTGTGTCCAGCATTTAATCTGCGGCGTTTGAAAGCCGGGGCGTCTCTTACAAATTCGGCGTCATCTGAACCAACCCCGCCTCCACCAGCCACTCTTCCAGCGCCACGAGGTCCGGGATCTTCGCGACTGTCTCGCCCACTTGCACCGCGGCCAGTTCCAGCTCGGCCAGCGGCACGTCGACGTAGCTGAGTTGGCTGTCGAGTTTGCAGGAGCGCGGAATCCCTTGGGTCAGCAGCGCGATGAATTTGAGGTCAGGGCGGCCGCCGAGGGCGTTGAGCACGACGATGCGGGCGCGGCCTCCGACACGGGCGCGGCTGCCGCAGGCGGCTTCGAAACTGAGCAGCGGCAGACTGCGGTGGCGCCAGTTGATCGGGCCCAAATACCACTGCGGTGCGGCGGGGTCGGCAACGCTGTCTTGATAGTCGATCAGTTCGGCAACGGCAACGTTGGGCAGCAGCAGGTGCCGATCACTGAGGGGGATGAGCAATCCGGTCAGGCTGGTCAGCCGCGCCGTTTGCGTCGTGGTGTCAGACATGGACGTGGCTCCAGTGAGCAATGCTTTGCAACAGAGCGGCTTCCTGATACGGCTTGCTCATGTATTCGTTCACCCCCAGCGCCATGGCGTGGTCGCGGTGCTTCTGCCCTGATCGCGACGTGATCATGATGATCGGCAGGTGCTTCAGGGCGTCGTCTCCGCGGATCTTGCTGACGACTTCAAAGCCGTCCATGCGCGGCATTTCGATGTCCAGCAGCATGATGTCCGGGGTGTGCTCCTGCAGCAGCGCCATGGCATCGACCCCATCTTTGGCCGTCAGCACGTTCATGCCGTTGCGTTCCAGCAGGCGGCCGGTGACCTTGCGCACCGTCACCGAGTCATCCACCACCATCACCAGCAACGGCCGCGCCTGTTCGGGTTCGACATAGCGCACCGGCGCATGCCCGGCGACCTGCAACGCCAGCAGCTTGGCGTGAAAACGCCGGATGTGCGCAAACAGGTCGAGAATCAGCACCACGCGGCCGTCGCCCAGAATAGTCGCGCCGGCAATGCCGGGTATCGACGAAAACTGCGGACCCAGGTTTTTCACCACGATCTCCCGCGAGCCGGCCAACGTATCCACCTGCACCGCAATCCATTGATCGTGTACGTGCACGAGAAGCACCGGCAGCGGTTGGGTCTGTGTCTGGCCGCCCTGTTTCGGCGGATGACCGTTATTGAGCAGCTCGCCCAGATAACGCAGCTCGTAGGTTCGCCCGTTGTATTCATAGCGCGGCGGCACGGACTGATAACAGGTCTCCAGCTCGCTCGGCATCACGCGCACGATACCCTCGATGCTGTTCAGCGGCACGGCGTACTGTTCTTCGCCGCACTGCACCATCAGCGCGCGATTGACCGACACCGAGAACGGCAAGCGGACACGGAAACGCGCGCCCTCTCCCGCCTTGGAATCAATGACCATCGAACCGCCGAGATCCTTGACCTCGGCGTGCACCACGTCCATGCCGACGCCGCGCCCGGAAATCTGGGTGATGGTCTCGGCGGTGGAAAAGCCCGGGCGCAGGATGAACTGCAGGATGTCGTGCTCGCTCAGCTCGGCGTCCGGGCTGATGATGCCGCGCTTGATCGCCTTGCGCCGCACGGCCTCGAAGTCGACACCGGCGCCGTCGTCGCGCATCTCGATAACGATGTCGCCGCCTTCGTGGGCCAGGCTCAGCGTGATATGGCCCCACTCGGATTTACCGGCGGCCAGGCGTTCCTCGACGCTCTCAAGCCCGTGATCGACGGCGTTGCGCAGCATGTGCTCCAGCGGGGCGACCATGCGTTCGAGCACGTTGCGGTCCATCTCGCCCTCGGCGTTGATGACGTCGAACTTGACCTTCTTGTTCAGCTCGCCCGACACCTGACGGACGATCCGGCGCAGGCGCGGCACCATGCGCTCGAACGGCACCATGCGCGTGCGCATCAGGCTTTCCTGAAGCTGGGTGTTCACTCGCGCCTGTTGCTGCAAGAGTGTCTCGGCCTCATGGGCGCGGGTGTCGAGGGTTTCCTTGAGGTCCATCAGGTCGGACGCGGACTCGAACAGCGCGCGGGACAACTGCTGCAGCTGCGAATGCCGGTCCATTTCCAGCGGGTCGAATGCTTCGTAACCGCGCCGATCAACGGGGTGATCGCGGCTGAGAATACGGCCCTGGGTTTCGATATCGAGTCGGCGCAGTTGATCGCGCATCCGCTCGATGGTGGTTTCCATCTCGACCAGTGTGACCTGCGCGTCGCTGACCTGCTGCTCGACACGGCCCCGGAATATCGAGGTTTCCCCCGCCAGATTCGCCAGGTCTTCCAGTTGCTCGGCCGGTACCTTGATCATCTCCGGGCCGGTGCGCTCGCCGTCGGCCTCGGCCTGCGCCGCCGTATCAACAACCGGCGCGGGCAGCACAGCCGGCGCCTCCTGAGGTTTTTCGACAGGTTCGCGGGCGGCCCCGGATGACGTGTAATGACCGATGCTCTCGATCAGCAGCGCCGGGTTGGGCAATGGCTCGTAACCGCGAACGGCATCGACCATGTCGGCGAGCATGTCGTGGCCGCTTTGCATCAGGCCGTTGAGCAGCGCGCTGTTTTTCAGCGCGCCGGTCGACAGTCCTTCGTACAGCGACTCCAGCTCATGGGCCAGGTCGCCGATCGGCGCAATCTCCACCATGCGCGCGCCGCCCTTGAGCGTATGCAGATCGCGCAGCAGGTTTTCCACTTCCAGCATGTTCTGCGGATCGGTCTGCCAGCGCACCAACGCCGCGCTGCTGCTCTCGATGATGTCGTCGGCTTCTTCGAGGAAGATTTCCAGCAGTTCCGGATCGCGTTCGTCCAGCGAGTGAATCATCGAGCTGACATTGCGCGTCTGGCCGTCATTGGGCAGGAGGTAGCAATTGCGCTGGCGAAACTCGCGAATCTTCTCGATCAGCGGCGCGGGACTGGTCAATGCCGAACGGTGCTGCAGCTGTTCAAGCATCAGCGACAGGTGATCGTGGCTGTGCACCAACAGCTCCGCCAGTTGTGGCGAGTAACCGCAACGTCGATCAATCAGGCCTTCGTAGAGCGATTCCAGCTCATGGCCGAGGTCGCCCACCGGCCCGATTTCGGCCATGCGCGCGCCCCCTTTGAGGGTGTGCAGGTCACGTTGCAACGATGACAGCGGCAGCGGGTTTTCCGGGTCGTCGAGCCAGCGTTGCAGCGCAGGACCGGCGATGTCGAGAATATCCACCGCCTCTTCGAGGAAGATCTCGACGATTTCCTGATCGAAATCATCGCGCGAAGGCCGGGCGGGTTGAGCGAGGCGTTCGCTGACCTCTTCCATCTCCGTGATGCTTGTTGCTCCGGCGCCATTACTTTTGATCACCCCCATCGCGCCGGGGTCCAGCGCCTCGGCGAGCAGACCGCGCAAGGCGCTCACGCGCTCAGGGCACGGCTGGACTTCCTGTCCGGCGGCGACCTGATCAAGCATGTTGATCAGTGCTTCGTGGGCTTTTTCGGCTTCGTCGAAAAAACGCTCGCTGACGGCAAGGCTGCTCTCCTCTACGGCGCCATACAGGTCGAGCAGCGCTTCGCAGAGCTCATCGACCTGGGGCAGGTCGGCGACGTGCGCGCCGTGGCCGAGCATGGTCAGTTCGTCGAGCAACGCGTTCAATTCCTGGCGGTGGCCGGGGTGCTGGCGCCAGTCTTTGAGCAAGTTGTCGGCGTCCAGCAGGATGTCCATGCCTTCGGCCAGAAAGCTCGCGATCAACTGCGGATTACGCCGCGTGCGCAGGCCATTGCTGTCGTCGCTCAAGGCATCGGCCAGCCGTGCGTCGAGCAGCTCCTGGGCCTGTTGAATCAGGGGGGCTGCGCCTTCGATGGGCATCAGCGGGTCGACATTCAGCTGGGCGAGGCCTAGATGAAACAAAGGCCCGGCCGCACGCAGCAGGCCGATCTCGGCCTGGCCGACCTCGATCAGGTTGGTCTTGAACTCGCGGACCAGTTGATCCAGCGGGCTCGCCAGCTCGGCGATCGGCAGGACGCCCGCCATGTACGCGCTGCCCTTGAGGGTGTGCAGCGCGCGCAGCAAATCGTTGCTGAACACCGGCGCATCGGCACCCTGAGCAGCATCGAGATAACGGCTCACCGTGTTCAGGTGTGTGTGGGCTTCCTGACGGAAGATCTCCAGCAACTGCGGATCGAAACCCTCTTCGTCCCTCAGCCGTTGCGCAGGCTCGACGTCACTCGCTTCGCCTTGGGCCAGCGCATGGGCCTGGGCGGCCAGTTGGTCGACATCGTCACGCTGACGCTGAACGTCCTCGGCGAAATCGCGAATCACGTCCGGCAGCAACGCCTGTACGTCCGTGAGCAACTGCTGCACCCGCGCGTCCGGCTCGACGCTGTGCTCCAGCACGCGGTTAAGGAGGTTTTCCACCGACCACGCCAGTTCGCCCAGAATCAGCGCGCGCACCATCCGGCCGCTGCCCTTGAGCGTGTGAAACGCGCGACGAATCTCGCCCAGCGCCGAAAGGTTGCCGGGATCGGCAAGCCAGCGCGGCACGTACTCGCGCAACGCTTCGAGCATCTCGTCGGTTTCTTCGAGGAAGACTTCGCGCAGCTCGTCATCGATCGCCTGCTCACCCTTCGGCGGCGGCAACAGACTGGCCGGCATGTTCCGCGCCGGCGGGTTGACCGCCGACAGCGGGCTGGCCAGCACTTCGGCGATGGTCTGGCTTGGGCTGACCAAGGCCTGCCGCTCGTGCAAATCCTGCAGCTCTTCTTCGCTGATGACTTCTTCGAGCACCGGCACATCCAGTGCATCGGGGACCGGCGAGTAACCAAGCCGGGCGAGACTCTCCTGGGCCAGATCCAGCACGTGTTCGCCCGGCGCTTCCGGGTCTTCGGCCATGCGTTCGAGGTAATACTCGACGCCGATGATCACGTCCGCCAGGTGATCGAGCTGCGAGGCCGCCGGGCTTTCGGTGTCAACCAGCAAGTGTTCGGTAATGTAGTCGTTACAGGCCGCCAGCAGTCCGGATGCCCGCGCCAGCGGGATCATCGCCAGCGCGCCGCGCACCTGAATCAATTGCTCCGACAGCGGCAGCAGACGTGCCCGGTCCATTTCACCGTCGACGTACTCGTCGATCACGTCCTTGGCCTGCTGCAGAACGATGCGCGCTTCCTTGATGACCAGTTGGTGAATCTGACTGAGATCAGTCGTCGGCAGACGGCTTTCTTCAGGGCTGCTCTGGTTAACCGTTCCGGCCATGCCCGCGAGGGTGGATTCGACGTACAGCAGCGCACCGGCGACGTCCATCAAGGTGGCATCGTCGGGTGCGCGTTGCCCCTGGGCCATGCCCTGCACCACGGTCATCTGATCGATGATGACTTTACGCGGCTGGCCGAAACCCAGCACCGCCAGGGTATCGGCGATCTGCCGCAACGGGGGCAGCAAGGCGTTCAGCTCGCTGACGTGCTGACGGTCCCCGCGCACAAAAACGTCGAGCCGCTCCTTGGTCCGCACCAGCTCATCGCACAGGGCGATGATCACCGAGCGCATGGCGTCGCGATCCGGTCCGGCCATGCGCGCACGTTCTTCGGCGACCAAGGCGCTGTGCGGCAGCGCATCGGCGAGGGCGTACTGATCCTTCAAGTCCGTCATCTTCCGCGCCTCGCTGTCGGACTTGGCGATGTAAAACAACAGGCTTTTCAGGAGTTCGTCGGGCGCAGGCTGATTGATGCCTTCAATGCCTTGATCCAGCAGACGTTTGAGTTCTTTGTCGGCATCCTTGAACAGGCTGCGCAGCGCCGGGCTGTTGGTGAAATTGCCGCTGAGCATGGTTTCGACCAGCGCGGACGCGATACGCCACAGCGGTTCGAGGGGCGCGTCCTCGCACAGCACCTCAAGCCGCGCGAACACCTTGCCCATGTAACCGAGTTGAGTCTGCACGTCCTGATCGCGAAGCAGCCCGACCAGCGCGGTTTGCAGCGTCTGCCGCAGCTTGCGCAATTTCACGGGCAATTCGGGATTGTCGCGTTCGGCCAATGCCTGAGCATCAAGAGCGGGGATAGACAGCAATTGCGGCGAGAACAGACTGGTTTCCGACAGCAGGCTTTCGCCCCGGGCGCTGCGTAAATCGTTGAGCAGCGGCAGCACCACCAGCGGCAGGTCACGGCGGGCGGAGTGCACACGCTCCAGGTAAACCGGCAATTGCGTCATCGCCAGATTCAGCAGCTGGATCGCTTCGCTTTCCTGGGCGACGTGGCCCTCTTTGAGCGCCAGCGCCAGCTGTTCGATTTCCTCGGCGAACAGCGCGGCGCCGTAGAACTCGATCATCTGCAGGCTGCCGTGAACCTGATGGATGAGCTCCAGGCACTCGTCCATTGCCGCGGCGTCGTGCGGCAGGGTGACGAACGTGTCCAGCGCCTGTCGGGCGTGTGTGAGGGTTTCGGCTATTTCGCCTTTGACCCACTCCAGGGCCACGTAATCGTGACGGTCAGCCATGGTGACTCCGGTTGCCTGTGCCTTGACGCTGCTTCATGTGCATTGACTGGATTATTAACCGGGCTATCAAGCAGGCCATCAATGTCGCGAGGCCGGCAACTTGAAGCCGGACACCGAGCGGCGCATCTCGCTGGCCATCTTCGCCAGATTGCCCATGCTTCGGGCGGTCGCCGCCGTGCCTGAAGTGGTCTGTGTGGTGGTCTGCTGGATCACCAGCATGGTCGAGGAAATCTGCTGACCCAATGCAGCCTGCTGCTGCGCCGCGTTGGTGATGCTTTCGACCAGCCCGGCGAGGATCTTCGACACGCCTTCGATTTCTTCGAGCGCGACACCGGCATCCTGCGCCAGCCGCGCACCGCGCACCACTTCCGCCGTGGTTTGCTCCATGGAGATCACTGCTTCGTTGGTGTCGTTCTGAATCGCGCGCACCAGGGTCTCGATCTGCTTGGTCGCCGACGACGAGCGCTCGGCCAGCCGCTGCACTTCATCGGCCACCACCGCAAAGCCGCGCCCGGCATCGCCAGCCATCGACGCCTGGATCGCGGCATTTAGCGCAAGAATGTTGGTTTGGTCGGCAATGTCATCGATCAGGCTGACGATGTCGCCAATCTCCTGGGACGACTCGCCCAGACGCTTGATGCGCTTGGAGGTGTCCTGAATCTGCTCGCGGATGTTGTCCATGCCGGTGATGGTGTTGTGCACCACCTCGTTGCCCTTGTTGGCAATGGTCACGGACCGCTCGGCCACCGTGACGGACACGGACGCATTGGCCGAGACCTGATCAATGGAAGTCGCCATGTCGTTGATGGCATTGGACGCCGCGGCGATCTGCAACGCCTGATGCTCGGACGCCGCGGCCAGTTGGGTGGCGGTGGTCTGCGTGTCCTTCACGGCGCCGAACACTTGCTCGGCGGTGAGGTTAATTGTCGACACCAATTCGCGCAGTTGATCGATGGAGTAGTTGATCGAATCGGCAATGGCGCCGGTGAAATCCTCGGTGACCGAGGCGGCCACGGTCAGGTCGCCGTCCGCAAGGTCTTCGATTTCGTCGAGCAGGCGCATGATCGCGTTCTGGTTGCGCTCGTTCTTCTCGGCGGTTTCGCGCAGTTGCCGGTTGGTTTCGCGCACCATCACCAAGCCAATCAGGATGATCGACGCCAGCGCCAGCAGGCCCAGAATGTAGCCGCCATAGCTATAGGCTGCGCGACCACCGGCCATGTGCTCGAAACTGTTGGCCAGCACCGAGGCTTCGTCGAGGAGGGTTTGCGAGAGGTTGAAAATGCTACCCGACGCTTCACGGACTTCCAGCAGCTCCGGCGAGGTTTCGAGGATTTCGTCGACCGACCCGGAGACGAACTGGAACAGCTCGGCAATCTCGGCCAGCCGCGCCCGCGCATCGCGGTCTTCGACTTGGGCGATTTTCAGGGTGGCGTTGCCTTCGAGCATGCCGTTGAGTACGCGCCCGAACTGGCTGGCGTCGCGACCAAACGCATCGGCTGCCTGAACCGCCGTTTCGTCACCGGACAACACGGTGTTGACCGCGCCCAGTATCCGCTCGGCCAGCAGGGACTGGCGCTGGGCGAGGGCCACCTGGCTGGCGGGCGCACGGGTTTGAAGAAGGATGTCGACGACCTTTTCCGATTCGATCTGTAATTGCGGAATGGTCTCGGCAAGGGTTGCCGCCACCTGATGCAGCGAGAGCACGGTCTGCTCACGGGCAAGAATCACGTCGGTGCTTTTGCGCAGGTTTTCCCAGTCGGTCTGCACCGCTTTCAGCTCATCGCTCACCGCAGCTGGCGCAGCAGGCAGGCCGGTGTTCTTGTCGCCTTTCTTCAGATACTGCCAGCGCGTGTCGAAGTCGTTGCGCGCATCGGCCAGCAACTTGAATGCCGCCGCCTTGCCCGCCGCCGCTTCCGTGGCGTTCTTGGCGATGCGCTGGGACAGCACGCGCAGCTCGCCGGCGTGGCCGATATATTGTTTGTCGTAGTTGGACTGCGTGCTGAGGTACGCGAAGTTGACGAACAGCAGCATGATGAAAACGATGAGGCAGATGAACAGCACAACGATCTGCGATCGGCTGCGCGCGCCTTCCAGTGACTTGCCGGTATTACTCATTGCTCAGGGCTCCGCCTGATGTTCGATTGAGGGAGGGCATCAGCCTTCTGGACCTGCACTGTTCAGCCCGGCGCATCAGAGCGCCACGTCCATAAACTCGCCCGACTGCACCAGCGCGCGCGGGCTGAACACCTGCCAGGCCTGCTCACGGACGAACCGTCCTTGTATGTAGGGCGCGACGCGGGGTTCGCCGTCGTGCGCCAGTTCAGGCATCAGGCTGCGCTCGCTGAAATGCTGCATGCCCAACACCTCGTCAATGAGCAGACCGACGAACACACCCTCGAAGTCGATGACCAGCACGCGGCGGTGTTTGCGCAGGGGTGAGAGTTCGTGGCCGAAGAAGGCGCACAGATCCATGATCGGCAATAGGCGGCCGCGCAGATTGGCGATCCCGCAGACCCACGCCTTGGCACCCGGCAACACCGCACAGCGCGGCTCGTGGAGGATTTCGTCGACCTCGCCCATGGGCGCCACGTAATGGCGCTCTCCCATGCGAAAGCCAATGCCGCTCCAGCCTTGCTGGCGGGTTTCCTGCAGCGGCAGGCCGGCAGCGAGGGAGCGGCAGCGCTGGTCGATATCGAGCAGCAGCTGGAAGGCGGTTTGTGACTGAGCCATGAGCGTCAGCCGGGGGTCAGCCCGCGAGCACCGCGTTCAGGGTTTTCATGAGGGTTTCTTCGTCCACCGGCTTGGTCAGGTAATCCCGCGCGCCCTGGCGTTTGCCCCAGACTTTGTCGGTTTCCTGATCCTTGGTGGTGATCATGATCACGGGGATCATGCTGGTGTCAGCGTCTTTGGTCAGCTGACGGGTCGCCTGGAAACCGTTCAGGCCCGGCATGACGATGTCCATCAGGACGGCATCGGGCTTTTCCTGACGGGCCAGGGCCACGCCATCGGCACCGTTCTCGGCCTTGAGGACCTGATGGCCGTGCTTCTCCAGCATGCCGGTCAGCTTGTACATTTCGGTCGGCGAGTCATCGACGATGAGAATTCGAGCCATGGTGCTTCCCCATAGAAACAGCCGTCCCGCACGAGGGGGTCGGCATCAAGATAGTTGTTGTTCTACTGCAACGAAACCGGGCACGTGGGCCTTGATCGCACTGAGCAGTTCTTCCTTGCTGAACGGTTTGGTCAAAAACTGATCGGAACCGACGATGCGCCCCTTGGCCTTGTCGAACAGCCCGTCCCTTGAGGACAGCATGATCACCGGCGTGGATTTGAACGCCCGATTGTTCTTGATCAACGCGCACGTCTGATACCCGTCGAGCCTGGGCATCATGATGTCGACGAAGATGATTCTGGGATGATTGTCGGCAATCTTGGCCAGTGCGTCGAAGCCGTCGATGGCGGTGATCACTTCACAGCCGACGTTTTTCAGCAGGGTCTCGGCGGTGCGACGAATCGTCCGGGAGTCGTCGATGACCATCACTTTCAATGGGGCTGAATGCTGTTCCATATCTGCTCTACCATCGCCGCGGCGAATCAGATGGGTTGCCTTCTGCCGGGCATCTGGTTTTGGGTCGGGATCATCGGGAGGCGCCAAAGACAGCTGGCGCGACACCGGATGCCGAGCCTTTTTAGCACACTCTCCACGGTCAATCCATAAAGCCTTGCCCCTTGACCCAAAGCCGGCGCGGCGCCACCCTGACGCCTATTTTCGGCCTGTCGTGGCCATTACCGATCAGAGGATATTACCCATGAGCATTCGCCTGGGAATCGTCATGGACCCCATCGAGCGCATCTCCTATAAAAAGGACAGCTCGCTGGCCATGCTCCTGGCAGCGCAAGCCCGCGGCTGGTCGTTGTTCTATATGGAGCAGCACGACCTGTATCAGGACGCCGGCCAGGCCCGCGCCCGCATGAAGCCGCTGAAAGTCTTCGCCGACCCGGCCCACTGGTTCGAGCTGGAGGCCGAAGTCGACAGCGGGCTGGACGACCTCGACGTGATCCTGATGCGCAAGGATCCGCCGTTCGACATGGAATTCGTCTACTCCACCTATCTGCTCGAACAAGCCGAGCGCGCCGGCGTGCTGGTGGTCAACAAGCCGCAAAGCCTGCGTGACTGCAACGAGAAGCTGTTCGCCACGCTATTCCCGCAATGCACCCCGCCCACGCTGGTCAGCCGTCGCGCGGACATCATTCGCGAGTTCGCCGCCAAGCACGGCGATGTCATTCTCAAGCCGCTGGACGGCATGGGCGGCGCGTCGATCTTCCGCCACCGCGTCGGTGATCCGAACTTGTCGGTGATTCTCGAAACCCTGACCAAGCACGGCCATGAGCAGATCATGGCGCAGGCCTATCTGCCCGCCATCAAGGACGGCGACAAGCGCATTCTGATGGTCGACGGCGAACCCGTGCCGTATTGCCTGGCGCGCATCCCGGCCGCCGGCGAAACCCGAGGCAACCTGGCAGCAGGTGGTCGTGGCGAAGCCCGCCCCCTGACGGACCGCGATCGCGCGATCGCCGCCGAAATCGGCCCGACGCTGCGGGAAAAAGGTTTGTTGTTTGTAGGGCTTGATGTGATTGGCGAGCACCTGACCGAAATCAATGTCACCAGCCCGACGTGCATCCGCGAAATCGACAACGCGTTCGGGACGGACATTGGCGGCATGTTGATGGATGTGATCGAGAAGAAGCTGCAGGCCAGGGTTTAACCCGGCTCCTTGTGGGAGTGACCGGGGTGGCGCTCCACCTTGCTCACGAAGGCGGCGTTCCAGCCGCCGAGGATTCAGCGGATGCTCAGGCCGCTTCGCGAGCAAGCTCGCTCCCACAGGATATTCGTCTGTTCGAGGTATCGGGAAAGTCGCAGAACCGGCGGGAGTGAGCTTGCTCACGAAGAGGCCAGGACATTCATCCTCTTTCTCTGGGGCTTGAAGCAGGTCTTTGTGAGCAAGCTCCCAACGGGAAAGGCACCGCCCACTAATCGGCCCGGTGACATCAAACGCCAAGCCAGTCCTGACATTGCGTTATCATGCGCGGCCTGAATTTTTGCGCTAGGTGAGTAGTAATGCTGGCACATGTGCTGCCGGAGCGTGGATGAACGCTGCGGTCGACGATGATCTCCCCCTGTCCCTGACCCGCACCGGCGTGCGCCCTGCCGATCGCCTCGGGTTTACCCTGATGATCGCCGCACTGGTGCATCTGGCGGTGATCCTTGGCGTCGGTTTCACCTACGTCAAACCGGAAAAGATCAGCCAGACCCTGGAGATCACCCTCGCCCCCTTCAGAAGCGACACCAAGCCCAAGGACGCCGACTTCCTCGCCCAGGAAAACCAGCAGGGCAGCGGCACCCTCGACAAGAAAGCGGTGCCCAAGACCACCGAAATCGCCCCGTATCAAGACAACCAGATCAACAAGGTCACGCCACCGCCTGCCGCCAAACCGGTGATCAAGCAGGACGCGCCGAAGACCGCTGTCGCCACGAAAGCGCAGTCTCCGCAGAAGACCGTCGCCAGGCGCGATGAGGTCAAGCCGGAAGAACAGAAGAAGGTCGCGCCGACCATCGACAGCACGCAGCTGAACAGCGAAATCGCCAGCCTCGAAGCCGAGTTGGCGGATGAGCAGCAGGCGTACGCCAAGCGTCCGAAGATCCACCGCCTGAGCGCGGCCTCAACGATGCGCGACAAGGGCGCCTGGTACAAAGAGGACTGGCGCAAGAAGATCGAGCGCATCGGCAACCTGAACTACCCGGACGAAGCGCGCCGCAAGCAGATCTACGGCAGCCTGCGGATGATGGTGTCGATCAACCGCGACGGTTCACTCTATGAAGTGCTGATTCTCGAGTCATCAGGCCAGCCGCTGCTGGATCAGGCGGCGCAGAAGATTGTCCGGCTGGCAGCACCGTTTGCGCCATTCAGTGGCGATCTGGCCGATATCGACCGGCTCGAGATCATCCGCACCTGGAAATTCGCGCGCGGGGACAAACTGTCGAGTAATTGATCAGCCAATGCCGTGCAATATGAAACCTGACCTGCGTCGCGATTTATCCGCCCGTGAGTCGGTTCTGCCAGTTGTCACAACAGCCCCGCGACGCCACACTAGGGCTCATGAAAAACGTCTCTCCGTCGTACCTCAAACACCAGTTTCTGATCGCCATGCCCCACATGCACGATGAGAACTTCGCTCAGACCTTGACCTACATCGTCGAGCACAATGCCAATGGCGCCATGGGTCTGATCATCAACCGACCGCAAAGCCTGTCGCTGGCAGACATTCTGGAACAGCTGCGCCCCGAATTGCCGCCACCTGCGCGCTGCAAGGACATCGCCATTCACCTTGGCGGGCCGGTGCAAACCGATCGAGGGTTCGTCCTGCACCCTTCCGGCCAGGTGTTCCAGGCGACCGTGGACCTGGGCGGCATTTCGCTCTCGACCTCTCAGGACGTCCTCTTCTCCATCGCAGATGGCTACGGCCCTGATCAAAATCTGATCACCCTAGGCTATGCCGGCTGGGACGCCGGCCAGCTTGACGCCGAGTTCGCCGCCAATGCGTGGCTCAACTGCGCATTCGACCCGGCGATCCTTTTCGACGTCGAAAGCGAAGACCGCCTCGACGCCGCTGCCGCCAAACTGGGCGTCAACCTCAATCTGCTGACCAGTCAGGCGGGTCACGCCTGATGGCCGGACTGCGTCTGTTACTGGGATTCGACTACGGCACCAAACAGATCGGCGTGGCAGTCGGCCAGGTGATCACCGGGCAGGCCCGCGAGCTTTGCACATTGAAAGCGCAGAACGGCGTGCCCGACTGGGACAAAGTGCAGGCGCTGATTACCGAATGGAAACCGGACGCCATCGTCGTCGGCCTGCCGCTGAATATGGACGGCACGCCGAGCGAGATGAGCGCACGCGCCGAGAAGTTTTCGCGCAAGCTCAATGGCCGCTTCAACCTGCCGGTCTACACCCACGACGAGCGCCTGACCACCTTCGAAGCCAAGGGCGAACGCGCCTCTCGCGGCCAGCACGGCAGCTACCGGGACAATCCCGTGGACGCCATCGCCGCAGCGCTGCTGTTGCAAAGCTGGCTGGAAGCCAACGCCGCGCTGTTTGAAACCTGATCCATCTACGCTGAACCGAATTCGATTTACCCAGGACGTTCGTGCAGCGCACGCCGGGGCACCTGAAGGAGCAACCATGAGTCTGCCAAATCCCGCCGAACTGATCAGCCAGATGGCGATTGATCTCAACGCGCACCTGAACAAACGCGGCATCCAGGAGCCTCGCTTCATCGGCATTCGCACCGGTGGCGTGTGGGTCGCGCAGGCGCTCCTTGAAGCCCTCAACATCCAGTCGCCGCTGGGCACGCTGGACGTCTCTTTTTACCGCGACGACTTCAGCCAGAACGGCCTGCACCCGCAAGTGCGCCCTTCGGAACTGCCGTTCGAGATCGAAGGCCAGCATCTGGTGCTGATCGATGACGTGCTGATGAGCGGGCGCACCATTCGTGCGGCGCTCAACGAACTGTTCGATTACGGCCGCCCGGCCAGCGTGACCCTGGTGTCGCTGCTGGATCTGGACGCTACTGACCTGCCGATCCGGCCAAACGTGACGGGCGCGACCCTGTCACTGGGGCCGAATGAACGGGTCAAGCTGTCCGGGCCAACGCCGCTGACGCTCGAACTGCAAGACCTCTCCACCGATTCCGCCGCCCTCTAAGAGTCCTTTGCGATGACGCCTCTCGACGCCAAGCGCCCGCTGCAACTGAACCATCAGGGCCAGCTGCAGCATTTCCTCTCCCTCGACGGTTTGCCCCGCGAACTGCTCACCGAAATCCTCGACACCGCCGACTCCTTCCTCGAAGTTGGCGCCCGGGCGGTGAAGAAGGTCCCGTTGCTGCGCGGCAAGACCGTGTGCAACGTGTTCTTCGAAAACTCGACACGCACCCGCACCACGTTCGAACTGGCGGCCCAGAGGTTGTCGGCGGACGTCATTACGTTGAACGTGTCAACCTCCTCGACCAGCAAGGGCGAGACGCTGTTCGATACGCTGCGCAACCTTGAAGCCATGGCCGCCGACATGTTCGTGGTGCGCCACGGTGACTCCGGTGCGGCGCACTTCATCGCCGAACATGTCAGCCCTCAGGTCGCGATCATCAACGGCGGCGACGGCCGTCATGCCCACCCGACCCAGGGCATGCTGGACATGCTGACCATCCGTCGCCACAAGGGCAATTTCGAAAACCTCTCGGTGGCGATCGTCGGCGATATCCTGCATTCCCGCGTCGCGCGCTCGAACATGATCGCGCTCAAAGCGCTGGGCTGCCCGGACATCCGCGTGGTCGCGCCAAAAACCCTGCTGCCAGTGGGCGTCGAGCAATACGGCGTGAAGGTCTACACAGACCTGAACGAAGGCCTGAAGGACGTCGACGTCGTGATCATGTTGCGCCTGCAGCGCGAGCGCATGTCGGGCGGTCTGCTGCCGAGCGAGGGTGAGTTCTATCGGTTGTTCGGCCTGACCACGGCACGTCTGGCCGGCGCCAAGCCCGATGCCATCGTGATGCACCCGGGCCCGATCAACCGCGGCGTGGAAATCGAATCAGCCGTAGCGGACGGTGCGCACTCGGTCATTCTCAATCAGGTGACCTACGGCATTGCCGTGCGCATGGCCGTTCTGTCCATGGCCATGAGTGGCCAAACCGCACAACGTCAGTTCGAGCAGGAGATCGCCCAGTGAAGTTCAGCATCCTCGGCGCTCGCGTCATCGACCCTGTCAGCGGTCTGGATCAAGTCACCGACATCCATCTTGAAGCGGGGAAGGTTCTCGCCCTCGGCGCGGCACCTGCCGGCTTCAGCCCTATGGAAACCATCGACGCCGCCGGCCTGATCGCCGCCCCCGGGCTGGTCGACCTGAACGTGTCGTTGCGCGAGCCCGGTTACAGCCGCAAGGGCAATATCGCTAGCGAAACCCGCGCAGCGGCGGCCGGCGGCGTCACCAGCCTGTGCTGTCCGCCGCGTACAAAACCGGTGCTCGACACGTCCGCCGTCGCCGAGCTGATCCTCGACCGCGCCCGCGAAGCCGGCCACAGCAAGGTCTATCCGATCGGCGCGTTGAGCAAGGGTCTGGAAGGCGAGCAACTGGCCGAGCTGATTGCCCTGCGCGACGCCGGTTGCGTGGCGTTCACCAACGGCATGGTCAATTTCCGCAGCAACCGCACGTTGTGCCGCGCGCTCGAATACGCGGCGACGTTCGATCTGACCGTGATTTTCAACTCTCAGGACCACGACCTTGCTGAAGGCGGCCTGGCCCACGACGGCCCGACGGCTGCGTTTCTGGGTTTGCCGGGCATTCCGGAAACGGCTGAGACGGTGGCACTGGCGCGTGACCTGCTGCTGGTCGAGCAAAGCGGTGTGCGCGCCCATTTCACGCAACTGACCAGTGCGCGCGGCGTGGCCTTGATTGCCCAGGCGCAGGCGCGAGGACTGCCGGTGACGGCAGATGTGGCGCTGTATCAGTTGATCCTGACCGACGAGGCGCTGACAGGCTTCTCTAGTCTTTATCATGTGCAGCCGCCGCTGCGCACCCGCGCGGATCGCGACGCATTGCGTGAGGCGGTGAAGTCGGGCGTGGTGCAGGCGATCTCCAGTCACCACCAGCCCCATGAGCGTGATGCGAAGCTGGCCCCGTTTGGCGCAACCGAGCCGGGCATCAGCAGCGTGGAGCTGTTGCTGCCACTGGCGATGACGCTGGTCGAAGACGGCCTGTTGGACCTGCCGACGCTGCTGGCACGCCTCAGCTCCGGGCCGGCCGCTGCGCTGCGCCTGCCGGCCGGAACGCTGATTGCTGGCTCACCTGCGGACCTGGTGCTGTTCGACCCCGCTGCGTCGACGGTGGCGGGCGAGAAATGGCTGTCGAAAGGCGAGAACTGCCCATTCCTCGGCCATTGCCTGCCAAGCGCCGTGAAGTACACGTTTGTGGATGGGCGGGTTAGCTATAACGGGTGAGATGCCCAACCTCAGGCAGACGTTGATTATGTGGGAGCGAGCTTGCTCGCGAAGGCTTACTTTCAGCCTCAGAGAAAACGGCTGAATGCACCGGCCCCTTCGTAAGCAAGCTCACACCCACAGGTCCAGCGGCAACCTGAGACATCAAGCCGACCCACTACCCCGTGGGAGCGAGCTTGCTCGCGAAGGCTTACTTTCAGTCCCAGAGAAAACGGCTGAATGTCACGGCTTCATCGCGAGCTAGGGAGAGCGCCATTGCGGTCGCTTCCACATGCAGCTCCTGCTACCTACGGGCGTTCTTCACCGAGATCTGGTCATTCAGCGTCCAGAAGTCGTACAGCACGCCCAGCAGCGCCAGACCTCCCGTGAACAGGTAAATGATCCCGGTGATCCATTTGCCCTGATACATCCGGTGCACGCCGAACACGCCCAGAAAGGTCAGCAGAATCCAGGCGAGGCTGTAATCGGTCGAGCCTGCGTTGAATCGCAGGTCCGCTTCCCGATCCATCGCAGGGATCAGGAACACGTCGATCAGCCAGCCAATGCCAAACAGGCCCAGCGTGAAAAACCAGATCGTGCCGGTCACCGGCTTGCCGTAATAAAAGCGATGCGCCCCGGTAAATCCCACAATCCAGAGCAGATAGCCCATGACCTTGCTGTGGGTGTCCGGACGTTGAACGTCGGGTTGATAGGTGTTCATTGTTGACCTCGCTTGCTGCAATAGAAAAAAATATGCGTAAGTTTTGTGACTTTCGTGACGCCGTCCGACGTATGGCTTGAACCTCTTTTCAATCGTGCAAACCCTTGTTCTGCCAGGTGATCAGCACACTGAGATGACGATTCTGCAGCCAAAACTGACTTTGAGGGCAGTAAATTGTTCGACAAGGGGGCTCAGAATTTCGCAAAAAGCTGTTATAAAGTTGCGCGCTGACCAACAAGAGCCCTGCCTAATGCGTCCATTTTTCAAGACATGGCTGACTATTTGTCTATTTATGCCACTGGCCGCCCACGCCACCAATCGTGAGCAAACGCTTCCACCGAGCTTCACCGGTTTCACCGCCAGGTCCGAGTCGCCGGAATCCGTTTCACGCAACATCGCTGCTCAACGAGCTGCAATGGCTGCACTGGAACAGACGGCTACTCCACTCGAGACCTCTGGCAAGCGAGCCAAAGCTGTTAAGGGAAAACCATCCCGCAGCACTCGCAAGATTTCGCAGAACACTGTCGCCCTGGCCAACACGGCGCAGATGGGTACCAAACAGAGCAGCACCGTGGTCAACCGGGCCGTTAACGCCATCGGTACACCTTATCGTTGGGGCGGCACTAGCCCAACAAAAGGGTTCGACTGCAGCGGACTGGTGAAATACGCCTTCAACGACGTGAGCGAAGTCGATTTGCCGCGCACGTCCAACGCCATGGCCGAAGGTCACGGGCAGAAGGTTGACCGCAAGGATTTGAAGCCGGGCGACTTGCTGTTCTTCAACATCAAGAGCCGCACGGTGAACCATGTTGCGATTTACCTCGGCAACGACCGATTCGTTCACGCGCCACGCCGTGGCAAATCCGTGACGATCGACACGCTGAAGAAGCCGTATTGGGACAGCCATTACGTCGTCGCCAAGCGTGTGCTGCCAAAGCAGCCGCCGAGTCAGAAAGGCACCGTGCGCATCGCCCAGCGCTGATCGCACCCGCCGCCTGAAAAACACTGTGGGGAGCGAATTCATTCGCTCCCCACAGTCGTTTGTATTCCTGATCAGAAATTATCAGGCGTCTTCGCCTTCTCCCGCGCACTCTCGCGCGTGATCAGCCCCTTGCTGATCAGGTCCTTCAGGCACATATCCAGCGTCTGCATCCCCAGCGATCCCCCGGTCTGAATCGACGAGTACATCTGCGCCACCTTGTCCTCGCGGATCAGGTTACGGATCGCCGACGTGCCGATCATGATCTCGTGGGCCGCAACCCTACCTCCGCCGACCTTCTTCAGCAGCGCCTGAGAAACAATGGCGTGGAGCGACTCGGAGAGCATCGAGCGGATCATCGACTTCTCCTGCGCCGGGAACACGTCGACGATACGGTCGATGCTCTTGGCTGCGGACGTGGTATGCAGCGTGCCGAACACCAAGTGGCCGGTTTCTGCCGCCGTCAGCGCCAGACGAATGGTTTCGAGGTCGCGCAGCTCACCCACCAGAATCACGTCAGGGTCTTCCCGCAGTGCCGAACGCAGCGCTTCGGCGAAGCCGTGGGTGTCGCGATGGACTTCGCGCTGGTTGATCAGGCTTTTCTTGGACTCGTGTACGAACTCGATCGGGTCTTCGATGGTGAGGATGTGGTGATGCTTGTTGCTGTTCAGATAGTCGACCATGGCAGCCAGGGTGGTCGACTTGCCCGAGCCGGTCGGACCGGTGACCAGAACCAGGCCGCGCGGCACGTCGGTAATCTTGCGAAACACTTCGCCCATGCCCAGCTCTTCCATGCTCAGGACCTTCGACGGAATGGTCCGGAACACGGCACCCGCGCCGCGATTCTGGTTGAACGCGTTGACCCGGAAGCGCGCAACTCCCGGCACTTCGAATGAGAAGTCTGTCTCCAGATCTTCCTCGAAGTCCTTGCGCTGCTTGTCATTCATGATGTCGTAGATCAGCCCCTGAACCTCTTTCTGGTCCAGTGCGGGCAGGTTGATCCGCCGCACATCGCCATCGACGCGGATCATCGGCGGCAGGCCGGCAGAGAGATGCAAGTCCGACGCGCCTTGCTTGGCACTGAAGGCCAGCAGCTCGGTAATATCCATACAGCTCCTCATCACATAGAATGCCGCAGACTTTAGCCCTGCTGGCGCAAATCAATGTCCACGATAGCAGAGAACATTTCAACGCTCGCCGAGCGAATTCGTAGCGCGGCGCAAGCAGTACAGCGCGACCCGGCGTCTGTCGGCCTGTTGGCGGTGAGCAAGACCAAGCCGGCGAATGATCTGCGGGAGGCCTACGACGCCGGCCTCCGCGATTTTGGCGAAAATTACCTTCAGGAAGCTCTCGGCAAACAGGCCGAATTGAGTGACCTGCCCTTGATCTGGCATTTCATCGGCCCCATCCAGTCCAACAAGACTCGCGCCATCGCCGAGCACTTTGCCTGGGTGCATTCCGTGGACCGTCTGAAAATCGCACAACGGCTGTCCGAACAGCGTCCGCCGGAACTGCCGCCGCTGAACATCTGCATTCAAGTCAACGTCAGCGGCGAGGCCAGCAAGTCAGGCTGCAGCCCTGAAGACCTGCCCGCACTGGCCGAGGCCATCAGCGCGCTGCCGAATCTGAAACTGCGCGGCCTGATGGCCATTCCCGAACCCACCGATGACCGCGACGAACAGAACGCTTCGTTCGCCGCCGTCAGCACGCTGCAGGCGCAACTTGGCCTGCCGCTGGACACGCTTTCCATGGGCATGAGCCACGACCTCGAAGCCGCCATCGCACAAGGCGCGACCTGGGTGCGGATTGGCACTGCCCTCTTTGGCGCCCGCAATTATGGGCAGCCTTAACCTTTGCCCCACAGGAAACCGTTCATGAGCAAAACCCGTATCGCGTTCATCGGCGCCGGCAACATGGCCGCCAGCCTGATTGGCGGCATGCGCGCCCAGGGCGTCGACGCTGAGCTGATTCGCGCCAGTGACCCTGGCGCAGAGACCCGCGAGCGCGTGGCAAAAGAACACGGCATCAAGGTGGTCGCCGACAACGCCGAGGCCATTGAAGGCGCCGATGTGGTGCTGTTGGCGGTCAAGCCGCAAATGATGAAAGCCGTGTGCGAAGCACTGAAGCCGGCGCTCAAACCGCATCAACTGATCGTGTCCATCGCCGCCGGGATTACCTGCGCCAGCATGCGGTCGTGGCTGGGCGAGCAGCCCCTCGTGCGCTGCATGCCGAATACCCCGGCGCTGTTGCGCCAGGGTGTCAGCGGCTTGTATGCGACGGCGGATGTTACCCCGGCCCAGCGCGAGCAGGCCGAGATGCTGCTGTCGGCGGTCGGGATTGCACTGTGGGTCGATGAAGAAGCCCACATCGACGCCGTAACGGCGGTGTCGGGCAGCGGCCCGGCGTATTTCTTCCTGCTGATCGAAGCCATGACGGCCGCAGGCGTCAAACTCGGCCTGCCGGCTGACGTTGCCAGCAAGCTCACCCTGCAAACCGCACTGGGCGCTGCACTGATGGCGACCGGCAGCGACGTCGATGCCGCTGAACTGCGTCGCCGTGTGACCTCGCCTGCAGGCACCACCGAAGCGGCCATCAAATCGTTCCAGGCCGATGGCTTCGAAACAATTGTGGAGAAGGCGCTGGGCGCCGCTGCACATCGCTCCGCCGAACTCGCCGAACAGCTGGGCAAATAAGGAACCACTCATGAATGCACTCACCGGCGCCACTATTTTCGTCATCCAGACGCTCATCAGCCTGTACCTGACCATCGTTCTGCTGCGCTTTGTGCTGCAGCTGGTCAAAGCCAACTTTTACAATCCGCTGTGCCAATTCGCCGTCCGTGCGACCCAGCCGTTGCTGAAGCCCATCCGGCGCATCGTGCCGAGCGTCTTCGGGCTCGATACTTCCTCGCTGCTGCTGGCGATCGTCATTCAGGCGCTGTTGATGGCCTTCGTACTGATGATGACCTACGGCACCATCGGCGATATCCCGCACCTGTTGATGTGGTCGATCATCGGCATCACGTCGCTGCTGCTGAAGATCTTCTGGGTCGCGATGATCATCATGGTCATCGTTTCCTGGATTGCACCGGGCAGCCACAACCCGGCCGCCGAGTTGGCCTACCAGATCAGCGAACCGATCCTGGCGCCGTTCCGTCGCATCATCCCTAACTTGGGCGGCATGGACATCTCGCCGATCTTCGCCTTCCTGGCGATCCAGGTGCTGCAGTCCTACGTCATGCCTGAACTGGCGGCCTACGCCGGCATGCCGCAAGAGCTTTGGCGGTTGATCTGACTGCCGCCGCATGCAGCCAATGAGAACGCGGTAACTCTGACAGCAGGACCGGCTTCAGCCGGGAAGCTTTAGATCTTGGGGCGACGGCGCCAGCAGCCGTCGCCTTTTTCCCAGTCTGATGAATGTCGCGCCGGCAAAAATCCAAAGCGTCACCCTCCGCGAAATCAGCCATTTACTTTGTTGCCGCACCCCCGCGCGATCTTTAGACTTACGCCTCATTTCAGCGAGAGCAGGTCGATGTCCACGGTCTTTCCCAAAGATTCTGTCGGTCTAGTCACGCCGCAAACGGCGCATTTCAATGAGCCGCTGGCCCTGGCCTGCGGACGCTCGTTGCCTGCCTACGACCTCATCTACGAAACCTACGGTCAGCTCAACGCCGCCAAAAGCAACGCGGTGCTGATTTGCCACGCGCTGTCGGGTCATCACCACGCGGCGGGTTATCACAGCGCCGAAGACCGCAAGCCGGGCTGGTGGGACAGCTGCATCGGCCCCGGCAAGCCCATCGACACCGACAAGTTCTTCGTCGTCAGCCTGAACAACCTCGGCGGCTGCAACGGCTCCACCGGCCCCAGCAGCCTCAACCCGGAAACCGGCAGGCCCTTCGGCGCCGACTTCCCGGTGTTGACGGTCGAAGACTGGGTGCACAGCCAGGCGCGTCTGGCCGACCGGCTGGGCGTCGATCAATGGGCCGCCATCGTCGGCGGCAGCCTGGGCGGCATGCAGGCGCTGCAATGGACGATCACCTACCCCGAGCGCGTGCGGCACTGTCTGGCGATTGCCTCCGCGCCCAAGTTGTCGGCGCAGAACATCGCGTTCAACGAAGTCGCGCGGCAGGCGATCCTGACGGACCCGGAATTCCACGGCGGCTCGTTTCAGGAACACGGCGTGATCCCCAAGCGCGGCCTGATGCTGGCGCGCATGGTCGGGCATATCACTTATCTGTCCGATGACTCGATGGGTGAGAAATTCGGCCGGGGCCTGAAGAACGAAAACCTCAACTACGACTTTCACAGCGTCGAGTTTCAGGTCGAGAGCTATCTGCGTTATCAGGGCGAGGAGTTTTCCGGGCGTTTCGACGCCAACACCTATCTACTGATGACCAAAGCGCTGGACTACTTCGATCCGGCCGCCAACTTCAACGATAACCTCGCCGCCACCTTCGCCAATGCCAGTGCCAAGTTCTGTGTGATGTCGTTTACCACCGACTGGCGGTTCTCCCCGGCCCGCTCGCGGGAGTTGGTTGATGCGCTGATGGCGGCGAAAAAGGACGTCTGTTATCTGGAAATCGATGCGCCCCAGGGCCACGACGCCTTCCTGATCCCGATCCCGCGCTATTTGCAGGCCTTCTCCAGCTACATGAACCGAATTGCACTCTGAGGACACCATGAGAGCCGACCTGGACATCATCCAAGACTGGATACCGGCTGGCAGCCGTGTGCTCGACCTCGGCTGCGGCGACGGCGAATTGCTGTCCTGGCTGCAGCAGCACAAGCAAGTGACGGGCTATGGCCTGGAAAATGACGCTGACAACATCGCCCGTTGCGTGGCGCGGGGCGTCAACGTCATCGAACAGGATCTGGACAAGGGGCTGGGCAACTTCGCCAGCAACAGTTTCGATGTCGTGGTGATGACCCAGGCGCTTCAGGCCGTGCACTACCCGGACCGCATCCTTGATGAAATGCTGCGCGTGGGCCGTCAGTGCATCATCACCTTCCCCAATTTCGGGCACTGGCGCTGCCGCTGGTACCTGGCGAGCAAGGGGCGGATGCCGGTTTCCGAGTTCCTGCCGTACACGTGGTACAACACGCCGAACATCCACTTCTGCACCTTCGAAGATTTCGAAGAGCTGTGCCGCGGTCGCTCGGCGAAGGTCATTGATCGGCTCGCGGTCGATCAACAGCACCGGCACGGCTGGGCCAGCAAGCTTTGGCCTAATCTGTTGGGTGAAATCGGCATCTATCGCGTCAGCAGCCCGGGCTTGCAGGACCATCAGATAGCCGTGTGACCGGTGCCGCAGGGCAGTAAAGCCCTGCCAGCCAGCGTTAGCACCCAAGTGAAGAAAGCGGGCGACAGCAACGCAACGGGCTCAGCTTCAATCAGCGGATTTAAACGCAGCAGTTTTCGCGCAGCCGATTTATACGGACTCATCATGAATCTCACCCAGCTTGTACTGGCCAGCCATAACGCCGGCAAACTCAAAGAACTTCAGGCCATGCTCGGCGCCAGCGTACAGCTGCGCTCGATCGGCGAGTTCAGCACCGTGGAACCCGAAGAAACCGGGCTGTCGTTCGTCGAAAACGCCATCCTCAAAGCGCGCAATGCGGCGCGAATTTCCGGCCTGCCGGCGCTGGCCGATGACTCGGGGCTGGCGGTGGATTACCTGGGCGGTGCGCCGGGCATCTACTCCGCGCGTTACGCCGACGGCCAGGGTGATGCGGCGAACAACGCCAAATTGCTGGACGCCCTCAACGACGTCCCCGCCGAACAGCGCGGCGCCCAGTTCGTCTGCGTTCTGGCACTGGTACGCCACGCCGACGACCCGCTGCCGATCCTCTGCGAAGGTCTGTGGCACGGCCGCATCCTCACCGCCGCCAGCGGCGAACACGGCTTTGGTTATGACCCGCTGTTCTGGGTGCCGGAGCGCAACTGTTCAAGCGCCGAACTCACCCCGACCGACAAGAACCAGATCAGCCACCGCGCCCGCGCCATGGCCATCCTGCGTCAGCGTCTGGGGCTGAGCCCTGATCAGCAATGACTCAGGATTCCAACACCCGGCCGCTGATTCTGGGCGCGACCGGTTTC
Source organism: Pseudomonas sp. GW821-FHT07F05 (assembly GCF_059418765.1). NCBI lineage: Bacteria > Pseudomonadati > Pseudomonadota > Gammaproteobacteria > Pseudomonadales > Pseudomonadaceae > Pseudomonas > Pseudomonas sp. GW821-FHT07F05. The sequence continues at coordinate 33,599 of NZ_JBWKQL010000014.1, forward strand.
TCCTCTGAGCAGCCGCGGGCGCCGCTTGCCGAGCTGCCGCCGCTGTCGCTGTACATCCATATTCCGTGGTGCGTGCGCAAATGCCCGTACTGCGATTTTAACTCCCACACCGCGAGCCCGGTGTTGCCGGAGCAGGAATACGTCGACGCGTTGCTGGCCGACCTCGACCAGGACCTGCCCCACGTTTACGGCCGCGAGCTGAGCACGATTTTCTTCGGTGGCGGCACGCCCAGTCTGTTCAGCGCCGACGCGCTGGGCCGTTTGCTGCGCGGCGTGGAACAACGCATCCGTTTCGCGCCCGACATCGAGATCACGCTGGAAGCCAACCCTGGCACCTTTGAGCAGGTGAAATTCAGCGCTTATCGCGGCCTGGGCATCAATCGGCTGTCGATCGGCATCCAGAGTTTTCAGGAGGCCAAGCTCAAGGCGCTGGGGCGTATCCATAACGGCGATGAAGCCGTGCGCGCGGCAGACATGGCCCGTCGGGCGGGTTTCGATAACTTCAATCTGGACCTCATGCATGGTCTGCCGGATCAGTCCCAGGAAGACGCCCTCGGCGACCTGCGGCAGGCCATCGCCCTCGCCCCGACGCACCTGTCCTGGTATCAGCTGACCCTTGAGCCGAACACCGTGTTCTGGAATCAGCCGCCCACGCTGCCGGAAGATGACATCCTCTGGGACATTCAAGAGGCCGGTCAGACGCTGCTTCGGGAAAACGACTACGGCCAATACGAAGTGTCGGCCTACGCGCAGCCGGGACGCGAAGCGCGGCATAACCTGAATTACTGGAGCTTCGGGGATTTCATCGGGATCGGAGCGGGCGCCCATGGCAAGCTCAGCCACCCGGATGGGCGCATCATCCGCACCTGGAAAACCCGCTTGCCCAAAGACTATTTGAATCCCGCCAAGGCCTATCAGGCTGGCGAAAAGCTGCTGCCACTGGATGAGATGCCGTTTGAATTCCTGATGAACGCCCTGCGCCTGACAAATGGTGTGGACGCTGCATTATTTCAGCGCCGCACCGGTCTAAGCGTCGATTCGCTCGCCAGCGCCCGTCTTGAGGCGGAACAACGCGGCCTGCTGGAAACTGATCCGACACGGCTGGTGGCAACCGCTCGCGGCCAGTTATTCCTCAACGACCTGCTGCAGCACTTTCTTCTGTAAGGCTCAACACTAAGGACACTGAATGGAATTCGTACTCGACTTGCTGGCCACTGTCTCGCGCTGGAGTCGCAGCAATTTGTCGGAAATCGCCCTGGCACTGGTGGGCTGTCTGCTGATTCTGTTCGGAACTGACATCAAGGGCTGGATCGAAGGCCGCATCGGCGGTTTTGCCGGCGCCCTGCGCATTCCGATCATGGCGCTGCTCTGCACCGTCGGCAGTGGCGCTGCGCTGATTTATGCAACGCCGTGGGTCGTTCGCGCACTGAGCCAGTTCAACAACTACAGCCTGGCACCGGTATTGGTGGTAGTGCTGGTGTTGATCGGGGTGGTGGCCGATCGGAAGTAACCGACCGGACATGCAAAAGCGCCCTTGCCCGCGATGGCGGGAAGGGCGCTCTCAAGAATCACACTCCGCGGTTGCCGAGTGCGATCAGCCCATCAGCGGATGCTCTGGATGCTGCCTTTGTTGCCGGTCACTTTCACGTTCACTTGCTTGAAGATGAAGTAATCGTTGACGGTGACTTCGTAACGCGGCGCCACGATCAGGTCGGAGCCGGACGATTTGACGGCCTTGAACGCTGCGGCGGCCTTGGTGGAGGAGATCGGGTCCGGCAGAGGCAGGTCGATGCCGCCACCACCGCTCGCGCCGCCGTAGGTCACGCCGTCCGCAAATTGCGTATCGCCGCCGATGTTCAACCAGCCGAACAGAACATTGGTGGACGACTCGCCGCTGATGGCTTCACCGACTTTGACGTCAGCCTTCAGATCAGTCTTCACGTCGCCGGACAGCGAAGCGCTTGGCTGGCTGACGTTATAGCTGACACAGCCGCTGGTGGTCGCAATCAGCGTGGCGATCGCAGCCATTTGCCAAAACTTGTTCATCTTCATTCCTCGTCATCAATATTGATATATGCAACGGCGGGGACTATGAAGATCAGAACTGAAAATGGATGTCGGACGATTCCGAAGACCTTGTAGCCTCCTTAGGAAGAAATCGAAGGGTTCGTCATACAAGGCAAAAAGCGGCTGAAATGTGATGTAAAAACTCAAAAGCGGCCGCTACCGGACCGCTTCTGGTCGAGAAGTGATCAGGCCAGCTTCTCGAACTTCAGATCCCAAACCCCGTGACCGAGGCGTTCGCCACGGCGCTCGAACTTGGTGATCGGACGCTCCGCAGGGCGCGGAACGCATTTGCCGTCTTCGGCCAGGTTGCGGTAACCCGGCGCCACGTTCATCACTTCCAGCATGTATTCGGCATAGGGTTCCCAGTCGGTCGCCATGTGCAGCACGCCGCCCGGCTTCAGCTTGGTGCGCACAAGCTCGGCAAATTCGGCCTGGACGATGCGGCGCTTGTGGTGGCGCGACTTGTGCCAGGGATCCGGGAAGAACAGCATCAGCCGGTCCAGGCTGTTGTCGGCCACACAACGGTTGAGCACTTCGATCGCATCGCAATCGTAAACGCGCAGGTTGGTGAGCCCTTGGGTCAGCACGCCGTTGAGCAAGGCGCCGACGCCCGGACGGTGCACTTCCACGCCGATGAAATCCTGCTCTGGCGCGGCGGCGGCCATTTCCAGCAGCGAGTGGCCCATGCCGAAGCCGATTTCTAGGGTGCGCGGGGCCGAGCGACCAAACACCTGATCGAAATCCACCGGGGCGTCGGCCAGCGGCAGCACGAAACGCTCCTTGCCCTGATCCAGACCACGTTGCTGGCCTTCGGTCATGCGACCGGCACGCATCACGAAGCTCTTGATGCGCCGATGGTGGCTGTCATCGCCTTGGGCTTTGGTGTTCTCGTCGTTCATCACTTCATCGTCCGGAAGTGGGTCGGGCGTTTGCGAATCAATCATCAACAGGCTCTTACTTGATCAGACCATCCAGCGGCGAAGACGCGCTGGCATAGAGTTTCTTGGGCATACGGCCGGCCAGGTAGGCCATGCGGCCTGCCAGAATGGCGTGTTTCATGGCTTCGGCCATCAGCACCGGGTGTTGCGCGTGGGCGATGGCCGAGTTCATCAGCACCGCCTCACACCCCAGTTCCATGGCGATGGTGGCATCGGACGCAGTGCCGACACCGGCATCGACCAGCACCGGGACTTTCGATTCTTCGAGGATGATCTGCAGGTTGTACGGGTTGCAGATCCCCAGGCCAGTACCGATCAGGCCCGCGAGGGGCATCACCGCGCAGCAACCGATTTCGGCGAGCTGGCGGGCGATGATCGGGTCATCGCTGGTGTAGACCATGACGTCGAAGCCGTCCCTGACCAGCGTTTCGGCGGCCTTGAGAGTTTCGATGACATTGGGGAACAGGGTTTTCTGGTCAGCGAGGACTTCCAGCTTGACCAGATTGTGGCCATCGAGCAGCTCGCGAGCCAGGCGGCAGGTGCGCACGGCTTCGATGGCGTCGTAGCAACCGGCGGTGTTCGGCAGGATGGTGTAGCGGTCCGGCGGCAGCACGTCGAGCAGGTTCGGTTCGCCCGGGTTCTGGCCCAGGTTGGTCCGGCGCACGGCAACGGTGACGATCTCGGCGCCCGAGGCTTCGATGGCCAGTCGGGTCTGTTCCATATCCGCGTACTTGCCAGTGCCGACCAGCAGGCGCGACTGAAAAGTACGACCGGCCACGGTGAACGGCTTGTCGCTGCGAACGTTGCTCATCTGAAATCCTCTTTACGGTTGAGGTTTTTGCAGTGCCTGCGGATCAGGCCGGCGGCACGTCGAAGGCTAGCCGCCACCGATGGCGTGCACCACTTCGACCTGATCGCCTTCGGTCAGCGTCGTGGCGGCATGCTGGCTGCGCGGGACGATGTCCAGATTGAGCTCGACGGCGACTCGGCGCCCGGCCAGATCCAGACGTGTGAGCAATCCCGCGACGGTTTCGCCGTCGGGCAGCTCAAAGGATTCACCGTTCAACTGAATGCGCATGCGAGGGGCAGCCATCATTTTAGGGGGCGAGCATTCTAGCCCGATCGGCCGGTATGACCAAGGCAAAGCCACGCCATTCGTCTCGGGCGTAGCCTGGGTATGGGGCGCGTCCGCGACAGGCGCGCGCCCCAGGCGGGATTAAAGCGTGTCGAGCCCCAGGCGCCATGCCGTCCAGCCGAGAATCGCCCAGCCGATCAGGAAAAACAGGCCGCCGAAGGGGGTGATGATGCCCAGCTTGGTCGCGCCGGTCAGCGTCATCAAGTAGAGGCTGCCGGAAAACAGGATGATGCCCAGTGTGAAGGAGATGCCTGCGTAGGTGACGAGCCGGCCCTGGATCTGCATCGCCAGCAGCGCCACGCCGAAAATCGCCAGCGCATGAATCAGCTGGTAGAGCACGCCGGTGTGGAAGACCGCCAGGTACTCGGGGGTCAGGCGGTTTTTCAGGCCGTGGGCAGCGAACGCGCCAAGGGCGACGCCGGTGAATCCGAAGAAGGAGGCCAGCATCAGAAAGGTTCGTAACATGTACAACTCCAGGCAAGTTCAATGACGCGTGGTCTGTATAATGGCCCGCTCAAACGCTTCGGCCAAGCCATCTCTATGCTGCAATTACTTCTCCGTCGTGTCGCCAAAGGCCTGCTCTGGTTTGCAGCGACGAGTGTCGTGCTGGTGCTGATTTTCCGTTGGGTCCCTCCTCCGTTTACCGGCTTGATGGTCGAGCGCAAAATTGAATCCTGGTTCGACGGTCAGCCCATTGACCTGCAGCGCGACTGGGAGTCATGGGACAACATCTCCGATGACCTGAAAATCGCTGTCATTGCCGGCGAGGACCAGAAGTTTGCCGAGCACTGGGGTTTCGATATCGACGCCATTCAGGCGGCACTGGTTCATAACGAACGCGGCGGCTCCCTGCGCGGGGCCAGCACGCTGAGCCAGCAGGTGTCGAAAAACCTGTTTCTGTGGTCGGGCCGCAGCTACTTCCGCAAAGGCCTGGAAGCCTGGTTCACCGCGCTGATCGAGGTGTTTTGGTCCAAGCAGCGCATTCTTGAGGTGTACCTGAACAGCGTCGAATGGGACGACGGCGTCTTCGGCGCCCAAGCGGCCGCGCAGCATCACTTCCATGTGAATGCCAGTCAGCTGTCCACGCAGCAGGCAAGTTATTTGGCCGCCGTCCTGCCCAACCCACGGGAATGGAGCGCCAGCCACCCCAGTGGCTATGTCTCACAGCGGGCAGGCTGGATCCGCCAGCAGATGCGTCAGCTGGGTGGGGATGAGTATTTGATGGGGTTGAATCACAGCCGGAAGTGGTGAGCCCAAGTCTGGCTTTATGGCTTTCGTAGGACTGGCTTTAAGCTTTCGTAGGACCGGCTTTAGCCGGGAACGCGTCACACGTCACGCCGCAAGCCTAATGGCGCTCAACCCGGCTTCTTCCCGGCTGAAGCCGGTCCTACTGAGATACATCCCACAAACAAAAACGCCCCGATCATCTCGGGGCGTTTTGCGTAACGGCGTAACGATCAGGCAGCAATCGACAGCTTCAGCTTGTTCATCGCGCTCTTCTCCAGCTGACGAATACGCTCGGCCGAGACGTTGTACTTCTCGGCCAGGTCGTGCAGCGTGGCCTTCTCTTCCGCCAGCCAGCGCTGATACAGAATGTCGCGGCTGCGGTCGTCGAGCACGTTCAGTGCTTCGTGCAGGTTGGCCGTCGAGCTGTCCGTCCAGTCGGAATCTTCCAGCTGACGCGCCGGATCGTAGCGATGGTCTTCCAGGTAGTTGGCCGGCGACTGGAAAGCGCTGTCATCGTCGGCTTCTGCCGCTGGGTCGAATGCCATGTCGTGGCCGGTCAGACGACTTTCCATCTCGCGCACTTCGCGGGGTTCGACACCCAGGCTTTCGGCAACGCGATGGACTTCTTCGTTGTTCAACCAAGCCAGACGCTTCTTCTGGCTCCGCAGGTTGAAGAACAGTTTGCGCTGAGCCTTGGTGGTCGCGACCTTCACGATGCGCCAGTTACGCAGGATGAACTCGTGAATCTCGGCCTTGATCCAGTGCACGGCAAAGGACACCAGGCGCACACCCATCTCTGGATTGAAGCGCTTCACGGCCTTCATCAGGCCGACGTTACCTTCCTGAATCAGGTCAGCCTGAGCCAGGCCATAACCGGAATAACTGCGTGCGATATGCACGACAAATCGCAGGTGGGCGAGCACCATCTGCCGAGCCGCCCCCAAATCCTGCTCATAGTAGAGACTCTCCGCCAGTTCACGCTCCTGCTCTGGCGTCAGCAGTGGGATGCTGTTAACCGTGTGCACATAGGCTTCCAGGTTCGCACCCGGGACTAAGGCATACGCAGGTTGCAAAGAATTGGTCATTACGAAAAACCTCCGACACATAACTCGTGCAGTTCAGCACTGCGAAATTGACCGGGAACCGCTAGACAAGTTCCCTTAGCTGAAAAGTCAATAGGTGAAACAAAATTTACTAACGACGCAGCGCCTGAACACTGTAGCTACTCAACACTAACGAGGCGCCAACTCTCTTAAATGGCGTGCCACTGCAATCCACGCACCGATATACCCCAACAGCACCGCTCCAAGCAAGAGCGACACGCCGTCTGACACTGGCACGCCTGCAAGGGCAAAATTGCTGCCGTAGAGTCCGGCCAGCCGGACCACCGCTTCGTTCAACCAGTCTAGCCCGAAAGCCAGAACACCCCAGGAAAGAACTCCGGCACCCAGCCCGTACAACGCCCCCATATAAAGGAAGGGCCGACGGACGTAACTGTCCGTACCGCCTACTAACTTGATGACCTCGATTTCCGTACGACGGTTCTCGATGTGCAGACGAATGGTGTTGCCGATGACCAACAGGAGCGCCGCGACGAGCAACACGGTCAGGCCGAACACGAACCGGTCACCCAGCTTGAGGATCGCTGCCAACCGCTCGACCCAGACCAGATCAAGCTGGGCCTGCTGCACTTTAGGCAACTCGGCCAGATGCGTACGTAATGCTTCCAGCGCGGCTTTGTCAACTTCCAACGGTGTAACCAGCACAACGCCGGGCAGCGGGTTTTCAGGCAACTCCTTCAGTGCCTCGCCCAGACCGGACTGCTTCTGGAACTCGTTCAGTGCCTCATCGCGGCTGATGTATTCGGCATCGGCGACGCCGCCCATTTCCTTGATCTGACGGACAAGGCCCTCGCCTTCACTCGGCGATGCGTCCAGTTGCAGGTACAGAGATATCTGCGCCGCGCGCTGCCAGGATCCGCCCAAACGCTCGACATTGCTCAGCAACAACGACAAGCCCATCGGCAAACTCAGCGCAATGGCCATCACCAGACAGGTAAAAAAGCTGCCAATGGGCTGCTTGCCGAGACGGCGCAGGCTGTCCAGCAGGCTTGACCGGTGGGCCTCGATCCAGGCGTTGAACAACTCGCCGAAGCTCGGGCCATCGTCGTCATCGCGTTTCTTTTTCTTTTGCGGCGCCGGGTCTGAAGCTTTTGGCGCTACGCGTTCGGACACCTTGGGACTGCGAGTGGCACTCATACGCCAGCCTCCCCGTCGCCGATCAGTCGGCCGCGTTGCAACGTCAGCATGCGATGGCGCATCCGCGCGATCAATGCGAGGTCATGGCTTGCAATCAGCACACTGGTGCCCAGACGGTTGATGTCTTCGAACACACCCATGATTTCAGCTGCCAGTCGCGGGTCGAGGTTACCAGTGGGTTCGTCCGCCAGCAGCAGGGCCGGGCGGTGAACGATGGCGCGGGCGATGCCCACGCGCTGTTGCTGACCGGTGGACAAATCGCCCGGGTACAGCTCGGCTTTGTCCGATAACGCAACGCGCTCAAGGGCCGAGTCGACGCGCTTGACCACTTCGGTTTTGGACAGGCCGAGGATCTGCAGCGGCAGCGCGACGTTATTGAACACCGTGCGATCAAACAGCAATTGGTGGTTCTGGAACACGACGCCGATCTGCCGACGCAAAAACGGAATCTGCGCGGTGCTGATCTGACCCAGGTCCTGACCCGCCAGCAACAGCTTGCCCGTGGTCGGACGCTCCATCGCCAGCAGCAGGCGCAGCAAGGTACTTTTGCCCGCGCCGGAGTGACCGGTCACAAACAGAAATTCGCCACGACGTACTCGAAAGCTCAGCTCATGCAAGCCGACGTGTCCGTTCGGATAGCGTTTACCGACCTGTTCGAAACGAATCATGGGCGCTCCCGCTCGGCGAATAGGGCTTGGACGAACGGCTCGGCTTCGAAGGTGCGCAGATCGTCGATGCCTTCACCGACACCGATGTAGCGAATCGGCAGACCGAACTGCTTGGCCAGGGCGAAGATCACGCCGCCCTTGGCGGTACCGTCGAGCTTGGTCAGCGCAAGGCCGGTGAGCTGGACGGTCTGGTTGAACTGTTTGGCCTGGTTGATCGCGTTCTGGCCCGTACCGGCGTCCAGCACCAGAAGCACTTCGTGGGGCGCGTCGGCGTCGAGCTTGCCGATCACGCGGCGAACCTTCTTCAGCTCTTCCATCAGGTTGTCTTTGGTGTGCAGGCGGCCCGCCGTGTCGGCGATCAGCACATCGATACCGCGCGCTTTGGCGGCCTGAACGGCATCAAAAATCACCGATGCCGAGTCGGCGCCTGTGTGCTGGGCAATGACCGGGATCTTGTTGCGCTCGCCCCAGACCTGCAGCTGCTCAACGGCTGCGGCGCGGAAGGTGTCGCCTGCCGCCAGCATGACCTTCTTGCCTTCCAGCTGAAGCTTCTTGGCGAGCTTGCCAATGGTGGTGGTTTTACCCGCGCCGTTGACGCCAACGACCAGAATCACGAAAGGCTTGTGCTGCGAAGTGATGACCAGCGGAGCTTCCACCGGCTTGAGCATTTCAGTCAGCTCGTTCTGCAGCGACTTGTACAGCGCATCGCTGTCGGTGAGCTGCTTGCGCGCTACTTTCTGCGTCAAGTTGCGCACGATCGCCGACGTTGCTTCCACGCCGACGTCGGCAGTCAACAGCCGGGTTTCCAGCTCGTCGAGCATGTCGTCGTCGATGGCTTTTTTGCCGAGGAACAGGCTGGCCATGCCTTCGCCCAGGCTGGCGCTGGTTTTCGACAGGCCCTGCTTCAGGCGCGCGAAGAAACCAGGCTGCTTGGGTGCGGCGGATCCTTCGAACGGGACAGGCGGCACATTGGTTTCAAGAACGGGCACCGCAGCTGCGGCTGGAAACCTCGGCGCTGTCGTCAACGGCGGCGTCAGCGACGGGAGATCATTGCCAGACACCGGATCAGGCAGCGCGACCGGGGTCGGCTCGACAGACGGAGCCACTTCGAACGAGGTGGTGTCGATGAGCGCCGGTTGAGCGGGGACTTCAGCCAAGGGAGCGGCCGCAGATTCCACGTTGGACTCGGTGTGAACCGGGATGGGCGGCGTAACGTGAGGCTCGCGCTCATCGGTGAAAGCGACGGGCTCTTCAGCAACAGGCAGGTGAAGCCAAGGATCTTCGACCGGGGCCGAAAGCGCTTCAGTCGTCGCTGTTTGTGGCAAGGGCTGCGACGTGGGTTGCGGCGCGCGCTCGGCGGGGATGACCGGGGCGTTGATCTGCTCAGCAACAGCCGGCGCCTGGTTGGGCACGGATTCTGGCGCGGGTGCGGGGGCATTCTGAGGCGGTTCTGGAGTGGCTTCCTGCGGCTTTTTGCGCAGCCATCCGAACAGGCCTTTCTTCTCGCCAGCCGGGGCTGGGGTCTTTTTGTCGTCGTTGGAACCAAACATGGAGGACGGCTATCTCACGGTAACGACGCGCCAGAGCGGCGCCTCTGAAAAATTCTGTATGCGAAACAGACTGTAATCGAGCCCGCTTGTTCAGCCAGAGCCCTTCCGTTTACGCCTTTTGCGCATCGCCTTCCGGCACTGGACGAAGAGTCCTACGTCACAGCCATAGTCGCCGAGCGAACTGGCCGCTATCCTAACACCCCCGCGCCCGCTGACGCTAAGCAGGCCGTCTCCAAGGTTCAAATCACGAATGAATGCTCTAGCCCGCTGTGCCGCAGGCCTGCTGCTCAGCACAATCTGTTTGCCCTTCGCCGCATCGGCTGCCGACCCACAACCCACCACCGAATTCACGCTGGACAACGGCCTGAAGGTCGTCGTCCGTGAAGATCACCGCGCGCCGGTCGTGGTTTCACAGGTCTGGTACAAGGTCGGCTCCAGTTACGAGACGCCTGGCCAGACGGGCCTTTCCCACGCGCTGGAACACATGATGTTCAAGGGCAGCTCCAAGGCAGGTCCGGGCGAAGCATCGCTGATCCTGCGCGACCTGGGCGCTGAAGAGAACGCCTTCACCAGCGATGATTACACCGCTTATTACCAAGTGCTGGCCCGTGATCGACTGGCTGTTGCCTTCGAACTGGAAGCCGACCGCATGGCCACCCTGCGCCTGCCCCCTGAAGAGTTCGCCCGGGAGATCGAAGTCATCAAGGAAGAGCGCCGCCTGCGCACCGATGACAAGCCGAACGCCAAGGCCTACGAGCGCTTCAAGGCCATCGCTTACCCCGCCAGCGGCTACCACACGCCGACCATTGGCTGGATGGCGGACCTTGAGCGTATGAAGGTCGAGGAGCTGCGCCACTGGTATGAATCCTGGTACGTCCCCAACAACGCCACGCTGGTGGTGGTCGGTGACGTGAAGCCCGATGAAGTAAAAGCCCTGGCTGAGCGCTTCTTCGGCCCGGTGCCGCGCCGCGATGTACCGCCGTCGAAAAAGCCGCTGGAGCTGGCCGAGCCCGGCCTGCGCCAGATCACCGTGCATGTCGCCACGCAGATGCCGAGCCTGATGTATGGCTTCAATGTGCCGAGCCTGGCCACCGCCACCGATCCACAGTCGGTCAACGCACTGCGCCTGATTTCGGCCTTGCTCGACGGCGGCTATAGTGCGCGCATCCCGACCCGCCTGGAGCGTGGCGAAGAGCTGGTAACCGGCGCCTCATCCGATTACGACGCCTACACCCGCGGCGACAGCCTGTTCACCATCAGCGCCACGCCCAATCAGCAGAAGAAGAAAACCCTCGCCGACGCTGAAGCCGGCATCTGGCGCCTGCTCGACGAGCTGAAAACCAAGCCGCCCGCCAAGGAAGAGCTGGAACGGGTCCGGGCCCAGGTGATTGCCGGATTGGTCTATGAGCGCGATTCCATTACCAGTCAGGCCAGCACCATTGGCGAACTGGAAACAGTCGGCCTGTCCTGGAAACTCATCGATCAGGAACTGGCCGCGCTGCAAAGCGTGACGCCGGAAGACATTCAGAAAGCCGCCCGTACGTACTTCACCCGCGAGCGCCTTGCCGTTGCGCATGTTTTGCCTGAGGAGAAAGCCCAATGAACCAGCGCAACGAATCCCGTTTTGCGCGAACGCGGACCTGCTCCTTCGCACTTGCCGTCACGTTTGGTCTGTTCGGTGCGGCATCGGCGATGGCAGAGACCGCCGAAGCCCCGAAAGCCATCGATAAGGCCGCCAACACGCTGGAATCCCTGAAAGAGCTGGACGGTAAAGCGCCGGCTCGCCGCTCGCTGAACATCCAGTCGTGGAATACCGCCGAAGGCGCTCGCGTGCTCTTCGTCGAAGCCCATGAACTGCCGATGTTCGACATGCGCCTGCTGTTCGCGGCCGGCAGCAGCCAGGACGGCGCCAATCCTGGTATTGCGCTGGTCACCAACGCGATGCTCAACGAGGGCGTCAAAGGCAAGAACGTCAGCGCCATCGCCGAAGGTTTCGAAGGGCTGGGCGCTGATTTCGGCAACGGATCCTATCGCGACATGGCGATCGCTTCGCTGCGCAGCCTGAGCGCCGCCGACAAGCGCGAGCCCGCGTTGAAACTGTTTGCCGAGGTGGTGGGCAAACCGACCTTCCCAGCGGACTCGCTGGCGCGGATCAAAAACCAGTTGCTGGCGAGCTTCGAATATCAAAAGCAGAACCCTGGCAAGCTCGCAGGCGATGAGCTGTTCAAGCGGTTGTACGGCGATCATCCCTACGCGCATCCGAGCATGGGCACGGCCAAAAGCATCGCGCCTCTGACCTTGGCTCAACTGAAGGCCTTTCATGCCAAGGCCTACGCCGCTGGCAACGCAGTGATTGCGCTGGCCGGAGACCTGACGCGAGCGGAAGCCGAAGCCGTTGCGGCGCAAGTTTCCGCTGCGCTCCCCAAAGGCCCGGCGCTGGCGCCAACCGTCGCACCCACCGAACCCAAGCCGAGTGAGACTCACATCGAGTTTCCGTCCAAGCAGACGCACCTGATGCTGGCTGAACTGGGCATCACTCGCGGCGATCCTGATTACGCGGCCCTGTCACTGGGCAACTCGATCCTCGGTGGCGGCGGCTTCGGCAGCCGTCTGATGAGCGAAGTGAGGGAAAAACGTGGCCTGACCTACGGCGTCTCTTCGGGCTTTACGCCGATGCAGGCACAAGGTCCGTTCATGATCAGCCTGCAGACCCGGGCCGAACTCAGCGAAAACACCCTCAAGCTGGTGAAGGACATCACCCGTGACTTCCTTGCCAACGGCCCGACCCAAAAAGAGCTCGATGATGCCAAGCGCGAACTGGCCGGCAGCTTTCCACTGGCGACTGCCAGCAATGCGGCCATCGTTGGCCAACTGGGCGCAGTCGGCTTCTATAATCTGCCGCTGACCTACCTCGAAGATTTCATGACGCAGTCCCAGAGCGTCACGGTCGAGCAGATCAAGACCGTGATGAACAAACATCTGGACGCCGACAAGCTGGTGATCGTGACCGCAGGTCCGACCGTCCCGCAGAAGCCACTGCCACCCCCTACTGACAAACCCGCCGAGCAACCGCTCGGTGTTCCGGAGCACTGATGACCTCGACTTCCAAGCCGCCGCGTATCCACAAAGGGCACAAAATCCACACGGGCCTGGGCCAACTGCGGATCATCGGCGGCGAATGGCGCAGTCGCCGTCTGAGTTTCCCTGACGCCCCCGGTCTGCGTCCGACGCCGGACCGTGTGCGGGAAACCCTGTTCAACTGGCTGGCCCCGTACATCGAGGGCGCGCGCGTGCTCGATCCGTTCGCCGGCAGCGGCGCGCTGTACCTTGAAGCCCTGTCCCGCGGCGCCAGCATGGGTCTGGCGCTGGACACCAACTCGATGGCGATCTCCAGCCTGCGCGAACACCTCGGCACGCTGCGTTGCACCGTCGGCAAAACCGCTACCGGCGACGCGCTCCGTCATCTGGAGACCCAGCCGGCCGAACAGTTCGACGTAGTGTTCCTCGACCCGCCGTTCCACCAGGACTTGCTGATGCCTGCCTGCACGCTGCTGGAAGAGCGCAACTGGCTGGCGGACAGCGCGTGGATCTACACCGAAAGCGAAACCGCGCCGTCGACGCTGGGCATGCCCGCCAACTGGCGCCTGCACCGTGAAAAGAAAGCCGGTCAGGTTCACTACGCGGTGTGGGAACGCAGTGCGGTCGCGAGCTGACCTTCCCGGGTTTGTCCCGGCATTCGGCCTGGGCAACCCGCACTTGCAGACCCTGTGGGGACCGCTCTGGCGGCCGACCACTCACCTCGAGCGTCGGCGCGAGCGCATCTGGCTGGAAGACGGTGATTTCCTCGACATGGACTGGCACGGCCCGCACGACGCCACTGTGCCGGTCGTGCTGGTGCTGCACGGTCTGACCGGCTCGTCCAACTCCCCCTATGTCGCCGGGCTGCAGCACGCCATGGAAAAACGCGGCTGGGCCAGCGTTGCCCTCAACTGGCGAGGTTGTTCAGGGGAGCCGAACCTGTTGCCCCGTAGCTATCACTCCGGCGCCAGCGAAGACCTTGCCGCCGTGATCGATCATCTGCGCAAGGCTCGACCGTTGGCGCCGCTTTACGCGGTCGGGTATTCCCTCGGCGGCAACATTTTGCTCAAGCACCTTGGCGAAACCGGGTTCGACAGCCACCTGCAGGGGGCTGCGGCGGTGTCGGTGCCGTTTCGACTGGACGAGTGCGCCGACCGGATCGGGCTGGGGTTTTCCCGGGTTTACCAACGGCACTTCATGCGCGAGATGGTCGGCTACATCAAAGACAAGCAGCGACGCTTTCAGCACGAAGGCCTCAGTGACGGGCTGGCAGAACTGGCGGCACTGGGCTCCCTGAAAGACATGCGCACGTTCTGGGATTTCGACGGGCGCGTGACAGCGCCGCTCAATGGATTCGTGGACGCCCATGATTACTACCAGCGCGCCTCCAGTCGGTACTTCCTCGGCGCCATCCGCACGCCAACGCTGCTGATTCAATCTCTTGATGACCCGTTCGTGTTCAAGCACAGCCTGCCTGAAGGCTCGGAGCTGTCGTCCAGCACCGAATTCGACCTGCAGAAAAAAGGCGGTCACGTGGGTTTTGTCGGCGGCACGATTAGAAAGCCGACGTATTACCTGGAGCAACGGATTCCGGCGTGGTTGACGGACGTCCATGGCACGCAGCCAAGCCGCTAACGCCTGCACGATCGTTCAAGACACGTGTGCGCCGCCCGCTTACCATCCGGGGCATAAGGAGAAAAACCATGTCCCGTCATCAACTCTTCGTCCGCGGCCTTCGCGACAGCGTGCCGATGCTGGTTGGCATTGCCCCATTCGGCATTATCTTCGGCACCCTCGCCGGTGTGGGTGGGCTGACCCTGTGGCAGGCGGTCGGCATGTCGATGTTCGTTTACGCAGGATCGGCGCAGTTTATCGTCATCAGCCTGATGGGCGCCGGGGCCGGCGCGGTTGTGATTCTGTTGACGACGTTTATCGTCAATTTGCGCCACGTGCTGTACAGCGCCACCCTGCAGCCACAGGTTCAGGGGCTGCCCCAGCGCTGGCGACTGCTGCTGGCGTTCTGGCTGACGGACGAAACTTTCGCCATTGTTCAACGCCACTACCTGGTCCACGGCCGGACGCCGCTCGCGCATTGGTACTGGCTGGGCGTGGCGAGCTCGCTGTATGCCTGCTGGGTAAGCAGCTCGCTGGTGGGCGTGCTGTTTGGTCAGGCTTTTCCCGACATGGCCAGTTGGGGCCTGGAGTTCGCGATGCTGGCGACCTTCATCGGTATCGTCGTGCCGCTACTGCGCACCCACCCACAAATCGCCGCCGCGCTGGTCGCTGGCGCGGTTGCCCTGCTGACATGGTCATGGCCCTACAAGCTGGGGCTCATGGCCGCAGCGTTCAGTGGCATCGCGGCGGGGGTGTTTCTGGAGAGAAGGCAAGCGGCAAGGCTGGACGACATGACCCCGAACGAGGTGCGTCCATGACGTACTGGTGGCTGATTCTGGGCATGGCGGCGATCACTTTTCTGATGCGCTACAGCCTGTTCGCCTGGCCGAACCTGCGTTTCCCGCCGCTGGTGCGCCAAGGCCTGCATTACGTACCCACCGCTGTGCTGACCGCCATCGTCGTCCCTGGCATGTTGCTGCCCGACGGCGCGCACTGGCAGTTGTCCCTGGACAACACCTACTTGCTGGCCGGGATCGTGTCGATTGGCATTGCGGCATTCAGCCGTAACCTTCTGGCGACAATCGGCGGCGGGTTGCTGGTGTTCTTCTTGCTGCGCTGGGCGATGGGCCAGATGTGAGGCACATACGCCGCGACCTTAGTCCCCGGTCGCGACGCCTCGCTGCGGATCATTGATCCACTCGCTCCACGATCCCGCGTACAGCGCCCCCAACGGATACCCGGCGAGGGCCAAGGCAAACAGGTTGTGGCAGGCCGTCACGCCGGAACCGCAATAGGCGACGAGCGCATGGGCAGGACGGCCTTGTAGTGCCTCGGCGAAGCGCTGCTTCAATTGCTCTGCCGGGAGAAAGCGGCCATCCGGCCCGAGGTTGTCGGTGAATGCCGCGCACTGTGCGCTCGGAATGTGCCCCGCAATAGGGTCGATGGGCTCGACCTCACCCCGGAACCGCGCGGGGGCACGTGCGTCAATTAGCGTCATGGCGGGATCGCCGATGCGGGCCTGCAGTTGCTCGGCCGTCAGCACCATCGATTCATCTGGCACGCCGTCGAATGAACCCTCGGGTTGGTGCGGTGGATCAAGACTCAGCGGCAGACCCGCCCCATGCCAGGCCTTGAGCCCGCCATCGAGCACATACACGCCGTCGCGCTTGCCCAGCCACGCCAGCAACCACCAGGCTCGGGCGGCATACGCACCCGGGCCATCGTCGTACAGCACGATATCGCTGTGGTTGTTCACACCCCAGAACCGCAAGCGCTCGATCAGCGTCTGCGGATCCGGCAGCGGGTGGCGACCGGTCACACCCTTGGTGATGGCACCACTGAGATCATTGAGCAAGTCAGCGTAGGACGCGCCTTCGATATGGCCCTCTGCGTAGCTGCGCTGGCCGTAGTCCAGATCGTCCAGCGACGAACGACAATCCAGTATCACAAGTCCAGGCTGGGTCAGGCGTTCTGACAATTGTTGCGGGCTGATCAATTGCGCGATGGACATGACAGGCTCCTGCAGGCAGTAAAAAGGGCGATATGACAATCGAGTGAGACAACCGGGCCGAGTCAGCCAGCGTCTTCCAGTGCCTTGGCCAGCGGCACGTAAAACTCCGCGCACAGCGCATTCACTGCTTCCCGCGCCTGGGGCGTGACGTAGGCCAGTTCCAGCATCAGCACCTGATAAACGCCGCGACGTATCGCGTCCTCATTCAGGTAAGCGGCGTTTTCCCGGGTGGTGCACAGAAAACGCACCCAAGACGTGAGGATGATCCACGCATTGAGCGTCAGCGATTCGATCTGGACCTTGTCCATGCTCAGAATCTGCGCGTCGACAAAGCCGCTGTAAATGGACATCGCCTTGATCAGGCAGTGTTGGGAAAAGCGTCGGTAACGCACTGCCAGCTCGGGATCGGTTTCAAGCAGGTGCTCGAGGTCGCGGTGCAGAAAACGGTAGCGCCACATGCCGTCGATGATCGCCATCAGGTAATGGCGTTTGTCTTCGACACCCGGTAGACGGCCCTTGGGCGGGTGAAGAAAGCTGTCGACCAGCGTTTCGTATTCGGTGAACAACTCGGCGATGATCGCCTGCTTGTTGGGGAAGTGGTAGTACAGATTGCCGGGCGACATTTCCATGTGCGCAGCGATGTGATTGGTGCTGACGCTGCGCTCGCCCTGCTGATTGAACAGTTCCAGGCTGCTGTGCACGATGCGTTCACGGGTGTTGATGCGTACGGTTTTGATGCGCGGCGCCATGTTCAACTCGAACGTCGAAACGTAACAGGGATGTGCCGGATCTTAACGCAAGCGTCGGATCCGTTGCAGACTTCATCGCTCCACGGCCGTTGCCACCCTGAGCCGAACCACCGCTGCGACGCCAACACCGAGCACGGCTGCCGCCAGCACGTTGATTAAAATGACGCCGCGCAGACCGATCGGCGCCGTCAGCACTCCCACCAGTAACCCGGCCAGCGGTTGCGACAGGTTGTTCAGCAGCGTGATGACGCCGACGGTCTTGCCGAAGTCCCGCGCCGGAATGACCCGCTGACGAATGCTGCGCATGTAGACGTTGAACATCTTGTCGAAGCCGACGATCAGCAGAAAGCCGACAAGGTAGACCTCGGATGACGCACTCGTGGCGGTAATGAATGCACCCAGCAGCAAGGCGATGTATGACATCGCACCGAGCAGTTTCAGCGGCAGGCTGACTCGGGCCAGAACAAACAGAATCGCGATGGTCAGCAAGGCGCCCGCCGCCTGCAGACCGGCGTAGAAATCTTTGCTCTCGCCAAACGAGCCGATCACCATGGCCGCCGAGCTGGCCAGGGTGACGCCGACGATCAGGTTGACGCCGACCGCCAGCAAAATGATCTTCTTCAGTTCGGCTAGTCGGAAGATGTGTCCGAAAGCGATTTTCAGTGGCTGGGTCCAGCGGCCTGCGTGCTGATCAAAGCGCTCCAGCGTGACGTCGCTCTTGCGTTGCCAGACGCCCATGGCGAGATCCGCCGCAACGAACACCAGCGCCACACCGATGACAACGCCCCACCACGGACAGATTTCCAGGGCCAGCGCGGCCAGCAAAGGCCCGAGCACCAGGCCGGTCTGGTCGGCGATCTGAGAGTAGGAGAGCGTCTTGCCGTAGCGGTAATCCGGGAAAATATGCGGCATCACCACTTCCCGGGCCATGATCCCCTGGGTGGTCAGGACGCCGCAGATCGCCGACAGCCCGATCAGCCAGCCGATGCCGCCAAACAGGCCGTACAGCCCCATCGCGACCAGACAGATCAATGCGCGGTAGATCTGGCTGATGTGCAGCAACCGGATGGGCGAGTATTTGTCGCACAGCGCGCCGCAAATCGGGAAGGCAAGGAAGCGCGGCAATGTCTCGACGAAAAACGCCAGCCCCGCCAGGGACGCGCTGTTGGTGGTTTGAAAGACAATCAGCGGCACCAGAAACAGCAGAACCTGATCGGCCAGGCGGGAGAGAAACAAGGAAATGAAAAACGCCAGATAGTCCGTGCGCATTGAGACTCCGTGTCAGGTGTTGCAGGGCGGCAGTTTAGTTTTAGCCGGGACAGTCTGGCGTGCGTCTGCGAGCGAATGCAAGGACCGTTGACTTCGTAGAGCAATGACTCTAAAAACCAGTGCATAACTTTAATAAGGACTGCTGCGATGCCCGCCGAATCCAAGCTTCTGCCCTATGCAGACGATGCCCCTCCCTTTCGCAGCAGCCTGGAGCAGGTATTCGATGAACAACGTCGCGCATTCGCGGCCAATCCGATGCCGACGCTGCAAGAACGCAAGCAATGGCTCGACCGCATGCACAGGCTGCTCAGCACTGAACGTCAGGCGATCATTGACGCGATCAGCGCTGATTTCAGCCACCGCAGCGCCGATGAAACGCTCCTCGCCGAGCTGATGCCCTGCCTGCACAACATCCGCCATGCCCAGCGTCATTTGAAGCAATGGATGCGGCCTTCCCGCCGAAGCGTCGGCCTGGCGTTCCAGCCCGCGAGCGCGAAAGTCGTTTACCAGCCGCTAGGCGTGATTGGCGTGGTGGTGCCGTGGAATTACCCGCTGTATCTGGCCATCGGGCCGCTGGTGGGCGCGTTGGCGGCGGGTAACCGCGTGATGCTCAAGCTCAGCGAATCCACGCCCGCCACCGGCGCTTTGCTAAAAAGCCTGCTGGCACGAGTGTTTGCGGAGGATCACGTCGGGGTTGTGCTGGGGGAGGCGGAGGTCGGCGCGGCCTTTTCGAGGTTGCCGTTTGATCACTTATTGTTCACGGGCGCCACCAGCGTCGGGCGGCATGTCATGCGCGCGGCGGCGGAAAACCTCACGCCCGTGACGCTGGAGCTGGGCGGTAAATCCCCTGCCATCGTGTCCCGCGACGTCCCGCTCAAGGACGCCGCCGAACGCATCGCTTTCGGCAAAACCCTCAACGCCGGACAAGCCTGCGTAGCGCCCGACTACGTGCTGGTGCCCAGGGACCGCGTTGACGAATTCGTTGAGTCCTACAAAGAAGCCGTCACGCGTTTTTATCCCACGCTGGCCGACAACCCGGACTACACCGCAATCATCAATCAGCGGCATGTCGCACGGCTGAATTCGTATCTCGCCGACGCGCAAACCAAGGGTGCCCGGGTGGTTCAGCTGTTCGCCGAGGGGCAGGACCGCAGAATGCCGTTCAGCCTGATTCTGGATGTGAGCGACGACATGCTGATCATGCAGGACGAGATCTTCGGACCGCTGCTGCCGATCGTGCCCTATGACCACATCGAGCACGCGTTCGCCTACATCAATCAACGCCCAAGGCCACTGGCGCTGTACTACTTCGGCTACGACCGACATGAACAGAACCGCGTGCTGGAGCAGACGCATTCGGGCGGCGTCTGCCTGAATGACACCCTGCTGCATGTCGCCCAGGACGACTTGCCTTTCGGCGGCATCGGCGCGTCGGGCATGGGCCATTACCACGGGCACGAAGGGTTTCTGACGTTCAGTCATGCCAAAGGCGTGCTGATCAAACAACGCTTCAACGCCGCACGCCTGATCTACCCGCCCTATGGAAAGGCGATCCAGAAATTGATTCAGCGACTGTTCGTGCGCTGATGCGTGTGCGAATTCACACCGACACAACGCGCCCCGCAGGACTGGCTGTGGAACATTCTGGGGCCGGCTTAGCCGGGAAGGCGTCTCGCGTCACCCCGCAAATCTGTTGGCGCCCACACCGGCCTCTTCCCGGCTGAAGCCGGTCCTACTATGAGACCGCATGCAGTCGGCGGGGATGGCTGTGGAACATTGTGGGGCCGGCTTTAGCCGGGAATGCATTTGGCGTCACGCCGTAAAACCAAGGGTTATCACGCCGGCAGGCCCACTCCAGACTTGCGCGACTTGGCCGGCTCAGCGTGCTGCGCTACCATCCAGTCCCCAACGAACTCCGACCAGGACGACGCGATGAACCGAGTGTTGTACCCCGGCACCTTCGACCCTATCACCAAGGGTCATGGCGATCTGGTCGAGCGCGCTTCGCGCCTGTTCGATCAAGTGGTCATTGCCGTCGCCGCCAGCCCCAAGAAAAACCCCCTGTTTCCGCTGGAGCAACGGGTTGCGCTTGCTCGCGAAGCGACCAAACACCTGCAAAACGTGGAAGTCGTAGGATTCTCGACACTGCTGGCGCACTTCGCCCAGGAACAGAACGCCAACATCCTGCTGCGCGGCCTGCGTGCGGTGTCGGATTTCGAGTACGAATTTCAGCTCGCCAACATGAACAAGCAACTGGCCCCGGACATCGAAAGTCTTTTTCTTACGCCGTCCGAACGCTATTCGTTCATTTCATCTACGCTGGTCAGGGAAATCGCAGCGTTAGGTGGTGATATCACCAAATTCGTACACCCCGCCGTGGCCCAGGCGCTAAGCGAACGCTTCAAAAAAGCCTGAGGCCTTGCGTCGAGGCGAGGTGCATACCGAGCGCTAATGCGGCACAATCCGCCGCATTCGTTTTGATATGCCCCGGTGTCGACCGTGGCAGGAGTATCCATGTCCCTGATCATCACCGACGATTGCATCAACTGCGACGTCTGCGAACCCGAGTGCCCGAACGAAGCGATTTCCCAGGGTGAAGAGATCTACGTGATCAATCCCAACCTGTGCACCGAATGCGTGGGTCACTATGACGAGCCGCAGTGCCAGCAAGTCTGCCCTGTGGACTGCATCCCGCTGGATGAAAACCACGTGGAGAGCAAGGACGAGCTCATGGCCAAGTACAACCTGATCACAAGCAAGGCATAACCGAACGCATATCCTGTCGGCATACGTGCTTTCGCCGAAGACACTGGCTTAACGCCTGTTGAATTGAGCGAGATACGCATGATCTCTATGCTGGAACGGATACCTGTTTTGTCAGGCGCAGTGTTTCTGCTGTGCGTTTTTTCGGCCCAGGCCAGCCCCGATCACCCTGATCAGGCCGCCATTGCCAGTCCGCACCCCATCGCGACGGCCGCCGGTCAGGAAATCCTGGTCGACGGCGGCAACGCATTCGATGCCGCAATCGCCATCAGCGCGACCCTCGCCGTCGTGGAGCCCTACGGGTCGGGCCTCGGCGGCGGCGGGTTTTTCCTGCTGCGCCAATCCGGCATCCCCGTTCAGTATCAATTTCTCGACGCGCGGGAAAAGGCGCCGCTCAAATCCAAACCCAAGATGTTCCACCGCAAAGGGATCCTCCAGCCGGACCTGTCCCTCAACGGACCTCTGGCGGCCGCGATTCCCGGGCTTCCCGCTGCGCTGGTCGAACTCGCCGAACGCTATGGCCGATTGCCGCTTTCGATTTCACTCGCGCCGGCAATCCGGGTCGCCTATCGCGGTTTTAAAGTGGACGGCGTTTATCGCGAACGCGCCAGTTGGCGGCTGTTCGCGCTGCGTAATAACAAGGAGAGTGCGCGCCTGTTTCTGCGGAACAACGATGTGCCAAATCTGGGTGACGTCATCACCCAGCCGGAACTGGCGCAGACGCTGGAGCGCCTTGCCGACAATGGCCGCGCAGGGTTCTACAGCGGTCTGGTGGCGCAGGCAATGGTCAGCGGCGTTCGCCGCGCAGGGGGCATCTGGAATTACCACGATTTCGAAGAATATGAAGTCGTCACGCGCACGCCTCTGCGCGTTCAGATGGCCGATCAACGGGAGCTGATCAGCGCACCGCCGCCCTCGGCAGGTGGCATCGCTCTGGCGCAAAGCCTGTTCATGCTGCAACAACTGCCGTGGCGGGAGTCAGGGAAAATCCAGCGGGCGCACTTGGTGATCGAGGCACTGCGCCGCGCTTACCGTGATCGCGTATTGCTGGGGGACCCTGACTTCGTGCCCAATCCGCTGGCTCAACTGCTCTCCCCCGACTACTTGCTGCAACTCACCACCAGCATCGACCCCCACCGCGCCACGCCCAACAACATCCTGTCACCCGCCCCGCGCTGGCGTGAGGGCGACAACACCAGCCATTTCGCCGCACTGGACAACGAAGGCAACGCCGTCACGGCGACACTCTCGCTGAATCTGCCCTTCGGCTCCGCGTTCACCGTGCCTGGCACCGGGATCATCCTCAACGATGAAATGGACGACTTTGCCATCGACCCCAAAGGCCAAAGCACCTCGGCGGCGGCAGGCGGTCACGCCAACGCCATTGAGCCGGGCAAGCGGCCCCTCTCCAGCATGAGCCCGAGTTTCATAGAAGGCCCGCAGTCCCTCGCAGCCTTCGGCACCCCGGGCGGCAGCCGTATCCCCAGCATGGTGCTGCTGTCGATACTGCAATACCTTGATGATCAGCCGATTGCCAACTGGGCATCAACGCCGCGCTATCACCACCAGTACACGCCGGATGTGGTCGAGTACGAGCCTGGGACTTTCACGGAGCAGGAACTGGCTGACCTGCGCGAGCGCGGTTACACGCTGAAAGAGACGGCGAAGGATTTTGGCAACCAGCAGGTGTTGTTGTGGCACAAGAACAGTGCCCGGGTTGAAGCGGCCAGTGATCCACGCGGCATTGGCGTGTCGACTACCTTCAAACCCGATGGCGCGCTGAAGCTGATGCGCGCCTGCGCCGATCAGTCCTGCTTGCCGTAACCATCGCCGGTGCAACCCAGGCAGCGGACAAATGCCGCCTTGCCCGGATCCACGACCAGCGCCTTGCCGGCGCGGCCAATGCCGCCACCGGCGGCGGTAAACGGCAATGCAACCACAAACAACCCGGCGCCAATGACGGTGGCAACGATGAGAATCGGCCGCGCAATCAGTAGGTCGCCGATCATCGCGTAGGCAGGAGGGCTTTCGATTTCGTAGACGGGATCACCACTGCCTGTCGCGTCCTGAGCCAGCGCAGGCGTGAGTTGCAAGCCGAAGAACACGGCCAACGTGGCAGCAAGCATGCGAAACGGGCTCATGGCATGGTCCTTCAGGCTAAGGCAGATATGAAGCTGTTCACTATAAACAGGGCGCGGGCTTACGCAAGGGGCGGCGTGTCTCACTGACGACACACGCCCTGTAGGAGACGTCGGATAAACCCTGGCGACCAAGCGGCGGTCAGTACTTCCTGTCGCTGTCGGGAATTATTTCTGGCACTTCGGGCAGTAAACGCTGGCCCGCTGACCCAGCTTCACTTCTCGCAGCGTGGTCCCGCAGACCTTGCACGGCTGCTCGCCGCGGCCGTACGCGAACAGTTCCTGCTGGAAGTAGCCGGGCTGGCCGTCGCCGCCGATGAAATCCCGCAGCGTCGTCCCGCCTCGCTCGATGGCGGCGGCCAGGATGCGTTTGATTTCAATCGCCAGCTTTATATAGCGCGCCTTGGAAACACTCCCGGCGGTACGGCGCGGATCGATTCCGGCGGCAAACAGGGCTTCGGTCGCATAGATGTTGCCGACGCCCACCACGATTGCGTTGTCCATGATGAAAGGCTTGACTGCCATCGCCCGGCCGCGAGAAAGCTCGAACAGACGCAAGCCATCGAACACCTCGGTCAGCGGTTCCGGCCCCAGGCGCGCGAGCAGCTCGTGGTTGAGCGGATCAAGGCTCCAGAGCATGGCGCCGAAACGACGGGGGTCGGTGTAGCGCAAGGCCAGGCCGGACTCGAGTTCGATGTCGACGTGCTCATGCTTGAGCGGCGGCAGACCGGCATCCACCAGGCGCAGATTACCCGACATGCCGAGGTGGCTGATCAGGGTGCCGACCTCCGCCTGGATCAGCAGATACTTGGCGCGGCGCTCGACGGCCACGATTTTCTGCCCCGACAGGCGCACGTCGAGGTCTTCGGGGATCGGCCAGCGCAGGCGACGATCACGCACGATCACCCGGCTGACGCGCTGGCCCACCAGATGCGGTGCGATGCCCCGACGAGTGGTTTCGACTTCAGGTAATTCAGGCATGGGGCCGCTCGATGAAGGGTGAGGTCAGGCGCGCAGCGTCAGTGCGCACTCAGCTCACGAATACTTTCTTTGAGGTTTTCGAAGTCATAGTCAGAGAAGCCGACGTAGTCGAGCACCAGAGGACCAATGCTGTTCCACTCATGGTCGACGGGCTCGTTGCCCAGGACGCGATGAGATTCGCACACATGCTCGGCCATTTTCAGCACGGCCAGCATGTTTTTCAGTGGCGCGTTGCGACCCGAGTCGTCCTGAAAAATCGCCAGCGCGTTGTGGTGATTGGCAATGGCGTTGCTGACATGTTCAGGCAAACGCCAGGACTTGGCGGTGAAATAACCGACAACGGCGTGGTTGGTGTTCAGCAGCCTGTTCTCGGTGTCGACTACGCGGCACTCCGCGGTGGCGTTGGAATACGCTTCTTCGAGCACGCTCATGTAATCGGGGAAACGCTTGATCATTAGCGGCACGCCGCAGTCATGAAACAGACCCAGCGCGTAGGATTCGTCCACGGTTTGTGAGCCGATGCGCTTGGCGATCGTTAGACTGGTCATCGCAACGTCCTGGGCGGTGTCCCAGAAACGGTTGAGCACGACGATGGTTTCGTCGCTCATCTCGCCCTTGATCGACTGCGCGTTGATCAGGTTGATGACCGAGCGACTGCCGAGCAGATTCACCGCCCGCTGAATCGAAGCGATTTTATTGCTCAGGCCGTAATGGCTGGAATTGACGATTTTCAGCAGCGCGCCGGAAAGCCCCGGATCCTGGGCGATCAACCGGGCGATGGCACCCAGATCAGGGTCGGGCATGTACTGCTCCATCTGCAAATCCACCATGATTTGCGGCTGGGGCGGAACGCTGATGCCTTGTAACGCCTGCTGGATCTGCTCGGACGTAAGCTCTTGGGACATAACTTCACACTCGGGGTCAGGCCACGATTCTAACCCCTCGCGGCCATGGGTCGACAACTGGATGACGATTCAACGGATCCGACGGACAGCCAGACGGTAACAGAGCACGGCGCGCCCGCCAGCCGGCTGACGCGCTATACTCCCGCTCTTTTTTCCGGAGCGACGTCATGTCCCTGCCTAGCTTGCGCCTCAAGCCCAACGCCGATCGCCGCCTGCGCGCCGGTCATTTGTGGGTCTACAGCAACGAAATCGACGTCGCTGCCACCCCGCTCAACGGCTTTGCTCCTGGCGCTCAAGCCATTCTCGAAGCCGCGGGCGGCAAGCCGCTGGGCATCGTCGCGATGAGCCCGCAAAACCTGATCTGCGCACGGTTGCTGTCCCGCGACGTCAAGCTGCCACTGGACAAGTCGCTGCTCGTTCATCGTTTGAACGTCTGCCTGTCGCTGCGCGAGCGTCTGTTCGACAAGCCGTTTTATCGCCTGGTCTATGGCGACTCCGACCTGCTGCCGGGTCTGGTTGTAGATCGTTTCGGCGACATTCTGGTGGTGCAGCTGGCGTCAGCCGCCATGGAGCAACTGAAACACGACGTGCTGGCTGCGCTGATTCAAGTGATCAAACCGAGCGGCATTCTGCTCAAGAACGACTCCGCCGCGCGCGACGCCGAAGGGCTGAACCGCTACGTTGAAACCGCGTTCGGCCTGGTGCCGGAGTGGGTCGTGCTGGAAGAGAACGGCGTGAAATTCGAAGCGCCGGTGATGGAAGGCCAGAAGACCGGCTGGTTCTACGACCATCGCATGAACCGCGCGCGCCTGGCGCCTTACGCCAAGGGCAAGCGTGTGCTGGACCTGTTCAGTTATATCGGCGGCTGGGGCATCCAGGCCGGTGCGTTCGGCGCCAGCGAAGTGTTCTGCGTGGATGCGTCTGCCTTTGCGCTGGACGGTGTAGAGCGTAACGCGGCGCTGAATGGCTTCGCGGAGAAGGTCACCTGCATCGAAGGCGACGTGTTTGAAGCGCTGAAGGAGCTGAAAGCCGCTGAAGAGCGTTTCGACGTGATCATCGCCGACCCGCCTGCGTTCATCAAACGCAAGAAAGACATGAAAAACGGCGAAGGCGCCTACCGCCGCCTGAACGAGCAAGCCATGCGCCTGCTCAGCAAGGACGGCATTCTGGTCAGCGCTTCCTGCTCGATGCACCTGCCGGAAGACGACCTGCAAAACATCCTGCTGACCAGCGCCCGCCATCTGGACCGCAACATCCAGCTGCTCGAGCGCGGCGGCCAGGGCCCGGACCACCCGGTCCACCCTGCGATCCCAGAGACCCGCTACATCAAAAGCATCACCTGCCGGTTGCTGCCGAACAGCTGATGGCTGTGGCGTAAAGAGATCGCCCATTTATGCAGATCCCGCGCGGATCTGTAGGCGACTGATCCTTGTGGGAGTGAGCTTGCTCACGAAGACGGCGTTCCACCCGCTGAAGCTTTAGCGAATGTACCGCCACCTTCGTGAGCAAGCTCACTCCCACAGTTGCGTTTGTCTGCAGATACATCTGTGTTATCAGACCGATGAATCCGCAGCCCCACTTCCCGCCATTCCCTCCCGCCCTCACAGGTGTAGAATCAGCGCTATTCATCGCCAGTCATCCCCCGGCGGGTTTATGAGCTCAGGCTGGGCGTACGGTGATCCCGTATCGTTCGGTTTCTTCGCTGCATCCGGTCACTGCCTTTTGCACACGACGTCACTAGAAGCTCACTCCCTTCCTTATTCAGCCGATTAGCCGGAGTGTTCCAATGCCTGATTACCGTTCGAAAACGTCCACCCACGGCCGCAATATGGCCGGCGCCCGCGCCTTGTGGCGTGCCACGGGCATGAAGGACGACGACTTCAAGAAGCCGATCATCGCCATCGCCAACTCGTTCACCCAGTTCGTACCGGGCCATGTCCACTTGAAGGACATGGGTCAGCTGGTGGCGCGCGAGATCGAAAGAGCAGGCGGCGTCGCCAAGGAATTCAACACCATCGCGGTGGATGACGGCATCGCCATGGGCCATGACGGGATGCTGTATTCGCTGCCAAGCCGCGAGATCATTGCCGACTCGGTCGAGTACATGGTCAACGCCCACTGCGCCGATGCCATTGTCTGCATCTCCAACTGCGACAAGATCACCCCCGGCATGCTGATGGCTGCGTTGCGCCTGAACATCCCGGTGGTCTTCGTTTCCGGCGGTCCGATGGAAGCCGGCAAGACCAAGCTCGCCAGCCACGGCCTGGACCTGGTCGACGCCATGGTCATCGCTGCCGACTCCACCGCGTCCGACGAAAAAGTCGCTGAATACGAGCGCAGCGCCTGCCCGACGTGCGGTTCGTGCTCCGGGATGTTCACCGCCAACTCGATGAACTGCCTGACCGAAGCCCTGGGCCTTGCGCTGCCGGGCAACGGCTCGACGCTGGCGACCCACTCCGACCGCGAACAGCTGTTCCTGCAGGCCGGCCGCACCATCGTCGACCTGTGCAAAACCTATTACAAAGACAATGACGACTCGGTGCTGCCGCGTAACATCGCCAACTTCAAGGCCTTTGAAAACGCAATGACCCTCGACATCGCCATGGGCGGTTCGACCAACACCATCCTGCATTTGCTGGCCGCTGCCCAGGAAGCCGAGATTCCGTTCGACCTGCGCGACATCGATCGCCTGTCGCGCCGCGTGCCGCAACTGTGCAAGGTCGCGCCGAATATCCAGAAGTACCACATGGAAGACGTCCACCGCGCCGGCGGCATCTTCAGCATTCTGGGCTCGCTGGCCCGTGGCGGCCTGCTGCACACCGACCTGCCGACCGTGCACAGCAAATCCATGGAAGAAGCCATCGCCAAGTGGGACATCACCCAGACTGACGACGAAGCGGTGCATCACTTCTTCAAAGCGGGCCCTGCCGGTATTCCGACCCAGACGGCCTTCAGCCAGTCGACCCGTTGGGACACCCTGGACGACGACCGCGAGAACGGCTGCATCCGTAGCGTCGAGCACGCCTACTCTCAAGAAGGGGGCCTGGCCGTGCTGTACGGCAACATCGCGCTTGACGGCTGCGTGGTCAAAACTGCGGGTGTGGACGAGTCAATTCACGTGTTCGAAGGCAACGCCAAGATTTTCGAAAGCCAGGACAGCGCCGTTCGCGGCATTCTGGCGGACGAGGTGAAGGCCGGCGACATCGTGATCATCCGTTACGAAGGTCCGAAAGGCGGCCCGGGCATGCAGGAAATGCTGTACCCGACGTCGTACCTGAAGTCGAAAGGCCTGGGCAAAGACTGTGCGCTGCTGACCGACGGGCGTTTCTCGGGCGGGACCTCGGGCCTGTCCATCGGCCATGCTTCTCCTGAAGCCGCAGCCGGCGGCGCGATCGGTCTGGTTCGTGACGGCGATAAGGTGCTGATCGACATTCCGAATCGCTCGATCAACCTGATGATCGACGACGCGGAAATGGCCGAACGCCGCGCCGAGCAGGAAAAGAAAGGCTGGAAGCCGGTTGAGTCGCGCCCTCGCAAGGTGACCACCGCCCTCAAGGCCTACGCCCTGCTGGCGACCAGCGCCGACAAAGGTGCCGTGCGTGACAAGGCCCTGCTGGACAAGCTGGTGCCATAAGCATTACCTCGCACTGAAGAACACCCCGCCTGTCGGGGTGTTTTTTTGTCTGCCAGCCGCTTTAAAGAGGCAAGGCTCGACCATCCGTCGAACATCCACCCGGGCCCATCAATTTCGCCGGCAACAGATCCAGACACCGGCGATTCATGAGCCAATGGCTACGGTGATCGCACCCAACAGCAGGCAAAGACTCGCGACCAACGTCAGACGCAGACGCATCGGCAAATACCAGGCGGGCAGTGTTGTCGCCTTCACCAGACGCCGGTCCTGCCAGTAATGCGTGACGAACCCGAAAATCAGCAGCAAAAGCCCCAGCGGTGCCGGCAATAGCAGAGCGGGCCAGGCGATCAGTGCCGGGATGACACTCCAGATGAACCGCTCGCGACATTGATCGGCACTCAACCCTTGCAGGGTCATGGCGAACCCCCAATGAAGCGCGCCCACAAAGCTCAGGATCACCGCCCCGTAGGCGACCAGCGCTTGCGTCAAGAAAGGGCGATATTCGACTGAAAAAAGAATCAGCAACAGCAGCCCAACGAACGGCAGCAACCCCCCATAGCCCAGCAGGGCGACATACCTTGGCGACGAAGACAGCGACAACGCTTTCATTTGAGCCCCTTCCAGTCATTTACTTGAAAGACTATCGCTCAAAAGCGCAATCCTGTTTAGCTTCTCTTCGCTCGAACGGAAAAAGGACCACGTCCTCAAACCAACTGATCAAGGCCTTGATCCCTAGACGCTGAGACCTTCATATGAATACGTTGATCTATTGGTTCCGTCAGGACCTGCGACTTGCCGACAACCCAGCGTTCAATCACGCATGTGAAATTGCTGACACGCTGCTGCCGCTTTACTGCACACCCGTGACGACTTCGTCGCCATGGGGATTCGAGCGCATCGGCGCCCACCGCCAGTATTTCGAGCAATCAGCGGTCAGCGCACTGGCCGAGCAATTGCGGGCTCACGGCAGTGGGTTGATGCAGGTCGAGGGTGAGCCGGTTGAACGGCTTGTCGCCCTGGCCCACGAATGGGGTATCGATACGGTCATCTGCGAACGCATCGCGGCGCCGGAAGAGGAAGCACAGGTGCAGGGCCTTCGCGCAGCGGGATTGACCGTGGAAGATCACTGGCAGTCGACGCTGTTTTCGCTGGATGAGTTGCCGATGGCGGTCGAGGAGTTGCCCGACGTATTCAGCAGCTTTCGCCGTCTTGTGGAAAAAGCCCACACCTCTGCACGCCCCGTCATACCGTCGCCAACGACAATTCCTGCGCTGCCCCAAGGCTTGAGCATCAAGCCGGTCACGCTGCAGACGCCTCCCGCTTTGGACCCCCGCTCGGCGTTTCCTTATCAAAACCAGACGTTCCAAGGCGGCGAGCAGGCGGCCATCGAACATCTGCAGCAGTATTTCCGTCGGGGTCTGGCGAACAGCTATAAAGCCACCCGCAACAACCTGAGTGCTGTGGACGACTCCACCAAGTTTTCGCCTTGGCTTGCACGGGGTTCGCTGTCAGCGCCGCAGATTGATAAGACGTTGAAGGCTTTCGAGGCCGAACACGGCGCCAACGACAGCACGTACTGGATCTATTTCGAGTTGCTGTGGCGCGATTACTTTCGCTTGCTGCACCTCAAATACGGTCGCTTTCTGTACCGCGCCAGTGGCCTGAAAGGTGGCAGCAAGCCAGGCCACAACCCACAGGGGTTCGCGCGCTGGTGTCGGGGTGAAACCGGGGAAGCATTGATAGACGCTGGCATGCGGGAATTGGCAGCAACCGGCTACTTATCCAACCGAATGCGCCAGATCGTCGCCAGTTACCTGATTTTTGACCTGAAGGGCGATTGGCGCGCCGGGGCCGCCTGGTTCGAAGCGCAGCTGGTGGATTACGACGTCTACAGCAATCAGGGCAATTGGCTGTACATCGCCGGCTACGGAACGGACCCCAGGGGCGGTCGGCGCTTTAACACCACGAAGCAAGCGGACGAACATGATGCCGACGGCGCATACCGCAGGTTATGGGCCTGACAGTGCGCGGCACGGCAAATCACCGTGCCGCGATGAGACGGCTTACTGAATCTCGTCCGGCTTGACGATTACCCAGTTCTTGTCCGCCGTGACCGGCAAGCCCTCTTTAGCCTGAGCCTCGGCGTTGGTCCTCATCATGCCGTTGAGCTGAGTCATGTACTTGTCCTTGCGATTGATCCACAGATGAACGCCGCCTTTGCTGACATCGACGCTATGGAACAGCATGTAACCGTCGCTGGTAGGGGTGTCGCCGCCCACCAGCACCGGTTTTTTCCACTGATCGATGTAGGTCAGGATCGCCGCCTGCTTGCCGGCCATCCACGTCGCCGGGGTCCACAGGTAAGGCGTCAGCTCAAGACCGAGGTTGGCTTTCTCATCGTACTTGCCGGCGGTGATCTGCTTGCGCGCGGTCGTCAATTCGCCTGTCTCGCGGTTCTTCAGCAGCGTGGTCACGCCGATAACATTCTGCGGCTTAACGTTGTAGCCGTATTTAGGATCAGCGGCGACCATGCGCACCAGCTCTTCTGACGCTGCGGTCATCACATAGACCTCGATGCCGTTTTCCATCAGCTTGTTGTATAGCTCGGCCTGGCCGGTGAAGACCTTGGGCGGCTGCACTTCGATGGTCTTGACCACGTCGCCTTCGTAATAGGTGCTTGGTACGGGTTTACCCGAGGCCATCAGCTCGTCGACGTAGCCTTTGAGTTCTTTGAGGGTGAAGCCGGAAAACACTTGCGCGACCCATGGATAACAGACCATGTCGTCGATTTCGCACAGCCGGTAGTAATAGCTGAACAGGCTTTCCTTATGGTCAGCGGTGTCCTTGAACGGGATGAGCTTGAGAGAAGGATCGAGCGTGTCGCGGGTGATCAGCCCTTTGTTTTCCATGAACGGCAGCAGTGACTCTTCCAGATCGTAGCGGTAGCTGGTGTTGTCCATGTCGAAAACGGCGAAATTACCTTTGTTGGCGTTCGCCGCAATCATTGCGTTGAGCTGCTTGGCGGCAGGCGCAGGCCAGTGGGTCAGCTCGGTGGCGAGTGCCTGTCCGGCCAGGCCCATACACAGCGCGGTGGCCAATAATGTTGGTACGAATTTCATGGTGATCCCCTCCCCTTTTTTGGTTCGAGGAGGACCGTAACAAAAAGCCATGACTGTTTCGATGCGTCAGCGACAGCGTCCGTTCTCACCGCGTCACCTCAGGCGCCATTCGCGACAGATGACATGAAAACGACGTTTTTGTGACAACGCTTGAGCTGCTTAAACTTGTGGGAGCGAGCTTGCTCGCGAATAGGCCGGTACATCCCCTAAATCTTCACCGGCTGAAATGCCATCTTCGTGAGCAAGCTCACTCCCACCGTTGACCGCACTCCCCTGTAGGAGTGAGCTTGCTCGCGATAGCGATATCAGGCCCGCTCCCAAACCTCGAAACTGTACGCAGGCTTGTCATCCAGCGCCGGGTTTGGCGTGTCGGAAACCAGTTTCCACTGCGCCAGATCGAATTCCGGAAACCACGCATCGCCTTCGGGACTCAACGCAACGCGGGTGAGGTACAGGCGGTCAGCGTGCTCAAGGGCTTGCCCGTAGAGCTGGGCGCCGCCGATCAGCATCACTTCGCTGACACCTTGCTCGCGTGCCCACTCTTCCGCGCGGTGCACCGCCGCGTCCAGAGAGGTAAATACTTCGGCGCCTTCAAGCTGCAAATCCTGCTGGCGCGTGACCACCAGATTCAACCGACCCGGCAGCGGACGGCCCAGGGAATCCCAGGTCTTGCGACCCATGATGATCGGCTTGCCCAGCGTGGTTGCCTTGAAATATTTGAAATCGCCCGGCAGGTGCCAGGGCATGGAATTGTCGACGCCGATGACCCGGTTTTCAGCGAGTGCGGCGATCAAGCTCAGGGGGAGATGTTTTTTCATGGCGCGAGGATATCAGAGGCCACCCCCGGATTCCTTCCCCGGAGTGCGAGCCGAATGACCATCGCCCGGAAGGACCCTATCGCGAGCAAGCTCACTCCTACAATGGCCGCAGATGGCGGAAAATTGCGAACGACGAACCTGTAGGAGTGAGCTTGCTCGCGATGGCGGTTGTCCAAACAACGCGAACCCTTGGCAATGCGCGATCGCAGCCACACCGGTTATGCTCACCCACGACTTTACCGACGAGACGCCGCGTGACTGCACTGACTCCCCTTGATGAACTCTGGCTGACCGAAGCTGTGCGCCTGCGTGAAGAACACGCCGGCGCGCTCGAAGACGAAGAAGCCAATCGCCGCGCTCGTGCCGCTGCGGGCGACCTGCAAACCCGGATCAAACACCGCGCCCTGTGGCTTGCCGAACGCGACGGCATGCGCAAGGCCCTGCATCACTGGAAACAAGGCGCGCGGCTGGCGCTGATCGTGCTGGCGGTGTTCGCGGTGGTCAGCGGCGCCGGACTGGCTTTCGCTGCGTTGGGCGACGGACAGACACCCGTCAATGTGTTCTGGGCGCTGGGCAGCCTGCTCGGACTTAACCTGATTCTGCTGACAAGCTGGGCGATGGGCCTGCTCTTCGTCGGGGAAAGTACCGCTGGCCTCGGTCGCCTCTGGATGTGGCTCAGCGAGAAGCTGGCACGCGATGCCCAGGCCGCGCAGCTCGCGCCGGCGTTGATATTGCTGCTGCAACGCAAGCGTCTGAACCGATGGGTGCTGGGCATCTGCGTCAACGGCCTGTGGTTGATCGCCCTGCTCAGCGCCCTGACGCTGCTGCTGTTACTGATGGCGACGCGGCGCTATGGCTTCGTCTGGGAAACCACCATTCTGGGTAGCGACACCTTTGTCAGCCTGACCCGAGGCCTGGGGGCGATTCCTTCGTCGCTGGGTTTCAGCGTGCCGACCGAACCGATGATTCGCGCCAGCGGCGACAACGCCCTCGCCATCGAAAACGCCCGTCAGGCCTGGGCCGGATGGCTGGTCGGCGTGCTGGTGGTGTTCGGTATTGTGCCGCGTTTTCTGCTGACGGTGCTGTGTTACCTGCGTTGGCGCGTGGGTCGACTAGGGTTGGCGCTGGATCTGAATCACCCCGGCTTTGTCGAACTGCGCGAGCGCTTAATGCCCAGCAGTGAACGGCTGGGCATCAACGATGCAGCGCCTCCTGAGCTTCACGCGGTAATCACCGGTCCGTCGGCGAGCGAAAGCCAGGGCGCGCTGCTCGTCGCCATCGAGCTGGACAATCAGCAGCTGTGGCCGCCCGAGCTTCCCGACAACGTGGTCAATGCCGGCGTTCTCGACTCCCGGGAATCACGGCGCACACTGCTTGACCAACTGACACGCTATCCGCCCGCGCGCCTTGCCATTGCCTGCGACCCACGTCGCTCGCCAGACCGCGGCAGCCTGGCGTTGATTGCAGAACTCGCGCGCTGCGCCACCTCCACACGCATCTGGCTGTTGCCGGCCCCCACTGGACAGGCGCTGGACGCCGACCGACTGGAGGATTGGCACACGGCGTTGCAGCAGCTTGAACTGAACTGGACCGACAGCGCGCCAGTGACCTGGCTGGAGAGCGGACATGACTGACAAGGACGCAATTCGACCGCTGAAACTGGCCGTGGTTGGCCACACCAACGTCGGCAAAACCTCGCTGTTGCGCACGCTCACGCGCGATGTCGGCTTCGGCGAGGTCTCCCATCGCCCGAGCACCACGCGGCACGTCGAAGGCGCGCGGCTGTCGGTGGATGGCGAGGCGCTGCTGGAGCTGTACGACACGCCCGGCCTGGAAGACGCCATCGCCCTGCTGGATTATCTCGAGCGGCTGGACAGACCCGGCGAACGGCTCGACGGCCCGGCGCGGCTCGGGCGTTTTCTGGAGGGCAGCGAGGCGCGCCAGCGTTTCGAACAGGAAGCCAAAGTGCTTCGTCAGTTGCTCGCCTCCGACGCCGGCTTGTACGTGATCGACGCGCGAGAGCCGGTGCTCGCCAAATATCGCGACGAGCTGGCGGTCCTCGCCAGTTGCGGCAAACCCTTGCTGCCCGTGCTCAATTTTGTCAGCAGTGCGCAGCAGCGCGAACCGGACTGGCGTGAAGCGCTGGCGCGTCTTGGGCTGCATGCGCTGGTACGCTTCGACAGCGTCGCCCCACCGGAAGATGGCGAACGCCGTCTGTATGAAAGCCTCGCCCTGCTGCTGGAAACATCACGGGGAAGACTTGAGCGTCTTATCGCAGACCAGCAGGCCCAGCGTGAAGCTCGCAAGCAGAGCGCAGCCAGGCTGATCGCCGAACTGTTGCTGGACTGCGCAGCCTGTCGCCGAAGTGTGGCAACGGATTCCGGTCAGGTGCAGGCGGCGATCGATGACCTGCGCAAGGCCGTGCGCCAGCGCGAACAACGTTGCGTCGAGTCGCTGCTCAAGCTCTACGCCTTTCGTCGCGAAGACGCCTCGGCCAGCGATTTACCGTTGATGGACGGCCGTTGGGGCGATGACCTGTTCAATCCCGAAACCCTGAAATTGCTGGGCGTACGTGTGGGTGGCGGTATCGCTGCGGGCGCGGCGGCAGGTGCAGGCGTGGACCTGCTGGTCGGCGGCATCACGCTGGGTGCGGCGGCACTGGTCGGCGCGATTGCCGGCGGCGCCCTGCAAACAGCGCGCAGTTATGGCAGCCGGTTGATGGACAAATTCAAGGGGCAGCGCGAACTGACGGTCGACGATGCCGTGCTGCGACTGCTGGCGCTGCGCCAACGGCAACTGCTGCAAGCCCTGGAGGTGCGGGGTCATGCCGCGATAGAGAGCATCAAACTGACAGCCCCTCTCGACAAAACCTGGCGCGAAGGCAAGTTGCCGGAGGCGCTGCATAAGGCGCGAGCGCATCCGCAATGGTCGTCGCTGAATCAGGGGGCGAAGCTGAATCAAAGCGAGCGGCAGGAGCAAGTCGAGGCGTTGGCGAAGACCGTGCTCGTCTGAAATGAGCCGCACGACTGATCGGGCGGCAAGCTGCCGACAGTCGCTTCAATCATTTTGCGGTAGGGGAATTGCGCGCGGACCGGTATGATCGCGCGCCCGATACACCCGGAAGCACACGCGCATGAAACCCACCTTGATCGCCGCTGCAGAACTCGACCGCATCGAGACCTGGCAGAAATACTCCAGCTATATGTGCGGGGGCTGCGTTTCCAGCTGCTGCACGCTGCCTGTGGAAGTGAAGATCAAGGACCTGATCCGCATCGGCATCGTTGACGAGTTCGAACAAGGGGATAACCCGAAGAACATCGCCAAGCGGTTGCAAAAGGACGGGATCGTCGAGCGCTTCAATCAGAAGTCCGGGATCTTCACCCTCCAGCGCATGAGCAACAACGATTGCCTGTACCTGGATCGCAAGAGCCGGCTGTGCACGATCTACGACAAGCGCCCCGACACCTGCCGCAATCACCCGAAGATCGGCCCACGCCCGGGTTATTGCGCGTACAAGCCCAAAGAAGTCGTGCGCGAAAGCACCGGCACGCTGAACTCGAACTCCGGCCGGGTGCCGTTGAAGTTCTAAGCCCCTACAGAGTTCGCGCACGCGTTCCCGGCTAAAGCCGGTCCTACCAAAGGCGCGCGGGCTTTAGTGGGACCGGCTTTAGCCGGGAAGGGGCCGGATTGTGCAACATCGCCCTCACATCGACACCGGCCAAACCAAACCCCAGACAAACAAAAACGCCCCCGGCCTTTCGACCGGGGGCGTTTTCGTTCAGCCGGGGCTAGTTACGCCTTGGCTTTCTTGGCAGCACGGGTACGCTCGCCTTCGTCGAGGATCTTCTTGCGAAGACGGATCGACTTAGGGGTGACTTCGCACAACTCGTCGTCCTGGATGAATTCCAGAGCCTGTTCCAGGGTGAAGCGAACAGGTGGAACCAGAGCGATGGTCTCGTCCTTGCCCGAAGCACGCATGTTATCGAGCTTCTTGCCTTTGGTTGGGTTGACGCCCATGTCGTTGTCGCGGCTGTTCAAGCCAACGATCTGACCGTTGTAGATCTCCTGACCGTGCTCGACGAACAGCTTGCCGCGCGCCTGCAGGGTTTCCAGGGAGTAGGTCAGTGCCTTGCCGGTTTCAACCGATACCAGAACGCCGTTCTGACGACCGGACATGTCGCCGGACTTCATGGTGTCGTAGCGGTCGAAGATCGAGGTCAGGATGCCAGCACCGTTGGTCAGGGTCAGGAACTGGTTACGGAAACCAATCAGACCACGAGCAGGGATGTTGTATTCCAGACGCACACGGCCTTTGCCATCCGGCACCATGTTGGTCAGGTCGCCCTTACGCAGACCCATCTCTTCCATGACCTTGCCCTGGGATTCTTCAGGGGTGTCGATGGTGACGTTTTCGAACGGTTCCTGCTTCACACCGTCTACCTGACGGATGATCACTTCAGGACGACCGACACCCATTTCGAAGCCTTCGCGACGCATGGTTTCGATCAGTACCGACAAGTGCAGCTCACCACGGCCCGAGACCTTGAACTTGTCAGCCGAGTCGCCTTCTTCAACGCGCAGAGCAACGTTGTACAGCAGCTCTTTGTCCAGACGCTCCTTGATGTTACGGGAGGTCACGAACTTGCCTTCTTTACCGCAGAACGGCGAGTCGTTGACCTGGAAGGTCATCGAAACGGTCGGCTCGTCAACGGTCAGCGGCTTCATCGCTTCAACTGCGTCCGGGTGGCACAGAGTGTCGGAGATAAACAGCGAGTCCATACCGCTGATGCAGACGATGTCGCCAGCGGCAGCTTCTTCTACGTCGATGCGGTGCAGACCGTGGTGACCCATCAGTTTCAGGATACGGCCGTTGCGGCGCTTGCCGTCAGCACCGATCGCGACAACCGGGGTGTTCGGCTTGACGCGGCCACGAGCGATACGGCCAACACCGATGACGCCCAGGAAGCTGTTGTAGTCCAGTGCCGAGATTTGCATCTGGAACGGACCGTCACGGTCGACTTTCGGCGCAGGTACGTTGTCGACGATCGACTGGTACAGCGGGGTCATGTCTTCA
The DNA here is from genome assembly GCF_059418765.1 of Pseudomonas sp. GW821-FHT07F05. Lineage (NCBI taxonomy): Bacteria > Pseudomonadati > Pseudomonadota > Gammaproteobacteria > Pseudomonadales > Pseudomonadaceae > Pseudomonas > Pseudomonas sp. GW821-FHT07F05. The sequence goes on from NZ_JBWKQL010000014.1 coordinate 71,595, forward strand.
GCCATGTCGGTGTGATCCAGACCGGCAATGCCGTTCAGGGCCGAGGCGTAAACGACTTTGAAGTCCAGCTGTTCTTCGGTGGCACCGAGGTTGTCGAACAGGTCGAAGATCTGGTCCAGAACCCAGTCCGGACGCGCGCCTGGACGGTCAACCTTGTTGATGCACACGATCGGACGCAGGCCGGCTTCGAAAGCCTTCTTGGTCACGAAACGGGTTTGCGGCATAGGGCCGTCTTGAGCGTCGACCAGCAGCAGAACGGAGTCAACCATCGACATCACGCGCTCTACTTCACCACCGAAGTCGGCGTGGCCCGGGGTGTCAACGATGTTGATGTGGTAGCCATTCCAGTTGATCGCGGTGTTCTTCGCGAGAATGGTAATACCGCGCTCTTTTTCCTGGTCGTTGGAGTCCATCACGCGTTCGTCGTTGAGCTCGTTGCGCTCAAGGGTGCCGGACTGGCGCAGAAGCTTGTCGACGAGGGTAGTTTTACCGTGGTCAACGTGAGCAATGATGGCGATGTTGCGTAGATTTTCGATCACTTGTGTATCTCGATCAGAGGATTCGGTCAGCTGTCTGATTGTAGGCAGCTATGAACGGTGGAGCCGGCGAAAGCCGTTACGGCTGACGACTGGTGTCGGGGGGCCGGTGACGCAAGCCACAGGCAAACAGCCCCGGGCACTTAGCTCGGTCGATAAACGCGCACATTGGCATGCCCCTCACTGAGCAGATGATGAGCATGCAGGCGACTCATGACGCCTTTGTCGCAATAGAGCAGGTACTGGCGCGTGTCATCCAGTTCCTTGAAACGGCTGTTCAATGCAAAGAACGGCAGCGTTTGTACTTCGACGCCAGTCAGCGCCAGCGGGCGGTCTTCAGCGTCATCCGGGTGACGGATGTCGATGACCACTTGCCCCGCCAGCGCCTGACTGACTTCTTCAATCTGAACGTCCTGGCCCAATTCCTCGATCACGCGATCGATCGGTACCAGACGAGCGTTTTCCAGCGCACGTTCGAGCACGGCCATGTCGAACGATTTTTCTTCGTGCTCGACCCGATTGCGCTTGGCGGCGGTCTTAGGATTCACCGAAATCACACCGCAGTATTCGGGCATGTGCCGGGCAAAATCGCCGGTGCCGATCTGATCGGCCAGGTCGATGATGTCCTGCTTGTGACTGGCGATCAGCGGTCGCAGGACCAGCTTCTCCGTCACGCAATCGATGACCGACAGGTTGGGCAGCGTCTGGCTGGACACCTGGGAAATCGCCTCGCCGGTCACCAGCGCGTCGATTTCCAGCCGGTCGGCAATGTTGGTCGCAGCGCGCAACATCATACGCTTCAATACTACGCCCATATGACTGTTATCGACTTTTCCGAGAATTTCTCCCAGAACTTCCTCGAACGGTACGCTCACGAACAGCACCCGCTGGGAGCTGCCGTACTTCTTCCAGATGAAGTGCGCGACTTCCATCACGCCCAGCTCGTGGGCACGTCCGCCCAGATTGAAGAAGCAGAAATGGCTCATCAGGCCGCGACGCATGATCTGGTACGCGGCCACGGTTGAGTCAAAGCCACCGGACATCAGGATCAGGGTCTGTTCAAGCGAACCCAGCGGATAACCGCCGATGCCGTTGTGCTGGCTGTGGATCACGAACAGGCGCTGGTCCCGAATCTCGATTCTAACCTCGACTTGCGGGGCTTTCAGCGAAATGCTGGCGGCGTTGCATTCACGACGCAGCTTGCTGCCGACGTACTTCTCGACGTCCATGGAGCTGAAGTCATGATGGCCCGCACGCTTGCAGCGCACCCCGAAAATCTTGCCGGGGAGCGCGTCGCCGAAGTGCAGCTTGCACTTCTCGTAGATGTCTTCCATGTCGCCCAGCGGATACTGGTCAACCTGCAGAAAGTGCGTGATGCCGGGCATGCAGCTGAGCCGCTCGGTCATCTCGCGCAGGACTTTGGCATCCTCGACCCTGGTTTCGACCTCAAGGTTGTCCCACACACCATCCACCACCAACGCCGGGTCCAGATCGCGGAGCACCGTACGGATGTTCTTGGCCAGCTGTTTGATGAAGCGCTTGCGCACAGGCCGGCTTTTGATAGTGATTTCTGGGAAGACTTTGACGATTAATTTCATGAAAACAGCGCGCTAGGTCCCGGTCGAAAAAGGGGGGCGCGGATTATAGCGGAAATTGCTCAAGGTTTAACCAGTTATCGTACGGCCAATCGTCCGCGCACCAAAACGGCCCTGTATACAATTACTTGGCACCATAAGGGTGCGCAGGTTTTCGAATATGCGACGTTTAACGCGGTTAAAGACAGGTATTCCCGCGGAAAACCCAACACAGGGCACTGGCATGCAAATTGCTCCCTTGTGAGGCAGGTTGCCTTGGTCGAGTATCGCGCCCGGCATCACCCAAATTGAAGGGCCAACCACTACTCAGGCCCTAATCCACCCCGGAGGACAACATGTCGAAGTCGGTTCAACTCATCAAAGATCATGACGTTAAGTGGATTGATCTGCGCTTCACGGACACCAAAGGCACTCAGCACCACGTGACCATGCCGGCCCGCGATGCGCTGGAAGACGACTTCTTCGAAGTCGGCAAAATGTTCGACGGTTCCTCCATCTCGGGCTGGAAAGGTATTGAAGCCTCCGACATGATCCTGCTGCCGGACGACGAAACCGCCGTGCTGGATCCGTTCACCGAAGAGCCTACCCTGATCCTGGTTTGCGACATCATCGAACCTTCGACCATGCAAGGTTATGATCGCGACCCACGCGCCATTGCTCACCGCGCCGAGGAATACCTGAAGTCGACCGGTATCGGTGACACTGTATTCGCCGGCCCTGAGCCAGAATTCTTCATCTTCGACGAAGTGAAATTCAAGTCCGACATCTCCGGTTCCATGTTCAAAATCTACTCCGAACAAGGTTCGTGGATGTCCGATGCTGACATCGAAGGCGGTAACAAGGGTCACCGTCCAGGCATCAAAGGCGGCTACTTCCCGGTTCCACCGTTCGACCACGACCACGAAATCCGCACCGCAATGTGCAACGCCCTGGAAGAAATGGGCCAGGTCGTCGAAGTTCACCACCACGAAGTGGCAACCGCAGGCCAGAACGAAATCGGCGTGAAATTCAACACGCTGGTTAAAAAGGCTGACGAAGTTCAGACCCTGAAATACGTCGTGCACAACGTTGCCGACGCTTACGGCCGCACCGCTACCTTCATGCCAAAGCCTCTGTACGGCGATAACGGTTCGGGTATGCACGTTCACATGTCCATCTCCAAAGATGGCAAGAACACCTTCGCAGGCGAAGGTTATGCCGGCCTGTCCGACACCGCTCTGTACTTCATCGGCGGCATCATCAAACACGGCAAGGCCTTGAACGGCTTCACCAACCCGGCAACCAACTCGTACAAGCGTCTGGTTCCAGGCTTCGAAGCGCCGGTCATGCTGGCCTACTCGGCGCGTAACCGTTCGGCGTCGATCCGTATTCCTTACGTCAACAGCCCTAAGGGCCGTCGTATCGAAGCACGTTTCCCGGACCCGGCAGCCAACCCGTACCTGGCCTTCGCTGCCCTGTTGATGGCTGGCCTGGACGGCATCCAGAACAAGATCCACCCTGGCGATGCGGCTGACAAAAACCTGTACGACCTGCCGCCTGAAGAGGCGAAAGAGATCCCGCAAGTTTGCGGCAGCCTGAAGGAAGCCCTGGAAGAGCTGGACAAAGGTCGTGCGTTCCTGACCAAAGGCGGCGTATTCAGCGACGACTTCATCGACGCTTACATCGCGTTGAAATCCGAAGAAGAAATCAAAGTGCGCACGTTCGTACACCCACTGGAATACGAGCTGTACTACAGCTGCTGATCCAGTCGCGCCGGCGAGAGCCGCGTGAACAAGAGGCCTCCTTCGGGAGGCCTTTTTTGTGCTCGTCTTTCGCCGCGTTACGTACATACATATGTAACGCAGTTGAGATCACCTGTTGAGGCAATATAGTCAGCACTCCGACTTTTCCGAACACGTGCCTCGACGATCGCGAGCCAGATTACTCATGCGAGAACACACCCTTATGCCCAAGCTGATTCAGATCACCCTCTTCGCGCTGGCCGTGTTTGCGCCAGGCCTTTATGCAGCGAACACTCAGCAGCCTCCCGCACAGCTTCAACCGCTCATCGCAGCCATGGAGCAACGCTTGGAAATCGCCAATGACGTGGCGCGCAGCAAATGGCACAGCGGCAAGCCGGTTCAGGACAGTGAGCGCGAGCGCCAGGTGATTCAGAACGCCGAGTCACGGGCGAGTGAATTCAAGCTGGGCGCCAACGACGTACGCGATTTCATGACCGCCCAGATGGAAGCCAACAAAATGGTGCAATACGCGCGCCTCGAACAGTGGCGCGACACCGGTCACTCTCCGGAGAAGCCAGATGTCAACCTGACCGATGGCATCCGCGGTCGGCTGGATACGCTGCTGCCGGTGTTGATGCAAAGTTACTCGGCGTTTCAGCCTTACCGCAGCGATGCCAAATGCGCTGGCTGGGTGCAGTCGGAAATCCAGCGACAGGCAAGTGATCCCGTCATTGAGACCGCGCTGCAACGGGCGGGAGGCGACCTCTGCCGGACCACACCAAGCCCGTGAGCGGGTGCGCAGGTCCGCTTCTCGAATGACACCGTCGATCAGTATTCCTCTATGCTGATCCATGCCGCGTCATGGATTTAGCGCGGCACCATTGTTGGTTGTCCTGATCGCTGCACTGGAGTGTTCATGCGTCAATGTCTTGCCCTTCTGTTGCTGGTATTTGCGCTGCCCGCTGCCGCGCAGATTTACAAATACACCGATGCCTCCGGCAATACGGCGTACAGCAACCAGCCGCCGAACGGGACCAAAGCCGAAACCGTCGAGCTGCCGCCACTCAACAGTGTCGAGACCGTCGTCCCTGCACCGCCGCCGCCACTGCCCGCGACGCAGAACCAGAGCCAGCAAAGCGCCGCTGCCTATCAGGTGCTCGCGCTGAAAGACCTGCCCCAGGACGAAGCGCTCCGTGCCAATAACGGCTCGTTCACTGTTGGCGTGGCCATAGAGCCCCGTTTGCAGCCTGGGCATTTGTTGCAGTTGGTGGTGGACGGCGCACCCTATGGCCAGCCCACCAATATTCCGCGGCTGCAGGTCATGGAGCTTGATCGGGGCGAACACAGCTTTTCGGTCCAGGTGCTGGAAAATCAGCGTTCGATCCAGCAAAGCGAGACGGTCAATCTGACAGTGCAGCGAGTCCATGTCGGCCGGCCTTAAATACGTCTACCAGTTGGCCGTCGCTTTGTGCCTGCTGTTCAGCGTGAGCCAGGCCGTTTTGGCGGAGGTGTATACCTACGTCGATGCAGACGGCAATCGGGTCTTCACCGATCAGCCTCACCGCAATGCGAAGAAGGTCGACATAGCGCCGACCAACCGGGTCGATCAGCCCACGAAGGCGCCCAGTCGGGCATCCACACCGAAGCCAGCGGCGAGACCCATCTTCCATTATCAGTTGCTGCGCATTCTGGCGCCGGAACCCGACAGCACGATCCGCGACATTGAAGGCAATCTGAATGTCACCGTCAGCAATGATCCCGAGTTGCAGCCGGATCACTTGTACAGGTTACTGCTTGACAGCAAACCCTACGGCGAGCCGACGCGCAGCCCGGTTTTCCCGCTGACGAACATCGACCGTGGCACTCACCAGCTGTCCGTAGAGATCATTGATCAGTACGGGCGAGTGCTGGAGCGAACCCCCAATCAACCCTTTCACCTCATCCGCATCTCTCTGGCCCAGAAGCGGCTCGCACAGCCCTGTAAAAACGATGATTACGGTGTGCGCCCCGAATGCCCTATCAAGGACAAGCCGGAAGAAGAATCGAGTTTCTTTTCGTTCTTCCGCTAAACCCTGCCCGACCGGCTATGCTCTATTCTGGTGCACAACCTGAACGAGCTTTCGCGTAAAAAGCCCATTTTGGTTCGGCGTTCAGGAATCCATGCACTGTCGCCGGGCCTGCCGTCCAAAAAACGTTCGTAATTACTCAATCCGCGCTTCTTTTCGGAGCCTTGGTTTGGTTTTTGCATTTTGTAATGAATGCGCGAGCACACCACACGTTCTAGCGGTTCCATACGCTGGCAAAGACCAATCAGAGCCTGCACTCACGGCCCAGCCCGAGTGCATAGAGCCAAAAGAGGTCACCGGGATTCATGACTATCAGCGATGCGTTGCATCGGTTGTTACTCGACAACCTGACCACTGCCACGATTCTGCTCAACTCGGACCTGCGCCTCGAGTACATGAATCCTGCCGCTGAAATGCTGCTGGCCATCAGTGGTCAGCGCAGCCACGGCCAATTCATCAGCGAGCTGTTCACCGAATCTGCCGAAGCGCTCAGTTCGCTTCGTCAGGCGGTGGAACAGGCGCACCCGTTCACGAAACGTGAAGCGATGCTGACCGCCCTCACCGGCCAGACGTTGACGGTCGATTACGCCGTCACCCCGATTCTTTCCCAGGCCGAGACCATGCTGCTGCTGGAAGTCCATCCCCGTGATCGCTTGCTGCGGATCACCAAGGAAGAGGCTCAGTTGTCCAAGCAGGAGACCACCAAAATGCTGGTGCGTGGCCTGGCCCATGAAATCAAGAACCCCCTTGGCGGGATTCGCGGCGCCGCGCAGTTGCTGGCACGCGAGCTGCCGGAGGAGAGCCTCAAGGACTACACCAACGTCATCATCGAAGAAGCCGACCGCCTGCGTAATCTGGTCGACCGCATGCTGGGCTCGAACAAGCTGCCGATGCTGGCGATGACCAACGTGCATGAAGTGCTCGAGCGCGTGTGCAGCCTGGTCGAAGCCGAAAGCCAGGGATGCATCACCATCGTGCGCGACTACGACCCGAGCATTCCCGATGTGCTGATTGACCGCGAGCAGATGATTCAGGCCGTGCTCAATATCGTGCGCAACGCCATGCAGGCCATCAGCAGCCAGAACGAGCTGCGTCTGGGCCGCATCAGCCTGCGCACCCGCGCCATGCGCCAGTTCACCATCGGCCATGTGCGCCATCGTCTGGTCAGCAAGATCGAAATCATCGACAACGGCCCCGGCATTCCGCCGGAGCTGCAAGAAACCATTTTTTACCCCATGGTCAGCGGCCGCCCGGATGGCACCGGGCTGGGCCTTGCCATTACCCAGAACATCATCAGTCAGCACCAGGGGCTGATCGAGTGTGATAGCCACCCTGGCCATACAACATTCTCGATCTTCCTGCCGCTGGAACAAGGAGCAGCGTCGACATGAGCCGTAGTGAAACTGTCTGGATCGTCGATGACGACCGTTCCATCCGCTGGGTACTGGAGAAAGCCCTGCAGCAAGAGGGCATGACCACGCAGAGTTTCGACAGCGCCGATGGCGTGATGAGCCGCCTGGCCCGTCAGCAACCGGACGTGATCATTTCCGACATCCGCATGCCCGGCGCCAGCGGCCTGGACTTGCTGGCGCGCATTCGCGAACAGCATCCACGCCTGCCGGTCATCATCATGACCGCTCACTCGGACCTCGACAGCGCCGTGGCGTCTTATCAGGGCGGTGCGTTCGAGTACCTGCCAAAGCCGTTCGATGTTGACGAAGCCGTTTCGCTGGTCAAACGCGCCAATCAGCACGCTCAGGAGCAGCAGGGCCTGGCCGTTCCGCCAACCTTGACCCGCACCCCGGAAATCATCGGCGAAGCGCCGGCGATGCAGGAGGTGTTTCGCGCCATCGGCCGTTTGAGCCACTCCAACATCACCGTGCTGATCAACGGCGAGTCCGGGACCGGTAAAGAGCTGGTTGCCCACGCCCTGCACCGCCACAGCCCACGCTCGGCTTCGCCGTTCATTGCGCTGAACATGGCGGCGATTCCGAAAGACTTGATGGAGTCCGAGCTGTTCGGCCACGAAAAAGGCGCATTCACCGGCGCGGCGAACCTGCGTCGTGGGCGTTTCGAGCAGGCTGACGGTGGCACCCTGTTTCTCGATGAAATCGGCGACATGCCGGCCGATACCCAGACCCGGCTGCTGCGCGTCTTGGCTGACGGCGAGTTCTACCGCGTTGGCGGCCACGTGCCGGTCAAAGTCGACGTGCGCATCATTGCGGCGACCCACCAGAATCTGGAAACCCTGGTCCAGGCCGGCAAGTTCCGCGAAGACCTGTTCCACCGCCTGAACGTGATCCGCATTCACATCCCGCGCATGTCCGACCGTCGCGAAGACATTCCGACGCTGGCACGCCACTTCCTCAGCCGCGCTGCGCAGGAACTGGCGGTTGAGCCCAAGCTGCTGAAGGCGGAAACCGAGGAATACCTCAAGCACCTGCCGTGGCCGGGCAACGTCCGTCAGCTGGAAAACACCTGTCGCTGGATCACGGTGATGGCGTCGGGCCGCGAAGTGCATGTCAGCGATCTGCCGCCCGAATTGCTGAGCCTGCCCCAAGACGCTGCTCCGGTGACCAACTGGGAACAAGCGCTGCGCCAATGGGCCGATCAGGCACTGGCCCGCGGTCAGTCCAGCCTGCTGGACAGTGCCGTGCCGACGTTCGAACGCATCATGATCGAGACCGCGCTCAAGCACACCGCCGGCCGTCGTCGCGACGCCGCCGTGCTGCTGGGCTGGGGCCGCAATACCCTGACCCGCAAGATCAAGGAGTTGGGCATGAAGATCGATGGCGGGGATGACGACGAGGGTGACGAGGGCTAAGCCCTGCGATAGGCAGCAGCGCCTGCCTGCGATGGCGTCAGTTGAAAGACGGATTCGCCGCAGGCAGGACGCCATCGCGGGCAAGGGCGCCCACGATGGCTGCGGGTTTACTCAGCCGAAGATGGCTTCTCCCACAGATTAATCCCGCCTTCCACCGCAAACCGGTCGATCTCGGCCAGTTCTTCCTGACTGAACTCAAGATTGTCGAGGGCCCCGACGTTCTCGATGATCTGCTCCGGACGGCTTGCACCGATCAGTGCGGACGTGACGCGCGGATCGCGCAGTGTCCAGGCCAGTGCCATCTGCGCCAGGCTCTGACCGCGACGCTTGGCGATCTCGTTCAGCGCGCGCACGTGCTCGATGTTCTGCTCCGACAAATGCCCCGCCTGTAACGAGCCGCCACCGGGACGGTTGACCCGTGCGTCTTTTGGAATGCCGTTCAGGTATTTATCCGACAGCAGCCCTTGGGCCAGCGCGGTGAATGCAATGACGCCCGAGCCGAGTTCTTCGGTGGTGTCCAGCAGGTCCTTTTCCACCCAGCGATTGAGCAGGTTATAAGCCGGCTGATGAATCAGCAGCGGCACTTTCCACTCTTTCAGCAGGCCTGCGATTTCGCGGGTTTTGGCGCCCGAATACGACGAAATCCCGATATACAACGCTTTGCCCTGCTGCACAGCGGTGGCCAGTGCGCTCGCGGTTTCTTCCAGCGGGGTATCAGGGTCGAAGCGGTGGGAATAGAAAATATCGACGTAGTCCAGGCCCATGCGCTGCAGGCTCTGGTCGAGGCTGGCGAGCACGTACTTGCGCGATCCGCCGCCCTGACCGTAAGGCCCTGGCCACATGTCCCAGCCGGCTTTGCTGGAGATAATCAGTTCGTCGCGGTATTGCTTGAAGTCTTCCTTGAGCAGGCGACCGAAGTTGATTTCGGCACTGCCGTACGGCGGGCCATAGTTATTGGCGAGGTCGAAGTGGTTGATACCCAGATCGAAGGCCGTGCGCAGCATCGCACGCTGGGTGTCGATCGGCGTGCTGTCACCAAAGTTGTGCCACAGACCCATGGAGAGCGCTGGCAGCACCAGGCCACTGCGGCCTACGCGACGATAGGGAATGCGTTCATAACGGTTTTCGGCAGCGATGTAAGTCATCCAGTCCTCTCTTTCTTGTATGGAAGTCAGTCACAAAACGAACCTGCGAGATTACTCGGATTTCTCTGCGGCGAGGGGGTTCAAGAGAGTGGACGAACGCTACGCTCCAGCGCTGAAGGAAAGCGACGGCCATTGCATTGTTCGCTGCAGCAGAACAATGAAGGCGTTTCTGCGGCGTTTATCAGCGCGGTCTGCCATGTGAAGCTGCACTCACTTTCAAATGAATCGGAGCCTCACCATGACGCAGTCCACTCCACACATCCCCCGTCCGGTCGCCATCATCACCGGCGCCTCCCGTGGTATCGGCGCGGAAATCGCCCGGCGCTTGAGCCACGATGGTTTCGCGGTGGTCGTGAATTACGCCAGCAGCGCGGCAGAAGCGGACGCCCTGGTTGCGCAGCTCAACGACGAGGGCGGTCAGGCCATCGCGATCAAAGCCGACGTTGCCAAGGCTGACGAGGTCCACGAACTGTTCGAGCAAACGGAAGCGAAGCTGGGCAAGGTCAATGTGCTGGTCAATAACGCCGGCGTCATGAAGGCACTGCCGCTGGCAGACACCAGCGATGAGCAATTCGATCAGGCGTTCAACATCAACACCCGAGGCACCTTCAACACGTTGCGCGAGGCCAGCGCGCGGATGAACGACGGCGGTCGCATCATCAACTTCTCCACCACTGCGCTGGCGCTGAACCTGCCGGGCTATGCCATCTATAACGCGACCAAGGCGGCCGTCGAAGCCTTCACCCATGTATTTGCCAAGGAGCTGCGCGGGCGGAATATCACGGTGAATGCCGTCGCGCCGGGGCCGGTGGCGACCGAGCTGTTCCTGCAAGGCAAAACCGAAGAGCAAATCCAGCAATTTGCCAACATGCCGCCGTTGCAGCGCCTGGGGCAGCCGGAAGATATCGCCAGCGTCGTGTCCTTTCTGGCCGGCCCGGATTCAGGCTGGGTGAATGGGCAGGTGCTGCGGGCCAATGGTGGCTTGGCTTAGGTAGAAATCGAAGGTGTAAAAGCAAGCGTGCCCGCAAGGGCGTCGTGTCCGTCCCCGGTGGGGTGACTGACACGACGCCCTTGCGGGCACGTGTTTTTTCTACAAAAGAAAGAGTCTTAACGCACCAGGTGCAGGAACTGCAGGTGGCGCTCGTACTGGTCGAGGATGTCGTTGATGACCTGTTCCTTGGTGTAGCCCACCAGGTCGTAGTCCTGACTGCCCTCGCTCAAGTGCACTTCGGCGCGGTAATAACGGCGGTTGTTCAGCTGTTTGGAGCCCATGCCGCCGCGTGCGAAGGACGGTGTGAAATAGCCACGCATGGTCACCTGGTACACAAACGGACGCTCTTCACCGTGGCCGATTTCCAGGCCCACCGTGTCGTTGGCCGGATCCGGCTGAGTCACGACGGTCAGGCCCTTCTCGACGAACACTGCCGTCACTTCTTCAATCGCCGGGCGTACGGTCTGGTCGAGGAAGCGGTAAACCTCATCACGGGACGGGAACGCCACGGCCTGAGTCAGACGCTGACGCCAGCCGCCACGCCGGGATCCGGAGACCGGTGCCAGTGAATACAGCTGAGCGATCTGGCGCTGGGACTCCATGTAGAACGCCTTGTGCAGCCCCCACATCATCAGCAGCAGAATCAGCGAGAACGGCAACGAAGTCAGTACCACCGCCGACTTCAGCGCATCGATGCTGCCCGAGAACAGCAAGCCGCTGGTGATCAGCGCCGTCATCACGCCCCAGAACACACGCAGCCATTTCGGGCCATCTTCGTCCGGGCTGCCGCCTTTGGCAGAAAGCGTCGACAGCACCACGGTGCCGGAGTCGGCCGAAGTCACGAAGAACACGAAGCTGATGAACACCGTCACGGCAATGACCGTCCGGCTCCATGGGTACGTCTGCAGCATCAGGTACAGGGTCATCGACGGATCGTCGATAGCCGACTGGCCCAACGCAGCCATGCCGTGGTTCAGCACCAGGTCGATTGCGCTGTTACCGAAAATCGACATCCACGCGAGGGTGAAGCCCAGCGGGATCAGCAGCACGCCGCAGACGAATTCACGAATGGTGCGACCACGGGAGATACGCGCGATGAACAGACCCACGAACGGCGACCAGGCAATCCACCACGCCCAATAGAACACGGTCCAGCCACCCAGCCAGTCGCTCGGGCCATCGTACGCATAGACGTCGAAGCTCTTGACCGGCAACGCGCCGAGGTAATCGCCGATGTTCTGCACCAGCGTATTGAGCAGGTGCTGAGTGGGTCCGGCAAACAACACGAACAGCAGCAGCGCGCAGGCCAGCAGCATGTTGATGTCGGACATGACGCGCACGCCTTTGTCGACGCCCGCAATGGCCACCAGGATTGCCGCGCCCATCATCAGAGTGATTAAACCGACCTGAATCCATTGGGTGTGCGGCACGTTGAACAGGTAGTCCAGCCCGGAATTCAGGTGCAATACGCCAAACCCCATGTCGGCGCCGAGGCCGAAGATGGTGGCGATGATGCCGAAACCGTCGACTGCGTAACCGATCGGGCCGTTGATGCGCTTGCCGATCAGTGGATACAGCGCCGAACGCAACGCCAGCGGCAGGTTATGGCGATAGGCGAAGTAGGCCAGCGCCATACCGACGAAGGCGAAAACGCCCCACCCATGCAGGCCCCAATGCAGAAACAGCAGCTGCATGGCCTGACGTGCCGATTGGGTGGTCCCGCCCTCACCCTGGGGCGGCTGCAGCATGTGGGTCAGCGGCTCGGACACGCAGAAGAAGAACAGCGTGATGCTGATCCCGGCGGCGAACAGCATGCCGGCCCAGGACAGATAGCTGAATTCGGGCTCGTCGTGGTCGGCGCCGAGCTTGATCTTGCCGTAGCCGGACAGCGCAGTGACCACAACGAACAGCAGATACAGGGTCATGGCCAGCATGTAGTACCAGCCAACGGTGTTGGCGGCCCAGTTCTGCGCGGCGAGCAACCAGGCCCCTGAGGCTTCCGGGAAGCCGATCACGACCAGTCCGAAGATGAGGATGAAGCTGGCAGCGAAGTAGAAAACAGGGCCGTTCATGCGAACAGGCGAGCTGTTCGAAGCGCTTGAATTATTCATATGAATACCGCCGCGCGGGCGAGGGGATCGATCATGCAACGTAGATGCGGCAAAGGTAGGCCTCCTGAGATCAGCGGGCAGCGAACCACCGGTTTAACTTGATTGAACGTTCAATTAAAGCACGAATAGACGGCCGGAGACTAATGCACGGTGGCGTGACGCTTAATCAGGCGAGGGTAGGACGGACGACGAAAGCCTTTCGTTCCGTGGGTTCGGTAGGGTTTTCAACACGCTGGAAAATTATGGAGGCTTGGCGGTATGGCGACCGACGCCTTCCCGGCCAAAGCCGGTCCTACAAAAGCTATGCGGTCAATTAGTAGGACCGGCTTCAGCCGGGAAGAGGCCAGTGTGCTCACCCGAAGATTTGCGACATAACGACTGACGCCTTCCCGGCTAAAGCCGGTCCTACAAGAGCTATGCGGTCAATTAGTGGGGCCGGCTTCAGCCGGGAAGAGGCCAGTGTGCTCACCCTGAAATTTGCGATATGACGGGCTACTTCGGACAGCCATCCTCATGCTGCAGGCTCGCCTGATTGACGTTACTGCCCGCCGGGACGCCGCGCGTGAGCCACACGTTGCCGCCGATGGTCGAGCCCTTGCCGATGGTGATGCGCCCCAGAATCGTGGCGCCGGCATAGATCACTACATCGTCTTCGACGATCGGGTGACGGGCATGGCCCTTGAGCAATTGGCCGTCTTCATCGGAGGGGAAGCGTTTGGCACCGAGGGTAACGGCCTGATAGATGCGCACGCGCTCGCCGATGATCGCGGTCTCGCCGATGACCACGCCGGTCCCGTGATCGATAAAGAAGCTCGGGCCGATCTGCGCACCGGGATGGATATCGATGCCCGTGGCGGAATGGGCCAGTTCGGCGCTGATGCGCGCCAGCAGGGGCAAACCGTTGTGGTACAGATGATGGGCCAGACGATGGTGAATCACCGCCAAAATGCCCGGGTAGCACAACAACACCTCATCAACACTGCGCGCGGCAGGGTCACCGTGGTACGCCGCCAGCACGTCGGTGTCGAGGACGCGGCGAATCGTCGGCAGTGCGCTGGCGAAATCCTGAATCAGCCGTTCCGCATGCACATCCGCGCAGCTGGCATCCTGGCCTTTCTGGCGGGCGGCGTAGCGCAGTTCGAGCCGCGCCTGATCGAGCAGCGAATTCAATGCCACGTCGAGGGTGTAGCCGACGTAGAAGTCCTCGCTCTCTTCGCGCAGGTCCACCGGCCCCAGCCGCATTGGAAACAGCGCGCCGCAGAGCGCATCGAGAATGTCGCGCATGGCCTCGCGGGAAGGCAGCTCGCGGCCGCCCTTCTCCCCGCTGATTCGGCCGTTGCTGGTACGCCAGTCATCACGCGCGGCGCGCAATTCGCCCACAATCCGCTGCAGTTGCCAGTGGCCGGTCACGCCCTCGGCGCAGGATTCCGGGGACAGGTCGGGAATAGTGCTCACGCAGATTTCTCCTCAATTCAACGGCCAGTCAGGCTGTAACGGCCGAAGTGGAATCACTCTACGACATCCCTTCGCGGCAAAAAAATAACTATTTTCGTGGGGCTTCTGTGCAGGGGATGGAGGACGCCGGGCGGTTGCCCTGTGGGAAACGTCTGCCTATAGTCCTGCGACTCAATTGCAGACCTGTCGACGCCACCATGATCAAACAACAGCTCGCCCGTTTTAATCGTCTGGAATTGCTCGGCGGTCCGACGCCCTTTGAAAAGCTCGAACGCCTTTCGAACTGGGCCGGGCGCGACATTTACGTGAAACGCGACGACATCACCCCGCTGGCCATGGGCGGCAACAAGCTGCGCAAGCTGGAATACCTCGCGGCCGATGCCCTGGCTCAGGGCTGTGACACGCTGATCACTGCGGGCGCCATTCAGTCCAACCACGTGCGTCAGACGGCTGCCCTCGCCGCCCGCCTCGGCCTGGGTTGTGTGGCGCTGCTGGAAAACCCGATTGCAACCGACGACAGCAATTACCTGGGCAACGGCAATCGCCTGCTGCTGGATTTGTTCGATACCAAGGTCGAACGGGTCGAGAACCTCGACAACGCCGACGAGCAACTGCAAGCCCTGGCCAGCCGACTGCGGCTGAGCGGCAAGAAGCCCTACCTAGTGCCGATCGGCGGTTCGAATGCCCTCGGCGCGCTGGGTTATGTGCAGGCCGGTTTTGAACTGGCCGAGCAGATCAAGCAAAGCGGCCTGTCATTCGCGGCCGTCGTGCTCGCGTCGGGCAGTGCCGGCACCCACAGCGGCCTGGCGTTGGCGCTGGCGGAAGAACTGCCTGAGCTTCCGGTGATAGGCGTGACCGTATCGCGTCCGGAAGAAACCCAGGCGCCCAAGGTTCAGCGCCTGGCCGAGCAAACCGTCGAACTGCTGGGCGAATCATTGCCCGCCGCATTCAAGGTGCAGCTGTGGGATGAATACTTCGGCCCACGGTACGGCGAGCCGAATGCCGGGACGTTGGCGGCAATCCGGCTGGTGGCCAGCCATGAAGGGCTGCTGCTGGATCCGGTCTACACCGGCAAAGCCATGGCCGGACTGCTTGACGGCATTGGCAGGCAGCGCTTCGAAGACGGCCCGATCGTCTTTCTCCACACCGGTGGCGCGCCAGCTTTGTTTGCGTATCAAGACGTCTTTTCGGCGGGATAGGGCCTTCGTCCCGCTGCCACGCAAGCCGTCGCGTGAACGCCATATTCCAGAAACTGATAAGCGATCCGCTTTTTATTATTTTTCATCGTTGGGTTCGAGTCCTATGATCGCCGCCAGCCGGCGTGCAGAGCCTTGCAGGCGACTGAAAAAGCTGGATAAACGCGTGATGCCAACGTAGCTTCGTCGGGTCTGTTACTTGCCTGACATTCCAATTAAAACAGGGGACTTTCATGAACATGTCTGCAATCCGCCGCACCTTTCTGTTGTCGGCCTTTAGCCTGGTGCTGGGCACGGGTCTGGTCAGCCAGGCTGTCGCTGGCGATCAACTGGCAACCATCAAAAAGAACGGAACCCTCAATGTCGGCCTGGAAGGCACTTATCCCCCGTTCAGCTTCGTGGGTGAAGACGGCAAGCTGACCGGTTTCGAAGTGGAGTTCTCCGAAGCACTGGCCAAGGAACTGGGCGTCAAGGTCAAGCTGCAAGCCACGCCGTGGGCCGGCATTCTGGCGGCATTGGAGTCCAAGCGTCTGGATGTCGTGGTCAATCAGGTGACCATCTCCGACGAGCGTAAAAAGAAATACGACTTCTCCGAACCCTACACCGTGTCGGGCATTCAAGCGCTGGTGCAGACCAAAGACGTCGGCGTGATCAAAACGGCCGCAGACCTGAAAGGCAAGAAAGTGGGCGTCGGCCTGGGCACCAACTATGAAGAATGGCTGAAAGCCAACGTGCCTGATGCCATCGTCAAAACCTACGACGATGATCCGACCAAATACCAGGACCTGCGCGTCGGCCGTATCGACGCCATCCTCGTTGACCGTCTCGCTGCGCTGGAACTGGTCGCCAAGACCAAGGACAAGTTGGCCGTTTCCGGCGAACCGTTCTCCCGTCAGGAATCCGGTATCGCACTGCGCAAGGGCGAGCCTGAACTGCTGGACGCGATCAACAAGGCCATCGACAAGCTGCGCGCCGACGGCACCCTCGCCAAGCTGTCGGACAAGTACTTCAAGGCTGACGTGACCAAATGATTCCAGAGAGCCTTCAGCTCGCGCTGGACTCCGCGCCCTTCCTGCTCAAGGGCGCGTATTACACGGTGGGCTTGAGCCTGGGGTCGATGTTTTTCGGATTGGTGCTGGGCTTCGGCCTGGCACTGATGCGTTTGTCGAAGATCTGGGTCATCAGCGCCGTCGCCAGGGTTTACGTGTCGTTCTTCCGTGGCACGCCGCTGCTCGTCCAGCTGTTCATGATCTATTACGGCTTGCCGGACCTGGGCATTGAACTGGATGCGATCACCGCAGCGCTGATCGGCCTGTCGCTGAACATGGCCGCGTATGCCTGCGAAATCCTTCGGGCCGCGATCGGTTCGGTGGACCGAGGGCAATGGGAAGCCGCTGCGAGCATTGGTATGACGCGTGCCCAGACCATGCGTCGCGCCATCCTGCCGCAAGCTGCACGCACCGCGTTGCCGCCCTTGGGCAACAGCTTTATTTCACTGGTCAAGGACACGGCGATGGCCGCCACCATTCAGGTACCGGAAGTGTTCCGCCAGGCGCAGCTGATCTCTTCGCGAACGCTGGAGATCTTCACCATGTATTTCACCGTTGCGGTGATCTATTGGGTGCTGTGCAGCATCCTGGCGCATTTTCAAAATCGCCTGGAAGCACGGGCCAACCGCCACGATGTGGAGTCCTGAGGCATGATCACGGTTGAAAAACTGACCAAGCAATTCAAGGGCAACGAAGTGCTCAAAGGCATTGACCTGACGGTCGAGCCGGGCGAAGTGGTAGCGATCATCGGCCCTAGCGGTTCGGGTAAAACGACGCTGCTGCGCTGCCTGAATCTGCTGGAAGTGCCTACGAGCGGCAGCATTGTCGTGGGCGACATCAAAGTCGATTTGAGCCGACCGTTGAGCCAGCAGCAGGGTCTTATCCGGCAACTGCGCCAGCATGTCGGGTTCGTCTTCCAGAACTTCAATCTGTTCCCCCACCGCACCGCGCTGGAAAACGTCATCGAAGGCCCCACTGTGGTCAAGAAGATGCCGCGCGAACAGGCCATCGAGCTGGGCCGCACGCTGTTGGCGAAGGTCGGCCTCGCGGGTAAAGAAGGCGCTTATCCGCGTCGGTTGTCCGGTGGTCAACAACAGCGTGTGGCGATTGCCCGGGCGCTGGCCATGGAGCCGGAGGTCATTCTGTTTGATGAACCGACGTCGGCGCTCGATCCCGAGCTGGTGGGCGAGGTGCTGAATACCATTCACGCCCTCGCCCTGGAGAAACGCACGATGGTGATCGTGACCCACGAGATGAGCTTCGCGCGGGACGTCGCCAACCGGGTGATCTTCATCGACAAGGGCGTCATCGTTGAACAGGGCGAAGCGAAAGAGCTGTTCGCCAACCCCAAAGAAGAACGCACAAGGCAGTTTCTTGAGCGCAGCAGGAATTAGTCCGACACGTTATGTGTTTAAAACGGCGCCAATAGGCGCCGTTTTCTTTGTCGTTCATATTTAGAAAAGCGTTGACCCACTAAAAGTCCTACTATTTCAACGCCGGCTAGCCGTCATCAATCTATCTGTTTTTTCAATACGAACAGCGCTCACTGTCTCTACTTCCCCGCAACGTTGATTGACCATTTCCTCGCCCACAAATAACTGTCGCTGACACTTTTCATTAGCCTGCTGACTGCGGAATACGGCGCGCCCGGCGGCTCAGGTAGGACCACAGTCGCACCCCCCTCCCCATAAGCAACGCCCAACTGTAGGAAACTTCTGCATTTGCGTTACACACACTTTAAAAACTTAATGACTGTTGACACAAACACCGCAACACAATTAGCTGAAATCGCTCTCGGTTTATTCTTTTTCCAGATCAGCAACCCACTAATTACCACCGTTTGTAATGTTTGCCATGCCTATGCATCCCGGCGTGTACTAGTGCCAGTCGTTATCACGCTGCAGTTGCAATGAATTAATCACCTGACTTGCCTTGATCCAGGCACGCATTCGAAGAGTATTAAAAGATGATCCGTATCCCTGTAATGACTCAGTCTTTCAAGTTGATGGCGCCGTATCTTCCGCAGTCGAACAAGCATGGGATTGGCGCCCTGGCGGCGGCCGATCTGCGAGTGCACATCGACCCCTGGCCAGAGATGGACTGCGGTGATTTGATCGAATTGTTTTGGGGAGGCTGTTATGCCGCCTCAAAACTTTTATCGGAGTCCGACATCGGGCACACATCCGTCCTACATGTACCCGAAAGTTTTCTTCGAAGTGGAAAAGTGAAAACCTACTATCGCGTTACCAAAATTGGCAGCGAACCCATTAAATCTCCCGGCGCCAAGCTATGGGTCAAACTGGAGATTCCCGGCGGTCAATTGGTCAGCGGCGAGGGCAATGAGAATCAGGGACTGGCACCGGTGACGTTCGCCGAGTCGGTCATGCAGGACGGTTTGACTGCGCGCCACTTCGATGAGGGCGTACAGCTCACCCTCGACGCTTATCCCAACATGGATGCCTATGATGAAATCACTCTTCGCTGGGGCGACATGCGTCTGGATCTGCCAGCGCTCACCCAAGAAGACGTCGGCCTGCCCATCGTGGTTGAAGTACCAGCAGAATTGGTGCGCGAGGCGGGCGATGATCCGCACCTGGAAGTGAGTTATTGCGTGATTGACCGGGTCGGTAATAACTCGCGCTGGGCGCCGGCGCGATTGATCAAGGTATCGACCGACATGACCGATGAGGTCGGAGCTTGATATCGACCTCGCTCAAGACGCTGTCGCGGCGCACCCTCGGCGCGCCGCGATACGTCTGCCGCCTGGCGTGCTTCAATCGTGAACGGCGCCACGTATCAGCCACAGAGAAGAAACCTCCCACATCATCTCCATCAGCGTCCTACAGCTTGCCCCTGGATACGCGGGAACGGGCTGCTAGCCTGCGGTGAAACCCTTCACAAGGTGTTCGCCATGCCCTGCAGACATATCGTCAAGTACATGATTCTGGCACTGGCCTTCGGTTCATGCCTGACCTACACGCAAGCCACTGCGCTGGCGCCGGCAGCCACCATTTCGCCTTCTATGCTTATTCCTAAATGTGAGTTTATTTAATTTTTATACACGCTTAGGGTATATGCACCGGACCACCGGACCATCGTCAATTTTCCCGCCGCTATCGCGGTATTGATTCGAGGTTCGAATGGTCAAGCACAACGACCCCAGTGCTCGCGCTCGTGAAGGTCACCACCATGACTGATCTGAACGCCCTTTCTGTCCAGCACACCCTGGACGTGGCTCCTCCCCTGCTCCCTGCCAACGTACTGCGCAACGACGCCGATGCCCTTGCCGCGGCCCATGAACTGGCCGCCATCGTGCGCACCCATGCCGCCACCCGTGACCGCGAGCGGCAACTGCCCTGGTCGGAAATCGAGCTGTTCAGCCGCAGCGGCCTGGGCAGCATCTCGGTACCGCGCGCATACGGCGGGCCGCAGGTGTCGTTCGTAACCGTGGCCGAGGTCTTCGCCATCCTCTCGGCGGCTGACCCTGCCGTGGGCCAGATTCCGCAAAACCATTTCGGGATTCTCAACTCGCTGATCGGCAGCGCCACCGAGGCGCAGAAAGAAAACCTGTTCGCCAGCGTGCTCGGCGGCGCACGTATCGGCAACGGCGGCCCCGAACGCGGGACCAAAAACACCCTCGACGTCAGAACGCGAATAACTGCGGACGGTGATCAGTTTTTGCTCAATGGCCGCAAGTTCTACTCGACCGGCGCGCTGTTCGCCCACTGGGTGGCGGTCAAGGCCATCAATGACGACGGCAAACAAGTGCTGGTGTTCGTGCCTCGCGGGACGCCGGGGCTGCACATCATCGACGACTGGTCCGGCTTCGGTCAGCGCACCACCGCCAGCGGCAGCGTGCTGCTGGAAAACGTGCGCGTGAGTGGCGAACTGGTTGTTGATAACTGGAAGCTGGGCCTGTCTCCGAACATTCAGGGCGCGGTCTCGCAACTGATTCAGGCCGCCATCGATGCGGGCATTGCCCGGGAAGCCATCGACGAAAGCATTCGTTTTGTGCGCGAGCGTTCGCGGCCGTGGATCGACGCCAATGTCGAGCGTGCTGGCGACGATCCGTATGTGATCGCTGACATCGGCAAGCTGAAACTCGAGCTGCACGCCGCCGAAGCGCTGTTGCGCAAGGCCGGCCGCGCGCTGGATGACATCGCCGCCGAACCCATCGACGAACACTCAGCGGCGCGGGCGTCCATCGTGGTCGCCGAAGCCAAGGTGCTGACCACGCAAATCGCCCTGCAGGC
The DNA here is from genome assembly GCF_059418765.1 of Pseudomonas sp. GW821-FHT07F05. Taxonomy (NCBI): domain Bacteria; kingdom Pseudomonadati; phylum Pseudomonadota; class Gammaproteobacteria; order Pseudomonadales; family Pseudomonadaceae; genus Pseudomonas; species Pseudomonas sp. GW821-FHT07F05. The sequence continues at coordinate 92,537 of NZ_JBWKQL010000014.1, forward strand.
CAGCGAAAAGCTGTTCGAGCTGTCGGGCAGTCGCGCGACGCTGGCCGAATTCGATCTCGATCGTCACTGGCGCAACGCGCGGGTTCACACCCTCCACGACCCGGTGCGCTGGAAGGTCCACGCCGTCGGCGCCTGGCACTTGAACGGCGCCCTGCCCGCCCGTCACTCCTGGATATAACCAGACCACTGGAAGCACACCTATGAGCCTTCAAACCTTGCCGCGTGACACGCAGGCTACCGCCGTGACCGCGATCATTCGTGACGACGCCGAGGCGCTGCGTATCGCCCGCACGCTGGCGGAAGATTTCAAGCAACAGAGCGCGACGCGTGATCGCGAACGTCGCCTGCCCCATCAGGAACTGGAGGCGTTTTCCCGCTCGGGACTGTGGGGCATCAGTGTGCCAAAGGCCTTTGGCGGCGCTGGCGTGTCCAATGTCACCCTGGCCGAGGTCATTCGGATCATCTCTGCCGCCGACGCCTCTCTGGGGCAAATTCCACAGAACCACTTTTATGCGCTGGAAGTGCTGCGGGTGAATGGCAGCCCGGCGCAGCAGGCGCGGCTGTACGCCGAGGTCCTCGCCGGTCAGCGCTTCGGTAACGCGCTGGCTGAACTGGGCACCAAAACCGCCCACGACCGCACCACCCGACTGAGCCGCGACGGCAACGGCTGGCGCATCAACGGCCGCAAGTTCTACGCCACCGGCGCGCTTTACGCTCAACGCATACCCACTTCGGTCGTTGATGACAACGGCGTGCAGCAGTTGGCATTCGTGCCGGCGAACGCCGCAGGGCTGAGCGTGATCGACGACTGGAGCGGCTTCGGCCAGCGCACCACGGGCAGCGGCTCGGTGGTGTTCGATAACGTGTACGTTGACGCCGACGACGTGGTGCCGTTTCAGACCGCCTTCGAGCGCCCAACCACCGTCGGCCCTCTCGCACAAATCCTCCATGCGGCCATCGACACCGGCATCGCCCGCGCTGCCTTTGAAGACGCACTGCATTTTGTGCGCACCCGCACGCGGCCCTGGATCGATTCCGGCATCGAAAAAGCCGTCGATGACCCGCTGACGCTGCACAGCTTCGGCAAGCTCGGCATTCGCCTGCACGCCGCCGAAGCCTTGCTCGAACGTTCGGGGGAATTCCTGGATCGGGCCCAGGCCGACACCACAGCCGATAATCTGGCCCAGGCATCGATTGCGGTCGCGGAGGCGCGGGCGATCAGCACCGACATCTCATTGGAAGCCGGCAGCACCTTGTTCGAACTCGCCGGTTCCCAGGCCACGCTGGCGGAGCACGGCCTTGACCGGCACTGGCGCAACGCGCGGGTCCACACGTTGCACGACCCGGTGCGCTGGAAGTATCACGCCATCGGCAACTACTACCTCAATGACGTCAACCCGCCACGCCGGGGGACGATCTGATGAGCAAGAAAAAGATCCTGCTCAACGCGTTCAACATGAACTGCATCGGCCACATCAACCACGGTTTCTGGACACACCCACGGGATACGTCCACCCAGTACAAGACCCTCGAATACTGGACCGAACTGGCGCAGCTGCTGGAGCGCGGGCTGTTTGACGGCTTGTTTATTGCGGACATCGTCGGGGTCTATGACGTCTATCAGAAGTCGGTGGACGTCACCCTGAAGGAGTCGATCCAGTTGCCGGTGAATGATCCGCTGCTGCTGGTATCGGCCATGGCCGCAGTCACCAAAAACCTCGGCTTCGGCCTGACCGCCAACCTCACCTACGAGGCGCCCTATCTGTTCGCCCGGCGCATGTCGACGCTGGATCACCTGACCCGCGGCCGCGTGGGCTGGAACATCGTCACCGGCTATCTGGACAGCGCCGCGCGCGCGATGGGCCTGACCGAGCAGATCGAACACGACCGCCGCTACGACCAGGCCGATGAATACCTGGAGGTTTTGTACAAGCTGTGGGAAGGCAGTTGGGAGGACGACGCAGTCATCGAGGACCGTCAGGCGCGCGTCTACGCCCAGCCGGAAAAAGTCCATTACGTGCGGCACAGCGGCGAGTTCTATCAGGTGGAGGGTTATCACCTGTGCGAGCCGTCGCCGCAGCGCACACCGGTGCTGTTTCAGGCCGGGAGTTCCGAGCGCGGTTTGCAGTTTGCCGGCAGCAACGCCGAGTGCGTGTTCATCAGCGCGCAGAACAAACCCGCGACCCGCGAGCAGGTCGACAAGGTCCGCGCCAGTGCCGTGGCCGCCGGGCGCAACCCCGATGACATCAAAGTGTTCATGGGCCTCAACGTCATCGTCGGCCCCACCGAAGAAGCGGCGCGGGCCAAGCACGCGGAGTACCTGAACTACGCCAGCGCCGAGGCAGGGCTCGCGCATTTTGCTGCGTCCACCGGCATCGACTTTGCCGACTACGAGCTCGACGAGCCGATCCAGCACGTGAAAGGCAACGCCATTCAGTCGGCCACGAAGATTCTCAAGAACAACGACTGGACCCGCCAGAAGCTGCTCGATCAACACGCCCTCGGCGGCCGTTACATCACGCTGATCGGCTCGCCCGGGCAGGTCGCCGACGAGCTGGAATCGTGGATTGCCGAAACCGGCCTGGACGGCTTCAACCTGACCCGCATCGTCACCCCGGAGAGCTACGAGGATTTCATCGATCTGGTGATCCCCGAGCTGCAACGGCGCGGCTCGTACAAGACCGCCTACGAGCACGGCACCTTGCGCGAGAAGCTGTTTGAGGACGGCAACGCTCGACTGCCGGAACGGCATGCGGGGGCGAGCTTCAGGACACTCACCCCATCACAGGCGTGAGCGAGCTCGAACTCCGTGGGAGCGAGCTTGCTCGCGAAGACGGCTCCACAGACACCCAAGAATTCAAACCAGACCACTGACCCGGATTACCACCCATGACCAAAACCCTCCTCACCCTCGCCCTGTCCCTGGGCCTGTTTGCCGGCGTCACCCACGCTGCCGATCAACCGCTCAAAGTCGGCACCACGGCTGCGTTTGCCATCCCGCTGGAAGCGGCCGTCGCCGAAGCCGATAAACAAGGCCTGAAGGTGGAGCTGGTGGAATTCACCGACTGGATCGCGCCCAACGTCAGCCTCAACGCCGGCGACATTGACGTGAACTACTTCCAGCACATCCCGTTTCTGGAAAACGCCAAAGCGGCGTCGGGTTTTGATCTGGTGCCGTACGCGCCGGGCATCATCAACAATGTCGGGCTGTACTCGAAGAAGTACAAAAGCTTCGATGAGCTGCCAACCGGCGCCACCGTCGCAATCGCCAATGACCCGATCAATAGCGGACGCGGCCTGCAACTGTTGGCCAAGGCCGGCTTGATCACGTTGAAACCGGGCGTGGGTTACAAGGCCACCGAAGACGACATCACCGCCAACCCGAAGAAGATCAAGCTGATCCAGGTCGAAGCCGTGCAGCTGGTGCGCGCCTATGACGATGCCGATCTGGTGCAGGGCTACCCGGCCTACATTCGTCTGTCGAAGACCTTCGATGCTGGCTCGGCGATTCTGTTCGACGGCCTCGATCACCCGGAGTACGTGATTCAGTTCGTCATCAAGCCCGACCACAAGGATGACCCGCGTCTGGCCAAGTTCATCGACATCTACCAACACTCGCCGGTCGTGCGAGCCTCGCTGGATAAGGTCAATGGCTCGCTGTATCAGGTTGGCTGGAAGAACTGATCATGACGGCATCCGCGCAACGCACTTTGACGCTTGAGGGTGCTGCAGCTCCCCATGCCGCCGAGCAAGCCGAACTGCACCCGCAGAAGCAACACGCCCATGTGCGCTTCATCAATCTGGGCAAGGTCTATCAAGGGCCGCAAGGGCCGGTGCCGGCGCTGCAGGGCATCGATCTGGATATCCAGCGCGGCGAAGTCTTCGGCATCATCGGCCGCAGCGGCGCAGGCAAATCGTCGCTGATTCGCACCATCAATCGCCTGGAAAAACCCAGCAGCGGACGCGTGCAGATCGATCAGGTGGACATCGGCGACTTCAACGAAGACACGCTGGTGGCGCTGCGCCGACGCATCGGCATGATCTTTCAGCATTTCAATCTGATGTCGGCCAAGACCGTTTGGCAGAACGTCGAGCTGCCGCTCAAAGTTGCGGGCGTGCCGAAGGCGCAGCGTCAGCGCAAAGTCGCCGAGCTGCTGGCATTGGTGGGGCTGGAAGGCAAGCACACCGCCTATCCCGCGCAATTGTCGGGCGGGCAGAAGCAGCGCGTCGGCATTGCCCGGGCGCTGGTGCATGATCCAGCGATTCTGCTGTGCGACGAGGCGACCTCGGCCCTCGACCCGGAAACCACGCAATCGATTCTCGGCCTGCTGCGCGAGATCAATCAGCGCCTGGGCCTGACGATCATTTTGATCACCCACGAGATGGCGGTGATCCGGGAGATCTGTGACCGGGTGGTGGTGCTGGAAAAAGGTGAGGTCGTCGAGCAGGGCCCGGTCTGGCAGGTGTTCGGCAACCCGCAGCATGAAGTGAGCAAGACGCTGCTGGCGCCGCTGCAACATGCGCTGCCGGAGGATTTGCAGGCGCGCTTGCAGCCGCAGCCATCCGAACAACACGTCAGCGTTGTGCTGGACCTGCAATTCACCGGCAGCGACGGCAAGGAGCCTGATTTGTCGGCACTGTTCAATGCATTTGGCGGGCGGGTGAGCCTGCTGCATGGCGGCGTCGAACGCATTCAGGGGCGTGCGCTGGGTCACCTGCTGCTGGCGGTAAGTCATTCGCCGCTGTCGGCGGACGAATTGCTCAATCGTGCCCGCAAACACGCGCAGCACGCGGAGGTATTGGGTTATGTGGCTTGATCGTCTGTGGCAGGGCGTCATCGACACCTTTCTGATGGTGGGCGTGTCGTCGCTGATTGCGTTGATTCTGGGCATTCCACTGGCGGTGATTCTGGTCACCAGCGGCAAGGGAGGCATTTTTGAGGCGCCCAATGTGAACCGGGTGCTGGGCGCGTTCGTGAATATTTTTCGTTCGGTGCCGTTCCTGATTCTGATGGTCGCGCTGATTCCGTTCACGCGGCTGATCGTCGGCACGACCTACGGCGTGTGGGCGGCGGTGGTGCCGCTGACCATCGCGTCGACGCCATTCTTCGCGCGTATTGCGGAAGTCAGCCTGCGCGAGGTGGACCACGGCCTGATCGAAGCGGCACAAGCGATGGGCTGCCGCCGGTGGCACATCGTCTGGCACGTGCTGTTGCCCGAAGCGCTGCCGGGCATCGTCGGCGGATTTACCATCACCATTGTGACAATGATCAATTCGTCGGCCATGGCCGGTGCCATCGGCGCGGGCGGCCTGGGCGACATCGCTTATCGCTACGGTTATCAGCGGTTTGATACGCAGGTGATGCTCACCGTGATCGTGTTGCTCGTGATCCTGGTAGCGGTGATTCAGTTGGGCGGGGATCGATTGGCATTGCGACTGAACAAGCGCTGATCAAAGAGCGCCTTCCCTGCAGGACTGGCTGAATCCGGTCCCACTATCGGCATGCGTTCATTCAGTAGGACTGGCTTTAGCCGGGAAAGCGTGAGGCGTCACCCTGCAAAGTTGATGGCGCTGCCACGGGCCTCTTCCCGGCTGAAGCCGGTCCGACTAACAGCATGCGTTCATTCAGTAGGACTGGCTTTAGCCGGGAAAGCGTCAGGCGTCACCCTGCAAAATTGATGGCGCTGCCACGGGCCTCTTCCCGGCTGAAGCCGGTCCTACTAACGGCGTGCGTTCGTGGGACCGGCTTTAGCCGGAAAAGCGTCAGGCGCCACACTGCAAAATTGATGGCGCTGCCAGCCGGTCCCACTAACGGCGTGCAGTCCCGCCAGGAGATTGCAATTCGGGAGCGGGGTATATTGGCGGCCTTATTCGCCCAGACAACCACCTCATGAAACTTGATCAAACCGACCTCGCTCAGATCACGGCCACTACCCTCGGCAACTACAACGATGTCGCCGAGGGTTTTCGCGAAGGTACGCGTGACCACGATGTGAGCCAGAACATTGATGCGCTGGTGCGCAATCTCACAGGCCCGGCGCCGTTTCAGATTCTGGATTTCGGCTGCGGGCCTGGCCGTGATCTGCAGACCTTCACTGCCATGGGCCACATCGCCACTGGCCTGGATGGCTCCGAACGCTTCGCCGAGATGGCCCGCGCCGACAGCGGCTGCGAGGTGCTGCACCAGAACTTCCTGGAACTTGATCTGCCCGCGGAACGCTTCGACGGCATCTTCGCCAACGCCTCGCTGTTCCACGTACCGCGTCAGGAATTGCCTCGGGTGCTGCGTGAGTTGCGCGCCGCACTCAAGCCCGGCGGCGTGCTGTTCAGCTCCAATCCCCGAGGCGACAATCAGGAAGGCTGGAAAGGCGAGCGCTATGGCGCGTTCCATGATCTGGAGTCGTGGAGCGCGTTACTGACCGAGGCCGGGTTCACCGAAGTCGAGCATTACTACCGACCGCCGGGATTGCCGAAAGATCAACAGCCATGGCTGGCGAGCGTGTGGCGCAAGGTCTGACCGCTACAGGTCTCCCGTAGCAAGACTCGGAAAACCTGGCGCATCAGCCGCCCTCGTCCGTTGCGTGATAGACGCTGACCGCTCCGTCAGGCGCAATCGCCGTCACGCTATGCCCTGTATACCGGGTCGTCCCCACCTCACGCGTCCCACCATCGAAGTTCGCCACCAGCCTCGTTCCGTCCGCGAACGTGGTCTGCTGAACTTGGCGATCAAGCGTCAGCCAACTGAACGCCGTCATCGCCTGGGTACCAAGGCGCTCATGCAGTGGCCGGAAAAACCGATCCTGACGCTGCATCACCGGCAACCGCTCGCCCAGCGTCGCGCTGCTCAGGTGATACAGCGGCGGCACGTTGTAGAGCAACTGGGCGAGCTCGTTCTCCTGCCTGACATTGACCAGTTTCAGGCTGTCAAAAAGCCAGTGATGAGTCGTGATGACCGATCCATGGAACACGGCCTGATAGAGCGGCAGGCGGGTCGTCGGATTGAAGTGAATGGTGCGATAAGGCTCCTTGATCGGTACCGGTTTGAAGAACACGTCCGGCTGCTCCGGCGGGTACCAACTGCCCAGGTACCAGCGGGAGGACTTGTGCTGGCTGAGCTCCGGATCACCCCATCCGATCACCGGCGTCTGCATGCCGTGGGCGAAAAGGATGCCTTGGGCGGTGACAGCATTGCCGTCCTCGGAACCTGAGGGCAGCGCTCGGGCCTCAGCCACCCACTGCGAAGCACTGACATTAGCGGCGGCGTTTTGCATCTCGGTCATGGTCGCGCCGGGCCGATAGCTGTCGAACAGCATCCCCGTGGCATAGGCGTCCAAAAACCAGCTATTGAAACCGGCAGCGGCCTGGACAGCTGTAACCCGCGCCTCCATTAAAGGCCGGACACAACGCGGATCGGTGTAATGCCCGGACTGTTGAAAACCGGCTTTGAACGTTCCGTCCTTCAGCACAATGGCGCATTGACGGTGTGCGTCGCTGCCCAGGTGAGCGGTCACCCAGTCCGGGTTTTCATGGGTCGCCAGAGCCGTTTCGTAGGAGTCATAGGGCGCAATCAGATACCCCGCCTGCACAGCGGCGCGAACGGCTTCGGGATGCCAGAGACCTCCCTCCCAACCTTCGCCGAGCCCCAGCCACAGGCGTGACAAACCAGATGCTTGCAGGCTCTCGATACCCTTCAGGGACAGCGCGCCGCCCCATGTCGACGGGTCATCCGCGAGGGCGCCGGCAAACAGACGGGCGACTTCCCCGCGAAGCTCACCGTAACGCGACGTCAACCGCGACACGTCGGGCTGGGCATCACGTTGCCATGCTTGTCTTGCGACAGAGCTGAACGCGCTGTTGAGACTGCGCAGCAGCGCGACTTGTTGCCAGCGCTGCAATTGTCCCTGGCTGCCACTCAGCAAAACCAGGGCTTCTTTATCCAGCCGGTTGCGCAACTGCACAGCCAGTGGGTCGTCGGACGCAAGTACCTGAGTCAGACGCCCCCAGGACTGAATATCATCAAGGGCCAACAGGTCGTTGCCCCACAGATACAGGTGAGCGGCGCCGAGCAGCTTGCGCCCCTCTGGGGTTTTCTCGAACTTGCTTTCCAGCGTCTGATATTCTCCATTGTCGATGAGCCACTGCCGGTAACGCCTTGCGCCAGCGAGCGGATCGGCGGCATCCAGCGACAGGCGAAAGGTCATTGGCGTGCTGAGATCCAGCGCCGTGAACTCATGTCGGGCGGACAAACCCAGGGCGTCACCTTGGGGATGCAAACGAAGGCGGTTGTTGAATGGATGGGTCAACAGCCAGGTCAGGGTGAATGCGCCGTGGTCCATGCTCCATAACGGGAGACTGAGGTCCTGTGTGGTATTGATCTCGCCCTGGGTCGCAAGAAACTGCTGCCAGACAGTGTTCCCCCGAGGGACATAATGCCCCTCGGCCATCGGCCAGATCAGCGCTTTGCCCATGGCGTCGCCTGGCTGATTCAGGAACTCCAGTACCCCCGTATTCCGGGCCTTGATGGTCAGCAAAAGGTCACGTTGCTGCAGCCGGGCTTCGAGATGCCAGGCGCCCTCGTCCCACTGCCACGCGAGGTAGTCCTGCGAAGTCTTGAGCTCACTGACGCGATGCGCCTTGACCCCGCTTGACGCTTGCAAAGCAGATTGCCCGCTCGGCGAGACGCGGACCGCGAGTGTCTGCGGGTCAACGTCCACCCGCCAGAAGTCGTTTTCCAACGTTTCAGCCGAACTGCCGAATGGGAGCATCCAGCCCAACAAGAGGCAGACACACAAGCGTACCAAGGAAAAAGACATGTCGAGCCCCGCGAAGCGATTCAGCGGGGCACAGTAAGGCAGGGACCGACGAGTGTCTGTCGGACCGTTCCTAAATCACGACTGGCCTTGCCCCACCTCGCAAATGCTCGCTCAATTGACGGGGGTCCGGGACTGTCATTTCTGACAGTAGCCCCTTCCTGTCCCCGCGCACACACTGGACCCGCGCCATGAGTGCCAACCACGATCCGGTTGCCTGATGAACACAGGCTGCCAATCGCCAATCAGCAAGGGAATGACGATGAGTAATTTATTGAAAAACAGTGACTTCGCATCGGGCGAATTAGAGCCCTGGACCATCACCCCCACTGAGGTCACTGGGGAGATCAAGAAAGAGGGGGCGGTTTACTACGTGCAGCTGGCAAAGGCAGCCGGTCTGTCCCAGTCCCTCCCGGAGGGCAATTATAAACCCAGCCAATTTAGTTTTTATGTGCGGGCCGGGGAAATTATAAAGCCCGGCGATTCCATAGTATTCAGTTATGGGGTGCTGATCAGTACGGTCGGGAGCGCCGAGGCGTTTGGTGACATTTCGGTAGCAACCGAGGAGTGGACGGAAGTCACTCTCGAGATGAACCGCAAACCGATCCCTGCCACTACGGTGACCGTGCAGGTACACACCGTCTCTGATCCGGAAAAGTTGAAAACTCAGGCAGGGCAGGTGCATTTCAAAGATTTCGAGCTGACCTGACACCCCCCCTCACCGGTGCGCAGATAAAAAGCGGAAGTGGCCACCCGACCGCTTCCGCCTGAACCATAGGTATTAATGCGCGGGAGAGGACGCGCCGTCGTCCGTATCGTCATCACGGCGGTGTTGCTCTTCCTGCTGGCGTTCCTGATGTTTGCGCCGCTCCTCCTCACTCGGCTCCTTGATCTTGTACCAGGCCACGTACAGCGCCGGCAGGAACAGCAACGTCAGCAGGGTTGCAATGATGATCCCGCCGATCATTGCGTAAGCCATTGGCCCCCAGAACACTTCGCGGGCGATCGGGATCATGCCCAGGCTCGCCGCCGCAGCGGTCAGCAGGATCGGACGGCGCCGGTGTTCGGTCGCTTCCGCCACCGCATCCCACGGCAGATAGCCCGCCACCTCGTACTCATGAATCTGGGTCACCAGAATCACCGAGTTGCGGATGATGATGCCGATCAGCGCCAGAATCCCGAGGATCGCCACAAAGCCCATCGGCGTTCCGGTCGGCACCAGCGCGAGCACCACGCCGATCAATCCCAACGGCGCCACACTGGCGACGATGAACATCTTCTGCACGCTGTGCAGCTGGATCATCAGGAAGGTCGCCATCAGGAAGATCATCAACGGCACGACCTTGGCGATCGGCCCTTGAGCCTTGCCGCTCTCCTCCACCGTGCCGCCCGTGGCGACCTTGTAGCCCACCGGCAAACCGGCGGCGAATTTGTCGATCTCGGGCTTGAGCTCCTTGACCAGGTCGGTCGGCTGCATATCGTCGCTCACGGCCGCCTTGAGCGTGATCGTCGGTTTGCGATCGCGACGCCACACCAGCGGCTGTTCCAGCTCGTAGCGCACGTTGGCAAACGCCAGCAGCGGAATCGACGTGCCCTGGGGCGTAACGATCTGCAGGTTCTGCAGGGTTTCCGGCGACCCGCGCTCGGCATCCACCGCGCGCCCGACGACATTGATCAGGTAGATGTCGTCGCGCACCTGGGTCACCGCCGAGCCGGTCACGACGCTGTTCATCAGCTGCGCAACATCCTCGGACGACAGCCCCAACTGCCGCGCCTTGTCCTGATTGATGTCGATGCGCAGGACTTTCCCGGGCTCGTTCCAGTCGTAGATCATCTCGCCGATGTGTTGATTCTTGTCGAGCAGGGTGGCGAGTTCGATGGCGTGCTGGCGCACTTCATCAATGTTCTCGCCGCTGACCCGGTACTGAATCGGGCGCCCCACCGGCGGCCCCATTTCCAGCGCCTGCACATAAGTGCCGATGCCGACGAAGTCGTCACGCAAGCGTTTTTGCAAGCGCTCGGTCAACGCGCCGCGCTCTTCCAGCCCTTTGCTGACGATCACCAACTGTGCGTAATACGGGTTTTCCAGCTGCTGATCCAGCGGCAGGTAGAAACGCACCGCGCCTTCGCCGATGTAGGTGCTCCAGCTGACGATGTCCGGATCGTCCTTGAGGGTCGCCTCGAGCTTGTCCACCGCGCGGCGCGTCTCGTTGATCGATGCGTTCTGCGGCAGGTTGAGGTCGACCAGAATCTCCGGGCGGTCCGATGACGGGAAGAATTGGTTCTGCACGAAGCGCATGCAGAACAGCGACGTGGCAAATAGCAAAATCGTGATGATGATGGTCAGCCAGCGATGACGCATGGCCCAGAACATCGAGCCGTTGAAGGCTCTGGCGATGCGTCCGGGCTTGGCGTTTTCGTCGTGCTTCTTCACGTTTTCGCTAAGGATGTGCACGCCGATCACCGGGGCGAACAGCACGGCAACGACCCACGACACCAGCATGGCGACGGCAATCACCGCGAACAGGGTGAAGGTGTATTCCCCCGCCGAGCTGGCGTTCAGGCCGATCGGCACGAAGCCCGCAACCGTCACCAGCGTACCGGTGAGCATCGGGAAGGCCGTCGAGGTGTAGGCGTACGTCGCGGCCTGGGCTTTGGTTTCGCCTTTTTCAAGGCGCGACACCATCATCTCCACCGTGATCATCGCGTCATCGACCAACAGGCCAAGGGCAATAATCAGGGCGCCCAGGGAAATACGCTGCATGGTGATGCCGCTGTACTCCATGAACACGAAGACCATCGCCAGCACCAACGGAATCGAGCAGGCCACCACCAGCCCCGCACGCATGCCAAGGCTGATGAAGCTGACGATCAGCACGATCACCACCGCTTCAAACAGCGCGCTGGTGAAGCCGCCGACGGCCTTCTCGACCACCTGCGCCTGATCGGACACCACATGCACGCCGACGCCAATCGGCAGGTCGGCGGTCGCCGCGCTCATGCGTTCGTGCAGCTGTTTGCCGAACTCCTGAACGTTGCCGCCCTTCTTCATGGCGATGGCCAGGCCGATGGCAGGCTTGCCGTCGAAGCGGAACAACGGCTTGGGCGGATCCACATAGCCGCGGGTGATTTCGGCGATGTCGCTCAAGCGATAGAAGCGATCGTTGAGGCGCAGGTTGACGTTTTCGAGGTCTTTTTCCGAGGCGAACTGGCCGGAGGTGCGCACGGAAATGCGCTCCGGACCGGCCTCGATGACCCCGGCGGGCGTCACGGTGTTTTGTGATTGCAGGCTCTGCACGACCTGGCGCTGATCAAGGCCCAGTGCCGCCAGTTTGCGAGTGGAGAAGTTCAGGTACAGCACTTCGTCCTGCTCGCCGATCATTTCGACTTTGCCCAGACCCGGCACGTCGCGAATCTGGACGCGCACTTGTTCCACGTAGTCGCGTAACTGGCGCAGGGTCAGGCCGTCGGAGGTGAAGGCGTAAATCGATCCGTAAACGTCGCCGAACTCATCGTTGAACGCCGGGCCCTGAATACCTTGGGGGAACTGCCCGCGAATGTCATCGATCTTCTTGCGAACCTGGTACCAGATTTCGGGAATGGCCTCAGCGCTGGTGGTGTCGCGCAGGTAAACCATAACAGTGGACTCGCCCGGCCGGGTGTAGCTCTTCACGTAATCGAGGGAGTCGAGCTCTTCGAGCTTTTTCTCGATGCGGTCGGTGACCTGCTCCAGGGTTTCATCCACGGTCGCGCCCGGCCAGCGGGTTTGTATGACCATGGTCTTGATGGTGAACGAAGGGTCTTCTTCACGACCCAGGTTCATGTAGGAAAACACGCCCATCAGCAGGCCGACGAACATCAGGTACCAAACGAAAGACTGATGCTTGATCGCCCAATCGGAGAGGTTGAACTTCCCTTTCATCGCGGGCTTTCCTTATCGACTTTGATTTTCTGCCCCGGCTTGAGGCTATTGACCCCGGCGGTCACAACTCGATCGCCGTTGTTGACCCCACCGGCCAGTACCACTGAATCATCACTGCGGCTGACGACTGTGACGACGCGTGGGGAAACGGTCTGGTTCTGCACGTCGATGACCCAGATCTGCGTCTTGCCGTCGATCTCCTGAACGGTCGTGGCGGGCAATTCGATGCGCGGTTTGATCGCCGAGCTCAGGGTGACGCTGATCGCTGTGCCCAGACGGAAGGCCGCCGGCGTATCCGCCAGGGTCAAACGTGCGCGACGGGTGCGGGTGGTGCTTTCGGCCTGGGGCTCGAGTTCTCGCACGGTTGCGGTGGTGTTGATCTCTGGCTCCAGCTGGCTGGCGACTTTGAACACCACGTCGCTGGGCAGTTGATCACTCAGTTGCGCCGGCAAATCAATGACCGCCTCTTTGATGTCCGGGCGCGCCAGTGTCACCACCTGCTCGCCCGCGCTGACCACTTGGCCGGCCTCGACTTTCCATTCGGTGACGACGGCATCGTGATCGGCGCGCAGCTCGCTGTAGCTCAGTTGATCCTTGGCCTGTTGCATCGCGGCCTTGGCCTGATCGTAGGAAGATTGAGTGGTTTTCAGGTCGGTGACCGCGACATCCAGCGCGGCCTGGGCGCCAACGCCGCGATCAAACAACTCTTGTTGCCGACGGGCGTTGGCCTGGGCGTTGATCAGCTGGGCTTCGACCCGGGCGAGATCGCCCTGGGTCGAGCGCACTTGGTTCTGTTGGTCCGTCGGGTCGAGCACGGCGAGCATGTCGCCCTTCTTGACCTGTGCGCCGACGTCGACGCTGCGCTGGGCAATGCGACCCGAGACGCGAAAGCCCAGAGTGCTTTCATAGCGCGCGGCGATGTTCCCGGCGAAACGACCCAGGCTTTCCTGAGCCTGGGGTTTCACCTCAATGAACAGCACCGGCCGAACCGGCTCGGGTGCCGGCTCTTCCTTGCTGCATGCGCTCAACAACAGGCCCGCCAGCACAACCCCCGACAAGCGCTTCATTGCTGGGCTCCTGTCAGCTGTTTCGAGGCATCGGGGTACACGTCGGCGAGCTCCACCTGCATGTCCGGGTGCAGCAACTGGTTACCGGCAACGACCACTTTTTCACCATTCTTCAAACCGTCGACAATGATCACTTTGCCGGTCAGGTAGCGCCCGACCGTGACGCTGCGCAGGCTGACCTTGTTATCCCCATCGACCACCCACACCGCCGGCTTGCCGAGCTGATCGCCCAGGCCTTTGGTCAGCGCGGACCACGGCAGCTCGACGCTGGTCCTGGCCGGCACGCTCAGCGCGGCACTGACCACCGAACCCAGATCCATGCCCGGCGGCAGCGAGGTGAGGGCGATCTTCACTTGCAGCGTGCCGGTTTGCGCCGATACGGCTGGCGTGACTTCGCGCACCTTGCCGACGGCCTTGACCTTCGGGTTGTCCAGCAGCGTCACTTCGACCGGCTGGTCGGTCGGCGGGTTGACGAACAGCGACTCGTAAACGTTGAACACGGCGTCGCGCTCGCCATCGCGGGCCAGGCTGAAGATCGGCGCGGTGGGCTGTACGACCTGCCCCACTTCGGCCTGCCGCGCGGTAATGATGCCCGGCGCATCGGCGATCAATGCGGTGTAGCCCAGTTGCTCGCGGGCGTTGGCCAGTTGCGCCTGGGCGGCTTTGAGCGCGCTCTGACTGCCACGAAGCTGGGCTTGGGCGGAATCGTATTCACTGCGGCTGGTGTAGCCCTTGGGCAAGAGCTTTTCCTGACGCACGAAGGCGGCGGAAGTCTGTTTCACGCGCGCCTGCTCGGCGGCAACGGCAGCGAGGGCGGAGTCGACGTTGGTCTGCAGGTCTTTGGGGTCGAGTTTGGCCAGCACTTGTTTGGCCGACACCCGATCGCCCACGTCGACCGTGCGCTGAATGATCTTGCCGCCCACCCGGAATGAAAGCTGGGTCTGCACCCGCGCCTGGACATCGCCGGTCAGCGCGACGTCCGCAGCGAAATCGGCCGTCTTGACCTCCTGGGCCTGCACGCGTGCGCGCACCGGTTCCTGGGGCTTTTCCTTCCCGCAGCCAGCAAGCACGGCCAGGCACAGACCGAGGGAAAGAACGGTCAGACGACCATGAAAAAAGAAGGGTTGGGCGGGCATGCAAGCTCCTTGTGCCAATGCCGTTGCGACACCGCGCCGCCGGACGCCGTTGCGATGTGATCATGCGACTGTGAGCTTACATCAGGGTTCCTTGAGGCACCGAACTCTGCCGGCATCTACAGCGCACGCCAATCTACGCTAGAGCACGCCTGTTCGCGATGGGGGGTGGTCTGTGACATCGATGTTGGCAGACACACTGCCTTCGTGAGCAAGCTCACTCTCATGAACATGACAACGCCGCAGTTCTACCTGTGGACACAAAAATTGTGGGAGCGAGCTTGCTCGCGAAGGGGTCGAGACACCCCGCTGCATCTCTAGCGCCTGAATCGCCGCCTTCGCGAGCAATCTCGCTCCCACAGGGGGTGTGTTTGATGCCAGACAGCGCGTCGTCTGGACGACGGGATATGCCACAGGTTCGCGGCGCGCCAAATATCTGGGTCGCTCGTAAATCCACTGTAGGAGCCATCGGAGGTTACGACGGTCGCGAAGGCGGTGTGGCTGACACACCGCCCCCCATCAAGCCGGTCTAAACAGACCGACCAACGTTGAGGATCAACTACCCGCACCACCGTGGGCTTCTTCGAAGAAGAAGTCCTTCCAGCTGTCAGCCTTGTTTTTCAGCACACCCAGCTCGTGGAGCTTTTCGGCGTAGATGAACGTGCGCTGGGGCACGACGGTGAAGTCGATTTCCGGGTCGGAGACGATCTTCTCCACCAGCGGCAACGGCAGTTTCGATTTCTCGACGTCGATGTAGGTCTTCGCCGCCGCAGGTTTGTCGGCCTTGATGATCTTCTCGGCCTCGGCCAGTGCGTCGTAGAACGCTTTGTAGGTCTTCGGATTTTCGTCGTGGAATTTCTGAGTGGTGTAGAGCACGTTGAACGTTGCCTGGCCGCCCAGCACATCGTACGAACTCAGCACTTTATGCACGTTGGGGTTTTCCAGCTCCTGATACTGAAACGGAGGACTGGAGAAGTGCGCGCTGATCTCCGACCCGCCGGCAATCAGCGCCGACGTGGCGTCCGGGTGCGGCAGGCTGACGGAGATGTTGTCGAATTTCTTGAAATTGTCGTTCCCGAACAGCTTGGCGGTTTCGATCTGCAAGGTGCGCGACTGGAAACCCACGCCCGCCGCCGGCACGGCGATGCGGTCCTTTTCAGTGAAGTCGTTGAGGGTCTTCACGTTGGGGTTGTTACTGAGCAAATAATTGGGCATCGAGCCCAGCGAGGCGATGGCCTTGACGTTCTGCTTGCCCTTGGTCCGGTCCCAGATGGTCAGCATCGGCGGTACGCCCGCCGACACCACGTCCAGCGCGCCAGCCAGCAGGGCTTCATTCATCGCGGTGGCGCCGGAGATGCTGTTCCAGTCGACCTTGATGTCCAGGCCCTGCTCCTTGCCGTGTTTCTCGATCAGCTTCTGCTGCTGAACGACGTCCAGAATCAGATAACCGATGCCGAACTGCTGGGCGATGCTGATCTTGCCTTCAGCGTGAGCGCCGCTGCTCAACAAAGCGCCAGCCAGACCCAGGGCGGCGGCGAGCGCGGTCAGTGTCGGGCGCTTGAAAGGTGCAGCTGTTTTCAGAAATTCCATACATTTCTCACGATGAAGGCGAAAGGGGTGACGGACTCATGGCCCATTCAGCGGCCACAAGGCGGAGCGTTCGTTTGATAAAGCAGATCAGCGCTGCATGCCCCACCGCTTCACGGTCAGGCGCTCGACGTTACTGAACAGCAGGTTTTCCACCAGCAGACCAATGATGATCACCGCCGCCAGACCCGCGAATACCTTGTCGGTGTACAGCTCGTTGCGGTTCTGGAAGATGTACCAGCCCAGACCGCCCTTGCCCGAGGACGCGCCGAACACCAGTTCTGCGGCAATGAGGGTTCGCCACGCAAAGGCCCAGCCGATTTTCAGGCCCGCGAGAATCGAAGGCAGCGCCGCCGGAATCAGGATGTACCAGACGAACCGCAGGCCCTTGAGGCCGTAATTGCGCCCGGCCATGCGCTGGGTTTCCGAAACACCGAGAAACCCCGCGTACGTGTTCAATGCCAACGCCCAGAGCACCGAATGCACCAGCACGAAAATCAGGCTGTTTTCACCGAGGCCAAACCACAGCAGCGACAGCGGCAGCAGCGCGATGGCCGGCAACGGGTTGAACATCGCCGTCAGCGTGCCGAGCAGGTCGCGACCCAGTTGGGTCGACACCGCCAGCGTGGTCAGACCAAACGCCAGGACGATGCCGATCAGGTAACCCTTGACCAGGACCGTCAGGGAGATCCAGACCTTGGTCAGCAATTCGCCACTGGCGATGCCGTCGATAAACGCCGAAGCGGTTTGCAGAAAGCTCGGCAGCAGCAGGTCGTTGCCCTGAATGCGCGCGGCGATTTCCCAGATGATCGCCAGGGCGACAAGGATGACGGCTTTACGCACCCAGCTCACCTGCCAGATGCGTTGCGCGAGGGGAATGTCGCGGGCCAGATCTTCCTGAGTGAAAGGCTCCAGCACGACTTCGTATTCTTCCCGCAGAGGGGGTGAAAGGCTCATGGGTGCAATCTCTTGAGGGGGCAGCTCGGCGAACCGCGATCAGTAGGCAATACGAACATCCTGAAACCGCAGATCCGGCTCGACCGCAGGCGCTTCGCCCTCGTCGAACAGCAGCCGGTGAATCCGCTGGGCAGACGCCTGGAACTCGACGCCGCCAAGGCTCTTCAGGTTGTACTGATGGCTGTTGATCTCGGCGCGCACGCGGCCCGGATGGGGCGACAACAGCAGAATCCGATTGCCGACCACCAGCGCTTCCTCGATGGAGTGGGTCACGAACAGCAGCGTGAAGCGCACCTCTTCCCACAGCTCCAGCAGCTCTTCCTGCATCTTGCGGCGGGTCAACGCGTCGAGCGCGGCGAAGGGCTCATCCATCAACAGGATCTTGGGCTGCATCGCCAGCGCCCGGGCAATCGCCACGCGCGCCTTCATGCCGCCGGACAAGGTGTGCGGGTAAGCGTCAGCGAAAGCGCTCAGGCCGACTTTCTCCAGGTAATACCGCGCACGCTCCTCGGCTTCACGACGCTTGAGGGTGCGCGAGGCCAGCAGCGGAAACATGACGTTCTGGATCACCGTCTTCCACGGCGGCAACTGGTCGAATTCCTGAAACACCACAATGCGGTCCGGCCCCGGCTCCCTGACCTGCTGACCGGCCAGGCGAATCTGCCCTTCGCTGGGCTGAATGAACCCGGCCACGGCCTTGAGCAGCGTTGACTTGCCGCAGCCCGACGGGCCGAGCAGGACAAAACGGTCGGCAGGATCGATTTCAAAACTGACTTGATGGGTCGCCCGCACCACGCGTTCCGGCGTGCGGTATTCAAGGCTGACGCCTTGTACTTGCAGCAGCGCTTCAGCGGTGGGCTGATTGGCCTGTTGCGCGTTCAAGCGATCGCTAGCCGTGTGGCTTTGCAGAACAGCGTTCATGGAGCTCTCCTGAATCAGAACGGCGCATCGCCCTGAATGGTCGTGCGGTGCAGGCGACGGCGCAGGTGATCGGGCGTGCCGCCGGCCAGATGAATCAGCGAGCGGTTGTCCCAGAACACCATGTCGTTCTCCTGCCACTTGTGGCGGTAAACGCCTTCCGGGCGAACGCTGTGGGCGTACAGCTCTGTGAGAATTGCCTGACTCTCGTCTTCCGGCAGGCCGACGATGTGGGTGGTGAAGCCTTCGCTGACAAACAGCGCCTTGCGCCCGTTCTCCGGGTGGGTGCGCACGATCGGATGGCTGACCACTGCGACTTGGGCCAACTGTTCAGCGCTCAGGGTCGGGCGCCAGTTATCGGCGTTATGCCCATGGCTGTAGCGGGACGTATAGCTGTGCACCGCATTGCGACCTTCGACGGCTTTGCGCAGATGCTCGGGCAGCGTGTCCCAGGCCAAATGCATGTCAGCGAACAGGGTGTCACCGCCTTCGCTTGGCAGCTCCTGGGCGTAGAGCATCGAGCCAAGGCTCGGCAGTTCTTTGTAGGACAGGTCCGAGTGCCAGTATTTGCCGGCATCGCCCAGCCCGACCGGCTGGCCGTTTTCGACGATATTGGAGACGATCAAAATCTCGGGATGATTGGCGAGCAGGAATTGCTTGAGCACATGAATCTGCAGGACGCCAAAACGGCGGCTGAAATCGATCTGCTGCTGCGGGGTGATGTGCTGATCGCGGAAAACAACCACGTGGTAATCGAGATGCGCTTGATGCACACGGGCAAAATCGGCGTCGTTGAGCGGACGGGACAGATCCAGACCGACGATTTCCGCGCCCACCTTTTCGGCGAATGGACGCACATCGAACTGCTGACCGGGCGCTTGCGCGGACGAAGCGTGGGAGGCTGCTGGCATGAGAACTCCGACTCCAAAAGGTGTGGCTGAGGAGGGAGGACTTTAAAGCTATAAGAAGCGAAGTTTAAATATCGTTAGAGCATATGCATAGCGCCGAACGACCTAGCGACGGCCGTTGGCCATTACTGATCAGCGAGGCGCCT
The DNA here is from genome assembly GCF_059418765.1 of Pseudomonas sp. GW821-FHT07F05. Classification (NCBI taxonomy): domain Bacteria; kingdom Pseudomonadati; phylum Pseudomonadota; class Gammaproteobacteria; order Pseudomonadales; family Pseudomonadaceae; genus Pseudomonas; species Pseudomonas sp. GW821-FHT07F05. The sequence continues at coordinate 111,985 of NZ_JBWKQL010000014.1, forward strand.
AAAAGCCGACTTATGCATAGGCGCTACGCTCGAAACGCAAAAACGCACTTGCCCGCCGTCACCTCCATGCACCCGATGACAGTACGTCAGCGGAGCGGGAGCAACGGCGGGCAAGCGCGTTTTGTATACGAATGCGCTGCAATCGCGCATTCAAGCCTTCATCAGAACGCCGGGATAACTGCGCCGTCGTACTTCTTGTTGATGAAGTCTTTGACCTGCTGGCTGGTCAGCGCCTTGGACAGCTTCTCGATCGCGTCGGTGTGAGCGTTGTCGGTGCGGGTGACCAGGTAGTTCACGTACGGCGAGTCGGAGCCTTCCAGAATCAGCGCATCCTTTTTAGGGCTGAGCTTGGCTTCCAGCGCGTAGTTGGTGTTGATCAGATCCAGGTCGACCTGATCCAGCGCGCGGGGCAGCAGAGCCGATTCCAGTTCGCGGAACTTCAGTTTCTTCGGATTGGTGGCGATGTCTTTCGGCGTCGACAAGGCGTTGGTCGGGTCTTTCAGGGTGATCAGGCCGTTCTTCTGCAACAGCAGCAGGGCACGACCGGCGTTGCTGCCTTCGTTCGGAATGGCAACGGTTGCGCCTTCAGGCAACTGGTCAATGGACTTCCACTTCTTCGAGTAGCCGCCGAACGGTTCGACGTGTACGCCGACGCCGGTCACCAGGGTAGCGCCCTTGCCTTTGTTGAAGCCGTCCAGGTAAGGCTTGGTCTGGAAGTAGTTGGCGTCCAGACGCTTCTCGTTCAGTTGCACGTTCGGCTGCACGTAGTCGGTGAAGACCTTGATTTGCAGGTCCACGCCTTCTTTGGCCAGTTCAGGCTTGATCAGCTCGAGGATCTCGGCGTGCGGAACAGCGGTGGCGCCCACGACGAGCTTCTCGGCAGCTTGTGCAGCGCTGATGCCCAGGGAGAGAGCAGCCGCCAGTGCGGTGAACAAAAACGTCTTCTTCATGCGATGTCCTTAATAGAAATCGGGTCGCCTCGTGGGCGACTTGTTTTCGGTCTGCCGCGGGATCGACCCTTGGCAGGGGAGCGGCTGATGCGGACAGTACCGAGATTTTTTATTCCGAGACAATACTTTTTAGTCGGATGGTTATGCCTTTTCGCTATCAGCGGGCATTTTGCCACCTGGCTACCTGCTCAGTGAGCTCAAGAGCCATTACCGGACCGGCAGATTCAGGTGCTCAGGCAGGATCTCCGCGCCGCTGCTCACCAGCAACGCGAAGTGAATGACGTTCTCCAGCTCCCGTGTGTTGCCCGGCCAGTAATGGGCTTCGAGCACTCGTTGCGCGTCTTCGCTGATCAGCGGCATCTCAAAATCGAAGCGCTGGCTGTAAATCCCCAGGAAGTACTCGGCCAACGGCAGGATGTTCCCGGGCTGTTCGCGCAACGCCGGCAGGTCGAGGCGCCCTTCGTTCAGGTAGCGATAAAGCCGCTCGTGGAATTTGCCAGCGGCGACTGACAGGCGCAGATCGATGCTGGTCGCGGCGACCAGTCTGACGTCGACCTGGCTGGGCTGCGTGGCGCCGACGCGGGTGACTTCGTGGTTTTCCAGCGCTGCCAGCAACTTGATCTGGATCGCCATCGGCAGGTCGGCGATTTCATCCAGGTACAACGTGCCGCCCGTTGCCGAGCCGAACCAGCCTGCCCGACTGCTGGCGGACCCGCTGTAGGCGCCGGCGGCGTAACCGAACAGCTCGGCGTCGGCGTAGGTCGAGCTGATGGCGCCGCAGTTGACCGACACGAATAACCCGGCCCGGTCGCTACCTCGATGAATATGACGCGCCAGCAATTCCTTTCCCGTGCCGGATTCGCCGCGGATCAACACGGGCAAGTCCAGCGGCGCCAGCAGTTCCATCTCTTCGCGCAATTGCCGCGATCGTGGATCGATGAACACTAGGGCCTTGGCGCGGATGCTCAGCGGGCTTTTTTCAGCATCAGGGAAGGTCAACAGCGGGTTGCTCGATAGGTCGGAAAGGCTCATGGCAGGCTCCCGCCCCGGCCATCCATTGACCGAAGCGTTTTTAAAAAAAAGGCCGCAGCGCCTGTCGGTTCACTGCGGCGAAAGTGATCGTGAGAAAAGAGGTCTCAGGCGCAACGACCGTTGCAAATGCGATGGTCATGCGCGGCGGCGGTTGAAATGCTCGATGCGCCCTTGCAGCCGGTACAGATAAGCGAAACCCTGTTCCCAGCGTTGATGCCCGGACTTCACATTGATATGGCCCGCGCCGCTGAGAATGCCGATTTCGGCGCCCCAGTTGCGGGCCATTTCCATCGCGCGCAATGCGCTGACGGCGGAATCGTTATCGGAGCTGACCACTTGGGTCGGGAACGGCAGCAGGTGCTCGGGAATCGGCGCGAAATTGCGGATCGCCGGCGGGCAATTGGGGCGCTCGACGTCAGCGGGCGCCACCAGCAGGGCCCCGCGCACCTGACGCAAACTCGCCAGTGGCGCCAGCTGCGCCCAATGGGCAACGGTCACGCAACCCAGGCTGTGGGCGATGAGAATCACCGGGGTGCTGTCAGAGGCGATAGCGCGTTGCAGCTCACCCACCCAATCTTCTCGGCGCGGCTTGAGCCAGTCGGCCTGCTCCACACGCACGCTATTGGGCAGACTGTTCTGCCAATGGGTTTGCCAATGGTCGTCGGCAGATCCTTGCCAGCCTGGCACGATCAGGTAACGGATCGATTCGTTATGCATGGCCTTCGCCTCCTGCATGTTGCGTTCATGGGGGCGAGTATAGGGATCGGACATATATTCGAAAAAGAATAAGAAGCTATTTATTAATAGCTCGAAAATATATGCCGCAGCCTCAGGGAAAGGCGCAAAAAAAAGAGGGCCACCCCCTGCCTTAAAGGGGTGACCCTGAGAATCACGCTGTCTGCCCCCAGCTCGCCGGGGATGAGCAGAGATTAAGGGGCGGTTGTTACAGAAATCTTTATCCGGAGAAATTTCCCACAAGCCGGCGAGACTGGCGCAATGGGCCGCCAGGTATCAACCGCGTGCAGGCTTGAGGACCGCGTCGTTTTCAGTCGTTCGTTCAAAGCGGTTGGCCCGCCCGAAGGTGCCGAAATCATTGAACCGCACCCCCATTTCAGCCATCACTTTGTGCGCAACGGGTGCCGTCATCTGGCGGATATAGAACGGCTCCTTCACCACGAAGTGATGAATGCCATGGGTGCTGCCGAAGTTGAAGCAGAACGCCTGCATCGGCCACATCCACCACGGATTGAGCACTTGGGTCTGCTGCATGACATTGCCCAGTTCGACGTCGCCGTAGTAATGCATGTTGGAACTGACGAAATGCAGACAGAAGGTACGCAGCACGTTCGGACCGACCAGGACCACGACAGCGACGTCGATGACGTGCATGACCGCCAGCGTGTTCGCCGACCAGTCAATCGAGCTGCCCATCAGACCGGCAATGCCATTGGCGGCATGGAAGCCAAGAAACACGTACCACGCGCCCCAATTCAGCAGCGCCAGCGGCGCATAAACACGCAGGGTGCGCTTGAGAATGCTGAATTTATGCGCCCAGGTTTTCGCCCGCAGCATGCGGATCAGCGACGACATCACGTTATCGCCGACCATCAGCAACCGCGCCAGGCCCCACGGCTCGCCATTGGTAATGGCGCGCTCTTCCATATCTGCCTCGGTGCCGGAGACCTTGTGATGATTGAGGTGCAAGTGCCGACGAATCCAGGGATTGATCGTGCTCGGCCGCGCCATCCAGACCAATGCAAGCATCAGATTGTGGGGCACCCGCTGCTTGCGGAAATACATGCTGTGGATCAGGTCGTGTTCAAGCTCATGGGTCAGCGACGCAAAGAACGCATTCAGCAGCAGGCACGCCCACCAGGCCAGGTAACCCCCGATATAGAGCGTCGCGCTGCCAATCATGCCGGCGAGTGCGAAGCACAGGATGCCGGCGCCGATGGCGTCCTGGTGCCGCAGCAGCGGATAGCGCTCTCGCAGCGCGGCGCCATGGGCGGAAACCACCGCACGAATATGCGCTGATCGTTGTTGTGCATTCAGTCCGGCAGCACTTGCAGAAGTGTCGTGCATGCTTCCATTCTCCGGTTTCAGGATGAAAAAACGTCGCACCACTGTGCCGCTTAAGCCCGGATGCTGCCTGACCGTGAACGCCAATCTGTAGACCGGAAGCGCCAACTTGTATGTCTGAGCCGAGCATCCTCGCCAGCTGGACCCGCGCCCTGCGCAAGCAACTCGATGCCCTCGGCCTCGACAGCCTCGCACTGAGCCGGGCTGCGGGCCTGGATCCGCAGCTGATGGATGACCCCAACGCGCGATACCCGGTGACGGTCACCACCCGTTTTTGGGAACTGGCCGTGCAGGCCAGCGGCGATCCGGCGCTGGGCTTGCGAGTGTCACGGTTCGTCAGCCCGACGACCTTTCATGCGCTCGGTTATGCGCTGGTTGCCAGCGGGTCGTTGCGTGAGGTGTTCGAGCGCATCGTGCGTTATCACCCGGTGGTGAGCGACGCGCTGGTCATGAGTTTTGAACGCGTGGACGAGCATTACGAGTTTCGTTTCCGCGTGCCCGACGGCAGCCCGATGCCGGCCAATGAGGCGATGGACGCCTTCGCCGCAATCTACGTGCGCACCTGCCGCAACCGCCTGGGCCGTCATTACGCGCCGCTGGCCGTTCACCTGATGCGGCCGCAACCGGAAGATCCGCAGCCCTGGCATGCCGTCTTCCGTGCGCCGCTGTTCTTCGGTGCGGCGGAGAATCTGCTGATCTTCTCCTGTGAGGATTTCGACAGCCATCTGGACGACGCCAATCCCGAGCTGGCCGAGCATAACGAGGCCGTGCTCAACCGCACCCTCGAACAACTCAGCGCACTGACCTGGGAGCGCAAGGTGCGCGGCGCCATCGAAACTCAATTGCCCGAAGGCGAGCCGTCCGCCGAGCACATCGCCCACACGCTGCACCTGAGCTTGCGCAGTCTTCAGCGCCATTTGGCCGACGAGGGTTGTCGCTACGATCTGCTGCTCAATCAGTGCCGGCAGAATCTGGCGCTGCAACACATGCGCGACCCCGGTTGCTCGCTCAGTGAAGTCGCCTATCTGCTCGGTTTCGCTGACACCAGCAGCTTCAGCCGCGCGTTCAAGCGCTGGACCGGCATGACGCCCAGCCAGTATCGCGAAGGGCTGAATCGCTGACCGGTGACGCCATCACGCGCCTGCGCCGGTCAGGCGATGAAGCGCCGTTTCGCGCAGCCATTCGGTGTCCAGCACGTAGATCAGTTCGTGATCGCGGCGCACGATTTGCCGTTCGGCGAACGCCCCAAGTACCCGTTCGACCACCTCAGCGCTCAGCCCGAGGCAGCGATTGGAGGCCATGTCGGACAGAGGCACGCTGCGCACCGAACGATCCATCTCGCCGTATGCTTCGGCCAGCATCAGCAGCCGAAACGCCACGCGTTCCTCGGTGGGCATCAGGGTGATGTCTTCAAGGGCGGGGACGGCGAGCCCGAGCTTGCGCCCCAGCAAATCACGGAAATGCCGCCACAAGGCCGGGTGTTCAGCCAGCAGTTGCTTGAGTGGCGCATGGGGCATGTGCAGGAGAATGACCGCGCCTTGAGCGAAGACATCGTGGGTCGCGGGCAGGTCGTCGAACAGCGAGGCTTCGCCAAACCAGAAGGGCCGAAAGCCTTCTGCCGGGGGCATGTCTGTTTGCTGCGGCTTGAGAGGATTGATGCGTAAAGAGCCGGTGAGCAACGCATACAGGCCGGGCGCCGGATCGCCGCGCTGGAAGATCGATTTTCCGGGCGTCACCCGGCGCTGCCGCATGCCGATCAGCAAGCTATCCTGCAACAGCGCAGGCAGATCGCGGAACCATCGGTCGTTGATAAACCATGAGCGCCATTGGGTTCCATTCGTCATGTGAATCTCCTTTTGATAGCCGGCGTTTTATTGCAAGCTGAGCCGTGCAGCGGCCTCAGCCAAAAAAATCAGCGGCATGATCCATGTATCCAAAGAGGAATAACAATGAAAAACCTCGTCGATCACCTCAGCCAATACGCGGCCTACCACCGCGACACCCGCAATATCGTTACCCACTTCGTCGGCATTCCCCTGATCGTGATCGCCGTGGCCGTACTGTTGTCACGCCCCGGCTGGACCAGTTGGTCCCTCGGCGGGCTTTGGGTGTCGCCGGCCTTGCTGGTGAGTCTGGCGGCGACGTTTTTCTACCTGCGGCTGGACGCCTTCTTCGGCGTGCTGATGGGCGTTCTGCTCGCGCTGTGCCTGTGGCTCGGCGCAAGCCTGGCGCAACAGACCACCATGGTCTGGCTCAGCGCCGGCGTCGGGCTGTTCGTGCTCGGTTGGGCGATTCAGTTTGTGGGCCATTATTACGAGGGTCGCAAGCCGGCGTTTGTCGACGACCTCACAGGCCTGATCATCGGCCCGCTGTTTGTCGTTGCCGAAGCGGCTTTTTTGCTGGGAATGAGAAAGAAGTTGCAACACGCCATCGAGGCGCGGGTGGGCAAGACGCACCGGCGGGATCTGAAAAAAGCGACGGTCTAGAACTGTGTTTTAACAACCAATCAGATCGATCGTCGAAGGACATCGCTGATTTCCCTGCGGATGAAGGAATGTGGGAGTGACCGGGGTGGCGCTCCACCTTGCTCACGAAGGCTGGATTCCAGCCGCTGAAAATCTAGCGGATGTAATGACCTCTTCGCGAGCAAGCTCGCTCCCACAAGATTTGTATCTACCTCCAAACAGCGCGGTGGCCGAGCTGTCCATTTGATTAGAGAGCGCTTAAATACTCTTGATCAGAAAGCGCCCTAAATACTCTCCCTCTTCTGCCAGACCTTCGGCTTGAAGAACAGCGTTTCTCCCCGCGCCAGTCCGGTCAGGCTGTCATGGTCTTTCACCACTTCGGCTTCGATCAGTTCGGGTTGCCCTTCGACCTTCAGCGTCACCCGCGTCGTGGCGCCCAACGGACGAATGTCCCGCACTTCCGCCGCGTGGTGCCCTTCCACTTCATGCCGTGACAACGACACCTCGTGGGGGCGGAACAACACGTGGTTGTCTTCGCCCAGATGCAGACGGTTCGAGTCACCCAGAAAGTGATAAACAAAATCGCTGGCCGGGTTCTCATAGACATCGCCGGGCGAACCGATCTGCTCGATCACGCCCTTGTTCATCACCACGATGCGGTCCGCGACTTCCATCGCCTCTTCCTGGTCGTGGGTCACGAATACAGAAGTCAGGTTGATGTCTTCGTGCAGCCGCGCCAGCCAGCGACGCAGCTCCTTGCGTACCTTGGCGTCCAGCGCGCCAAACGGTTCGTCAAGCAGTAACACTTTGGGTTCCACCGCCAAGGCGCGGGCCAAGGCAATCCGCTGACGCTGACCGCCCGACAATTGCTCCGGATAGCGATCCGACAGCCAGTCCAGCTGCACCATGTTCAGCAGCTCATGCACTTTGACCGCGATCTGGCTTTCGTTCGGGCGCTGGTTCTTCGGCTTCATGCGCAGGCCGAAGGCGACGTTGTCGAACACCGTCATGTGGCGGAACAGCGCGTAATGCTGGAAGACGAACCCCACGTTGCGATCGCGCACGTCGTGGCCGGAGACATCCTCGCCGTGGAACACAATGCTGCCTTTGTCCGGTGTTTCCAGCCCGGCAATGATGCGCAGCAGCGTGGTCTTGCCACAGCCGGACGGGCCCAACAGCGCCACGAGCTCGCCACTCTGGATATCCAGACTGATGCCGTCGAGGGCCTTGAAGGCGTTGAAATTCTTGCTGACGTTACGGACTTCGATCGACATGAATTATTCCTCCGCCGCGTTTTTGCGCAGACGGCTAATGCGCGCTTCGCTCCACTGCTTGAGCAGCAGGATGAACAGCGCAAGGATCAATAACAGGCTCGCCACGGCAAATGCAGCCACGTGGTTGTACTCGTTGTAGAGAATCTCGACATGCAACGGCAGGGTGTTGGTCACGCCGCGAATGTGGCCCGAGACCACCGACACCGCACCGAACTCACCCATGGCCCGCGCGGTACACAGCACCACGCCGTAGATCAGGCCCCATTTGATGTTGGGGACGGTCACATGCCAGAACATCTGCCAGCCATTGGCACCGAGCAGGCGCGCGGCTTCTTCTTCCTGCGTGCCCTGCTCCTGCATCAGCGGGATGAGCTCGCGGGCCACGAACGGCACGGTCACGAAGATGGTCGCCAGCACGATGCCCGGCAGTGCGAAGACGATCTGGATGTCGTGCTCCTGCAGCCAGGGGCCGAACACGCCACGGGCGCCGAACATCAGCACGTAAATCAGACCGGCGATGACCGGCGAGACCGAGAACGGCAGGTCGATCAGGGTGACCAGAATCGCCTTGCCGCGGAACGAGTATTTACTCACGCACCAGGCCGCCGCGACGCCGAAGACGACGTTGAGCGGCACCGAAATCAGCACCGCGAACACGGTCAGCTTGAGGGCCGACAGTGCATCGGGCTCCAGGATAGCCGCGAAGAATCCGCCGAGGCCGCTGCTCAAACCCTGGCCGATCACCACCACCAGCGGCAGTAGCAGGAAGAACGCGAAGACCAGCCAGCCAAGGCCGATCAGAATGCGCCGCGACACCGCGCTGCCACGACGGGCAGCATTGGCGGAGGACGCAGCAATGAGCGATGAACCAGACATATGTGCGCCTCCTCAGTTAGGGGTTTCGATGCGTCGCTGCAACAGATTGATCAGCAGCAGCAGCACGAACGACACCAGCAGCATCATCACGCCAATCGCCGTGGCGCCGGTGTAGTCGTACTGGTCGAGCTTGACCATGATCAGCAGCGGCAGAATTTCGGTCTTCATCGGCATGTTGCCGGCGATGAAAATCACCGAGCCGTATTCACCCACGCCCCGGGCGAAGGCCAGCGCAAAACCGGTCAGCCAGGCAGGCAACAAGGCCGGAACGAGGATGTGACGGAACACTTGCAGCGGCTTGGCGCCAAGGCAGGCCGCCGCTTCTTCGACTTCCCGGGGGATATCCGCCAGCACCGGCTGAACCGTGCGCACCACAAAGGGCATGGTGACGAAGGTCAACGCCAGGGTGATACCGAAAGGGGTGTAGGCGATTTTGATGCCTAGGTCGGCCGCAAACTGGCCGATGAAGCCCGTCGGCGTGTACAGCGCGGTCAGCGCGATACCGGCAACGGCGGTGGGCAATGCGAAGGGCAGATCGATCATCGCGTCGATGATCTTGCGACCGGGGAAGGTGTAACGCACCAGCACCCAGGCCAGCAGGGTGCCGATGATGCCGTTGATGATCGCCGCGAAAAACGCCGTGCCGAAACTCAGCTTGAGTGCTGCAAGCACGCGAGGCGCCGTGACGACGTTCCAGAACTGCACGGCGCTCAGCTGGGAGGCGTGGATGAACATGACCGCAAGCGGTATCAGCACAATCAGACTGAGGTACACCAATGTGTAGCCCAGCGTCAGCCCGAAGCCGGGTATGACGGGGGATATGCGTCGAGACATAAAAGTCCTTGGTTTACACACGTTACCCGGAACAAGTCCGGGTCCATTTATTCCGTGGGGCGCTGCGGTTACTGCGGGATGTAGATCTGATCGAACACACCGCCGTCATCGAAGAACTTGGGCTGAGCCGATTTCCAGCCACCAAAGTCTTTGTCGATGGTCAGCAGATTGAGTTTAGGAAACTGCTTCTCGTACTTGGCGGCCACTTCCGTATCGCGAGGACGATAGAAGTTTTTCGCCGCGATTTCCTGACCTTCCTTGCTGTACAGGTGCTTCAGGTATTCGGTGGCGATTTCGGTGGTGCCGTGCTTCTCGGCGTTCTTCTCGACGACGGCCACTGGAGGCTCGGCCAGAATCGACAGCGAAGGTACGACGATGTCGAACTTGTCCGCGCCGCCGTCTTCTTTCAGCGCCAGGAACGCTTCGTTTTCCCACGCCAGCAACACGTCACCCTGACCGTTGTTGACGAAAGTGATGGTCGAACCGCGTGCGCCGGTGTCCAGCACCGGAACGTGCTTGAACAGTTTGCCGATGTAATCCTTGGCCTTGGCTTCGTCGCCGCCATTGGATTTCAAGCCATAGCCGTAAGCCGCCAGGAAATTCCAACGAGCGCCGCCCGAGGTTTTCGGGTTGGGCGTGATCACCGACACGCCGTCCTTGATCAGGTCGCCCCAGTCATGGATGCCTTTCGGATTGCCCTTGCGCACCAGGAACACGATGGTCGAGGTGTACGGGGTGCTGGCGTCCGGCAACTTGGTCTGCCAGTTCTCAGGAATGGTCTTGCCCAGTTTGGCGATTTCGTCGATGTCGCCGGCGAGCGCCAGGGTCACCACGTCGGCAGGCGAGCCGTCGATCACCGAGCGGCCCTGCTTGCCCGAGCCACCGTGGGACTGGTTGATCTTCACGGTGTCGCCCGGATGGGATTTTTTCCAGAAGTTGATGAATTCGGCGTTGTAGTCCTGATACAGCTCGCGCGTAGGGTCGTACGAGACGTTCAGCAGGGTGAAATCCTTGGCGACAGCAGAACCGGCAAACACCGCACTGGCGACAGCGGCCAGCGCATAACGACGAATGGACATGAATCAGGCTCCTGGACAGATTTTGTGTTGTTGGCTTTTTCTAGTTTTGGGTCATGCGGTGTTCGTTATGCGGGAGCGTGGCTCAGCCCTGCTTGTTGCTCGGGTTTTGCAGACGGAATTTTTCCTTGCGCTCGATCTGCACCACCTGCGCGTTGTGCACCGTGATTTCAACCGCGCCAAAACGCAGGTCACGCAACGCGCTTTGAATTTCACGCAAAATGCTTGCTTCGTCCTGGCCGTCAACGCTACGTAGAGATGCGCTCATGTTCGTGCTCCTTGAAAGATTTGCCGCAGCGTGGGGGCAAACGCTGCTTGTGGCGTGAGCGCGATAGTAGAGAGGCAGAGATATTCTTAAAAATACTATTTAAGAATGCAGATATAACCAAAAGGCATTTGCGCCTGAGGTTGGCCGGGAACGACCGATAAAGTGGTTCTGAACGTGTGGCGCGCGCCACACGGCTGTGTCAGGCAGAGACAAACACCGGCGCATGCTGCCAGTTGATCTGTTCCGCCGGCATGGGGCGCGCGAACCAATAGCCCTGCCCCAGTTCGCAGTTGTGCTTCAGCAGAAAACCGGCCTGACTGGCCTGCTCAATGCCTTCTGCCAGCACGCGCATGCCCATGGCGCGCGCCAGGGCAATGATGGCGTTGACGATCGCGATGTCGTCATCGTCGTCCGGCAACCCGGCCACAAACCCTTGATCGATTTTCAGTTTCTGCACCGGCATGCGCTTGAGCCGCAGCAGTGACGAGTACCCCGTGCCGAAATCGTCGATGGACAGTTTCAGACCCAGATCCCGCAGACGGTGCATCTGCTCGATGGCCTGATCAGGGTCGTCCATGATCGCGCTTTCGGTCACCTCAAGCTCCAGAAACTCCGGTGCCAGACCAGTTTCGTTCAGCACCTTGGCCACCCGGCGATCAAGATCACCGCGACCGAACAATCGGCTGGACACGTTGACGGCGACGAAGGCGATATTTACACCCTCCGCCAGCCACTCGCCCATCTGCCGGCAGGCTTGGGTCAGCACCCAGTTGTCGATGTCGGCGATCAGCCCGCTTTGCTCGGCGATGGGGATGAATTCACCCGGCGAGACCATGCCGCGCGCGGGGTGCTGCCAGCGCACCAGTGCCTCGACGCCCTCGATGCAGCGGCTGTGGAGGTTATGGATCGGCTGATAAAACACCCGCAGCTCGTTCTCCTCGACGGCCTGCCGCAGCTCGGCCGCCAACTCGACGCGGCGCTGGGCGTGGGCGGTCAGTTCAGCGGTATACATCGCGTAGCTTTCACGGCCTTGATGCTTGGCCTGTGAAAGCGCGGCGTCGGCATTACGCAGCAACTGTTCGGCGGTCAGCGCATCCTGGGGGAAGATGCTGATGCCGACGCTGGCGGTGAGAAACAGCGATTGCCCGCTGACCAGAAAAGGCTCGCGCAGCCCTTCCAGAATGCTCTGCGCCAGTTCGGCGGATTGCGCGACCTGCTGGGCATTTTCGAGCAGAATCGCGAATTCGTCGCCGCCCAGCCGCGCCAGCGTGACGCCCTTTTCCAGATGGATTTGCAGCCGCTCGGCGGCGGCTTTCAGCACTTCGTCCCCGGCGTTGTGGCCGAGGCTTTCGTTGATGTGCTTGAAGTGATCGAGATCGACGAGCAGAAGCGCCAGGGTGCGCTTATTGCGGCGTGCGTGGGTGTGAGCCTGCTCGGCACGGTCGGTGAACAGCAGGCGATTGGGCAGACCGGTCAAAGGATCGTAATGGGCCAGATGCGCCAGCTCTCGCTCGGAATGCTTGATCGAAGAAATATCGGAAAACACGGCGACGAACTGTGTGATTTCGCCTTCCTCGTCCCGGATCGGACGAATGCTCTGCCACTGCGGGTAGATCTCGCCGCTTTTGCGCCGGTTCCAGATCTCGCCGCTCCACTGCCCGGCGCTGAGGATGGTCTTGAACATCCGTTCGTAGAACTCGGGGCCATGGCGGCCTGACTTGAACGTGCTCGGCCGCAAACCCACCACTTCGTCCTGCTGATACCCGGTGATTTCGCTGAAGGCACGGTTCACGTGGACGATCACGCCCGTGGCATCGGTGACCAGCACGCCTTCCAGCGTGGTGTCGAATACGGCCGCTGCCAGTCGCAGACGCTGCATGTCCTCATGCCGGCGCGCCAGCTCGGTGACGCCCATGAATCGGAGCAGTCGCGAGCGAGCCAGATAGATCAGCACTGCGCTGACGGCCAGCCAGAGATAACCGCCGGTCTGTTGCGCTCGCGTCAGCACGGTCGCGTCCTCGATCAGCCGCGGCAGTAAATAGTCACTGATCGCCAGCCACACCATCGACAAAAGCCCGTACAACGTTGCGGTGCGTAGCGCATCCCGGGTGATGCTCGACATAGAAAGAAACAACCTTGCGAAAGTCGGAAATTATAGAACAAGAAACATCTTGCGACGCTTCTCTGAAAGACCGACTGTTTTTATCTGTGAGCTAAGTGATAATGCCCGCTTCTGTCTCAGGGTCTGCTCAGGCGGATCCGTACATTGCACGCGTAACAACCGAGGGCAACTCAGCCTATGTGGAACAACGGTCTGCTCGACCTTTCCGTCTGGCAATTGGTCGCAGTCACCCTGGCGATGACACACGTCACCATCGTCGGCGTCACGGTCTATCTCCATCGCTATTCAGCGCATCGCTCCCTGGAACTCAACGCAGGGCTCAAGCACTTTTTCCGTTTCTGGCTGTGGCTTACCACGGCGCAGAACACCCGCGAGTGGACCGCTATCCACCGCAAGCACCACGCCAAATGCGAAACCGTCGATGATCCGCACAGCCCGGTCATCAAGGGTCTGTCGACCGTGCTGCGCAAAGGCGCCGAGCTGTACCGCGCCGAAGCGGAGAACCCCGAGACGCTGCGCATCTACGGCAAAAACTGCCCTGAAGACTGGATCGAGCGCAACCTGTATTCGCGCTATCCCCTGCTAGGCGTCGCGCTCATGGGCGTGATCGATCTGGCGCTGTTTGGCGTCATCGGCATCACCGTCTGGGCGATCCAGATGATGTGGATTCCTGTATGGGCAGCGGGTGTGGTCAATGGCCTCGGCCACGCGGTCGGCTATCGCAACTTCGAATGCCGGGACGCTGCCACCAATCTGGTGCCCTGGGGCATTTTGATCGGCGGCGAGGAGCTGCATAACAACCACCACACATACCCCAACTCGGCCAAGCTGTCGGTCAAGCGCTGGGAGTTCGACATGGGCTGGGCGTGGATCAAAGTGTTCAGCTGGCTGCGCCTGGCGAAAGTGCAGCGGGTCGCGCCGATCGCGCACCGTGTGGAAGGCAAAGGCCATCTGGATATGGACACGGCGATGGCCATCCTCAACAACCGTTTCCAGATCATGGCTCAGTACCGCAAGCTGGTCATCGCGCCATTGGTCGCGCAGGAACTGGCCAAAGCCGATGCCTCCGTGCGTCACCAGTTCCGCCGCGCCAAACGCCTGCTTTCCCGCGAGCCAAGCCTGCTGGAAGACAAGCATCAGGCGCGCATCCAGACCATGCTGGAGCACAGTCAGGCACTGAAAGTGATCTACGAAAAGCGCCTGGCGCTGCAGCAGATCTGGGCGAAGACCAGCAGCAATGGTCACGACATGCTGGCGGCCATCAAGGACTGGGTCCACGAAGCGGAAGCCAGCGGTATTCAGTCGCTGCGTGACTTCGCCGATCAGCTGAAAACCTACTCGCTGCGGCCTCATCACGCCTGATGCCGTTGATCGGTGACCATTCGTCCGAGTGGCACCGATCGGAACTTAGTGCCATTACTCCTATCTCATTAACACCTTCGCACTATGCTGTGTGACATGTTGTGGCATGCGCCGCACCTTATTCCGAGATGCAGTGCTCATGGACAACCAGACCCCCCACGTTGAGACCCCCGCCGCAGCAGAAACCCTTCTGGCGCTGATGCATGCCCAGGCGGAAGTGGCGCGTCTCAGCGAGCGCGAGCAGTTGTTCAGTTCTCTGCTGGTCAGCGTGAACGCCGTGTTGTGGGCGTTCGACTGGCAGACGCAACGCATGATCTATGTCAGCCCCGCCTACGAGCGCATTTTCGGCCGTTCCGCCGGTTTGCTGCTCGCCGATTACAGCGAGTGGCGCGACAGCATCTACCCCGACGATCTGGACTACGCCGAGCGCAGCCTGAGCGAAGTGCTTGAGAAGGGCTCCATCGAAGACCGCGAGTACCGCATCATTCGCGCCGACGGCCAGGTCCGTTGGCTGAGCGATAAGTGCTTCGTCAGTCATCAGGCCGAGCACAGCCAGCGCCTGATCGTGGTTGGTATCGCCGAGGACATCACCGAGAAGAAGCACCTCGAAGACGAGCTGCAGCGTCTGGCCACCACCGACGTTCTGACCCAGAGCAGTAACCGCCGGCACTTCTTCGAATGCGCTCAGCGGGAATTCGAGCAGGCCCGTTTACAGGGCACGCCGATGGCATTCCTGTTGCTAGACGTGGATGATTTCAAACTGGTCAACGACACCTACGGCCACCAGGAAGGCGATCTGGTGCTGCAGCGCATTGCCGAATGCGGGCGCAAGACGCTCCGTCGTGGTGATCTGTTCGGACGAATTGGCGGTGAGGAATTTGCCGCCGTGTTCCCGGGCTGTGCGCCGGAAATGGCCCAGCAGATTGCCGAGCGGTTGCAGCGGGAGATTCAGCGCCTGAGCTTTCAGTGCAATGACAAAACCTTCGGCATCACGGCCAGCCAGGGGCTTACCAACCTCGGCGACCAGGACCAGAGTCTTGAAGCGCTTTACGCACGCTCGGACGCTGCGATGTACCAGGCCAAGCGCCAGGGCAAGAATCAGATCGTGCTGGTGTAAGCCTGCTTTTCCGAATCCACATCCCGGCTAAGCCACCGTCTTGCTGCGCACCCCTTCCAGATCTGACCTGCTGACCTTCAAGAGCCGCGCCGATTTGCTTTTCGCCAGTGCCTCCAGCGGGTCTTCAAGTCCGAGTGATCCCATCTGTCCCGCCACATTCATCGCCAGGACCTCGCGAGTGAACACGCCGGTGTTGTATTGGTACACCGCCGCAATCAGCTCACGCAGCTCCAACGGCAGGCGCCAGCGCGTCCGTAATGCCGAGCCAAACGAGGCCGAATACTGCGCCAACGCGCGGCGAATGGTGGCCTCATCCAGCGCGCCGCCGGCGATCAGCCAGTCCTGCAAACAGCGCAACACCGTCAATTCGCCCAGGCCCCTGAGCAAGCCGGCGCAGTAACAGCGCTCGTGATTCAGATCCAGCTTGAGCGCCAGCGTCCGCGCACATTCGGCGGTGCGTTGCGAGACCTCCCAGATTTCGCTGGCTTGCAGCAACAATGCTGCATCCGTGAGCACCGCGCCACGCTTGAGAGCAAGACCCTGAACCAGATTGACGCTCTGGGTACCGCCCAATACGGCGAGCGCCTGCGCCAGCGTCTGCACGGGCTTGCCTTGATGGTGGGACGCGCTGTTGGCGGCGGCAATCAAAAGCGCGGTGACGTGGGGATCGTGAGTCAACGCCTGTTCCAGCAACGTCAGATCAACGCCCGACGCTCCGCGACTGCTGGCCACCGCCGCGGTCACGTCTACGAACAGCGGTCCGCCGTCTGCGACTTCCCGGCGCTGCTCCAGAAACGCATCCAGCCCGACGCCCGGCGCCAGACCTGGCACCGCACAGGCAACCTGCGCACCGTCCTGCAACAGCAGCGTTTCCAGCCGTTGGCGCAGGCCTTCCAGGTTCAGGGGTTTGGTGAGGTAGGCCGTGGGCGCCAGCTGCACGGCTTCACGCACGCTGACGCTGTCGCTGCGACTGCTCAGCAGAATGAAACGAACCGGCGGCTGACGGCGCAGCTGCCGCAGCCCGCGCAGCAGGCTGAGCCCATCGACGCCCGGCAGCTCGCGGGAGGCGATTACCAGGTCGGGGATGTACCCGCTCATCCGCTCGATGGCCTCCCGGCCGTTGGAACAGATGTCCAGCTGCGCGTCACAACGCACATCCAGGACCAATTCGTTGAGCATCTCGCGGGCCCAAGGGTCCGATTCAGCGATCAACACGCGGGGAACGGCTAGCGCCTCTACAACGGTCATCATGACTCTCCGGCATCAGTCTCTTCACCATAGTCAAAGACTGCGCAGGGATACAAACCGAAAGAGAATTTCCTGACGTCAAAAACAAAAAAACCTGCCGAAGCAGGTTTTTTCTGACGAAGCGGTCACATTTGATCAAACGTGCCGCAGCTCATCGGCATGAAGTCAGGCGATTTCAGCGAAGCATTCTTCGATGATCTTCAGGCCTTTGTCCAACTGCTCGTCCGGCGAGGTCAGAGGGACCAGCACGCGCAATACGTTGCCGTAGGTGCCGCAGGACAGCAGGATGAGCCCCTTGTCACGGGCCTTCGCGATCACTTGTGCGACGGCAGCAGCGTTCGGCTTGTGGGTGTCGCCATTCTCGAAGCACTCGACGGCGATCATGGCGCCCAGCGCGCGGACTTCACCGATGACCGGGTACTTGGCCTGGATGGCGCGCAGGCCAGTGACCAGACGCTCGCCAACCGCCTTGCAGCGATCGAGCAGGTGCTCTTCTTCGAACACTTCCATGACCGCCAACGCAGCAGCGCACGCGATCGGGCTGCCGGCGTACGTCCCGCCCAAACCGCCTGGGGCGATGGCGTCCATGTACTCGGCCTTGCCGCACACGCCGGCCAACGGGAAACCACCGGCGATGGATTTGGCGAAGGTGGTCAGGTCGGCGCTCACGCCCATCTGTTCCATGGCGAAGAAGGTGCCGGTACGGCCAGCGCCAGTCTGCACTTCGTCAGCGATCAGCAGAATGCCGTGCTTGTCGCACAGTTCACGCAGACGCGCCATGAACGCCTTCGGCGCGACATAGAAACCGCCCTCGCCCTGCACCGGCTCGATGATGATCGCGGCGATGTCTTTCGGCTCGGCGTCGTTCTTGAAGATGCGCTCGATGCTGGCGATCGAATCGTCAACGCTGACACCGTGCAGCTCGTTCGGGTAGATGGCGCGGAAGATACCGCCCGGCATCAGGCCCATGCCGGCCGAGTACGGCACGACTTTACCGGTCAGACCCAGGGTCATCATGGTGCGGCCGTGGTAGGCGCCGGTGAAGGCGATGACGCCTGCACGGCCTGTCGCGGCGCGGGCGATCTTGACGGCGTTTTCAACCGCTTCGGAACCGGTGGTGACCAACAGGGTTTTCTTGGCGAAATCGCCCGGGACCTTGGCGTTGACCTTCTCGCACAGCTCTACATAGGGCTCGTACGCCAGCACCTGGAAGCAGGTGTGGGTCAGCTTGGTCAGTTGCTCTTGAACGGCGGCGACGATTTTCGGGTGCAGGTGACCGGTGTTCAGTACCGCGATGCCGCCCGCGAAGTCGATGAACTCATTGCCCTCGACGTCGGTGACGGTGGCGTTCTTCGCGGATTCAGCGAAGATCGGGTGAATTTGACCAACGCCGCGTGGGACAGCAGCTTCGCGGCGTTTCATCAGGGATGCGTTAGTTTTGCTCATCATTTCCTCATTCGCCGCTCATCGGGCGGCGCGGTTCAAGGATCAAGCAGCGGGGTCAACAGCAACAGCATACGATGATCGACTGTCGCGGCCTCCCGGCCACCAATAAGTTGGTGCCACTGAAACCTGCGAAACGGCGCTCTCGCGTCCCGCAGGTTGTAGAACAGTTACTTCACTCTGCCACTCAGCCGGTTCAAATGCTGAGGCAGAGGTATTTGATTTCCAGATAATCTTCGATGCCGTACTTGGAGCCTTCACGGCCAAGACCGGACGCCTTGATGCCACCGAACGGCGCGACTTCGTTGGAGATCAGGCCGGTGTTGATGCCCACCATGCCGTACTCAAGCGCTTCCGCCACGCGGAACACACGGCTCAGGTTCTGCGCGTAAAAGTACGACGCCAGCCCGAACTCGGTATCGTTGGCCATGGCGATCACTTCGGCTTCGTCTTTGAAGCGGAACAGCGGAGCCAGCGGACCGAAGGTTTCTTCCTTGGCGACGGCTGCGTTTTTCGGCACGTTGACGAGGATAGTCGGTTCGAAGAAGTTGCCTTCCAGGCTGTTGCCGCCGCTCAACACTTTCGCGCCTTTGCTCAAGGCATCAGCGATGTGTTCCTTGACCTTGGCCACGGCTTTTTCATCGATCAGGGGACCGGTGGTGGTGCCTTCAGCCAGGCCATCGCCTACTTTCAGCTTGGCGACGGCAACCTGCAGCTTCTCGGCGAACGCGTCGTAGACCGCGTCCTGCACATAAATGCGGTTGGCGCACACGCAGGTCTGGCCGTTGTTGCGGTACTTGGAAATGATCGCGCCTTCAACGGCCTTATCCAGGTCAGCGTCGTCGAACACGATGAACGGCGCGTTGCCACCCAGTTCCAGCGACACCTTCTTGATGTCGTGGGCGCATTCAGCCATCAACTGGCGACCGATCTCGGTCGAGCCGGTGAACGACAGCTTGCGCACGATGGGGTTGCTGGTCAGCTCGCTACCGATATCGCCGGCGCTGCCGGTCACCACGCTGAACACGCCAGCCGGGATGCCCGCGCGCTCGGCCAGTTCAGCCAGTGCCAGTGCGGAATACGGGGTTTGCGAAGCAGGCTTGAGCACCATGGTGCAGCCTGCCGCCAGCGCCGGGCCGGCCTTGCGGGTGATCATGGCGGCGGGGAAGTTCCACGGCGTGATCGCCGCAGTCACGCCGATCGGCTGCTTGAGGACGATCAGGCGTTTGTCCGGTTGATGGCCCGGAATCACGTCGCCGTAGACGCGCTTGGCCTCTTCGGAAAACCACTCGATAAAGGAAGCGGCGTAAGTGATTTCGCCTTTGGCCTCGGCCAGCGGCTTGCCCTGCTCCAGGGTCATCAGGCGACCGAGGTCGTCCTGGTTTTCAATCATCAGCTCGAACCAGCGACGCAGCTTGGCGCCACGCTCTTTGGCGGTCAGCGCACGCCAGGCCGGCAGCGCCTTGTCAGCGGCTTCGATGGCGCGACGGGTTTCAGCAGCGCCCATCTTCGGCACGGTGCCGAGAATCTCGTTGGTCGACGGGTTGTTGACCTTGATGGTCTGGCCGCTGTCGGCATCAGCCCAGGCGCCATTGATGTACGCCTGCTGGCGGAACAACTTCGAGTCTTTGAGCTGCATTGCGGCCTCCTGAACAGCACCGCGCGCGGCGGAGCGAATGGTTGTATGCGGGCGCCTCGACCGAGGCCGCCGCCGGATAAGACTGTCGCCGGCCCTGATTGGAGAATAGAAGAAAGACCGGGCGGGGCGTTTGAAATCTCAAACGAATCCTAGGGACAACAGGGTTAAAGGACAATAGTGCGTTCGAAAAAAAGAACGGGTGGGGCTTGGGGTGGGGGTTAATCGGATGAGCGTAACCGGGAGCATGCGTATGCGGTCGTCATGCGCGGGTGCCTAAGCGGTTGGATGTGGTCCCACTAAATTGTGAACGGCGGGTCATCGGCATGGACGCACGAGGGCCAGATGAGTATTATGGCGCCCGCATTGCACCTGTAGCTCAGCTGGATAGAGTACTGCCCTCCGAAGGCAGGGGTCATGGGTTCGAATCCCGTCAGGTGCACCATTATTGATTCCAGTTCGCGCAATGCGTTCTGGAAATCCGCTACAGACGAAGAAGCCCGCCATTGAGCGGGCTTTTTTGTACCTTAGCGTTCGTAAAAGGTGTCCGGCTCAATCCCACGCTAGATCCATCCTCAAAGGTACGCGCTATCCGTCGCACCGCCTTGCCAACGATGGACGATGCATCTACCGTAACGACACTTGTCTTTACGAGCTCAAACTATGGCTTCCATTAATGTTCGCGTCGACGACGAACTCAAGGCTCGCGCCTACCGAGAGCTGGAGCGTCTAGGCGTTACTCCGTCCGACCTTATGCGCCAAACCCTGCAGTACGTCGCCGAGCGTGGTCAACTCCCGTTCCGGCCGGTCCTCCTCACTCAAGAAGACGAAGCGTTGATCTCCGTGGCGCGCGAGCGCCTTGCCGCGCCGCAGCGCGTTAAGGTTTCGCTGGATGAGTTATAGGCTGGAGTTTGATGCTCCCCGATCTCCCAGTGACTGGATGATCACCTTCCCAGCCGCTCACACCACAAACTTGCTCACCAACCCCTGCAGATGAACACCCAAACGCGCCAGCTCAACGCTTGACGCTGCAGTCTGTTCACTCGCGGAAGCGGTCTGCTCGGAGATGTCCCTCACACTGAGAACACTGCGGTTTATCTCTTCAGCCACTGCGCTTTGCTCTTCAGCGGACGCCGCGATTTGCTGGTTCATCGACTCGATGGTTGAAATTGAGCGACTGATGTTGCCGATCGAAGCCCCTGCATCCCGCGCCAGCTCCACGCTGTTGTCAGTCAGCAGGCGACTGTTTTCCAGGGTGGTCGCAACCTGTGCGGTTCGGCTGTGCAGACCACCAATCAGCGTCGCAATTTCTTCGGTCGACGCCTGGGTGCGCTGCGCAAGACTTCTTACTTCATCCGCTACAACCGCAAAACCTCGTCCGGCTTCGCCAGCCCGCGCGGCTTCAATGGCCGCATTGAGTGCCAGCAAGTTGGTTTGCTCGGCGACAGCCTTGATCACGTCAAGCACACCGCCGATCTTGTTGCTCTCTTGCTTGAGCTCATCCATGGCGATTTTCGAATGACCCACTTCGGTTGCGAGCTTTTCAATCTGGAGCACTGCCTTGGCCACAACTGCGTCGCCATCGCGAGCTTCTTTCGAGGCGCTGACCGCCGCATCTGACGCCTGCTCTGCGTTCCTGGCGACTTCCTGAACAGTAGCGGCCATTTCATTCATGGCTGTGGCGACCTGATCAGTTTCGGTTCGCTGGCTGTTAACGCCCGCGCTGGTCTGCTCGGTCACCGCCGACAACTGTTCGGCAGCGCTCGCGATCTGAGTGACGCTATCACGCAGGCCACCAATCAATTGCCGCAGGTTGGTGGTCATTCTGTGCATGCTGGTCTGCAGCAGGCCAAGCTCGTCTCGCCTTTGCGTTACTTCGCTGTAGGTCAGATCGCCGTTGGCGACTCGATCAGCCAATTGCAGCGCTTCGCGAAGCGGACCCACGATGAGGCGGGTGATGACCCATGCAGCCAGTGCGCTGATGATGAGCGCAATGCTGAGCCATATGATCAACATCTTGTTGGCTTGACCCACGTCCTCAATACGCAGCGAGACCTGGTTCTGTGCCAACTGATCGGCGGAGGCCAGCAGGACTTCGATGTTTTTGGTAATACCTGCCTGGCCCTGATTAATGGCGGCCTGTGCTTCCGAAAACTGGGCAATGGCAGCCTGGTATCTATTCAGTGAAGCCTGAAAGCCTTTGATGGCGTCGGGTTGAAATCCAGCGGCTTGCAGGGATTGGGCGTTGTTTACGGCCGCAGCGATTGAAGCGTTCGCCAGCTGCTGCGCGTCAGGCTTTAGCGTGAAGGTGTACCCACGCACATCAAAGCGCATTTTCTGAAAAAGCGTCAGCGCTTGTCCGATTGCATCTCGCTGTGCGGCCGTGCCCTCGGGCGAATTGGAGAGCGTGTCTAAGCGCAGCAGCACCTCCAATGCCTCATCAGCGGCGCTGCCAGACACGGCTCGGCTCGTTTCGCGCGTATGGGTCGCATTGATGATGTCGTTGTAAAAGCCCTTGTAAACCGTCATCGCGGCGGTCGCGGTTTTAACGTGGGGAATATTGAGCTCGGAGTCGAGTATTTCGCGCAAATACGCCAAATGACTGTCGAGGTTGTCATAGGCTTTTAGCCAGGTGGCAGCGTTGGCGTCGTCAGAATTCTGGCCGTAGACCAGCCGGGCGATGCGCATGTCCCGGGTCAGGGTTGTGAGCTTCGCAATATCAGACACGCGCTCGCTTCGCTCACTGAGTGAGGAGATTCCTGTCCAACCCGTGAGGGCAATAAGGACAGTAAATATGATCACCAGGGTGAAGCCGAGTACGAGCTTTGACCTGACGGTCATATTGATCAAAATATTCTTTAGCATGGCGCCCTCTGAAAGTTATAGGTATTCACATAGGAGAGGGCCACTCCATGCCATTCCTAACCCCATAACATTCGGCCACCTGCAAAGAAACTTTAGTGAAAAAGCATCTTTTTAAGAGCCTATCGAACTAATAATTTATTTTCATCGCCGAAACTATTTCAGGGAATAAGTTCAACCTATTCGCCATTTTTTTGTGAGCCCACTGAACGGCTGTGTTGGCCGGAGACTTCGGATCCAGCCGGGCTTTGGCGGATTCGACCGGTGCTCGGCCCAAGCCAGAGGCGGCAGGATTGCGCCTCTCAGGGCTGATGACTCAGGAAACTTTCCCATTCAGTGGATGGGACAAGTTAAGCCAGACCCGAAAGACACTTACTCTTTCCAGTAAGTGTGGGTACCGCTCACCACATGGCAACTTTTAACTTAAAGATTTAGTGCCGCGAGTGTTGAACAAATCAGTCCTCACACTGGTCGCCATTAGTTGATACCCCCTTAACTCCCGCGAGGTTTCTAGCGTTCAGACCCATTGTTTGGTCAGCCGTTAGAACCCGGAACATTTACTCCAGCAAACCGGCGGCCTGAACCAACGCCAACCGGTCTCCACCCAGCAGCGGGTTCCGACTGGAAGTGGCTATCATCAGGCGCACATCATTGCCAGGGTATCGGGTTGCAACGCATGTTCGAGAATGCCGTGGCCCACATGGGGAAGGGATGAGCGAAATGCAGCAGCAAGGCCCTGTCACCGCCGTACCCATCCCAGCGGCGGTGAGCATGTTCCCGGGCGAGCAGCTCCGCCTGTCACGGCGCTGGGCAGAGGCGCGTTTCGACGACCTGCGATTCTTCGCTGAGGCCGAGCACGGCGGGCACTTCGCTGCGATGGAAAACCCGGCAACGCTCACTGAGCATGTGCGTGAGACCTTTCGTCTGCTGCGGTAAAGGCCTCGCGGGCTTCGGCGAGGGCCACGCCTGGCCGGCGTCTGGACGCTTTTGTAATCTGTAAAAAAAATGAGAAAAAATTCCCCACGTGTAGGAATATTCCTACTCATGAGGCTGCAGCGACGCGCGATGAAGCCTTCGCCACGCTCGTGAGCGTTTCGCCGCTCTTCAAGAACTTCGAGGAGTCAGCCACGCATAACAACAAGCAACATCCAGGATATCCGGGAAGAAAAACACCACTCAAGGACCATAAGGAGATCTCAAATGAGCACGACAGATCAGGTACAAAGCCGTGAAGGCTACAGCGAGAAATGGCAGCAACGTTTCGCATTTTTTGACGAGCATGGCGCGCCGAATTCACCAACGTTCAAGCCCGCATGGCTGAAGCTGCCTCTCCGGCAGAGGATCAAGATCAACGCGAACATCATTGCGTTTTTTTTCGGCCCGATTTACCTGTTCGTTTTGGGCTTGTGGAAAAAAAACCTGACGATGATCGGCATTTTGCTGGCCGTCAGTGTCGTGTCGGAAATCTTCTATTCGGCCACCGACTTTGCCTACGCCAAACAGTTGGATCTTGCTGTAGGTATCGCCATAAACGCCTTTTATGCAAGGACCACAAACTACGCCTACTACCTCAAGGAAATTAAAGGCGAACAAGGCTGGAATCCGTTCAAAGGCTGCTAAGGCTGAGACAGACCAAAGAGCGTCGTAACTTTCATTGCTCAGCGTGCGTGAAAGACGAGCCTTCGCCATGGTGTTGCGAGCACGCAATGCCATGGCCGCTACAGCATGAGCCAGACATTCAGGCGTCGCCCGACATTAGCCTGAACTGGTCAGCGCATTCGACATGTAGTAAACGTGTCGGATGCTCTGGCTCGCTGATTACAGCCCGTCACGATTTCAGCGGCGGCGGGTGGATCAGGGAACATTGAGCAACGAGGGAGCTCACACCTCTTGCCTTTGAACCGTCCTGTTGGTGACCCCCTCTATGGAACACGTACTCCCGGAAGCCTGGCTGAACGCGCTGCCGTTGCCCTGGCTCAATACCCTCGTGGCCGCCGTCGTCGCGATCGGCATCGCACTGTTGGGACGCTGGATTGCGCTGATCTTGCTCCGGCGCGTCGCCAAGTCGTTCGTCTTCGCCCAGCAGCTTCTCCATCGCGCCGAGCCGCCGACGTTGTGGCTAATTCCACTGCTGGCCCTGCAAACGGTCTGGACCTCTGCCCCCGATGATCTGATGTTGATCAAAGGCATTCGGCACTTGAACGGCATGCTGGTGGTGGCCGGTTTCACCTGGCTGGCGCTGAGCTGCGTGAAGGCCATTGGCGAAGCGGTCGCGATCCGAAACCCGCTGGACATCGAAGACAACCTGCAAGCCCGCCGGATCCAGACGCAAGTGCGGGTGCTGGTACGCTGCCTGAATGTGCTGGTGCTGTTGTTTGGTACGGGTCTGATTCTGATGAGCTTCCCGCCGGTGCGGCAGATTGGTACGAGCCTGCTGGCATCGGCAGGGCTCGCGGGTCTTGCCGCCGGTTTCGCCGCCAAGCCGGTGCTCGGCAACTTGATCGCGGGCCTGCAGATCGCAATCTCTCAGCCGATTCGCCTGGATGACGTGGTGATCGTTGAGGGCGAGTGGGGACGCATCGAAGAGATCAGCGGCACCTACGTGGTGCTGAAGATCTGGGATGAGCGGCGGATGGTGATTCCGTTGCAGTACTTCATCGAAAAGCCCTTCCAGAACTGGACGCGCAGCACGTCGAGTCTGATTGGCTCGGTGTTTCTCTGGGTGGATTACGCGTTGCCGCTGGAGGAGTTGCGCGAGGAAGCGGAGCGTATCTGCAAGGAAATCCCGCACCTCTGGGATGGCCGCGTCTGCGTGCTGCAGGTCACGGACACCACCGATAAGGCGATGCAATTGCGGGTGTTGTTGAGCTCGGCGGATTCATCGCGCAGTTGGGATGCGCGATGCCACATGCGCGAGCGCTTGATCAGTTTCGTTGCCCGGCAATATCCACAATGCCTGCCGCAACTACGTGCGGAGATGTCTTCGCGCACCGTACAGCGAGAGCGCGAAGGCCACGAAGCGCCGACAGAAATTGCTCGTCAGCCGCCAGTCTGAAGACAGATAAAGCCCAATTGCCCGGCCACCAGTGGTGGCCGGAACAGACTCACTGGCCGCCGCTGAACATTACGAACTTGCCCATCATCATGGCTGCAAACTGCTGCGCCGGCATCTTCACGCCATTGAAGTCCACCACATCGTTGGCGTAATGCAGGCTGGACACGACGTTGTCGCCCTCGACCTTGCCCACCTGGAACATGACCGCCATGCCGCCCACCGACTCTGCTGCTGCCTGCGCCTGTTGCGTAATGGCGGCGGGATCGGTCAGGCCGGTAGCCTTGGCGCGCAGTGCGGCGAGGTCCTTGATCATCGGCTTGGAGAGCACCAGTTTGGCGTCCAGCTGGGTCAGCAACTGCTTGAGCAATTCCGCGCCCGGCTGATCAAGCGCCGAAGGGTTGCCCAAGTCCATCGACAGGTTGAACTGGCTCTCGCCGCTGGCTGTTTTCAGTGAAAGCTTTTCCAGCTCGATGTGTGGCTTGGCACTCAGCAGCTTACTGACTTCGGCCTGCACCAGCGCCTGATCAGCCGGGCTCAAATGTGGCGTGTAGGTTTCACCCACCGCCGCGGCGGCCTGGGCTTGAGGCTGCACTTTCTCCTGATAGATCTTCATCAGCGCCTGGGTTGAGGCGATGTCGAAATTGCCGAACTTCCAGAGCATCTGCATGGCGCCGATGTCGTTGCCATTGAAGCTGATATTGCCGATGTCGTAGCTCACCTGAGCATTCAGGTTGCCTTCCACTTCCTGCAACAGACTGGTGTTGACGAAGTCCTTGAGCTGAATGGCCGGCTGGCCCGCCGCCTGGAACGTGGCCGAGGCGATTTTCGCGTCGGTGTGGCCCAGGTAGAAACCCGATTTGCCCTTGGTGCCACCGGTGTTGAAAGTGAAATCCTTGAGCGTCAGGTGCACCGGACCTTCTTCAGAAGTAGCGGTGACGTCGACGCTGCCCAGCACACCGTTGGCTTCAAGCTTCTGGCCATCACCCGAGCCAGAGGCATTCAGGGTGAAACCGGAAAACTTGAACGCGCCGGTCTGGTCGGTGAATTCAAAGGGGAGCAACTCCACACGCCCCAACGCGGCGCGGTCGTAGCCCATGCTGAAGTGGCCGGTCAGCGGTGGCTGGCCGTTAGTCATGGCAAACCATTTTTCGGAGAAGGCGTTCTTCTCGATCTGCACGTTGCTGGCGGCCATCACCGGCACCAGTTGCAGTGACTTCACGCGGCTCCACGGCAATGGCCCGTGCTCGATGTTGTCGACAAACAGCAGCTCGACCGGCTTGCCCTCATTGAATTGGGGGTCCTGGATGTTCAGCTTGTAGTGCGCGGTGCTGGTGAAGAAGTGGCGGTCCAGAGAAAGGAGCTCAACACTCGCCTTGCCTTCATGCCCGACGAAGGCGGCTTGAAGCTGCTGATTGCCTTGCTGGATGGCGTCGTTGAGCGCGCCTTCCAGCCGTTTTCCGGTGTACCAGGCGCCAGCGGTGACGAGGACGCCCGCAACCACAATGACGCCTACGGCGATGTTGACTGATTTTTTCATGTGTCGACTCGAAGATGTCCGTTCTTGAAGAGAGGTCTTGCCTTCCTTGACCCCGGAGGGTTTCGGCGCCACACAGAGCGGCCGTGCAGCACCTTGCGCTGCCGAGAGCCCGGCGAGATTAGCACTTGGCGAGAACGTTTTGCAGCCGTTGCGCCTAGCCACGACGTTCGCCGAAGCGTTAGGCTGGACGCCAATTTGCTAACGGGATCGATGAGATGAGCGAAGTGCAAAAGCCCAAGGGTCCGATCAAGGCGGTGATCTTCGACATGGACGGCCTGCTGCTGGACACCGAAGGCATCTACACCGAAGTGACCGACACCATCGCCAAGTGGCACGGCAAGACGTTCGACTGGGCCGTGAAGCAGCACTCCATTGGGCGCGGCTCCCAGGATTTCGCCGAGTACGTGATCCGCGCGCTCGAGCTGCCGATGTCTCCCGAAGAGTTCCTGACCGTTCGCCAACCGATGCTGGACGAGCGTTTCCCGCACGCCAAGCCGATGCGTGGCGCCGAGGCACTGGTGCGTCACCTTGCCGAGCACAACATCCCCATCGCGGTGGGCACCAGTTCTTCCCTTCACTACTTCCACGCGAAGACGAGCAATCATCGCGCCTGGTTTGAGCTGTTTAAAGACGTGGTGACGGCGGATCACGCCGAGGTCACGGCGGCCAAGCCTGCGCCGGACATCTTCCTGGCTGCGGCGCGCCACCTTGGCGTGGACCCGAAGGATTGTGTGGTGTTCGAAGACTCGCCTTTCGGCGTCACCGCTGCCAAGACCGCAGGGATGTACGCCGTGGCCGTGCCGGACTCGCACATGCCGATCGAGCAATACGCGCACGCCGACCTGATTTTGGGTTCGCTGACGGAGTTTCCGCTGGAGGATTGGGGTTTACCGGGCTTTAGCAGCTGATTATCTGCGCATGCGGAGGCACGGTTGGCCTAAATTCTTGGAGGGGAAAAATCTAGGCCATGCGTTCGCGCTGAAAATTCCTACCGGGCACATCCGTTCAGACGGGCATATTGATCGATTGCATCAACGCTATCGTTCGCCCCATGAATCAGGTCAGACATTACCTCAGCGCAAACGGCGACGATCTTTATCAGCAATGGCTTGATGAGCTCAAAGACCGATCCGCGAAAGCCAGAATCACCACGCGCATCAACCGGGTCGCTGCAGGCGCATTGGGCGACTGCAAGCCTATTGGAAGTGGCGTGTGGGAATTGCGGGTCGATCACGGACCGGGTTATAGGGTTTACTACGCCCAGGCAGGTAAGCAGCTAATCTTGCTGCTTCTGGGAGGCGATAAGCGCCACCAGCGATCTGACATTGTTAAAGCCATTGATTGCTGGCACGACTATCAGCGGAGAAGGCCATGACGAGCTCACGTGATCACGACGAAACAGTCATTGCGATGATTCGGGACGACCCCGCATTCGCAGCGGAGTATTTGCGAATTGCATTTGAAGAATTGGACGAAGAAGGCGGCGATGCCGGCTTTCTTGCAGCGTTAAGACATGTTGTTGAGGCTCGAGGCGGAATAGCATTTATAGCAGAGAAAGCCGGCATACCTCATGAAAGCCTTCGTCGAGCGCTATCCCCCAAAGGCAATCCCACGTTGAAAACCATGCGCCAAGTGGTACACGCCACCGGGCTCACGTTCGCGGCAATCGCGTGATAGTTACGCTACAGGCCAACCCGCAAATCCACCCCCAACGCCCGCGCGAACGCCTTGACCAGCGGGCTTCGTGGGGCGTTGTGTCTCAGAATGAGGTTGACGGGCGTGCGCAGGAAGATCAGGTCGGGGCGCAGCGCGCGGAGTTGGCCGTCGCGGATCAGATTGCGCGTGTAGTGCTCGGGGAGAAAGCCGATGAAGCGGCCGGTCAGGATCATCATGGCCACCGCTTCAACTTGGGAGGCCGAAGCGCTTTGGCTGTCCGAATTAACGAAGCTCGCCTTGTCGCGATGGATCGCATAGCGATGATTCACGATGTCGAATGCGCGCAGGCTGTCGATGCCCAGGGTGCTTTCATCCGCCTCGAACAGCGGATGACCCACTGCGCAATACGCGTGGGAGGTCTCTTCGTACAGCTCGAAATAATCAAATTCTTCGCGCCGCTGATACACCGGCACGATGCCAAGGCTCACGCGCCCTTCGACCATTGCGCGCTCGACTTCATCCAGTTGGGATGCTTGCAGGCGCAGTCTGACTTTGGGCGCTTCATCGTGCATTACTCTAAGCGCGGCAATTAGCGGCGAACTTTTATCGGTCAGGGTGTTATCAATTACGCCGACACTCAAATCGCCAATCAACTCATTCTGCGCTGAACTAATCCGGTCACGAAAACTGTCCACCGAGGCGAACAGTTCGATAGCCGCCTGATAGACAAGCTTGCCCTCTTCAGTGAGATGAAACCCTTCCCGGCCGCGTGTACAGAGGCGCATGCCGATACGGATTTCAAGGTCTGAAATCTGCTTGCTGATGGCTGCAAGGCCCACGTTCAGCTCGTTCTGGGCGGCGCTGAAGCCACCCGCCTCCACGACGGCCTGAAACACCCGCAACAGCTTGAAGTCCATTCCGCTGAGAGTAAGAGGAGGGCGTATTCCCGGTTTAGCCGGCACGTTTCCAGAATTGGAAAGTGGAGTTTCCATAATGCTTATTGACCTCGCCTATTGGATTCAACAGGCTCTGACTCACAACAAATACGTGCCCGGTTGATAATAATGAACACAGAAAAACCTGATTGGCAACCGCGTACGGGGTACTCCGCTTCATAAGCCGAAAGCGGATCCAACATTAATTAACCTGACACTTTGATCAGGACTTTCAACTCGTAACTGCCCTCTATCCAGGACGATTCCATGCTGCAACGGCGGGCCTACGTCGTGGCAGGAAGGCTGGCTAGGGTTGCCCAGATCAGGCAGGCACGGTCTGCATACAGCTTCGGAGAGACACATGAATCAGAATCAGGCGGAGCAGCTGCAAGCCGAGCGCAGGAAAACCGAAAACGCGTTCGACATCACCCAGTACGAACACGTCCCGCGCCGCTATTACGGGCGCGTTTTCTTCGCGGCCCTGATCATCATTGCCCTCGCCGGCCTGGCCCGCGCGTTTGCCAACGGGCAGATCGAGTGGAGTTACATCGGCCAGTTCCTGACCTCCGAAGCCATTCTGTGGGGACTGCTGAACACGATCGTCATGTCGATTCTGGCGATGGTGCTCGGGGTGGTGATCGGCGTGGTCACGGCCATCATGCGCATGTCGGCAAATCCGATTTTGCGTTACGTCGCGATCACCTACACCTGGCTGTTTCGCGGCACGCCGTTGATTCTGCAGCTGCTGCTGTGGTTTAACCTGGCGCTTATCTTCCCGGTTATCGGCATTCCCGGCGTGTTCGAGATCGACACGGTCAGCCTGATGACACCCTTCGTTGCCGCATTGCTGGGCCTGAGCATCAATCAGGGCGCGTATACCGCAGAGGTCGTGCGCGCAGGCTTGCTGTCCGTGGACACCGGTCAGTACGAAGCCGCAAAGTCGATCGGCATGCCGCGCCTGCAGGCTCTGCGCCGGGTGATTCTGCCCCAGGCCATGCGCGTAATCATCCCGCCGGTCGGCAACGAATTCATCGGCATGGTGAAGATGACCAGCCTGGCCAGCGTCATCCAGTATTCCGAATTGCTGCACAACGCGCAGAACATCTACTACGCCAACGCCCGTGTCATGGAGCTGCTGATCGTCGCGGGGATCTGGTACCTGGCGGTGGTGACTGTCCTGTCATTCGGCCAAAGCCGGCTGGAGCTGCGCTTTGCCCGCGGCGCCGGCAAGCGTTCGTAAGTCAGGCCCAGGAGAATCAGCATGAGAAGCATCGTCAAAGCCATCGGCCTGAACAAATACTACGACCAGTTCCACGCCCTCAAAGACGTCAGCATTGAAGTCGAGCAAGGCGAAGTTTTGTGCATTATCGGGCCCTCGGGCTCGGGCAAGAGCACCCTGCTGCGGTGCGTTAATCAGCTCGAAAAAATCGACAAGGGCGGTTTGTGGGTCGACGGCGAACTGGTGGGCTATCGCATCGTCGGTAATAAATTGCACGAGCTGACGGACGCTCAGATTGCCCGTCAGCGTTTGAGCACCGGCATGGTGTTTCAGCGCTTCAATCTCTTCCCGCACATGACCGCTTTGCAGAACGTGATCGAAGGCCCGATCCAGGTGCTCAAGCGCTCGCCCAAAGAGGCTACCGAGGAAGCCACCGAGTTGCTGGCCCGTGTCGGGCTGGCGGACAAGCGTCATTCCTATCCCGTCGAGCTTTCCGGCGGTCAGCAACAGCGTGTCGCCATCGCTCGCGCACTGGCGATGCGGCCCAAGCTGATGCTGTTCGACGAACCCACTTCCGCCCTCGATCCGGAGTTGGTGGGCGAAGTGTTGTCGGTCATGCGGGACCTGGCGCACAGCGGCATGACCATGATCGTCGTGACACACGAACTCGGCTTTGCCCGCGAAGTTTCCAACCGGATGGTGTTCATGGACGGCGGCCAGATTGTGGAGGCCGGCACCCCGGAAGACATACTAATAAGCCCACAAAACCCAAGAACCCAAAGCTTCATTTCTGCCGTTCGCACTTAAACCAGAACAAACGAGAACGACCATGAAAAAGATCCTCATCCCCAGTTTGCTCGCCGGCCTGATGGCGTCCGCGTCAGTGTTCGCCGCGCTGCCCGCCAGCCTCAAGGACAAGGGCGAAATCACCGCCGCCATCGTGCCGAACTACCCGCCGATGGATTTCAAAGACACCAGCACCAATATGCTGACCGGCCTGGATGTGGATCTCGGCAACGCCCTGGCCGAGCGCCTTGGCGTCAAGATCAAATGGCAGGAAACCGCCTTCGAGCAGATGGTCAGCGGCCTGGTGACCAAGCGCTTCGATATCATTCTGTCGGGCATGACTGACACGGCCGAGCGGCAGAAGTCGGTAACGTTCATTGACTACTTCGCCAGCGGCCCGCAGCTGTACACGCTGACCAAAAACGCTGATCTGAACGAGCCGGCCGATTTGTGCGGCAAGAAAGTCGGCACCAGCCGCCGTACCAGCTGGCCTGCGGAAATCGCAGCGTGGAGCAAGGAAAACTGCGAAGCGAAAGGCAAGCCGGCGATCATCGTCAGTGGCTCCGAAGGCTCCGCCGATGCCCGCGCGCAACTGCGTCAGGGCCGGCTTGACGCCGCGATGCAGGGCAGCGAAACCATTCCGTACCTGATGTCCCAGGAGAAGGACACGTACAAGCCGCTCGGTCTGGCGATCTCGAAACAGTTCACCGGCCTGGGCGTCAGCAGGTCCAACCCTGAACTGGCGGCGGCCATCGCCGAAGCGATGCAGGCCATGGTCGACGACGGCACCTACGGCAAAATCCTCAAAAAGTGGGAGCTGGAACAGGGCGCGGTGACCAAGGTCGGGATGAATCAAGGTCAGTAGTAAACGGTCGGACAGCGAACGCCGCCCATGTGGGAGCGCCTTACCGGTGCTCCCGCAAAGGATTTGTACCGAGGCTTGAACAAGGACGGAAAAACACCAGTGGCCACTTACTCCCTCGTCATCCGCCGGTTGATGATCTGCTCGCTGACCATCGTCATGAGCCGGGCGATGACCAGCCCGTTGCTGTCATTGTTCCTCAGCACAAGACTGGGACTCAACCAGCAAGACGTCGGGCTGCTGATGGGCATCGCGGTGTTCATCGCTACGCTGCTGGGGCTGTACGGTGGTTACATCATCGACCGGCTGGAAAAGCGCAAATTGCTGATCCTGGCGATGCTGTCCAGTGCCGTGGGCTTCTCGCTGCTGACCTTCGCCCACAACGTCTACCTGACGACACTCACGCTGGTGATCACTGAGACGGCGTCGGCGCTGTTTCTCATCGGCTCCAAAGCAATCATCAGCGAAAACCTGCCCATCGGGCAGCGGGCGAAGGTGTTCTCGCTGCGCTACACCCTCACCAACATCGGCTACGCCACAGGCCCGATGCTCGGCGTGGTCATTGCCGGGCACCTGCCGCTGGCGCCGTTTTTCATCGCCAGCGCCATCGCGTTCTGCAGCCTTTTTCTGATGCTTGGCATCCCGCGCACAGTCGCTGATACCGAACACCCACCGCGCAGCTTTCTCGACACCCTGATCACGCTGAAAAACGACCGCACACTGATTCTGTTCACGGGCGGCAGCTTGCTCAGCACCATCGTGCATGGCCGGTATACGTTGTACCTGTCGCAGTTTCTGCTGGTCACGCATACGGCGGAACAGGCGTTGAAAATCCTGTCAGCCGTGTTGGCGTGCAACGCGGTAACAGTCATCCTGATGCAGTACCAGATCGGCCGTTTTCTGAAGCGCGAGCAACTGCGGTACTGGATCTGCCTCGGCACAGCTTTATTTGCGATCGGGCTCATCGGCTTCAGTTTTGCCGAAACGACCCTGGCCTGGTGCGCTGCGATGTTCGTCTTCACGTTAGGTGAGATGATCATTTATCCCGCGGAATACCTGTTCGTCGACACCATTGCGCCCGATCACCTTCGCGGCAGCTACTTGGGTGCGCAGAATCTGGCGGCCTTCGGCGGAGCGTTGAGCCCAGTGATCTGCGGCTACTTATTGATCAATAGCCCGGCTCCGACCATGTTTTACGTCCTTGCGTGCCTGACCGCCATGGGCGGCACGTTGTGCTTTCTGGCTGGGCGACATGCGAAGCTCGCTCACGCAGACATCGCGCTCTGAGCCCGCGCTCGCCACACGCAGTTCCGTCAATTTGTCACTTTTCAAAACCCGCCCAAACAGGTGAGTATGTCCGGCCTTGAGCTGTCGGTCTGATCGGTCTTTACGAGACGCCTTGCAAGCCTGTCCCAGACTGTCCTGATTTCCACTTCCCCGACGAAAAGGATATCGAGCAATGAAATACCGCACCCTTGGCCAATCCGGCCTCCAGGTTTCAACGCTGACACTGGGCTCCATGATGTTCGGCGTGCAGACGGGCACCGAAGAATCCCTGCGCATCATCGACAAGGCCTGGGATGAAGGCGTCAATTTCATCGACACGGCCAACGTCTACAACGCCGGCCGGTCTGAGGAAATCGTTGGCGAGGCCATCGCCAAACGGCGCAGCGAGTGGGTACTCGCCACCAAAGTCGGCAGCAGTTCGGGCAATACCGCCCCTAACTCCAGTGGACTTAATCGCAAGCACATCTTCAATGAAATTGAATCCAGCCTGCGCCGTCTCGACACCGATTACATCGACATTCATTACCTGCACAAGGAAGACCACAACACGCCACTCGAGGTGACCGTGTCTGCCATCGGCGATCTGATCCGCGAGGGCAAGATCCGTTACTGGGGCGTGTCGAACTTCCGCGGCTGGCGCATCGCTGAGGTGGTCAGCGTCGCTCAGCGCCTGGGCGTCGACAAACCGGTGATCAGCCAACCGCTGTACAACATCGTCAACCGTCAGGCCGAGCTGGAACAGATCACTGCGGCGAAGTTCTACGGCTTGGGTGTTGTGCCCTACAGCCCGCTGGCCCGCGGCGTGTTGAGTGGCAAGTACGCCCCCGACGTAACGCCGGACAGCAGCACCCGCGCCGGCCGTCAGGACAAGCGCATTCTGGAAACCGAGTGGCGCAGCGAGTCGTTGCACATCGCCCAGAAACTGCAGGCGTATACCCAGGCCAAAGGCGTGGGTCTGGTGGAGTTCGCGATCGCCTGGGTGCTGAACAATCAGGCCGTGACCTCTGCCATCGTCGGGCCCCGCACCGAGGACCAATGGGACAGTTACACCAAAGCGCTCAGCGTGAACATCACTGCCGAGGACGAAGCGTTCATCGACTCCCTCGTGACACCCGGGCATGCGTCCACGCCGGGTTTCAATGATGTGCAGCATTTCGTGACGGGCCGTTATATCTGACACAGATTGACTGTGAAGCCAGCCTCGGTTGCCGCGAAGGACTTGCGTCATCGAGGCCGGGCATCCCGTTCTCAATCCCCGATTGATGGCAATACCTGTACGCTCAATCCCTTGTAGAATGCCGCGCCGAGACCGCCTGCTAAACTTGTATCAAAGTTTGACAAGGACAGCAGCGGTCTCTAGTGTTACATTGGATCCAATAACTGGTCAGCCGAAGAAGATCAAGCATGCGCAGGACTGAGAAAGAGCAATTTCTGCGAGAAACCCTGGGTGATGAGCAGCCGCCTGCGCATCTGGCGCGTGCAATCATCGAAGAAAAACTGCGCAGCGCCATTCTTGAAGGACGCCTCCCGGCAGGCATCGCACTGCGCCAGCAAGAGCTGGCGACGCTTTTCGGTGTCAGCCGCATGCCCGTCCGCGAGGCGCTGCGTCAGCTGGAAGCTCAATCGTTGCTGCGCGTCGAGACCCACAAAGGTGCGGTCGTTGCCCCGTTGATCAACGAGGATGCTACGGATGCCTATGCGTTGCGCATCCTGTTGGAGTCCGAGGCCTTGCGCCAGTCGATCCCGCTCCTGACCGCCGAAGACATCAGCACTGCGCGTGGGTACATCGAACAGCTTGAGGTCGAAACCGACTACAGCATCATGGGCACGCTCAACCGCCAGTTCCACATGGCGCTGTATTCCAGGGCGCACAACACCCGCCTGCTCAAACTGGTCGAGGACGGCTTGAACGAGGAAGAGCGTTTCCTGCGCTTCAATCTCAAGCAAATGAACCTGGGCAAGGTGTCCCAGCACGACCACTACGAATTGCTGGAAATGGCCGGTGCCGGTGACGTGGACGCCACGATCGAGGCGCTGACTCATCACTTGAATCGGGGTGTTGAGGCCATCAACGCCTACTTGAGCGCCCGTAAGGCGGAAGAGGCAAAACCTGCAGCGGCCTCACGAAAACGTGCCGTCACCCAGTAACATTCACTGCTGTATCCAATCTTGACCTTGCTTGCTACCGGCTAATCGGCCGAGAAGCACAAGGGATCAACGAACGCCGTTCATGACGGCGTATGCGCCGAAGGACCCGGCTCCACGGTTATGACGCCTTTATCAAGGCTCGGGGAAGCTGAGTGCAAGCCGAAAAGAACAAATGGCTGATGGTCGTCAATTCCGGACAACCCGTCAGAACACGCCTGATTTGCTGTCCTCACGTAGGAGGCGATCCTGAGCATTTTCGTGACTGGTCCGAAGGACTTGCCGATCACATCGAGCTGGTAACGCTGCGCCTGCCCGGTCACGGCAGTCGGCTCAAGGAAACGCCCTACGATCAGTGGGCGCCCTTGTTGCAAGACACCTTCTTCGCCTTGCAGCCCTATCTGAGCGAACCCCACGCGTTTTACGGCCATAGCTTCGGCGGTCGGGTCGCTTATGAAATGGCCAGGCTGGCGCAGAATCATTACCCGAATCTGACACGCCATCTGTTCGTGTCCGGCTGCCGCAGCCCTGACAGCCGACAACCCTGGCCGTATCTGCACACGCTGCCGCAAGACGACTTCATTCAAGCGCTTATCAAGTTGGGGGTGCTCCCGAACACGTTCGCGCAGGATAAGAAACGCCTGAAGCTGCTGGAGCCTGTCGTGCGCAGCGACGTAAAGCTGTCGGAGATCTGGTCGCACTGCGCCGATGAGGGCCTAAACATCCCGTTGACCGGTCTGTACGGCAGCGATGATCCGGTCGCTACAGCCGCCAGCATGATGAAATGGCGGGAGTTCACGCGTCGCGAGTTCGAGTTGATCGAAGTCCGCGGCACTCATGACTTTCTCAGCTCGCAACGCGACCGCCTGCTGCACATCATCAATACGCACCTCGGCTTGCTGGGCGGCTGAAGAAACATCGCCGCCCTCTCCTTCTGCATCGACTCCTCACGCCCTCCTTCTGATCTCTCCTACGACTAAAAGCCGGCCGTCCCACACTCGGCCGTCGCTAATGCACCTATCGTAAAACTTGGCCGTCGTTGACGCGGTGCACCGCCGTGTTCAGGCACACTCGAACGACGAATCGGTCTGCAGCCGGTTCAGGGAAAGCAGTTCTCATGGAGCGGCAAAAGGAGCATTGCCCTGGGCGGAGACATTGAAGTGAAACCCCGAATGTCGCCCAAACCAAAAAATCTCAAAAAACTGTATTAGCCCGATAAAGCGCAACGCTGAACGAGGTATTCGTTCATTAATTTCAATTCTGGCTTTAATGAGCCGGAAGGGTTGCGTTCGCCCTAATAAAACTTAATCAAGAAGTTTTATCGCCTACGCTCGGGCACGATTTATATAGGCCGTTAATTATATTAAAAAGTATTTGCGAAACCATTTGAAACTGTTCTAACGTTTTCTGGCCGGCAACGCTTATGGGCCATTCGTCCACAAACGCTGGTCAGCGAGGGCATAGACCACGTGAGCATGCCTTATTAAATCCTGCACGATTGTTGACCATTAACGAAGTAACGTTCGCAGCCTCTTATTGCCCGATAGTTACGGGAGTCCATTTCGGCCGCTCTTATACGGGCACTTAACACGACCGCTAATTTCGGCAATTAAAAGAGTGTGTGACGCACTCAATCTCATCAAGGACGTAAAAATGGATCTGTTAAAACAGCAACTTATCGCAAAGAAATCAGTACTCGGCGCGCACCCTATTTTTTCCGAAATTGATTCACTGCACGCTCTGCAGCGGTTCATGGAGGTGCATGTGTTCGCGGTCTGGGACTTTATGTCACTGACCAAACGGCTGCAGCAGGAACTGACCTGCACCCGACTCCCCTGGTTGCCGCCGCGAGACCCGAAGGCAGCACGGCTCATCAACGAAATCGTGTTGGGTGAGGAGTCGGATGATCGCCCCGGACGCCACGATCATTACAGCCACTTCGAGCTCTACCTGGATGCCATGCGCGAGATCGGCGCAAGCACAGCGCGCATCGAGCGTTTCGTCGAACTGTTGCGCGAAGGCATTCACTACAAAACCGCGCTCGATAGCGTCGGCGCAGGCCGAGCGGCCACACACTTCGTCCGGGACACCCTCAACATCGCGCTGAATGCGCCGGCGCATTGCGTGGCTGCCGCGTTCCTGCACGGTCGCGAAAGCGTTATCCCACAGATGTTCCAGCGGATTCTTGACGACTGGGGCATCACTGCCGACAAGGCACCGACCTTTCGCTACTACCTGGAACGCCACATTGAGGTGGACTCCGAAGACCACGGCCCGGCTGCGGAATCGTTGCTGACCAGACTAGTCGCGGGCAATGAACAGCACCAGCACGAGGTCTATGCCGCCGCCGTCGCCGCAGTCGACAGCCGCATCGCGCTGTGGGACGCCGTGCAACTGACCCTGCGTGAAACGGCGCGGGAAGTCAGCGCATGAGCCCTTCCCTCCTCCGCCACCGACTCGATACCCACACAAGGACGCCATCATGAAAGCCGAAGACTACTTGTCATTCGTTGATGCCTGGGAAGGCCGTGCGACGATTCGGACACGCCCGCGCCGCATCGTCGAAAACGATGACAAACTGATCTACCCGCTCAGCCGCCAGCCACTGGTGCTAAGCGAGACGTTCACTCGCGAATGCGCTCATCTGCGCGATCTGGCGCTGGTACAGAGCCTGTACAAGTTCATCAACGACGTCGTGATTTTCGAGACCGAGATCGTCGACAAGACCGCGCGAAGCATCGCCAAAGACAACTTCGCCATTCGCTTTCCCTTCGCTTGCCGCTACGACGCCATGACCGTGGTCGTCGACGAGGATTACCACGCGCTGGTGGCAATGGACTTCATGCAGCAAACCATCGCATTGACCGGCATCCAGCCGATCCCTTTGCCGGAGGAAATCGAACTCAGCAGAGCCATCCCCGCTGCACTGGCATTGGCGCCAGACCACTTGCGCAGCGCGGTCGAGCTTATCTGCGTAGCGATTGCCGAGAACACCGTGACGAACGACGTAGCCGCGTTCGCCAAGGACGACACGGTGAAGCAGTCCGTCAAAGGCCTCATGGCCGACCACCTTCTTGATGAAGGACGGCACTCCGGCTTCTGGTCGCGGCTGGTCAGGATCTACTGGCACGCAGCGCCCCAACAGGACAAGGAAGTAATCGCGCAGATCCTACCCGTGTTCATTGCTCAGTATTTGACCAATGACATCCAGAAGTCTTTTGACTTCGTTCTGATCGACAGCCTGCCGGTCACCGAGCCGATCAAACAGGCGCTGAGGCAAGAAACACGGGCGATGTGCTTCCCGATCAATCGCCACCATCCGCTGGTGGGCAACATCATGCGCTTCTTCACCTCAAGCTCGATGCTCGACTCCCTCTGCGTCCAGCACGCCCTTGCCGACTATCTGCCGGCCGGAGGCTTGCAATGAAGCGCCTGGAGATTGTGCTCATCGGTCACAGCCGGGCGATGAGTGAGCTAAGTGCAGAACTGGACGCTCATGGGCATTCGATTCACCTCCTGCGCGATGTGACCCCGCCGGAGCTGACAGCGCTGAAGGACGCGTCGATCATCATTGAGGACGGCACGCTGGAACTGCCCCATGCAGAATGGGGCGCGTTCAAGGCAGCCGTGCATCTTGGTCTCCGGGTAGGACTTACACCGGGGAGCGAGCGGGCACTGCCTGAACTGGAAATAGTGTGCTGGCTCGGGACAGCTACGGCGCAGCGCTTGATCGCACGCCATGCCGTGGCTGCCACGCTTTCCGGCAACGGACGCGAGTTGCGGGACGCGGCGGTCGCAACGCTGGTCGACAACGTAGCGCTGCTGATCAGCCGGTTCTCGCGTGATACCGAGTATTTCGCCCGCGCTGAGCGCATCGATCCGCCGCAAAGTGAGCGCCAGGACAGCCTGCTACGACTGGACCGACTGGCCTTCGAGCACTGCTTCAACTTCACTGCGGCGCCAGAGTTGCTGCGTGTTGCCGAGGAGACGCTGGTCGCACGCCTGGATCGGAGCTTTGGCGAATTCGCCGGGCGCACTGCGCTGAGTATCGACGGCGAGCGCATCAGCTACGACCAACTCCGCGCACACGGCGTCGCGATCCAGGCGCAGATTCAGGCCATGCTACCGCGCGCTTCAGTTGAACCGGTGGTGATTGGTATTTGTATGCCGAAATCTGCGGCGCTGTTCGCCGGGATACTTGCCATTCTGGGCAACGGAGCGGTCTATCTGCCGCTGGATCCCAGCCAGCCTCTCCAGCGTCAACAGTACATCCTCGAAAACGCGCATGCCTGTTTACTGTTGCACGATGGGACTCACTCGCTGGCGGGGGTTGCTGTGCCGGGGCTGGATATCAGCCACATCGAGATCGTGCCGACGGCGCAGTCGCTGATGCGCTATCGCCCGGAGACCGACGCGCCGTGCATGGCGCTCTACACCTCGGGCACGACCGGACACCCAAAAGGCGTGATGCTCAGCCAGCGCAACCTGAGCCACTTCACGGCCTGGTACGCCCACTATGTCGAGCTGTCCGAACACAGCCGGGTGCTGCAGTTCTCGACGCTGAGCTTCGATTCGTCGGTCATCGACATATTCCCCACCCTGCTCAGCGGCGCCGAACTGATCGTAGCGGATGACGATCAGCGGCGTGATCCGCTGCAACTGTTCGAGCTGCTGGATCAGAATCTCAGCCACGCGTTTCTGCCTCCAGCGTTGTTGAGCATCCTGCCGATTGACCGACCGCTGAAGCTCAAGCACTTGTGCACCGGCGGTGATGTCTGCGAGCCCTACGTGATTGAGCGCCTGGCAGCGCAATGTCACTTCCACAACCTGTACGGCCCGACTGAGGCCACGGTGTTGATCACCGCCGGCCGGTTCCAACCCGGCGGCAGCAACCGCAACCTGGGTCGCCCGATCGCCAACAGCCAAGTCCTGATTCTCGACGAGGATATGCAGCCCGTCGCGGACCAGACACCCGGCGAGCTCTACATCGTCGGCCCAGGCGTGTGCCTGGGTTACATCAACAATCCTGGACTTACCGATGAGCGCTACGTGAATGTCGCGCTGGGTGATGGCCAAAGCGTGGGCGCCTATCGCACCGGGGACATCGGCAAATGGACGAGCGCGGGCATCGAGTTGTCCGGGCGACGTGACAACCAGGTGAAGATCCGTGGATTCAGGGTAGAGCCCGAGGAGATCGAGCACTGCCTGCGCGACAGCCAGCTGTACCGACAAGTCGCGGTGGTGATTGACGACCAGCGACGCATCCTGGCTTTTCTCGCGCAACCGCACGGCGTGGAGCCGGACGCCGCCCGGCATTTGCTCAAGGACCATGTCGCAGGGTTGTTGCCCGACTATATGCGGCCGACCGCCTACACGGAGTTGGCGAGCATGCCGTTTGCCAGCAACGGCAAGGTCGATCGCAAGGCGCTGTTGCAGCTGCCAGTGAACCTGCTGGAGCAAGCCCCACGCCGTTTGCCCGACACCGAAAACGAGAGGCTTCTTCTTACGTTTTGGGCCGATCTGCTTGAGCTTCCGCCTGACGAAATATCAACTGACGAGAGCTTCTTCAATCTGGGTGGCCATTCGATCCTGCTGTCGCAAATGCTGCTGGGGATTCGCGAACGGTTCGGCCGCAGCATTCCGATCAACCGCTTCATTGAGGCGCCAACGCTGACCAATCTGGCGTCGCTGCTCGACAGCGACGGCACCACCTCATGGACCGTCAGCCCGCAAGCCTTCCGGGATGCTTCGGCGCCCTTCGAGCTGCCGGTACTGCCTGTGGAGCGCATGGGCGACGTACACAAAGTCATCGTCACCGGCGCCAATGGTTTTCTCGGTGTTCACATCGTCGAAGCGCTGTTGGCATGGGGCGCAACCGAGGTTGCGTGTCTGGTACGTGAAAGCGCAGGGATGACGGCCCAAGACCGCTTTATCCAGGCACTGCGCGAAAACCGTCTCGAGCATCTGGATCTGGCGCGCGTACGGGTTTATGCCGCCGACGTCACGCGGCCACAGCTCGGGCTGAGTAACCAGGTATATGAGCGGCTTGATCGCGAGTTTGGCGCGCTGGTGCACAACGCTGCCAACGTCAACCACGTTCAGGACTACGAGACGCTGGCCAAGGATAACGTCGAGCCGATTTTCGAATGCCTGAAGCTGTGTGAAGGGCGCAGCAAGAAGGTGCTCAACTTCGTATCTACGCTCTCTGCTTCAAGCGCCGTCGGGACTGACGGTCGCGTCCTCGAAGCGCCTGCTGCCGAGACTCCGCCAATCTACATCAAGAACGGCTACAACCTCTCCAAGTGGGTCGCCGAGCGGATCCTGCAGCAAGCCCGTGAGCGAGGCGCGTGGGTGAACATCTACCGGCCCGGCAATATCGCCTTCAACAGCACGACCGGTGTCTGCCAGCCGCACAAGAATCGCCTGATGCTGATGCTCAAGGGGTCGATGCAACTGGGCCAGGTCCCGGATTTCTCCATGACCTTCGACTTGATGCCTGTCGATTTCCTCGCCCGATTCATTGGCTTTCACGCCAGTCGTTACCAGCCGGCACACGCAGTCTTCAACCTCCACAACCCGGAGCCGTTGAGCTGGAGCAATTACGTCAGCGCGTTCCGTGAAGCGGGCAGTGATTTCGAGATGGTCAGCGTCAGTGAGTGGCAAACCCAATTGAACCGCGTGGACAGCGACAACGCTTTATTCGGCGTGCTCGGCTTTTACCTCGATGGGTTTGAGGAAGACATCGGAGACATATCAATGATCGCCTACCAGAACGCCCATGCGGGTGTTCAACGGATGGGCGAAAGCTACCCCTCGAAAACCCCGGCACTGCTGCGCAAAGGCTGCGAGTACCTGAAAGAGATTGCCTTCATCTGATACACCCCAACGCAACTCCCCCTTAAGTTATGGAGAACAACATGAACGCTATTCAGCCGCTCAACACCCTTGGCTCCCTTTCGCCCGATACGCTGATTACCAATCCTGGAGGAGAACCTGTGGTTTCTGCAATCTCGATCAACGCACCTGCGCGTGAGGTCTGGAAGATCGTAGGCGATTTCGGTGGTTTCACCCATTTCATACCGCAACTGGAAAGCATCGAAGTGGTTGGCGAAGGTCCGGGGTCGATACGTTACAAGAAATTCAAGGAGGGTGGTCTGCGGGTTGTCGAGCAACTCAACTCTCGTGACGACGACGAGATGTTTATGACATGGACGACCATCTACAACAATCTAGGTGTTAGCAGGCTCTGGGCCGCGATGACGGTCGCCCCCAAAGGCCGTGCAAGCTGCGTCGCTACTTGGACCATCGTTGCCGAGCCTACAGATGCCAACCCGATAAGCGCTGAGGGATTCAGAAAGTTTTTACAGGACTTTGCTGATGGTGCGATGAAGAATGTGCCCGGAGCTGTGATGCGCTCATAGCCTAGGCCTGCTGCGTTTCAGTGCCGGCGGTTTAAACGACAAAACCCCAGTCTGCGTAAGCAGACTGGGGTTTCGGAATTCAATCTTGACGATGACCTACTCTCACATGGGGAAACCCCACACTACCATCGGCGATGCACCGTTTCACTGCTGAGTTCGGGATGGGATCAGGTGGTTCCAGCACTCTATGGTCGTCAAGAAATTCTGTAGCCGATCCGTTACTGATGTAACGTTCCAGCGAAAATGTATGACCTTCACTTAAAACAAAACCCCATCTGCTTTCGCAAATGGGGTTTCGGAATTTAATCTTGACGATGACCTACTCTCACATGGGGAAACCCCACACTACCAT
>NZ_JBWKQL010000015.1:0-126253 GCF_059418765.1 Pseudomonas sp. GW821-FHT07F05
GCCTTCCCGGCTAAAG
Source organism: Pseudomonas sp. GW821-FHT07F05 (assembly GCF_059418765.1). NCBI lineage: Bacteria > Pseudomonadati > Pseudomonadota > Gammaproteobacteria > Pseudomonadales > Pseudomonadaceae > Pseudomonas > Pseudomonas sp. GW821-FHT07F05. The sequence goes on from NZ_JBWKQL010000015.1 coordinate 17, forward strand.
CCAGTCCCACTAAGCGCACGCCGATAGTAGGACCGGCTTTAGCCGGGAAGAGGCCGGTTTGAGCACCACCAGATTTGCGGCGTGACACCCGACGCCTTCCCGGCTAAAGCCAGTCCCACTAAGCGCACGCCGATAGTAGGACCGGCTTTAGCCGGGAAGAGGCCGGTTTGGGCGACATCAGATTTGCGGTGTGACACCCGACGCCTTCAATTCAAAACCGGTCCATCCCCACGACCCACCACTTCCTGCGGATCCGCGTGCACCAGCACTTCGGCCTTGGGGAATTCATCCTGAATTGCCGTTTCCACCCGCTCGCATAAATCATGCGCCACCGACAGCGTCAGCGTGCCCGGCAGTTCCAGGTGCAACTGCACAAACCAGTGATTGCCAGAAATCCGCGTGCGCAGGTCGTGGGCGCCCAGTACGCCGGGCACGCCTTCTGCCAGTTCGAGCATTTTGGCGCTGACATCCACAGGCAGTTCAGCGTCCATCAGCACCGACACCGTTTCCCGTGCAATGGAAATCGCGCTCCACAAAATGTAGAACGCGATCGCCAGACCAAAATAAGCGTCCAGTTGGGAATAGCCGAAATAAGCCAGACCCAGCGCCAGCATGATGCTGAAGTTAAGCAGCAGATCAGAGCGGTAATGCAGGGAGTCCGCACGAATCGCCGCCGAACCCGTGGCCTTCACCACACGGTGCTGCAACATCAGCAACGCGATCGTCAGGCCGATCGACAACACCATCACCAGCAAACCTAACCCGGGGGCGCCGAGGGGTTGCGGGTGCTGGATGCGGTCAACCGCCTGAAAACCGATCAAGAACGCACTCACCGCGATAAAAAGCGCCTGGGCCATGCCCGACAGCGCTTCTGCCTTGCCGTGGCCATAGCGATGATCGTCATCGGCCGGGCGCAGCGCGTAATGCACGGCCAGAAGATTAAGGAACGATGCGGCGCCATCGAGCATCGAGTCCGTCAGGCCGGCCAGCAGACTCACCGAGCCACTGAGCCACCACGCGACGGCTTTGGCAACAATCAGAATGCTCGCGACCGCAAGTGAGGCGCGGGTTGCCAGACGCAATAAGCGGGCGTGTTCGGGGCTGGTGCTCATGGCGCTTCCTTTAGATCATGAATCTCAAGCGGACGGGACAAGGCCCAGAGCAGCGAGCTGCTGCACGCTGCCTTTGTGCTGGATCAGGCGAGGATCGTCCAGCGGCAATGTGCGGCCGAGCTCGGTTTGAATGATGGCTTGCAGCTTGAGGTTGTCGACCGTGCCGTCAGCGCGCACCGCCGGTTCAAGTTTCTGCGGATCGATCTGCGCCTGATTGCCGCTTGGCAGGTAGATCGCGCCCGTGGCGAAGTCCACGCCGAACGCGATCACGCCGGGGATGATGTAGAACAACAGCCCGATGGCGTCGAGTATCACGATGGCGGGGTCCATTCGACCGCTGCCCTGAATCTGACCACGACGATCCGGGTAGAAAATACTGCCGCAGGCAGTCAGTTGCGTCAGCATGGTGGCGACCAGAACACCGCCAATCAAACGGGATGGAATGCGCATGGGGATCTCCTCAGAAGAAGGCGCAACTATACAAGGCAAATGCCTAATCAATAAGAGTATCCGTAGGGGAAGACAGTTCGTTGGCAGGGTGAACAAAGCCGCAGCGGCTCGCCGTATAATCGTCGCCCTGTTTCTGGAGCTCTCATGAATTCGCTGCCCATCGACGCCGTTCTCCCCGCCTTGCGCCAGGCCCTTGCCGATCGGGACGAGGCCGTGCTCGAAGCGCCGCCGGGCGCGGGCAAGACCACCCGTGTGCCGCTGGCGCTTTTGCACGAGTCGTGGCTCGCAGGGCAGACGATCCTGATGCTTGAGCCCCGGCGTCTGGCGGCTCGTGCTGCTGCCGAACGATTGGCGAGCGAGTTGGGGGAAAACGTCGGCGAGACGGTGGGTTATCGGATTCGTCTGGACAGCAAGGTCGGTCCCAACACCCGCATTGAAGTGGTCACCGAGGGCATTCTGACTCGGCGGCTGCAGGAAGACCCTTCGCTGGAAGGTGTAGGGCTGCTGATCTTCGACGAATTTCATGAACGGAGCCTCGACGCTGATCTCGCGCTGGCCCTCAGCCTTAACGGTCGTGCGCTGTTTCGTGACGAGCAGCCGCTGAAGATTCTGCTGATGTCGGCGACGCTTGAAGGCGCGCGTCTGTCGAGCTTGCTCAACGACGCGCCGGTCATCAGCAGCGAAGGGCGCATGTTCCCGGTGTCGATGCAGTGGGGGCGGCCTTTTCAGCCGGGGGAGTTCATCGAGCCGCGGGTGGTGCAAACCGTGCTCGACGCGCTGGGCAACGAGTCCGGCAGCGTGCTGGTATTCCTGCCGGGCCAGGCCGAGATCCGTCGGGTCAATCAACAGTTGGCCGATGCCATTGGTGAGCGCAGCGACGTGCTGTTGTGCCCGCTGCATGGCGAGCTCGACCTGAGCGCCCAGCGCGCGGCGATCGAACCCGCGCCCAGGGGCAAACGTAAAGTGGTGCTGGCGACCAATATCGCGGAGACCAGCCTGACCATCGATGGCGTGCGGGTGGTCATCGACGCGGGGCTGTCGCGGGTGCCGCGTTTCGATCCCGGCAGCGGCATGACGCGCCTCGACACCCAGCGCATCTCCCGTGCCAGCGCGACTCAGCGGGCGGGCCGGGCAGGGCGACTTGAGCCGGGCGTGTGTTACCGACTGTGGTCCGAGGCGCAACACGATCAATTGGCGGCCTACGGCGCGGCGGAAATCCTTCAGGCCGACCTTGCCGGTCTGGCACTGCAATTAGCGCGTTGGGGCGTCGAACCGGCGCAACTGACTTGGCTGGATCTGCCGCCCGCCGCCGCATATGCCCAGGCGCAGGACCTGCTCGCCCGACTGGGCGCTCTGTCGCGCAAGCCGGGTGAAGGCTGGAAACTCACCCCTCACGGCCAGTCGATGGCAGAGGTGCCCGCCCATCCGCGCATCGCCCATTTGCTACTGCGCGGTCATGAACTGGGCTTGGGGCCGCTGGCGTGCGACGTCGCAGCGTTGCTGGGCGAACGGGACATTCTGCGCGGCGCCGGGGCCGATCTGCACAGCCGGCTGACGTTGCTGGCCGGCGCAGAGCGCGCGGCGAAAGGCGCGCAGGGCGGCGTGCAGCGAGCGCGGCAATTGTCGCGGCAATATCGCGGGTATCTGAGGGGCAGCGTCCGGAAACCGGTCGCCGATCCAGATCACCCGCGCTGGCTCGGCGCGCTGCTGGCGCTGGCCTATCCCGATCGCGTCGCGCAACAACGCCGTGCCGGCGGAGCGGAGTATCGACTCGCCAACGGTCGGGCTGCCCTGTTCGCCGAGCCAGACGCGCTGATGAAACAGCCGTGGCTGGTGGTGGCCGACCTGGGCAGCCGCCAGGGCCAGCGCGAGGAGCGTATTTATCTGGCCGCCGAGTTCGATCCAGAGCTGTTCAACACAGTGCTCGCCGAACAGGTGACGACGTTCGATCAACTGGACTGGGACGAGCGCGAGGGCGTCTTCCGCGCCGAACGTCAGCGCAAGGCCGGTGAACTGATCATCAGCCGCGAGCCGCTCACCGGGCTGGACGATTCCGCACGAGGTCAGGCCCTGCTGGCGCTGGTGCGGCGCAAGGGACTGGAGCTGCTGCCGTGGACGCCGGAGCTGCGCCAGTGGCAGGCGCGCGTCGGTTTGTTGTGTCAGATGGATCTGCAAACGCTGAGCGAAAGCCAGTGGCCGGACGTGAGTAACGACGGGTTGCTGGCGACGCTGGAACACTGGCTGTTGCCGTATCTGGGCAAGGTCACCCGACTGAGCCACTTCGGTAATCTGGACCTCTCATCGATCCTGCGCAACCTGCTGCCATGGCCCTTGCCCCAGCGGCTCGACGAGCTGGCGCCGCACCACCTGACCGTGCCGTCGGGCTCATCGGTGCGCCTGGATTACAGCGAGTCCCCGCCCATTCTGGCGGTGCGCCTGCAGGAGCTCTTCGGCCTGGCCGACACCCCGCGCATCGCCAATGGCCGGCAGATCGTCAAGCTGCACCTGCTGTCCCCCGCACGCCGCCCGGTGCAAGTCACCCAAGACCTCGCCAACTTCTGGCGCAGCACCTATGCCGAGGTGAAGAAGGATCTGAAGGGCCGGTATCCGAAGCACTATTGGCCGGACGATCCGCTGATCGCCGAACCGACCGCGCGGGTGAAGCCGAGGAAGTGAACGGCAGCACAAGGGCATGACAACGAGCGGATGTAAAAAAACTTCACACGCCATGTGAGGTAAATGCGAGCTCAACCCGTGTAATAGTAACGAATCGCATTTGCACTCGTTTCAATTACGGAGTCAGCTCGTGGTCAAGCGCTTTAACCGGACTCATGCGTCAGTCCTGCTGTGTTCTGCCTTACCTGGATTTGCAATGGCTGCCCAGACGGTCACCGAGTTGGCGCCCAGTGTCATCCAGTCCACACGCGATGCGGCTGACGGCTCGGGAAGCTATACGGTTTCTGAAGGGAGCACCGCCAGCAAGACCTCCACTCAGAATCGGGATGAAGCCCAAACCGTCAACACGGTCACTGCGCAAACCCTGGATGACTACCAGGTCAAAGACCTCAACGACGCCATGCGCTTTGTCAGTGGTGTGTCCCAGACGAATACGTTGGGCGGCACGAAGGATGCCGTGATCAAGCGCGGATTTGGCAGCAACGACGACAACTCCATTTTGCGGGACGGGGTCCGCTCGGCGATTGGCCGCAATCTCGGCGCCACTACTGATCACGTGGAAGTGTTGAAGGGCCCGGCATCGCTCATGTATGGCGCGCTGGAGCCGGGCGGGCTGATCAATGTGATCAGCAAACAACCGCAGTTCACCCAAAGCACGACCTTGACCGGATCTGGCTACAGCGAAGGCGGCGGGACCTTTGGTGTGGACACCACCGGGCCGCTCGGCGATACCAACTTGGCGTACCGGCTGGTTGCCGAGCGCTCCCACGAGGACTACTGGCGTAATTACGGTGTCGATGAGCACACGCTTATTGCGCCATCGATCGCCTGGGTCGGCGACCGCGCCAGTTTCTCACTGGCCTACACCTACAACGATTACGCCAGCCCCTTTGACCGCGGCACGGTGTTCGCCAACGGCCACCCGGCCGACATCAGTTACCGCGATCGTCTGGATGAGCGCTGGGCCAAGACCGTCGGCATCAGCCAAAGCACCACCGCGAAGTTCGAGTACCAGCTCAATGATGACTGGCGCAGCCGGTTGACCTATGGATGGACCGAGGATCGTTACAGCCTGGCGATTGCACAGCCCAGCACCTTGAAAGGCGACACCCTGCGCCGTATTGCCAACGGCGGGCACTATGACTACGAGAGCCGCTACACCGCGCTGGACTTTATAGGCGATCAGCAGTTGTTCGGCCAGCGGCATGAGATTGTCGTCGGGGTGGACAACGAGTCGCTGGATAAATACCGCGGTAAAACCTACCGCAACGCCAGTAGCACCGCCGGCAACCTCGACATCCAGAACCCCACCTACGGCAATCTGGCTGAGCCTTCGACGGTCAGTGCCGCCCAGAGCAACGCCGAAAATAACCTGGTCACCACCTCGGCGTACTTCAAGGACAACTGGCACCTTAACGATCGCTGGATTCTGGTGTTTGGTGGTCGTCAGGAACACTGGGATCAATACAGCGATCAGGGGCTGGGCAGCTCGTACGCACCGGGTGCGGATTCCAACGGCGACAAGTTTCTGCCCTTTGGCGGGATTGTTTATCAGCCGACCGAGAACGTTGCGCTCTACGCCAACTACAGCCGTTCTTTCGTGCCGAATGATGCCGACGATGCAGGTAACAGCTTCAAGCCTACCGAAGGTCGCAGCTACGAAGTCGGTGTCAAATACAGCCCGGTCCAGGCGCTCAACGTGAACCTGGCCGTGTATGACATCGTCAAGAAAAACCTTGTGAACAGCGTGCTGCAAAGCAACGGCGACAGCATTGACGAGGCGGTAGGGAAGGCCCGCTCGCGAGGGGTGGAGCTGGATGTAACCGGAGAGATCGCGCGTAACTGGAACATCATCGGCACCTACGCCTATGACCACACGGAAGTGCTGAAAAACGCAGAATCACCCGAGCAGGAAGGCAACCGCTTGCCCAATGCGCCGATGCACACCGCGAGCCTGTACCTCAGCCATCAACTCGGGCTGCCCGCCGAAACCGGCAAGTGGCATGTCGGCGCAGGTGCCCGATACGTCGGAGAGCGGCCGGGCGACGATGCCAATAGCTTTTGGCTGGACAGCTACACGACGGCCGATGCCTTTGTGCGCTGGGATTTACCCACCCATGACTACAAGACCAGTCTGCAGTTGAACATCGACAACCTGTTCAACAAGGAATACTACCCGGCCACCACGGGCAGCAGCACGCTCCAGGTGGAGGAGGGAGCGCTCCGAACTGCGCGGCTGACTGCCAGCGTCACGTTCTGATGGCAGCGATCGGTGCCGGGCAATCCGGCACTGGTCGGTTCAGATCAAACGACCCTCTTGTGCATCCGTACAGAGGGTTCACTCACCCTGCGCTGGGACTCTGAACCGCGCAATCACCGGCATGTGATCAGAAATCAACAACGTATCTGCCTGCCTCACCCGTGCCTCGACCCGTTTCAGCTTCGGGCTGTAGAACAGAAAATCCTGCGTCCGGTCCGGGCCGCTGATACGGGGGTCATTGGGGAAGCGGGTGTACCAGGTGCGACGGTCCTCACCGGCCACGTCTTCATTGCTCGGGATCATCGGGAAGCTTTCCCACAAGCCACGCAGCTCGCTCTCTGCCGAATACGGCGCGCGCTGTTCGGCGGGAAGCCGCTGATATTGCCCCTGCGGCAGCAGATTGAAATCTCCGCCGGTTATCCACAGCGTGCCGTTCTGTTCGAAGGTTTGTTGCAACTGACGAACCGACGCCATTTGCCGCTTTCGCACGTCGCCGCCCGGCTCCGGATCGCCCAGGTGCGTGTTTGTCATCGCCAGATGTCGGCCATCGCTCAGCGGCAGGTAGCTGACCAGCAGCGCAGGTTGAGGTTGAAACAGGCGGCTGATGAAATGGCCGGACGGCGAGGGCAGGTGCAGGCGTTCGGCGCTGTCCAGTTGGTAGCGGCTCAGTGTCGCCAGTTTGCGGCCGACGCTGCCGAAGATGTGGCGATCCGGCACGAAGTCGGACTTCCAGTCAAACGCCTCGCTGCTGCAGGGGTACAGGTCGGCGACGCGCGCCTGGAGCAGGGCAAGTTGGTTGCCGTAGTCGGTGTTCTTCGCACCATCGTCGACTTCCTGCAGCAAGACGATGTCCGGCTGCTCATCGCGGATGACCCGTGCGACTTCATCGAGGTTGTACGCCAGGTCTTCCGGGGTCGGGCGCTCGTCCGGGCCGCTGCCGTCGGGCAGGTCGTACCAGAAGACATAACGCTTGCCGGCCAGGTATTGAATGTTCCAGGTCATCACCTTGAGCGTCTGACCCGGCGCCAATACCGGTGGCTTTCCGTCCTTCGCGTTGCAGGATACCGCCACCTTCTCGTGTCGGGCGGGGTGCCAGGTCACGTCATAAAGCAGTACCACGAACAGCCCGGCAGACACCGCGAGGTAAAGCAGATACCGCGTCGGACGTGCCATCTTCTTATGCCGACCGCGCGGGCGGGTCAATGAGCATGAACAACCGGAACATCATCACGCTGATAAGCAGCTGCAGGAAGCTGGAAACACTGTCCACCGCAATCGACAGCATCGGGCTTTGCTGGTCGGGCAGCACGTAATAACTGAGCGCCTCGAGCAGCGACAGCGGGATGTAAACGCACAGCACGCAGACGAAAATCCGCACCACGTGGCCCTGCGTCATTCTGAAGCTTTCGCGCATCGCCTCCAGCGGCCCCATCCCGCGCAATACCAGCAAGTATTCCGACAGCTGCAGTTTGATCATCACCCACACGCCCGGCAGGATGAACAGCGACATGCCGGCCATGATCAGCAGGGTGCTCAGCGCCGTCAGCACCGCGAACGTGGGCCACATGCGCAACGCCACGGCCCCCAGGCTGGATTTGACCGGCTCTTCGCCCCGGGTTTTCGCATCCAGGAAAAGGATCAGCGCACCGGTGTAGAGCGGATAAAAAAGCAGCCCGACCAACAGTGGCGCGACGCCGTTGCCCTGCCCGAAGCCGATGAGCTGTTTGGTCAGGGCCTCCAGCACTACCAAGGGCAGGCACAACGTAAGAATGCTGCCGAAGTTGCGTCGGAAGAAGTACAGCGAGTCTTGCAGAATGGTCAGCGGATTCATGAACGGATCACAGGGATAAGCAGGCCGACACTGTAACGTAGCGCCGCGGAACCGGCCAACCGGCACCCACTAGCCGGCTTTCTTAACTTTTTTTACATCCTATTGAAACGCCCTTGAACAGCCCCATTACTGGCTATGTCCGAGCAACGGCTCAGAACAGAATTCCTACGGCAATCTAACGAGGTCGCCATGAACAGCGAAGAACAAACCCTGATCGATGGCTTGTTTGGCAAGCTCAAGCAAGCAGAAACCGAATCGGCCCCCCGTGATGCGCAGGCCGAAGCGCTGATCAAGGAGCACCTGACTCGCCAACCGGCCGCGCCTTATTACATGGCGCAGTCGATCCTCGTGCAGGAAGTCGCGATCAAGCAGCTGGAGGCCCAGAACCGTCAGCGCGACGAGCAGATTCAACAGCTGCGGGCTGAGCTGGAGCGGGCAAAGTCCGCCGCGCCTGCCCAGTCCGGCAGCGGCGGTGGATTTCTGTCGAGTATCTTCGGCGGCGGTTCGCGCGAGCCACAGGCTCAGCAACCACTTTCGTCGTTCTCGCGTCCGTCGAACCCGCAACCCTCCTCGGGCGGCTGGCGTGAAAGCGGTCCGGCCAGCGCACCGCAGCAAAATTATGCTCAGCCACAGCAAAACTATGCCCAACCGCAACAGGCACCGGCGGCCCCAGTCGGCAGTGGTTTCCTGGGCGGCGCCCTGAAAACCGCAGCGGGCGTGGCCGGTGGCGTGATGCTGGCGGAAGGCATCAGCAGCCTGTTCCATCACAACAGCCAACCACAGGAAATCGTCGAGATCATCCAGGAGCAGCCGGCCCAGCCTGCTGCCGAACATGATCAAGGTGGCAGCGGTGGTTGGGGTGACGATCAGCAGCGCGTGACAGGTAATGACAGTACCGGCAATGACAGCTGGGGCAGTGATTCAAATGGCTTCGCCGACACTGACTACGGCAGTGACACCGGGGGCGGCTTGTTTGACGACGACGATTCTTTCGTCTGATAAAGAAAGGCAGCGGCGGCATATCCTCCAGGAATGCCCGCTGCCCCGACAGCGCGCTGCGGCCCTCCACACCCAATCCTTCAATCCCTTTCCCAAAATGGCATACTGAGCGCCGGTCCGGTTTTCGGGCCCTTGTCGCTTGTCAGCGCATCGAGGATTTTGGGTGAGAAGAATCGCGGTCTTCGCCGACGTACAGAACCTGTATTACACAGTGCGTCAGGCTCACGGTTGTCACTTCAATTACGCCGCCCTGTGGGCTGACATCAGCCAGCGCGGGCAGATCGTCGAGGCGTATGCGTATGCCATCGACCGTGGCGACAGCAAGCAGCAGCAATTCCAGCAGATCCTGCGCAACCTCGGTTTCACCGTCAAACTCAAACCCTACATCCAGCGCAGCGACGGCTCGGCCAAGGGCGACTGGGACGTGGGCATCACCATCGACATCATGGACGTCGCGCCGAATGTCGATGAAGTCGTGCTGGCGTCCGGCGATGGCGATTTTGACCTGTTGCTGGAGCGCATCATCAGCAAACACGGCGTCGAAGCGATTGCCTACGGCGTACCGGGGTTGACCGCCAATTCGTTGATCCGCGCGGCCAGTCGTTATGTGCCGATCGAGGGCGGGTTGTTGCTCAAGACCTGATCCACCGCCTCGGTGCAGCAGCGTCTGTGTCGCCTATGCAACTGACGACGAATGACTTGTGGGAGTGAGCTTGCTCAAGAAGAGGCCGGGGCATTCAGCCACTTTCTCTGGGGCTGAAAGTAAGCCTTCGCGAGCAAGCTCGACTCCCACGGGAGGGTGATTCGGCTCGGGATTCCCGGTTGGCGCAAGACCTGTGGGAGTGAGCTTGCTCACGAAGAGGCCGGGGCATTCAGCCACTTTCTCTGGGGCTGAAAGTAAGTCTTCGCGAGCAAGCTCGCTCCCACATGACGGTGAGCTGACTCAAAATCGCCGGTTGTTGCAGGACCTGTGGGAGTGAGCTTGCTCACGAAGAGGCCGGGACATTCAGCCACTTTCTCTGGGGCTGAAAGTAAGTCTTCGCGAGCAAGCTCGCTCCCACATGACGGTGGGCTGACTCAAAATCGCCGGTTGTTGCAGGACCTGTGGGAGTGAGCTTGCTCACGAAAAGGCCGGGACATTCAGCCACTTTCTCTGGGGCTGAAAGTAAGTCTTCGCCAGCAAGCTCGCTCCCACAGGAATTGAGTTTGCTGCAGAACAGTGTGATGTCTGAACATCACGCGTTTTCCGAAAAAAATCGTCACTGTTAAGGCCACCTCCATGCAAGAACGCATCGCCGTCATCGACTTCGAAACCACCGGCATTTCCCCCAGCAGCTACTGCCGCGCCACGGAAATCGCCGTGGTGATCGTGGAGCAGGGCGTCATCGTCGAGCGCTATCAAAGCCTGATGAACGCCGGCGTGCGCATCCCGTCCTTCATCGAATCCCTGACCGGCATCAGCAACAGCATGCTGCGCACGGCGCCGCCCGCTGAGCGGGTCATGAATGAAGTTGCCGAGTTCGTCGGCCTGACGCCGCTGGTGGCGCACAACGCCTCGTTCGACCAGAAGTTCTGGGACTTCGAACTGTCGCGCATCAAGCGTAGTCGCGTGCAAAGCTTCGCCTGCTCCATGCTGCTGGCGCGACGTCTTCTGCCCCATGCGCCGAACCACAAGCTCGGCACCCTCACCAGCTGGGCCGGCTTGCCCCACACCGGCAAGGCTCACCGGGCCATGGCCGATGCCGAAATGGCCGCCAACCTGACGCTGCACCTGGGCCACCAACTGCGCGACACCCACGGTCTCGCCGGTGTCTCCCATCAGTTGCTGTGCACGCTGCAAAAAGTCCCGGCGAAGAAGATTGCGGATGCGATCAGCAAGCACCGGGGGCTCTAGTCAGTCTTTGGCGCAGGTGGCTCACACCCAATCAGCATGTCCTACCAGGTGAATGAAACCGGCATCGCCTTGAGTCAGGGCAGCAGACTCCGCGGAGTTGGCGATATTGAATGCGACCTGCCCACGGCTTGTGCCGCCTTCCAGCGTCTGGACCCAATAGGCAACGCCGTTAGCGTCGCCGCCTCGGCCCAGGACATTGTTGTACAGCTGCTCGACAAAGGCCGCATTGCTGCTGTCATCGGGCAGGCGTTGAGTAAATTCGGCAGAGTGCACAAAACCATCCGCCACCTGGGCACCGGTTTCGCCTGCGGCGCCCTGTGACAGCCAGAACTTGAGGCCTTCGATATCGGGAGCACGATCCAGAATGGAATACAGACGACCAATACTTGCCTGCGCCGAGTCCAGAACGAACAGCTCGCGATCTGCGAAATCGAGCAGATTGAAGCCACTCAGTTCGAATGTCGCCGCAGCGCCCGTGGAACGACTGACTGACAGCGTGTCGGTATCGAGCGCGTTGATCGTGTAGGCGGATGCAGCGTCGTTGAACATAAAGGTGTCGATACCGGCGTTGCCCGCCAGATGCGAAACCCCATTGCCGTCAAGCCTGACTTCCTGCTCACTGATCTGATCGTCGCCAGCCGTGCCGGTGGCCACGCCCTTGCTCACCACCATATCCAGATTGTTCCAGGCGTTATGATCCACGATCCTGATGTAGCCTGCCTCGCCCTCCGAGAGGTCATGGCTTTCACGCGAATTCAGGAAGCCATCAGCAACCGCCGTTCGACTCAAACCCTCCTGCAGCAGCGTGCTCCAGTACGACACACCTGAATCATCGCCTGTGCGATGCAGTACGGTCTGATAGAGCTCAAGGACAAAGTCCCGACTACCCAGCACGCTGTAGCGCTGTATCCCTTCAGCGGAATTCAGAAAGCCATCGCGAATCTCTGCATCCGAGCTGCCCATCGCTTGATGCGTCAGCCAGTAATTCAAGCCCTGATAATCGGGCGTCCGACCGAACAGTGAGTAGAGCCTGGCAACGTAAGCCTGATCCTCGGTGAGCGCGATGTGATGAAGATCCCTGCCAAAGCTCAACGAAACAGTGGCATCACTCTGGGCGTTGAAGGCGCCATACTGGCTGCGAAAAGCCATGAGCAGTTCGTCAAGACCGGCATCGTGGTCGCTGAAAGCCAGCTTTTCGACGCCTAAAAGCGTGTCCACATCGGACGTTTGCGCATCATGAACCCTGAGGGTGGCATTGCTCACAAGCGCGGCATCGTAGGTTGCAAAGTAGCGAGCACCGGCCTCGGTATACAAAGCGGTGTCGAAGCCGTTGCCACCATCGAGCACGTCCGAGCCCGCCCCACCCATCAGCCGATCGTTGCCATCGCCCCCTTGCAAAAGGTCATTGCCCGCGTTCGCGTTGAGAAAGTTGTCACTGGCGTTGCCGATCAGCGTATCCGCGCCTGCACCCGTTATGGCGTTCTCGATAACCGTACCGCGCGCGATGGCGATATTCGATAGACCGCCGTATACGCTGGAAAAAGCTTCACTTCTCAGATCGACTGTCTGAGCGCCGACATAGGTGCTGACGTTGATCGTGTCGTTGCCGCCCGAATCATAGAGCGTGGCCACCAGGCCGGTCACGAAGTCGGTTCCGGTGTTTATGGAAGCCTTGTTAAAACTGTAGGTGTCGTCACCCGTGCGGGTGACGGCGGTGCCGTACAGTGCCTGGATGGCGACGATGTCCGCCAGCATGGGGGTAGCGACATAGCCGAAAGAGGCATTGGAATAGGTATTCTGGTCCTGACTGAAGTAGGACATTATCGAATATTTCCAGCTGTCCTCTTGATAGAAGGCATTGTTGGGGAAGGTCGCGCTGCCGTTGTAATTGCCCGCATGGCCCAACCCCAACGCGTGGCCGATTTCATGAATGTAGGTCTGCTGATAATACCAACCATAATTCACCCAATTGGAAGCGATGTTGACGCTGCTGTCCGAGATGACGCTGCCTGCGTAATTGGAGCTGGTGTACGCACCGCTTTTGTTTTCGCTGAAATTGATCGCCCCGGCAGCGGTGGTTTCCACAAAGTGGATGCCACTGACGTTGGTCCAGGTTTGCAGCGCGTATCTGGCAACAGCCTGAGCGTTGGCGCTCAAGCTTGCCAGGTTGACGGTGAGCGACCCTCCGGCGTGCACGTCAAAGTGGTGCTGGGAACCGCCATAGGCGTCGTGCCAATAGCCATCAGTCAGGTAGTTGGCTTGCTGGTCCAGCGTCAGGTGCTCAAGCGTCGCTTGGCTGGTGGCCGTCTGTTGGCTCACACCCTGGCTGGTCGCTCCGTCAGCCCAGAGTTGGGTGAGTGAATCGCACATCGAACACATGTAGAAACTCCGGGGCAAGGCAGGCCTGGCCAGGTCAATGACGCAAAAATCGGGTACGGACCGGTGATGAGTTCAAGCCACTGAGCCGGTTTTGGAAACTGGCGGCATGACCTTCACGCGCGTTTGACCCGCCTTGGTCTTGACGATGGTGAGGCTCTTCGAGAAGGTACGGCAGGGCATGGTCGAAGACTCTCGATGCCCATTCCTGATGAAGTTGTCGGCATGCTTTCTGGCGACTTAAGGCGGTTTTTCCGGGAGTCGATGAAATACAGCTGGACTAGGCTGGAGGAAGCGTTCTGGTTGGGAAGGCTGTTTTGGAGAGCTTTGCGTACTTTTCCAGATCATCTCGCCGCTGCCGCGTCAGAGGCGGCAAACACCTGCCAGAAAATTGTACGGGTCGAATAAACCACATTTGTAACTGACGCCTGCGGCCCGGACATTTCTAGAATCAGTCCCACAATAAACGACTGTACTAGAGCCCTTCATGCCTGCTGCCCGCCGTTTCCCCCTGCTGCTCATCGGGGCCTTTTTCGCGCTTTATGTGATCTGGGGCTCAACCTATCTCGCCATCCGCATCGGTATCGAAACCTGGCCTCCGCTGATGATGGCCGGGGTCCGCTTTACCATCGCCGGCTCCATCCTGTTTGCCTTCATGCGCTATCGAGGCGCGCCGATGCCGACCTGGAAGCAGTGGAAATCCGCTGGGATGATCGGCTTTCTGCTGCTCGCCTGCGGCAATGGCGGCGTGACCCTGGCGGAACATGCAGGCGTTGCTTCGGGTGTCGCCGCATTGGCCGTGGCCGTGGTGCCGTTGTTCACCTTGTTGTTCGGCCTGTTCTGGGGGCATCGCAACACCGGGCTTGAATGGGCGGGCATCCTGCTTGGCCTTGTCGGCATCTCCTTGCTTAACCTGGGCTCGAACCTGCAGGCCAGCCCCATGGGCGCGGCGCTGGTGATCTTCGCAGCCGCAACCTGGGCGTTCGGCTCGGTGTGGAGCCGCTACCTGCCCTTGCCCGCCGGGCCGATGGCCAGCGCCTGCGAAATGCTGGTGGCCGGCGCGGTGCTGTTGCTCGGCAGCTTCGTGAGCGGCGAACGCATGACCCAATCCCCGGGCCTGTCCGGCTGGTTGGTGATGGCGTATCTGGTGGTGTTCGGCTCCATCGTCGCGTTCAGCTCCTACATGTACTTGCTGAAGAACGTGCGACCCGCCGCCGCGACCAGCTATTGCTACGTCAACCCGGCGGTGGCGGTGTTGCTGGGCGTGTTGTTTGCCGGCGAACACATCGGCTGGGCAGAAGGTGCAGCGATGGCGGTGATCATCAGCGCCGTCGTGCTCATCGGGCTGCCGCAGTGGCGCAAGCAGAAACCGGTGTAGAAAGGGTAAACTGCGCGCCATTGTCTTCTACAGACTCTTGTGCGCTGACCTTTTTCCAACGGTACTGAAATGACATTCGCCTCCCTCGGCCTGATCGAACCCCTGCTGCGTGCCCTCGAAACACTGGGCTATCAGACTCCCACCCCCGTTCAGGCCCAGGCGATTCCGCCCGTGCTCGAAGGCCGCGACCTCATGGCCGCCGCCCAGACCGGCACCGGCAAGACCGCAGGCTTCGCGCTGCCACTGCTGCAACGCCTGACCATGGAAGGCCCGAAAGTGGCCGCCAACTCCGTGCGCGCGCTGGTGCTGGTGCCGACCCGAGAGCTGGCCGAGCAGGTTCACGAAGCCGTCGCGCAATACGCCGAGCACCTGCCGCTGACCACTTACGCGGCTTACGGCGGCGTGAGCATCAACCCGCAGATGATGAAACTGCGCCGAGGCGTAGACGTGCTGGTCGCCACGCCGGGCCGCCTGCTCGACCTGTATCGTCAGAATGCCGTGAAGTTCTCCCAGTTGCAGACCCTGATCCTTGATGAAGCCGATCGCATGCTTGATCTAGGCTTTTCCGAAGAGCTGCGCGACATCTACGCCGCGCTCCCGAAGCGCCGCCAGACGCTGCTGTTCTCCGCGACCTTCTCCGATGCGATCCGCGCGCTGGCCGGGCAGATGCTCGACAACCCGCTGACCATCGAAGTCAGCCCGCGCAACGTCGCGGCCTCGTCGGTCAAGCAGTGGATCGTCACCGTCGACAAGAAGCGCAAGAGCGAGCTGTTCATTCACTTGCTCAAGAAGCATCGCTGGGGTCAGGTGCTGGTCTTCGCCAAAACCCGCGTCGGCGTCGACCAATTGGTGGAGCGCCTGCAAGGCCTGAGCCTCAACGCCGACGGCATTCACGGCGACAAACCCCAGGCCACTCGCCAGCGCGCGCTGGATCGGTTCAAGAGCGGTGACGTGCAGATCCTTGTCGCGACCGACGTTGCGGCTCGCGGCCTGGACATCGACGACCTGCCGACCGTGGTCAACCTTGACCTGCCGATCGTTGCTGAAGACTACATCCACCGCATTGGACGCACCGGGCGTGCGGGGCAAACCGGTGAAGCGATCTCCCTGGTGTGCGCCGACGAAGTCGACCTGCTCAGCGCCATCGAAATGCTCACCCGCCAGACCCTGCAGCGGCGCGAAGAACCCGACTTCATTCCAGAGCACCGCGTGCCGGCTACCGACGCAACCGGGCAGATTCTGAAAAAACCGAAAAAGCCAAAGAAACCCAAAACCGGCGGCGGAGGCGGCAAACGCAATCTGGGCAAATGGGTTGATAGCGGTGAAGCGGCGGCAGAAGTGCCGTCCATCAAGCCAGTGCGCAAAGTGCCGGTGTTTAACACTGGGCCGCGCAAGCGCAAGCCGTAAGAGGAAGAACTGCAGTACGGTCCGGCCGATTCCATTGCCCGGACCAGCGAGTTTATTGTGGGAGCGAGCTTGCTCGCGAAGCTGTTTGTCCGGCGCAGAAAATCCACCGGATGGACGGGCCTATTCGCGAGCAAGCTCGCTCCCACAGGTTCTGCGTTCAGTCCATAGTGCCCGGTCGACGCAATCAATTTGTAAGAGCGAGCTTGCTCGCGAAAGATGGCCCGCCAATCCACGTCCCAACGACACACCCAAAAGGGCCTAATGCCCGCGCAGCACATCCTGATAAAGATCCGCATACCGCTGCACCATCTTCTCCGACGTAAACATCGACTCAAATCGCTGCGCCGCCTTCAACCCCATCTGCTTCGCCCGCTCTCGGTCATTCCACAGCGTATTCATCGCGCCCGCCAGCGCATCCGGGTCCCGTGGCGGGACGACCAGCCCCGTCTCGTCCGCGATGTTGATGAAGGTGGTGCCAGTGCCCATCTCGCACGAGATCATTGGCTTGCCATACATCGCCGCTTCCAGCAGCGAAATACCGAAGGATTCCGAGCGCTGGTGCGACGGGAAGACAAATGCCTCACACAGCATCAGCAGCGCGTTCTTGTCCTCGTCCGGCAGGCTGCCCACAAACACGACGTTGCTTAGCCCGAGCGCCTTGGCTTTCGCCTTGAGCTCCAGCTCTTGATGCCCGCCGCCCATGATCACCACCGGCAGGCGGTTTTTGTGCGCCGCTTCAAGCAGGAAATCCAGGCCCTTGTAGTAACGCAGCGCACCGACGAACAGAAAGAAGCGCTCGCCCAGTTGCTGCTTCCAGTGATCGAGTTTCGTCTGAGACGGAGCAGGGTAGGTGGCTCGATCCAGCCCAAAAGGAATGATCTCAACCTTATCCTTGAACCGGGTCAGCACTTCACTGCTGGCGGCATAGTTCGGCGACGATACGACGATCCGATCAACGCTCCCCAGAAAACGGTTCATCAGCGGCGCATACAGTTTGAGCAGCGTCTTCTGTTTGATGATGTCCGAGTGGTAGCTCACCACCGTCGGTTTTTTGATGTGAGCGGCAAAGTGCGCGATGTCCATGTACGGCCACGGGAAGTGGTAATGCACGATGTCAGCTTCGCGCGCGAGCTCTTTAAAGTCCCGAAGGCCTGACAAAGAAAAGCCCGTCGACGCGACGTACAGATCCTGCTTTGAGCGGTGTGCGATGTGATTGCCGACCGTCTCGTTACGCGCCGCGCCTTGTGTGCTCAGCGACAGCACTTCGGACTCGATCCCGTGGGCCTTGCAACCCTGTGCCAGCTGAAAGATGACTTGCTCGACGCCACCGCCCTTGCTTTCCGGGAAGTAGGTTTTGAAGAAGTGCAAAACTTTGATCATCAGGATTCTCTGACGAAACGATAACGTCCGCTGTTCTCGCGATAGGTGCGTTGCGGGCAGAGCGGGGATGTGTGGAGCGGAAGATATAGGAAAACCCGAAGCGCCTCACAGCGCTTCGGGTCGAGTACTGCGGCGTTACGCGTCTGCCAGCATCCAGCCAAGCGTTTCGCTCAGCTCCGGAGTTTGCCAGCCAGGGACCAGCGACTTCAGCTTGCTGTTGTCGCCACACAAGGTCTTGACCTCGTTGGCTCGCACGAAAGCAGGATTCACTTCGACGGTGAGGTCGTGGCCGGTGATGGCGCGGCACATGTCGATCACTTCACGCAGCGAGTGAGTCTTGCCCGAACTGACGTTCACGTACTGACCGAACGGTTTGGCTTCCAGCAGCCCGCGGTAAGCGGCAACCAGCGAACGGACGTCGCTGAAATCGCGCCAGACATCCAGGTTGCCCAGCTCGATCTTCCCGGCCTTCTCGCGGAAGTGTTTGACGATCTTCGGCAGCAGGAAGTTATCCGCCTGGCCGACGCCGGTGTAGTTGAACGGGCGCGCGATGATGATCGGCAACCGCCCGAACCACAAGCTGGCCATGTATTCCATGGCCAGCTTGCTCACGGCGTAATCGTTAGCCGGCGCTGGCCTGGTGCTCTCATCGAGCAACCCTTCCGACGCATTGCCATACACGTTGGCACTGCTCGCGATCAAAACGCTTTCCGGCGCCTTGCCGCAGTTGGCGATGGCTTCGAGCAGGTTGCGCGTACCAATCAGGTTGACCTGATAAAACGCATCCGCCGCGCCATGTCCGACAAAGGCCAATGCCGCGAGATGAACGACGATGTCCGGCTGAAGGTCCGCCAGCAGCTTGCTCAGACCCACCAGATCGGTGAGATCGGCCTGATAATAATTGGCTTCATCGGACGGATTGCTGCCCAGGCCAACAACCTCGCAGCCCTGGGCTGTGAGCTCGGCCGCCATGTAGCGCCCCGTAAATCCATGAATACCCGTTATCAGCGCTCGCTTGCCGGCGATACTCATCAGAACGAGAACCCTTTTTCGTTACGACGCAGGTCCGCTTCGACCATCATGCGGCACAGCTCTTCCAGGTTGGTCTTAGGCTCCCAGCCCAGGACTTCCTTGGCTTTGGCCGGGTTGCCGATCAACAGCTCAACTTCGGTCGGGCGGTAGAACTTCGGATTGACCGAGACCAGGACCTTGCCAGTGGCAGCGCAGGTACCGATTTCTTCTTCCGCTTCGCCACTCCAGTTGATGGTGATGTCGACAGCCTTGAATGCCATGGCGACGAAGTCACGAACGGTTTCAGTGCGGTTGGTGGCCAGAACGAAGGTGTCCGGCTGATCAGCCTGCAGCATGCGCCACATACCTTCGACGTACTCTTTGGCGAAGCCCCAGTCGCGCTTGGCGTCCATGTTGCCCAGTACCAGCGAGTCCTGCAGACCCAGCTTGATCTTGGCAACGGTGTCAGTGATTTTGCGTGTCACGAACTCACGGCCGCGCAGTGGCGACTCGTGGTTGAACAGAATACCGCTGGTCGCAAAAATACCGTACGACTCGCGGTAGTTGATGGTCATCCAGTGAGCGTACAGCTTGGCAACGCCGTAAGGGCTGCGCGGGTAGAACGGAGTGTCTTCAACCTGAGGAATGGCCTGAACCTTACCGAACATCTCGGAAGTCGACGCTTGGTAGAAGCGGACTTTCGGGTTAACGATACGGATGGCTTCCAGCAGATTCACAGCGCCCAGGCCGGTGATTTCGGCGGTGGTGATCGGCTGTTCAAAGGAAACGCCTACGAAGCTCTGCGCGGCGAGGTTGTACACCTCGGTGGCTTCGGTGGTCTGCAGCAGGCGGATGCTGGCCGACAGGTCGGTCAGGTCGTACTCGACCAGGTGCAGGTTTGGATTGTTCTGGATGCCCAGTTCTTCGATCCGCCAGAAATTGACAGAACTGGTACGACGATAGGTGCCGTAGACGGTGTAGCCCTTGCCAAGCAGCAGTTCAGCCAGGTAGGCGCCGTCTTGACCAGTGATGCCGGTAACAATTGCTTTCATGCGGGGATCAAACTCCGTTCATATAGACGTATAGGTGGCAGAAACAGACAGCGTCACAGTCGTCGCTGGCATGCGCGAAATATTTGCCGGGAAATATACACTGAACCAGCGATGGGCTCGAGTGGGGAGGGTGAAATATGCGTCCCATAGTTGAGCAGAGGATTGGACTATTCCGCTTAACGATCCTTCTCTAGTCGGAGGCGTTAGAGGGTCGCCTGGATTAGGGCAGCATGCTGCATACCCTACGCGGCACGTCTGGGAGGAAAATCCTTCCCCCTGATGCGTCGCAAAATCCTGCACTTAACAGGGCATCAGAGTGTAAACTCCGTCCCCCGAAGCATCTTCAGAAGCACCCTATGTGTGCGTCGTACCGGGTAGATTCGCGCCCCGGTCATGAAGCATCTTCCGCACGCAGCTTTTGTTATGTTCATCGTCTCAAAGTCCTTGTCACAGGCGTCAGCAAGCAGCAATGACTGCAGCCTTTCAGTATTCAGATCCGGTAAAACCATGGTTTCAGTAAAGCTCCACAACGGGCAGGCATTCATTTCCGAGCCCGGCGCCTCACTGCTTGATAGCGCCAAAGCAGCCGGCATCACCCTTGAATACAGCTGTCGTACGGGTCGTTGTGGCGTTTGCAAAACCAACGTGCTCAGCGGTGAAACAGAGGTCATCAAAGGCGAAACGTCTTTGACTGAGGAGGAGCTTGCGGCCGGCATGATTCTCACCTGCTGCCGCCGCGCTGTGACCGACGTAGAGATTGATGCCGAAGACATAGGTGCTTTGGGCGGGATACAGGTCAAAACTCTCCCATGCCGGATCGATACGATTACTCGTCTGGCGGGGAACGTTGTTCAAGTGATTCTGCGCGTGCCGCCTGCAAGCAAGCTTCAGTATCTTCCAGGTCAGTACCTCGATGTCATTGGCGAGGGTGGCCTGCGCCGCAGTTACTCAGTAGCTAATGCCCCGCGTGACGATGGCAAGCTGGAGCTTCAGATTCGTGAGGTCGAGCAAGGCGCGATGTCGCGCTACTGGTTTGGTAGCGCCAAACCTAATGATCTTTTACGTCTGGAGGGTCCGCTGGGTACTTTTTGCTTGCGTGACAAAAAAGCCAGCACGCTGGTGTTCCTAGCCACTGGGACCGGTATTGCGCCGGTCAAGGCCATCCTGGAGCAGTTGCAGGGCAATCCTGATTTGGTTACGGGCAAAAAGATTTTCGTTTATTGGGGCGGGCGGGCAGTTACCGATTTTTACTGGGCACCCCGGCTTGATGAACTGAACGCAGCATTTATTCCTGTGTTGTCTCGACCTGATGCCACTTGGCAGGGGCGAACCGGCTACGTACAGGCGGCCCTGCTTGATGACGGCATCGACCTCACTCATGCGGTGGTTTATGCCTGTGGTTCGGAAACCATGATTCATTCTGCCCGTGAGGCCCTGACGAGCGCCGGGCTACCTGTAAAACACTTTTACTCCGATGCATTCGTGAGTTCGAATTAACAAGGGAGCGGTTATGAAAGCAGTCATTCTGGCAGGCGGACTGGGTACGCGCTTGAGCGAAGAGACAGGTACTCGCCCCAAGCCGATGGTTGAAATCGGTGGCAAGCCGATTCTGTGGCACATCATGAAAATGTACTCCTCCCACGGCATCAATGATTTCATCATTTGCTGCGGCTACAAGGGCTACATGATCAAGGAATACTTCGCCAACTACTTCCTGCACACGTCGGACATCACGTTCAACATGCGCGAAAACACTATGAAAGTTCACGACCAGCGCGCTGAAGACTGGAATGTGACGTTGGTCGATACTGGCGAGACATCCATGACCGGTGGCCGTCTGCGTCGGGTTGCGGACTATGTGCGCAACGATGAGGCTTTTTGCTTCACATACGGTGATGGTGTCGGAAGCATGGACATCAGCGCTGCGGTCGCTTTCCACAAGAGCCACGGCAAAGCTGCCACGCTCACCGCTACCTTCCCGCCAGGCCGCTTTGGCGCACTGGACATCGCCGAAGGCCGGGTCCTGAACTTCAAGGAAAAGCCTAAAGGCGACGGCGCCATGATCAATGGCGGCTTCTTCGTGCTTTCTCCGCAAGTGCTGGATTACCTGGAAGACGACAGTACGGTCTGGGAACAGGGCCCGTTGATGAGCCTCGCCGAGCAGGGCCAACTGATGGCCTTCGAACATCCGGGCTTCTGGCAGCCGATGGATACCCTGCACGATAAAAACCTGCTTGAGAAGTTGTGGCAGAGCGGCGACGCGCCTTGGAAATTCTGGGACTGAGAACGACTATGAAAGCTTCTGTCTCCGCTGAATTCTGGAAAGGCAAAAAGGTTTTTCTCACTGGCCATACTGGCTTCAAGGGAAGCTGGCTGGCGCTGTGGCTGCAGGGCATGGGCGCCCAGGTGAAGGGCTTTGCCTTGGCCCCGCCGACCAAGCCTTCACTGTTCGAGCAGGCGCAGGTGGAGCAGGGTATGGAGTCGCAAATCGGCGACATCCGCGACCTGCAGGCCGTTACCGAAAGCATGGTTGCCTTCAATCCGGACATCCTGATTCACATGGCGGCTCAACCGCTGGTCAGGCTGTCGTATCGCGAGCCTGTCGAAACCTACGCGACCAACGTCATGGGCACTGTTCATGTGTTGGAGGCCGCGCGAAAGTGCCCCGGTCTGCGTGCCATCGTCAATGTCACCACCGACAAATGTTACGAGAACCAGGAATGGGAATGGGGCTATCGCGAGAACGAGCCCATGGGTGGCCACGATCCGTACAGCAACAGTAAAGGCTGTGTGGAATTGGTTACCAGCGCTTACCGCAACTCGTTCTTTAACACTGAACACTCCGCTGCACTGGCCTCGGCGCGCGCCGGCAATGTCATCGGCGGTGGCGATTGGGCTGACGACCGGTTGATTCCGGACATTTTGCGCGCTGTCGAACAGGGCAAGCCTGTGGTAGTCCGCAATCCCAAGGCCACCCGCCCTTGGCAGCACGTACTCGAGCCGCTCAGCGGTTACCTTGTTCTGGCCCAGCACCTATGGGAGCATGGCCAGTCATTCGCTCAGGGCTGGAACTTTGGCCCTCGCGACGAGGACGCCCAACCTGTCGAATGGATACTCGATCACATGGTGCAGGCGTGGGGAGCTGGCGCTAGCTGGCAGCTTGACAGCGACCCGCAGCCGCATGAAGCACGCTATTTGAAGCTGGACATATCCAAGGCCCGCGCTCACCTGAAGTGGGAACCAACCTGGGGCCTGGAGACAACGCTGACTCGCATCGTCAACTGGCACAGAGCCTGGATGGAGAGTGCCGACATGCATGTCCGTTGCGTAGAAGAAATCAATAGCTACATGGCAGCCATGCCACTGGCGCCTAACCGATAATTAGCTTGAGCAGGAAATACTATGACCCCCGATATGCTCCGTCAGGAAATCAGCCAGCTCGTTGAGCGCTACGCCCAGACTGCCTTGGCGGCCAAACCTTTTGTCGGGGGCGAAACCGTCATCCCTCCGTCGGGCAAGGTAATCGGCGCGCGTGAACTGCAACTGATGGTTGAGGCTTCGCTGGACGGCTGGCTGACCACTGGTCGCTTCAATGCTGAATTCGAGAAGAAACTCGCTGCGTTCCTGGGCGTGAACCACCTGCTGACCGTGAACTCAGGTTCTTCGGCCAACCTGGTTGCGTTCAGCACCCTCACTTCACCGAAACTGGGTGATCGTGCAATCAAGAAGGGCGACGAAGTCATCGGCGTTGCGGCGGGTTTCCCGACCACCGTCAACCCGATTGTTCAGTTCGGCGCGATCCCTGTGTTCGTCGACGTGGAAATGAACACCCACAACATCAATGCAGACTTGATCGAAGCGGCCATCACGCCCAAGACCAAGGCCATCATGCTCGCTCACACCTTGGGCAACCCGTTCAATCTGGGCAAGGTGAAAGCGCTTTGCGAAAAGTACAACCTGTGGCTGGTCGAAGACTGCTGCGATGCTCTGGGCGCGACTTACGACGGCAAGATGGTCGGCACCTTTGGCGACATCGGCACGCTCAGCTTCTACCCGGCTCACCACATCACCATGGGTGAAGGCGGCGCGGTATTCACCAACGACGCCCAACTGCGAATGATCGCTGAATCGTTCCGTGACTGGGGCCGCGATTGCTACTGCGCTCCAGGCTGCGACGACACGTGCGGCAACCGTTTCGGGCAGCAGTTCGGCAGCCTGCCACAAGGTTACGATCACAAGTACGTGTATGCGCACTTGGGCTACAACCTGAAGATCACCGATATGCAAGCTGCCTGCGGCCTGGCCCAGCTCGACCGCGCCCCGGAGTTCATCGCGACCCGCAAGCGCAACTTCCGGCTGTTGAAAGAGCGTTTGTCCAGCCTGAGCGACTTCCTGGAAATCGCCGAGCCTACGCCTAACAGCGATCCTTCCTGGTTCGGCTTCCCGGTCACTCTCAAAGAGACTGCCGGCGTCAAGCGTGTGGACCTGTTGAAGTTCCTCGATCAGAACAAGATCGGCACTCGTTTGCTGTTCGCAGGCAACTTGACCCGTCAGCCGTACTTCCATGGCGTTGAGCACCGCGTCGTGGGCGAACTGACCAATACCGACCGCACCATGAACCAGACCTTCTGGCTGGGCGTGCAACCGTCGCTGGGTCAGGAGCAGTTCGACTACGTTGGTGAAAAACTGGAAGAATTCTTCGGGATCGGTTTCTAACTTATGAAAGCATCGGATGCAGTAGCCAAGGTTCTGGCGGACACTCAAGTCCTCTACGGTTTCGAGCTCATCGGTGGAATGATTGCCCACTTGGTGGACAGTATCAACTTGCTCGGCAAGACCAAGTTGGTTTCCATGCACCATGAGCAAGGCGCCGCCTTCGCTGCATCCGCCGTCGCGCGCGCGACGAGTCACAAAGTGATGGGCGTGGCACTGGGCACAAGCGGCCCGGGCGCCACTAACCTGATCACCGGAATTGCCGACTGCTGGCTGGACAGCCATCCGTGCCTGTTCCTGACCGGCCAGGTCAACACCCATGAGCAGAAGGGCGATCGGGCTATTCGCCAACAGGGTTTTCAGGAGCTCGACAGCGTTGCCTTGGTGAGCAGCATCACCAAGTACGCTCACCAGGTCACCCATGTTGACGAACTGATTCCTTGCCTGCTCAAAGCGATCACCATCGCCCGCGAAGGCCGACCAGGGCCCGTGCTTCTGGACATTCCCATGGACGTCCAGCGGGCCGAAGTCGACGACGCCGTGCTTGATGAATTGCTGAGCGCCTGGGACCGCGAGTCGGACCGAGCGCCTGCGCAGAAAGCCTCTCATGAAGACGTCTGGGCATTGTTGGAGAAAGCTCAGAGGCCGCTGTTCCTGATCGGTGGCGGCGCTGTGAACACGCCCAGGTTCGGCCAATGGTTGAGCGAGGTCCGCAGGCTGGGCATCCCTCACGTTGCGAGCCTGAAGGGCGCCGAGAAGGTGCCCGCCAGCGAGCACTACATTGGGATGCTGGGTGCTTACGGGACGAGGGCGGCCAACTACGCCGTGCAGCATTGCGACCTGCTGATTGTTCTCGGCAGCCGCATGGACGTACGCCAAACCGGCGCCAAGCCCGAAACCTTCGCCCAAAACGCGCACATAGTGCAGTTCGACCTGGACGCCGCTCAGCTGGATAACAGGGTAAAGGCGCAGCAGTCGATCCACGCCGACCTTGAAGGGGTGTTCGCCTCCTTCATTGCTCGCGCTCCGATGCTGCCGTCCGCGCCGCCGTCCTGGCATGCAAGTTTGGCGCAGGTATTTGAGCAATCGTTCAAGGACGAGTACACCGACTTGGGTTTCAGCCCTTTCGCTCTGTTCGGTGCCCTCAACGAATTGACCGAAGGCCGCGCGCTCGATTACGTGGCCGATGTAGGCAATAACCAGATGTGGGCCGCGCACACGTTGCGCCTGAACTCCGAACAAGCCATGCATCACTCCGGCGGTCTGGGCACGATGGGCTTTGCCATTCCGGCGGCCGTGGGTGCCTGCATCGCCGGGCACAAGCCAGTTGTGGTGATTACCGGTGACGGCGGGGCCCAGCTGAATATCCAGGAGTTGGACATCATTGCCCGTGAGCGGCTGCCTATCCTGACGGTGGTGCTGAACAACCACTCGTTGGGCATGGTGCGCGGCTTTCAGGAAATGTACTTCGAGGGGCGTAACTCCTCGACGTACTGGGATGGCTATACCTCGCAGTTCAAAGCCCTGGGCGAAGCCTACGGTATTGATTCGCGCAGCGTGGTCGACCTGGAGACGTTCAAGTCTGCGGTCGTGGAATTTCTGGCGGCAGGTAAGCCGATGCTCATCGAAGTGCTGATGCCCGATGCCCGCGAGTGTCGTCCTCGCCTTGAGTTTGGCCGTCCTATCCACGAACAGTCGCCGTTGCTGGACCTGGGTCAATGAAGGTTGCCATCCTTGGAGCCAGCAGCCATATTGCCAAGGACCTGATAGCCAGTCTCGCTCAAGCCACAGCGTACAAATGCAGCCTGTTTGTGCGTACGCCGGCGACACTGAACGCAGAACTTCAAGCGATCGCGGCACGTGAGGGCTTTCCGGTTCTCGACTACGCCGCTTTCGGTGACCGCTGCGAATTTGATGCGATCATCAACTTCGTTGGCGTAGGCGATCCGGCCCGTGCCGTAGAGATGGGCCAAGCGATTTTCAGCATCACGGAGCAGTACGACCATCTGGCCTTGTCCTACTTGCGTAGCCACCCTGCATGCAAATACATCTACCTGAGCAGCGGCGCCGCCTATGGCACCAACTTCTCAGCGCCAATCACTGACGAATCGGCGGCCGTGTTTCCCATCAACGCGCTGCAGCCGCAGCACTGGTACGGCGCGGCCAAGTTTCAGGCTGAGTGTCGCCACCGCGCGCTGCCTGAGGCGGCCATTACCGATGTGCGAGTGTTCAGCTACTTCAGCCATCGCCAGTCGTGCGAGGCGCGGTTCTTCATGAGTGACATCCTGAGGTCCCTGCATACGGGCACCGTGCTGGAAGTTGCTCCCGATGACATGCTTCGCGATTACCTCACACCTGCCGACTTCATGCAGTTGATCGACCGGGTATTGCAGGCGCCTCCCGGTAACGCTGCAGTGGACTGTTACAGCCTTGCGCCCGTGGGGAAATTTGAATTGCTGGCAGCGGTCAGCGATGAGTTTGGCCTCAAGTTCACGGTTGCCGGTGAACAGGCTCGGGTGAATGCTACCGGGCCCAAGGCCCATTACTATTCGCACAATCGCAGGGCTGAGCAATTGTTCGGCTATGTGCCCGGCGACTCATCGCTAAGCGGTGTATTGCGTGAGATCAGGCAGGCGTTGCATGCAAGAGACTGAAAAAACGTGGCCACGGGTTCGCGCCCTTCTTCAAATTAAACTGGTCCGGTTTGCGTTGGTAGGGATGTTGAACGCGGCGTTCGGCTATGGCTGTTTTGCCGGCTTTCTGTATCTTGGCCTTCATTACAGCCTGGCGCTGCTGCTCGCCACCATTCTGGGCGTATTGTTCAACTTCAAGAGCACTGGCGCCCTGGTGTTTGGTTCGAACAACAACAAACTCATCTTTCGTTTCGTGGCCGGCTATGCCGTTGTCTACGCTGCCAACGTGGCCGGGATTGCAGGGCTGAAGTTGCTGGGCGTAAACCCCTATTTAGCCGGCATCGCGCTAATCGTGCCCATGGCTTTACTCTCATTCGTCATTAATAACAGGTATGTTTTCAATTATGCGTAAGCTCATCAGCATAGTGACCCCTTGCTACAACGAAGAAGCCAATATTGATGAGCTGTACCAGCGCATCGTCGAGGTGATGTCCCGCCTTGACTACGATTACGAACATATCTTCATTGATAACTGCTCGACCGACAGCAGCATCGTCAAGTTGCGCGCGCTGGCTGCGCAGGACAGTCGCGTAAAACTGATCCTGAACGCCCGAAACTTCGGTCACATTCGCTCGCCCTATCACGCTCTGCTCCAGGCTCGGGGCGACGCTGCCGTACTGATTGCCTCTGACCTGCAAGATCCGCCTGAGATGATCGAAGAGTTCGTCAAGAAGTGGGAGGAGGGTTTCAAGACCGTGATGGCAGTGAAGCCTGAGAGCGAAGAGTCGCGCTTGATGTTCATCGCTCGCCGCGCTTACTACCGCTTCGTCACCCGCATCTCAGAAGTCCCGTTGGTGCAGAACGCAACAGGTGCAGGTCTTTTTGACCGGGCTGTTCTGGACATACTTAAAAAGATTGATGATCCGTACCCGTACTTCCGTGGCCTGCTGTGTGAAATCGGCTTCCCGATTGCCACCGTGCCGTTCAAGCAACCACGACGCATGCGCGGCATCACCAGCAACAACTTCTATACCTTGTATGACATTGCCATGCTGGGTATCACCAACCATTCGAAAGTGCCTTTGCGTCTGATGGTGATGGGGGGAGCCTTGCTTGCAGGGTTAAGCCTGCTGGCAGCGTTTGGTTTCCTGATCGCCAAGCTGGTGTTCTGGAACTCCTTTCAGATGGGTATCGCTCCGTTGCTCATTTCGCTGTTCTTTTTCAGCTCGGTGCAGATTTTGTTCTTGGGAATGCTCGGGGAGTACCTGGGTTCAGTTCACACTAAGATCCGCAACATGCCGCTGGTCGTCGAACTTGAACGCGTAAATTTTGATTAACTGTCCGAGCCTAATACTGTGAAGCCTTTGATCAAACCCGCCCCATACCGCCCTGCCGATGTGAATGTTTTTAGATCCTGGCGTACGACCTTTGCCTCAGAGTGGAAGCTGATACTCGTCGGCGCGGTCGTGACGTTCTTCCTTGCCAGCATTCTCATGAGCGGGTTGCATGACGGTTTGACGCCGGACTTAACGCGACCTTTTGGGTACAAGGGCGACGGTTTGTTCCACGCCTGGATGGCGCAACGAGTCGCGGAAGGCTGGTTATTCGATAATCTCAGAAGTGGTTATCCGTTCGGCTCCAACTTCCTTGATTTTCCGGGTTCGGACGGTGCCGACCATTTGCTGATCAAGGTATTCTCTCTGATTAGCGGGGGGTGGCCGGGTGGAGTAAAGCTGTTCTATCTGCTTGGATTCCCTTCTTGTTTCGTCGCAACTTACGTGACCGCTCGGGCTTTCGGCCTGAGTCGCAGTTTTGCGGTGACAGCCAGCGTGCTGTATACGTTTGCACCCTTTCACTTTCTGCGGTTGCAGCATCTTTTTTACACCTGGTATTTGGTGGCTCCGGTGTTTTTCTATCTGGCGTTGGACATCTACCAAACCCAGAATCCTCCCCATCCGTCGGGGCTCAGACCTACGCTGCGTAGAATCGTGGTGGCGGCGGCAGGCATGCTCGTTCTTGCCTCATTCGGCGTTTATTACGCCCTGTTTGGGATAATCATTCTTGCATCGGCCGGTGTGATGAGTGCCCTGACATCGCGCAATTCCCACGGCGCGACAAAAGCTGCACTGCTCATTGCTGCGACCGTCTTTGGTGTAGCCGTTAATATCGCGCCCAATGTGATCGGGACGTTCAAAGATGGCCCTAATCCAGAGGTCGCCCAGCGTTCGCCAGGCGAGTCCGAGCTCTATGGGCTGAAGATGATGCAGTTGTTGATGCCCCGGACAGACCACCGAGTTGCGAAATTAGGCGAGGGGGCTCAGCTCTATAACCAGATAACCCCGCTGATCAACGAGAATTCCACTTCATCGCTCGGTGTGATCGGTGCTGTCGGCTTCATGATGGCGTTGCTGTACCTGATCTTCGCTCCGGCCCGTACGGAACCCAGCCGCAGGCTGCGCCTATTGGCGGTCACGACATTTGTATTGTTCCTGTTTGCGACGGTGGGAGGCTTGGGCTCCTTGTTCGCCATGGTGGTCTCGCCCTCCATACGTGGATGGAACAGAGACAGTATTTTCATAGCGTGCGGCGCGTTGTTGTTCTTCTTCATTTCGCTCCAGCTTTTGCTACAGAAAAGAGCGCCTCTGTTTTCCAAGTACTCGGTGCCTGTTGCGATCGTTTTGCTGTTGGCAGGGCTGTACGACCAGACGGCTCCACCTTGCAAAGACTGCAATGCCACGAATGATGCAGCGTTCGATAGCGACAGAGACTTCATCCACTCAGTCGAAAAAGCGCTTCCTGCAGGGGGGGCGGTCTATCAGCTGCCGTATATAGGCTTTCCAGAAGTCCCGATAATGAATCGTCTGTCTAATTATCAGATGATGACCGGCGTGCTGCACTCGAAGGCGCTTCACTGGAGCTTTGGTGGCATGAAAGGTCGGCCCGGTGATTTGTTCTATCGTGCTCTGGCCCAAGAGCCTATGGAGCGCCAGATTGAGGTGATCCGCAGGCTCGGGTTTGATGGTATTTATATAGACCGCCGTGGATACGCTGATAACGCTGAGGCGCTCATCCAGGAAGTATCGCAGTTGCTAAAGCAGGCCCCGCTACTTCAGAGCGGCGACAGAGAACTGGTTTTCTTTAAGCTCGATAACAGCGCGCATCCCGATCTGGCAGGCCTTTCTGCAAATCAGATTGGGAAGGTGGCCGGCTACTACGTTGACGCTCTTGGGCCGCGCTACAGTGCGGACCTGCCAAGCGGCATAGACTTTACCCGAGGCGGTTTCCCCGAGTTCATCAGCGACGCACAAGGTCTGTATGCCCTGGAGCCGTGGGGGCGATGGTCCTCCCAGCAGGCGTCCTTCAAATTTACCGATCCCCTGCCGCAGAAATTCACTCTCGTGCTGACGGCCCAGCTCTACGGTGCCAAGGGGCAAGAGCCGACACTCGTTAAAATTGGCAATCGTGAATACGACATCCGGCTGACCGCAGGTGTCTCGCAAGTCAGTCTTGATGTTGATCTCGCAGGCGTAAGCGCCGACAGCATAACGTTCGTGCCGCCGAATCCGGTTTCGCCCAAGCAGCTTTCCGGAAGCGCGGACGACCGGATACTTGGGATAGGCTTCGTGTCGATGCGGATAATTCCGTGACACCAGATCGGCGCTGACCTCCCTGGCAGGAGGCTTCAGCGCCAACACTTCGAGACCATTGGTGCGACGCTTCAGCCGCACCTCAGGCTGCAGGGCAGGCCTGTGGCGTCCTTGCCACCTTTGCCGGCAGCATCGTCTCAGGGAATCAGCACTGCCTTCAGCTGCTCAGCACTTTGCTTCCACGTCAGCCACGGCATTGAATCCGATGACGGGTGATGCCCGGTTTCCCTTTGCGTCAGCCAGGTAGTAATTGAGTCTGCAAGCGCCTGAGGCTCCAGGCCGCTGAAGTAGGACGCATGCAAGCCGGCCACTTCCCGGAAAACCGGGATGTCACGAATGATCATCGGGACTTTGTGCTGCGCTGCTTCAATGAGCGGCAAGCCAAACCCTTCACCCTCGGACGCCGCTATCAGGCACGAGCACGTTGAATACACCTGCTCTAGATATTCGTCACTGATGCCTTCCAGCCAGAACAGCTTTTTGTGCATCTGCGGGTGGGTTTCCAGTCGAGCAACAAGCTCATCCACCAGCCAACCGCGCTTGCCCACAATAACCAGATTGATCTCGTGACCTTGCTCCCACAGCAGCTCAAATGCCGAGAGCGTCTGTGCATGCCCTTTGCGAGGCTCGATGGTGCTGACCATGAGGAAGGAAGGGTGCTGCGAGATCAGATCCAGCGTCTGGGCCGCCTCATCAGGCATCCCTCCGCTTGGCAAACTGTTATCGATGTCGGCACCAAGGTGGAAGCTTTCAATAACGGGGCCGCCGTCGATTCGGGCCGGAGGGTTCTCCGCGAGCCAGCTGCGCAGTTCTACCGCTACCGCCTCAGAGATACAGATCAGTCTGTCCCCGACAAGGCAGATTTTCTCAAGCCAGTTCCTGAAAAAATCAGGGTTAGGCGCATGCCACCAGTCTGGGCGGTGAATCAATAGCAAGTCATAAACCAGGTAGTTAATCTGCACACCCACGTTCTGCATGTGGGTGTGTAATGGCAGTAGCTGACTGGCGAGGTGCATATTCAGATCAAGGGATAAGTAGATATCCCCTTGAGTGACATCGATAAGCGAATCTATGGAGACGACTTGGTCGGATGTCACCGCTGAAGTGAATTTCTCTGCGTAGTAGTAGGAGCCTTCCTGATAGTAAATCGGACGCACGTCGTAGCCGGCAGGTGCGGAGTTCAAGAACTCGTGCAGCAAGCTTCGCACGACCCGCTGAATGCCGGACTTGGCATCCGAATGCACAATGCTGGAGACATCCAGCAGCAGTTGGTTTCCCTCACCGCCTTTGAAGTTATAGGCGATGCTTTTCGCGACCCTTTGCATCGCCTCGTCAGACTCCGGAGCAGCGTCAATAGCGACCAGCTCAGCAATCAGCGAGTGCTTGTCGATACCGGAGGAACCTACCGGAGACCTTAGGCCAAGGGACTCGATAGCCGCGATCGCTTTGGTTGCCGACGCGTCCCACGAGAAACGTTTGGACTGCTCGAGAGCGTTCTCAAGCAGGCGCTCGCGGAATGAGTGGTCCTGAAGGCCTTGTTCGATCTTTTCGGCGATGGAGCTGATCGAGAAGGGATCGAACAGCGCTTCTTCCATCCCGATGACTTCAGGGACGCTGCTGCAATTGGACCCGATGACGGCGGCACCGCACGCCATGGCTTCCAGCACTGGCAGGCCGAAGCCCTCGTGGGTCGACGGGAAAACAAAAAGCGTCGCCATCGAGTACAGGGCAACGAGCTCGTCATCCTCGACATACCCAGTCAGTACCAGTTGGTTGTCCTGAAGGTTGAAGGTCTGTGCGTATTGCTCGAGTTCGGCGCGCTGCGGCGGATGAAGTTTGCTGGCAATCACGAGCTGGTGAGAGAACTTCAACTCAGGCGAGAGCGTGCTGTACGCTTCTATCAGCCGGGCAAAGTTCTTCCTTGGATCAAAGCCGCCTGGCGCAAACAGAATGTATTTGCCGGTGATTCCTAGCCGCCCAAACAACAGCGCTGAAGCAGCAGCATCAAGCTGCGTCGGCGTGAACTGGTCTCCAATGGCCGCAGAAATATTCGCAATCTTGCCTTCAGGTATCGAGAGGTGCTCGGCGCCTTCGTTGCTGGACGAATTGGAAATCGCCAGCAGCAGGTCAGCATTTTTGAGCCACTGGATTTTTCTGAAGTAATAGTCACGCAATGCCGGATTCGGCAGATAGACGTCCGGATCCAGCAATGGGATCAGGTCATAGAAAATGACCGCTGTTTTGTGCCGGGTCTCACAGGCGCCGATAGACGTCACAGCGCCAGCCCAAGGTCCTTCGAAAACGCTGCTTACCAAGACGACGTCCGGCTCCAGTGCATCAAGAAAGCGCTCGCGGAGGACTTCCGATGCGTGAGCCGTCCAGGGGCCCGGCGCTCGGTCATCGGGCACGTCGAAAATACGAATGCGGTTGGCGGGGATCAGCGGAGCGAAGGCCGCTTTGATGCTGGCGATACTCTCTGTCAGCTTCCCGTTCAGAGCGATCCAGATCTCATGATCCTGCGCGAGTTTGGCAATTGCCAGGCTCAGAGAAAGCGAATATCTACCTATTCCACGAAACCGGCTCTCGGATTGCGCGCCTTGCAGGTCTATTACTATTCGCATCACTTACTTTCCTTGCGCTCAAAAGCCTGTTTGAGCTCCATATAAATTTCGGCCTCCCGCAAACTAAGAGATGAGGCGTTGGCAGGCGTGGACTGGCTTGTGGCAACGGGTACTACCGAGTGAACAGACAGCGCCCAGAGTTTCGCCCGCAATGATGCGGGTAAAAATTTGATGCCGGTCCGCGCATAGGGCTTTAGAAACGGGCGGGCCGAGACAAAGTTGATGGCCTTCAGGGCCAGCGCTCGCTTCCTGCTTGCTTTTCGAGTAACCGGTTTAGTACGTGATACGAAGCTGGAGAGTCTTCTGAGCGGCTGCGTAATTTTCCACGAGGTGCTCTGCACAACCGCGTTCAAATTAACAGCCATGCTGTGCCTGTCCGAGGCGATACTGTCCAGTTGGGCCTGAAGGTGCTGCATTTCGGCATGCAGGTGATGCGTGCCATCTTGAAGGTTCTGCACTTCAGAACGAAGAGCTTGGATTACGGCCTCTAGATTCGCTTGCTCGGCTCTAAGCTTTTTATTTTCATCGCTGACGTTGAGGTGTTCATCAACCAGCGCAAAGTTTTGCTGCTCCAATGCTTCATTGCGTGAAGTCAGCAGGCCATTGTGATATTCCAGATATCCATTTTTGTACTTCGCGTCACCTAGTTCCGCTGTTATTTCCGAGATGGTTTCCAGAAATTTTTCAGTGGTTGATGATAGTTCCGCCATTTGTGTCCCTACTTCCTGGAATCTTTGTTCAATATTCGTATCTGCCAGGAATTTCTCGGTAGTTGACGACAGTTCCGCCATCTGCGTCCCAACAGCCTGAAATCGCTGTTCAATACTTTGATCATAACGGGCAGCCAACTCGCCAGGGGTTATCCCGAAGGTCTGGGCAAAGGGCTCGTCAAAAAGCGACATTACGGAGTCAGCCGCTTTTTTCTGCGCGACAATTGCGTAATCAGGGCTGGAGCTGCCGAGCGCTGTGATCAGGTCAATCGACGTGGCGGGGTCGTGCAGGCGGGCTTCTTCCTGGAGGCGCAGCAGCTTGCTTCGTTCAAAACCGGAGAACTCGGTCAGGAAGGACAGTAACAAGTGCGGAATCGGTCGCTCGTGGGTCGGATCCATATAGAAACCGTTGGATCCCACAAAAAGGTTTTCTGCGTTAGGCGTCTCAAGAATCAATAGCCCCCCGGGCTTCAGCACCCGCAGCGCCTCGCTGACCAGCTCTTGCAACGCCGGAAATGGAATGTGCTCCACCAGATGAAATGCGCTGATGACCGACACACTCTCGGCAACACGCGCTTTAAGCGCGCCTACGGCATCACCCAGATCGGCCGGCAGGCCTCGCGTTCGGCAACCTTCAAGCATGCCCTCATCCAGGTCTACGCCGCGCGCAGCGAACCCGGCGCCGATGACCATCTCCAGCCATTCACCCCGACCGCAGCCGAGATCAATCGCGACTGGCCCGTTTTCCAGTTGGAGAAACGGTTGAAGGAACGGCATGTAGGACTGGAGACGTTCGAGGATCAGTTCCCTTGAGCCACGGTGACGATCCTCAAAGGCCCTGTAAAAACGAGCAACCATCAATCACACTCCACGGTAGGAGGTATCCATGCCATACCGATAAATTTATGTTCTGAAATGTTCACAACGTTGAACACCAACGCCAGGTCCCGCCATTCAAAGTTTTCAGCGATGTGCGTATCGGAGGAGTGGAGGGCGACTGCAACTGAGTACGATCCAATCCCAAGATTTGCCGTAAAGCTAAACTTGTAGGAGAGACGGGTGCCTGCTTTGACAGCGTGCAACTTGCACTCAAGATGATGGGTGTTGGTCCCGAAAACATCCTGGCCCAGCCGGTCCTTGATCACGTACCCCACGACCAGTTCAGGGAGGTCGACGTTGGCCTGTACGTTGATCGTCAGGCAAACCTCTGCGCCGACGCCGACGTATTCAACGGGGGCGCCACGCTCGTACAGCGTCACGCTTTCTATGGACGCTTCGCCTGTGCCAGATCGCGTCTGCACGCCTTTCCCTTCAAGGGAAACCACTTCGACGGTGCTGTTTTCTTTCTGAGCGATAATTGCGTTGTAGTAGTCCATTACCTGTTCGGGAGGACCGTCTTTGATGACCGTGCCGTTGTCGATCAGGATGGCGCGATTACACAGCGCCTGGATCGAGCCTCGATCGTGCGACACGATCAATAACGTAGTTCCGGCTTGCTGGAATTCTTTAATGCGACTAAAGCTCTTGTGCTGGAAATAGCTGTCACCAACCGACAAGGCCTCATCGACGATCAGAATATCCGGGCGGAACGCAGTGGCGACCGCGAACGCGACTCGCATCTGCATGCCGCTGGAGTATGTCCTGACAGGCTCGTTGAAATACTCACCGATCTCGGCAAATGCTTCGATGTCGTCGATGACCTCATCGATCTGTGCAGTATTGAAGCCCATGAGACCGGCAGCATGGTAGACGTTCTGGCGCCCTGTGAGCTCCGGGCTGAAACCCATCCCAAGTTCAAGAATGGCGGCA
Organism: Pseudomonas sp. GW821-FHT07F05; assembly: GCF_059418765.1. Lineage (NCBI taxonomy): Bacteria > Pseudomonadati > Pseudomonadota > Gammaproteobacteria > Pseudomonadales > Pseudomonadaceae > Pseudomonas > Pseudomonas sp. GW821-FHT07F05. Next base: position 35,976 of record NZ_JBWKQL010000015.1, read on the forward strand.
ATCCGACCGTTGACCTGGATCTTGCCTTCTGTCGGGCGAAGGGTGCCGGTGATCATTTTCAGAAGCGTCGACTTGCCCGCCCCGTTCTGACCCACGATACCGATTGCTTCCCCTGCCTCGATCGAAAAGTTGATATGACGCAGCACCCAGTGTTCATAGCTGGGTTTTACAGGCAGATAGAACCATTTTGCGAATCGCTGCCACTCGGATGTATACGTGCGGTAGGCCTTACCCACATGGCTGATGGATAACAAGGTCATAGTGAGTCCACCATTTCAGGAGCGGCGCGTCGGAACAGAAACAGTCCCAGCACCAGCAAAGCTGCGGAGAGGCCAATCGCCATGCCGAGGTGAGCGAGGTTAGGCGCAACCTGATAAACCAGTACATCGTGGTAAGCCGTGACCACTGGGAACATGGGGTTAAATTCCAGCGCTCCCCGCATGTTTTCAGGAATGATGTTCAGCGAATAAACGATAGGCGTGAACCAGAACCAGACCTGCAGCACGATCGGCACAACCTGCCCGATGTCCCGGACAAAGACGTTGAGCACGCCCAGCACCAGGCCAAGGCCGACAGCCAAAGCGGTGACGGTCAATGTCAATGGGATCAACCAGAGCATCTGAAGGCTGGGCATATGACCCAGCAGTGCGAATACAATGAAAACTGCGACGAACAACAATAGGTTGTTGAGAAGGCACGAACCCACAACGATCACAGGGAGCGCGATCCTCGGGAAGCGCATCTTTTTCATCAAATTGCCTTGCTCGATGAATACAGTAAGGCATCGCCCGACAATCTCGGCAAATAGGTTCCACGCTAGGATGCCCGCCATCAGATAGAGGGCGTACGCGTATTTGTTGTCAATGCCCGGCAGTTTGGCGGCGAGGACGTTGGACAGAATGAGGGCGTAGATCGCGACTTGGGAGAGGGGGTGGATGATCATCCAAAGCCCGCCTAGTTTGCTCCTTGCAAAGCGTGCGATGAACTCATTGCGGATGGATGTGATGATGAAGCTTCGGTATTCCCAAAGCCCTTGCAACATACCGTACATTCTAAAACCTCAATGACCTGTTCTGTAACGCCTGAGTTGTGCGAAATCGGTGGGGCGTCCTGGCTCATGCACCGCTTGCGATCTTATGCTGTGCATAAAACCTTGCCGTAAATGATCGGCTCCCCTCCACCAGCGCCTGATGACGGCATGGGTGCCGGCACCATACCAGAAGCGACGAATCGCCGCCCGCACGGAGGCAGCTTGCTTTGAGCAAACGGGGGTTGATCATGAGGGTGCAGAATCGAGGGTAGAGGCGCCCGAATGATCCATGCGCTTTTACCGGCTGCGGAAACGCCCGAAGCGACCCCGCAACCAGGCCCGCATAAGCGGGCGAGAGGCTACGCCTCAGCTACCGGCCCGACCATAGACGTCTTCAAAACGCACGATATCGTCCTCACCCAGATAATCACCGCTCTGGACTTCGATCAGCACAAGGTCGATCACGCCCGGGTTGGTGAGGCGATGCTGATGCCCTGCACGAATAAATGTCGATTCATTGGTGTTGAGCATCAGCTCCTGATCGTCATTCACGACAATTGCCATGCCGCTGACCACAATCCAGTGCTCGCTGCGATGATGATGCATCTGCAGGGACAGCGACGCTTTAGGCTTGACGACGATGCGTTTGATCTTGAAACGCTCACCGTTTTCGAGCGTGGTGTACGTGCCCCACGGGCGATGCACCGTCTGGTGCAGCTGGTGAAGCGTGTGCCCGGATTTTTTCAGCTGAGTGACGATGTGTTTCACGTCCTGAGCGTGATCCTTATGCGCGATCAGCAACGCGTCTGCCGTATCAATCACAAGCAGGTCTTCAACGCCAACCAATGCGGTCAGCCGCTCCTCGCTGTTGACGTAGTTGTTGCGAGCGCCGTGAGCGAGCACTTCACCTTCGCAGCGATTGCCGTGGTCGTCCTGAGGGGTCAACTCGCTCACCGCGTTCCACGAGCCGATGTCGCTCCAGCCAATGTCGCAAGGGACAGTGGCGACGCGATCAGAGCGCTCCATCAAGGCATAATCGATGGAAATATCCGGCACTTTGGCGAACGAGTCCGCGTCCAGCGCCAGGCAGTGGTAGCCCGCCGACTGGGTCAATCGAGAACTTGCGATTGACTCGACCGCCGCGTCCAGGACGTCTGGTGCATGCTTGGCGAACTCTTCGAGCACTGTCCCGACTTTGAAGCAGAACATGCCTGAGTTCCAAAAGTAGTTGCCAGCGGCAACGTACGTCTCGGCGGTCTTCAGGTCTGGCTTTTCAACGAAGCGCGACACCTTCAAGCCGCCTGCCTCGCCTGCGGAGCCACCGGCCTCGATATAGCCGAAGCCTGTCTCAGGATATTGCGGCTGGATGCCAAAAGTGACCAACCAGCCCTTTTCGGAAAGGCGTACTGCGTTTTCGACGGCGGTCGCGAACGCGCGTTCATCCTGTATCAGATGATCAGCGGCCAGGACCAGCATGTGGGCGTCAGCGCCATTGAGTTCTTTGATCTGCAGTGCCGCCATCGCAACGGCAGCCGCGGTGTTGCGGCCGAACGGCTCAAGAATGAAAGCTTGATCCAGCTCAGCCTTGTTCACAGTCCGGTATTCGTCTTCGGTTTTGAAGAGCAACTCACGGTTGGTGACAGTGAGGATTTGCGAAACGCCTTCCAGTGCCGCGGCCCGAAGGAACGTCTTCTGGATCAAATTCTGGCCGTCGGGAAGCGTCATGAACGGCTTCGGATGGGCCTCGCGGGACACGGGCCACAACCGGCTGCCAACGCCGCCTGACAAGATTACGGGGATTAGATCCATATGGGGTTATCCTAAGCAAATACGCACAAACTGATGATGGATGGTGTTCCGATCAGTTCGGAGCACGTGTTAATTGTGATCGGCACTGCGACGGAGCAGCGGCTCTGAACCAGCTCGTCTGTAGCGGAAGGTACGGCCACTCTGATTAAATTGGGGCCTAGCCGTTCTTCGCATCAGAATACCAGAGATGAGGCGCGAAGCTGTATGGGGCCTGCGCATCGCAGCAGGTACGTACAGCGCACGTGACATTGGGCCGTGACACTTAAGCTGCTGAAGCTGCGGGCCGATATTTTTAGTATCCGAGAATGTGGCCAGTTTTCTGGCCCCTGAGGGTGGTGCGGAAGCCTGAAAGGGCTTCGTTTGGCGACCGTGGCCGTTACTGGGTTAGCGGCGGTTATCGCCGTTGACCAAGATAGGCTCGATCTTGTTTAACACCTGATATGGTACACACGTTGTTAATGAGCGCCGTTGAGTCAGCGGTTCACCGCAGTGTGTGGCCGTCTGGATTCGAGCAGCGTCGCGAGGATGAGGTAAATGATTAGAGGTAACGTCGATATCGCAAATGAGGAGGTGCTGGCCGGGTGGATCGCAGATACCGCCGACTTAGCGAATGCTGTGCGTATCAACATATTCGTAAATGGGGATTTCGCTTTCAGCTCTGTCTGCGATATGTATAGAAAAGATATATTTGATGCCGTTGGCAGTGGCAATCACGGCTTTGAGGTTGCCCTTGCCCCGCATCTAAGTTTTGGGAAAAACATAGTTGACGTCAAGGCTGAAGGGCTGGCTTTCGAATTTCCTCAGTCTCGCTTCGTAGTGAAGTGCAGAGGGCTGGGGGCCGAGGATCTCGTAGAACAGGGTCGAGACGGTTGGCTGTTTCTAAAAAATGACTCAAACAAATTCAACGATGTGCTCCAAGGGCACCTGCCGCTTGACAAGGAAATGCTGAAGTATTTGCGCAGAACCTTCAGTTATCGAAGAGCATTCGCGATTCAGTCAGGGTGCAAATTCCTTCAAGTCATAGTGCCGGACAAAAATGTAATCTGTAACTCCTATAAGACCGTGCCGTTGGCGATATCTGAGTCTAGGCCAAGTATCCAGCTGTGCGAAGAGTTGGGTGGGGGGCTTGCTAATGACACTTTCTATATTGCTGATGATTTGATGCGCGAATCCGATCCCGCTAGTTTTTTTTATAAAACGGATACTCATCTGTCTCCTAAGGGGCAGGTCTTTTTAATGGATTTCGTTCTTAGCTTTTTTAATATTGCGCCAAGCTATGATGTAGAGCTTGAGCTTGAAGAGTTTGTGGGCGACCTAGGCGATAAGCTAGACCCGCCTCTAGGTGAGCAAGCGCTGAAGGTCTTGTCACGATCGGAAGTTCGAGTGGTGTTCGACACGATAACCCCAGCGCTCACATCGGGCGCGACAATTTCTGGCAATGTGCTCCATAGGCTATGTGAGCAGCCCAAAGGGTATGGGCGGCTATATTTGTATGGCACATCGAGCGCAAACCAGATGCTGAGCCTGTTGTGTGCCCAGTTTGATGAGGTAGTGTTTACGTGGGGGAATTCTGCAGATCCCGATCTGGTTACAAAATTTAAGCCGCATTTCGTGCTTGGAATCTTTGCTGAGCGGTTTCTGAGCGGTCCGCCTCAAGATCTAAATATAGACACAGATCTCAGTTTTTTAGATCGCCGTTCGGTTGAGTAGTCTCAAAAAATTAGGATGATTTAGAATGATTACCGTAAGTGATGAAGTGCAGCGAGACTCAAGTTCAGGATTGTTTGGATCCGTTGAAGAAGTTGAGGTTTGGGGTGTAAGTGGGTGGTTTATAGACGCTGCTCAGACCTCGGCGCAGCATATGATTAATGCATACATTAATGGAATTCACGTTGGTACGGCGAAGGCAATGTACCACCGAGCGGACATCAGCGCCGTTTTGTCAGCAGATGCCTACTGCGGTTTTCGACTGCTGTGGGATAAGGCCAAGCTTAATGAAGTGGTTGCCAAATCAGAAAGAGGTGGTGACCTAGAGCTGGTGTTGCTTGCGAAAGACAACAACGTTCGGCTGTCGACTCTCTATCGACCTACGTTGGACGATTGCATCAAGTGGGCTTTGCCAAGTCACGTCTACGGAAATCTAGATTTGATTGATCAAAGTCTCAGCGTTATTGGGTGGGCGATTGATGCGCGTAAATCTGATAAAGCGCATGTGGAATTGGTCATTGATGGGCAAGTAGTTGCGACAGTTGCCGGAAACCTACCGCGTCCAGATCTGGGCGTTCTGAAGCCTTCATATATTCTTTCGGGATTCAAAGTCAAGGTCCCCGCGTCCGCGATTAAACGGCTGCGGTTTACCGTCGAAACTCGCGTTGCTGGCTATCCGTTACCCGGCTCGCCTTTGAGTTTTGACTTGGCATCACGTATGTCAATCAGCGACCCGAGAATTGATAAGGGGTATCTCGTCGCAGATCTTCTGGGTTGGCCAGGGGGCGACCTGAAGGCGGAACTCTACATGGATGGGGTGTTTGAAGAAAATATTATTTTTCGAAATACGCTGCCAAATGGACGCAAGTCCGATGTCGCGACTGCGGCTTGGCCGATAAGAGGTGAACTTGCGGACGGTCATCCTAGAATCTATTGCATAGTTATTCGTGATAGCAATACCGTCATTCGGAGTGACTCGCTGCCGCTTTCATATCCCGAATACATATCAAGTATCGACTCTGCCAGCCCCCATCACCTTGCTGGTTGGGCGTTTAATACATCGAGTTCAGCTTCACTGAATCTTGGTCTTTATAAGTCTGGAGCGCTGGTTCACCAAGCCAGATGTGATGTATATCGTCCTGACGTAACCAGTAGCTTTAAAGATTCGCCTCACAATTGCGGTTTTTTCTTCGATCTTGGCACTGAAAACGCATCGACAGCGGAGTATCTCGTCAAAGATCTTGATACGGATATCATTATCGGTGAGATTTCTATTGCTTCTCCTTACGAGGCTTTACAGTCCGTTGCAACGGAGATCGTCGATGTGTCTAGGGCCGGATCTAAGGCGCTAAAGCACGTGTTGTCTGAGCTAATCTCTAGACAAACCGGGACGAGTGTTCACTTTTGGAAAAAACTCCCGAAGATCTCAGGCTTAAAAGACGCCAGTAGCCTGGACGTGGTTATTCCGGTTTACGGTGGCGCAGCAGAAACTGTGGAGTGTGTCGAAAGCGTCTTGGCTGCGGTCAATAAAAAAGCTATTCGCGTAGTTGTTATAAATGATTGCACTACAGATCCCCTTATCAAATCATACCTTGACGCGTTGGAAGCCCGAGGATTGCCTAACGTGATGGTGGTCCATCGTCGGTTGAACGGAGGCTTTTCCGCAGCGGTGAACACAGGATTTGTGATAGCCGGGAATAAAGACGTAATTCTTTTGAATGCGGATACTGTTGTTCAGAATGGCTGGGTCGATCGGATTTGTGCAGCAGCAGATCAAGATCCGCGAATAGGGACTGTAACGCCAATATCGAATAATGCGGAAATTTGCTCGGTTCCTTACATTTGTAAGTCTTTAGAAGTTTCTAACCCAATGTTCGCCCAAGTGATCGATGCAACTGCCGCGCGGGTCAACGCTGGAAGAGTTGTCGATATCCCGGTGGCGGTTGGTTTTTGCATGTTCATTCGCCGCGAGTGCCTGAGTGATATAGGCTATTTTGACGCTGCAAAGTGGGGGCGAGGGTACGGTGAAGAGGTGGATTTCTGCCTTCAAGCTTCATCTCGTGGCTGGCGCCATGTAATGCTAGGCGATACTTTTGTAATCCATCGAGGAAACGTTTCATTCGGAAGTGAGAAGCTTGAGCGCGTAAAAGAGAGTGCGCGGAAAATCTCCGAGCAATATCCATTTTACGATAGCCTCATCCAGCGCTTCTTATCCTCAGATCCAGGTCGCGCAATCCGTCGAGGGGTAAATCTTGCACTCATTTCCGACTTTGTAGAAGGTAAAAGAATCCTGCATATCACCCATTCTTTTGGTGGGGGTACTGGTAAGTATTTACGAGACCTGTGTGCGATTCATGCGCGAGATGGCGACACGCCTATCTTGCTGCACTTTGATTCATCAGGTTCTTCATCGCTTGATTTTGATCTTTCCCACTATCCAGAGACTGGCTTCTTCAGCGCCTATCATCGTGAGGTCTACGGCGCCGCAGATAATGTTGCGCTGATGGAGGATATTAAAAGCCTAAATATTGATCAGGTTCATATCCATGCGCCTTTTGGCGTCCCTATCGGGTTCGTGAAGTGGCTTACCCATAGTTATCCATACGTCGTAACGGTCCATGATTACTCGTGGATCTGTCCTCAGGTGACCTTGAGCCCCTCAGCCAAATACTGCGGTGAACCTTCAGTTGCGACGTGCAATGGATGCGTTAAATTTCATAAGCCGCATGGTGGTCTGCTTAAGGTTTTGGAAGACGTCAAAGGCGATGTAGCAAAGTTTCGCGATATCTATCGACCCGTACTTGCCAATGCCGAACGCGTGATCGTAGGGGCGCATGATGTACAGAAGCGCATGGAGCGCTTTGGAATGGAAGGGACTTACAAAGTTGTGCCGCATGCTGCCCCTCCCTCTACGTCGCGCTTGCCTCGGGCGAGAGCGAGCATTGCACCGGCGTCCTCAGGTTTCGTAAAAGTAGCCTTGATTGGCGGCATCAGTGATATCAAAGGCTTTTACACTCTTAAGGCATGTGCAGTTGAAGCTTTAGCCAAAAAGCTGCCAGTTGAATTTATCGTATTTGGTCACACTATGGATGATTCCTCCCTGACCGCTCTTACCAATGTTCGTATCTTGGGGCGTTATAAGGAGTCACAGCTTGATTCTTTAATCAAACATTACCAGCCGCACGTTGCTTTTTTTCCAAATAAGTCCCCCGAGACGTTTTCCTATACGTTAAGCCACGCGTTCAGACTTGGCCTATGGCCTGTTTCTTCCCACTTAGGTGCACCTGCTGAGCGAATCCGAAATATGAAATTCGGTCGTGTTATAGATGAGAATGTCTCTGTCGAAGAAACGGTTCATATCCTTCTAGAGGAAGGTATCAAGCGAGCCGGTATTTCGTATGCAGCCCCAGAGGATTCTCTGGTTTTTGAAGGGACTTATTCGTCATATATTTCTTATGGGGATAATCAAGATGAGGTCCCAAGCCTATCTGCATCATCACACGTGAGAAATGGGGTTATTGTTTCTTGATTGGATATCAGATTAGCTAGCCTGTATTAGGCGTCCGGCTGACTAATTAGCCGGACGCCTAAGGGATCTACAATCTACTTCATGCTTCTCAGATGCTTATCGCTCTGAACGCCTCAGGCTTGGGCTGGCTTCTAGGATGGCTCCTTTGTGGCACACCAGGCCGACTACTTGCTATAGCGCATAGCTGAAGGATATATGCGTACTGCTCTGCTTTTCGGAGGAACGCTCAGTCCTCCATATGTTCCACTTAGATAATCATGACTCAAGACCGGGTGATAATGCAGATCAACCTGCCCATCCAGCGACCACCGCTCAATAAACCCCTGCTGCTCCCGCTGCGCCCGCGCCCGCTTCTCAGCGCTGACGTCTTTCCCGCGGCTCGCCGACTCAGCGTGAATCAATTTGGCAAAAGCAGTCCAGATCACGTTCCGTCCGGTTGCCTGAACGCGAAGGCAAAAGTCGACATCGTTGAAGGCAACGGGAAACGCGTCTTCGTCCAGCCCACCGACTTCATCAAAAACAGATCTGCGCACCAACAGGCAAGCTGCGGTCACTGCGCTCTGGCGGCGGGTGAGCTGGTTCGTCGCAAGATAGCCCGCATCATGTTCTTCCAGGTTGTTACCTGTGTGTGCTGCCAAACCGTTAATGCCCACCACAACGCCGCCGTGCTGCACCATGCGGTTGGGCCACAGAAGTTTGGCGCCCACTGCGCCTACCTTGTCACGCAACAACTGGCTCAGCATTTCCTTCAACCAGCCGGGTTCTATGATTTCGATGTCGTTGTTAACCAGACCAATGATGTCTCCCGTCGAGTGTTCGACTGCCCGGTTGTTGATCGTCGAGTAGTTGAACGGAAACGGATGCGGCAGCACTTGCACGCCACGCTTCGGCAGCTCACTCAGATAGGCGAGTGTCTCCGGATCGCTTGACTGATTGTCGACCACGATGATTTCGAGGTCGGGGTAATCCGTGTTATTCAGCAGGCCTTCGATGCACGTCCTCAGCAGGCCGACCTGATCCCGAGTCGGGACGATCAGGCTGACGCGGGGGAGGGTGGACGGAAGCGGCCAGTGTGCACGCAGCAAGGCTGGAAACCGAGGAACCACGCTCACCGTTGACCCTGGCGTCAAGGCGTCGCAAAGCCAGGTAATGGCGTGCTGACGAGCATCTGACGGCGAAGCCTGTTCCGGGCTCGCCGGCGCCAGGTGATCCCGGTGATAAACCACGTGGGGCAAATGGACTACGCGGGCGTTCAGCTTCTCTGTGGCCAGCGCGACGCCGGCGATCAGATGGTCCCAACCAAGCGAATGCAACAGGTCGGAAGCCGCCAGGAGAGTCAGCGCTTCGTGGACGATTGTGGCGCTGAAGATCGCCCCAGGCGTGAAAATGTCTGCGCCGATGAACAGATCGATGTCCCACACGGGCTTCAGCCACGGAAGGGAGCGTTCACCCTGTGGCCCATCGCGGTCGCAGTCACCGTAACCCCACGCAGCTCCGTCATTTAGCAGTTGGGTCAAGTGATCCAGCGCGAAACTGGCCAAGTGATCGCCAGCCTTGATCGGGACAATGGCTTCGCAACCGGTCTCAAGCAGTTCTTTCAACGCAGACAGCACGTCAGCACTTTGCGTCTCTACGGTATGGAAAGGCTGTAAACCACGGACGTTTCGGCTCGTCCCGATTGACCCGCCGAGATCGGCCTCACCCTCCGCTATCAGCAGCAGCCCGATCTTGACGCCCACCGATCCACCTGACGCGGGAACGTCGCGCTGGAATGCCTCGAACCACTGAGGGTAGTGGTGAAAGCCTGCACTTTTCGGCAGGCGCATTCCATGGTCTTTGGCGACCTCACTGAGCAACGCCAGGGTCTTTTTATCCGGACTTTGTTGCTCGTGATTCCTGAGCAGGCCTTCAAGACCCTCCGGCCAGCAGCACAGGTGTATCGGGCTACCGGATAGCGGATGGCCTAGGTCGTTTTCGATGTGAACCACGTGAGGCTTGCCATCGGCCAGTTCCCATGGGAGATCAAGGGTAAAACCGTGGTTGCTGGTGGCCCGGTAAACCAGTGCCTGGTGGTGTTCCTCACAAGAAATTTGCGCCAGCACCCGATCGTTCTCGCGAGCAATCACCTGAACGTGACGTTGTGGTGCATCAGGATCCCAGGCCCAGCCACCCAGGCGCAGGCCACCGCTGTGCCAGACTTGAGTGGCTACAGGCAACGGCGCTTTATTGGGTGTAGCAGGCAGATTTATCTCACCCGCCAGGCTGTGATCGGTATTCGCGACACGGGCGCTGATGTGCCGCGCTTCGTCCAGCCATCTCTGCCTGAGCTGCACGGTGAACCCGTGAAAATCATCCCCGGCATTTGCGTCGGGGTAAAACTGATCGGCGCGGGCGAGTGCGACGCAGGCGCCGTCGACAAGAATCTCCACGACCAGCGTCTGTTCCGGCCGCGTGCTGTCCAGCGCCCAGCCTTGAAGCACGTCGCCATAAAGCCCGACGATTGCGCCTTGGATCGGGGCGTCAGGCTGCGTTGGATCGCTGAGCGCGAGGGTGGTTAAAACTTCAAGAGACATCAGACTCGGCTCGGGTAAGGGGTAAATGATTTACGGGCAATGCACCTGCCTCCACGGCGAGCGCGCTCGGGACCGCGTAAAGTCCGATCCCAAGCGAGTCAGCGAGATCAGGGGCGGTCCAGTCGGCGCCAGGGTTTGTGTCCAGGCTGAGCACGCCTTCGCAACCTGCAAGCTGCGCGCAGTCTTCGAGTGTCAGGCCGAACAGCAGGGGCAGTGCATGAACCACGCCAGAGGTCAGCAGCGCTTTACGCCAGGGGCTGTCGACGTGGGTCAGCAATTTGATCGGAAGCTGGTCGCGCCGGATGCGTTTGGCGAGTGCCAGCCACTCATTGCCGATGTCTTGATCATGCAGCGCATCGCCAATCAGTAAGCATGAAGGGCGTGATGCATGGACGCGTTGAACGTGTTGCCTGGATTCAACAGCCAGTCTGGCGCCAGGGAACGCGTTGGCGTAATGCGGCTGCAGTGCCTGCCACGGCAGATGAATGCTGTTTGCCTGAACCGCAAATGTGGCCCAACTCTCGACGCTTGCCCGGCGCAACAATGCGTCATCGCGGCAGACAACCCGGTACGGTTTGTCGAGCCGGGCAGGCAAGGTGCACAGCCACTCGGGTCCGCCCGCGAGGTTCTGAAAGATCAATTCATCTACTGCAAACCTGGCCAGATCGTTGAACAGTTGCTCGGTTTGTGCGGGCAGTTCGTATTCAAGGCTGAATAGCAGCGGCTTCACTTGGGCTTGCAGCGTCACTATCGTGCGCGAGTTCTGGTAGCGCCAAGTCATGCTGAGCGGGGCGTCGAATGCGCCCGCTTTCCCTATGTGCAGTTGCTTGAGTCCAGGCGCGGGCCAGCTGCGCAGAGGGCTTTCCGCTATCTGCGCCGCCACGTCGTCAAGACGCGCGCGCTGCAGCGCCTGGCGGGCAGGCTTGATGGGATCACGCAGGCAAAAATCGTCAAACCGCGCAGACGCGTCCGGGTAGCGTCGCCTGAGGATCGCGTTGTTGTGTGCGACGCGCAGGGTTTTCTCTTCACCGAAGGAGATTCCACCCTGATGCGCGACAAACACGGAGGGCGCGCCCATGTGGCGCCAGACCAGAGCCCGTGCACGCATGCACCAGTCGGTTTCCTCTCCATAGCCCCGTGACAGTCCCACTTCATCGAGATAACCGACTTCGCCGATGGCTTCGCGCTTGATATACAGACAAAAGCCGCATCCGGTCTCGATTTCCATCGCAGGGCTATTGGCAAGCCGAGCCAAATCATCTAGCCGGCTCTGTTCCAACGCACTGGGCATAGGGTGGCTGAAGCGACTTTCGGGAAAGCTCATCAGCTCGCCGTTGTTGGTAAACGGCGTCACTGAGGCAATCGATGCATCGCTGTAGGCGACGTCACGCAGGCGATCAAGCCAGTTGCCGTGAACCCGCGTGTCGGCATTCAGCCAGACGACGTCCTGCCTGGGGCTGAGGGCCATCGCACGGTTCATGCTGCGAATGAAGCCCAGATTCACCGGATTGTGAATGAGGGTTATTTTGCCTTTGCCTGCCAGGACCTTAAGCGCCTTGCGCAGCGCCGCCACTGGTGTCATGTCCTCGATCACCACAAGACGATGAGGCGTACGGTTCGACTTGCGGGCGTCGATTGCGCTTTGAATGCACGCCAGCGTTTCTTCCAGTCCGTCAAACACAGGAATCAGCACATCCACTGGCTGCTTCTCGCCCACAGTGGCTGAGGCCGTGGGCGGGCTGAAAGCGGGCATCGCATACACCGGACTGCCTTGCAGAGCTTCGCCTGTCGCGAAGCGGACATTTACGGCAGCTGTAGCGTTCGGCACTTTGATACGCGCGCCGCCATGGGCTATTGGCAGACCGGCGGCAGCGAGAACAGCACTGGGCGAGTTGGCGACCATCTCAATCTGATGCCCGTTCGCCTCCAGCAGGAGCTGAACTGGATTTTGCAGGTCATGCAGATTGACCGCCCAACCCTGGATTTCCTGCTGGTCAGGCAGGTAACTCACCACCCCGACGCAGCCCGTCAGCTCTTTCTGAGACGCCAACAGTTTAAGTACGAAAGACAGTTCAGCTGGCGCAGTGATGTCAGGCAATTGCGCGAGTATCAGGCGCCTGAGCTGCTCAGGGGATTCACTTTGACTGCGTGACTGCCAGAGCATCATTCGCAGCGGCGATTCATCAGGGAGTTTTTGCCAGGCACCACTCAGAAAGCGGCTGGCCAGGTCAGGTTGCCCTTGCGTGAGAATGCTGCGGCCGACCAGCGCCTGAACATCCGCGCGTAAAGGGAAGGAATGGGTAGCGTTGTTCAAGAAAACAAATGCGAGCTTGGGGTCCAGGGTCAGTGCATCGATACCTTTCCAGATGCAAGCCTCTGGGTAGTATTCGGGCGTCTGCAATGCGCGCTCAAGTGCTGAAGCGGCAAGCCCACCTTCACCGGTTTGCCGGTGACGATGAAAAATGTCCATGAGCGTTTCTTGCCCACGGTCAGGTTGTCTGGACATAAGCTGGCGGGATCACTTAAAAAATAAAAGAGGGGCGACCCGAAAGTCGCCCCTTTTTTTGCACACTACCCGGCCTTGCGGCCGGGAGTATCCATCGCTACTACAGGGCTAGTTAGACTGCGCCGTGCAGTACTACAACGTTGTCGTTGTGTGCGACTGCTTCTGGCGAACCAACGATACCGATGGCGACGTCAGCGTGAGTGCCGCCGTTAGCCAGGATATCGGTCCAGGTAGCTTTGCCACCTTCGTCCGAAGCACGACCGGTAGCGGTCAGGTACAGGTTATCAATGAAGGTGCTGTCAGCTTTAGCGGAAGCTTCAGCCGAACCAACGATACCTGCTGCAACTTCGGCACGGCTGGTGCCGTTGAACAGTTGCGATACCCACGAGTCCAGACCGGCGTCGTCAGCAGGACGGCCCAGAACGTTGGTGTACAGGTCACGAACGAAGGTGCCGTTCGATTGGTCAAGGTGTTGGGCTTCAACCGAACCAGCGATACCCGCTGCAACATCAGCAAGGCTACCGCCGTTAGCGATGATGGCTTCCCACGTGTCGGAACCAGGTGCGTCAGCTGCACGACCCAGGATCGATGTGTAGAGAGTATTGATTTGACCCTCAGTTACCGCGCCGCCGAATTCTTCAGAGTTCAAGAACTGATTGGCGATATCGGTAAGGGAAGTACCCGAATCCACTTGTGTGGTGAAGTGTTGAGCGCCAGTTGCGTCAGCGTCGCGACCCAGCAGGCCTTCGTACAGACGCAGAGCAGATGCTTCAGCATCGCTGTGTGCCAGTGCAATCGAGCCACCATTTGTGAAAGTCAGGAACTCAGCGTCAGTGATTGCTGCAGTTTGGCCGACGCCATCTGCTGCCGAGGTCAACGTCACGTTGTTGCTGTTGCCAGTAGTTACGGTGAAGTCAGCAGTCGAGCCGTCCAGTTGCACGATGTCGTAACCGCCGCCAGCGTTGACGATGTCTGTGTGCTGAATGCCGCTCAACACGATGGTGTCGTTGCCGGTACCAGTAGTGATGTTGTTGTTGCCAGCGCCTGCAACGATGGTGTTGTTGCCGTTGCCGACAATGATGGTGTCGTTACCGGCACCACCGTCCACGTAGGTGTTCTGGTCGCCTTTGATGGTGATGACGTCATCGCCGTTACCGGTAGTGACTGCCAGAGCGATGGTGGTCGAACCGTCTGCGGCAGCAACGACGCGAGCCTGCGAAGCGGACTCAGCGGCAACTGGAGCGTCGATAGTGATTGCCAGGCTGGCATCGCTCTGGAACACGAATGCTTTGGCGGTAGTCAACGAAGCAGGAACGTCGACAGCGACCAGGTCGCCTTTAAGGCCTGCGATGTTGGCAACGACTACGTCTGTAGCGCCAGTTTGGCCAGTCGGGATCTGAGGAGCAGTTACGCCGTCCCAGCTAGCCAGATTGACGGCAGTAGCGCTATCCAGGCTCAACAGTGTGCTGATGGCAGCGGCAGTGTTGGCAGACAGGGTGGAGGAGGTCAGGAACGATTGGAACTCTGTAGCTGAAACCGGGCTGTCGTATTGCATGGGAAGTCCTGTTACTTCAAGCCATCTGGCTTGTATTACTGAGTTTCTGCGTCAATGCAGAGTTTTCCCACGGAGACTTATAGCGGGCAGCGTTCGTCTTCGTTACGGGTGTAATGCAGATGTGCAACGCCACCAAGGGCTCGGTGCCGGTGGGGCCGTGCATCATCTGATTGGGCACAATGGGTCGCGGCGCGGCGCCGCTGAACACAATGTGGCCAGATAATTCGTATAAGTTTCGGTTCGGGCCTACGAGGCTGAAGCCTGTCGACACTAAAGGGAGACGTTTGCCTCGAGTCCCGGTGAACGTCCCGGAAGGTACATTCGAACTCGGACCCGAACCAGCAACCGTGGAGGTGTAAACGAGGTCGACACCGGCCGGCTTGTTATTCCAGATGATTTCAAAGCCCTCAAGGCGCTTGGTGCTGTCGTGCATTCCGGCCCAGCCTTCATGCGACTGCACATCGCCGATCCCTTGCAAATGGGCGATCAATGTCAACGACGCAGGCGCCGTATTCGGAGCAATGACGGGATTGGGTTCGGTGGCACTGATCACGCTGAAGTCGCGCATGATGGCGGGGGACGTATCTATACGGTCGATGCGCAGATCAATGGGATCAATGCTTTCATCGAACATGTGATATTCGGTAATCAGGACTGTCGCGATGCCGCCCTTGACCCGGGCCACAATGGTGTCGCCCAGCTTGGCCAGCATATTCTTGCTGATGCCTTCGGCAGGGAAGAAATCGATGGCGCCTTTGCCAAGCGGAGCTTGCTGCAACGCAATGCAGACGGGCTTGTCTGCGGAGGGCTGTGAGGCGTAACGGAAGATATACATTCCCGGTTCAAGTAATGTGACGCGGGAACTAATCTTCAAGCCATCTAATGTTTGCGACTGCACTCAATAAGTTTCCTTCTTATCCCGAGCTCACAGCCGTTGATAGCAACAAAATTGGTCCATCAACGCTGCAATCGTACTGCCCAACTTAGTGGCGCACTGGTGGCATCTGCAGAGAGCCGAGGTTAATCGATCCCTCAGAAATGTCAATTCGGAATGTAGGAATCTTCCAAATTGCCAGTGCGAAACGAGTGTGGAACATAGTGATCTGGATTCACCCATTTGTGGGAACCGTTGGTCCGATGCGTCCAGGTAGAGTATGTCGGCAGGGCTCTCATTATCTTGAGAGCAACCGCTGCCGGGGCATGGCGCTTGAAGCGCGTCGGGAGAGCAGCCGCGGAGGGAACAGCGAGCCGTCGTGTAGCAATTCTGCGGAGGGTGTCAAAGCGCGCGTGTGGAGGTATGAAAATTTCGACCGCTCTAGCGCGGGCACTTGAGGGATATGAAGGTCAGGGTGGTGAATTTTTCGGGGTTATGTTGCACGCTGTGTATGGGCATGACGGGGCGCCCGCTCAAATCCTCCCTCTAGGCGAACCTACGAAGGTAGTTTCAGCGCTTTGCCCGGTTCGTTCGCGGCGGCTTTACGACCGTCGATGCTGCATGCAAATCGAGGAGTGGCCAGTGTGGGGTAAATCGAGCAACGGTAGTGGCGTGATGTGAGCAATGCCTGCAACATTGCACACTCATATTCATGACATCTCATCCGGTTGAGCATCAAATCTTTGAACTTTTTAAATTGTACGTACCGCTCCGGAGCTACTGAAATTGTCCAGTATTGAAACATTAAGAAAACTTAATCTGAAACGACCACCCTTGCAGCAGTTGATGGCCTTTTAATGCTGTCTGCCTGATCTGCCGCTGGTACACTCTCCGGCTTTGCAGCCTTTTCCTCATCAGTAATGGATTCTATGAGTCGTTCACACGAAAACAACCTGCAAGCAGCGCTCAAGGCTTGTCGCGGAAGCTTCCTCTCCGTCGGGTTCTTCAGTCTTTTCGTCAACACGTTAATGCTGGTTCCTACCTTCTACATGATTCAGGTTTCAGGTCGGGTGGTGCCCAGCAGCAGCACCTCGACGCTGATCATGCTTACCCTCATTCTTACCGTCCTGATGCTGACAATGGGCTCCCTCGAGTGGGTCCGGTCGCGCATCATGGTGCGCATCAGCAATCGGTTGGATGTCTTGCTCAGTCGCGACGTGTACCGGGCGAGCTTCAAGAAGGCGTTGAGCAGCGGCGGTATGGACGCTTCGGCGCAGTCGCTCAATGACCTGACCTCGTTACGGCAATTTCTCACCGGCAACGGGCTGTTTGCATTCTTCGATGCGCCCTGGCTTCCGGTGTACACCGCCGTGATGTTTCTGTTTCATCCTTGGTATGGATGGATAACGGTTATCTCGGCGGTGGTGCTGGTAGTTCTCGCTTACGTCAATCATCGCTACACCGGCAAGGCGCTGACAGAAGCCAACAAGCAAAGCCTCACCTCCAACCTGCACACCACCAAAAGCCTGCGCAATGCTGAAGTCATCGAGTCGATGGGCATGCTCGATACGCTCATGAGCAAGTGGGCAATCCGGCAGCGGCGCGTCCTGGTGCTGCAATCCGAGGCCAGCGACAAAAGCGGCATCATCACGTCCATTTCCAAGACGTTCCGCAACTGGGCGCAGTCGATGATGCTGGCGGCGGGCGCGTACCTGGTGATCACTCACGAGATCAACCCCGGCTTGATGATGGCCGGCTCTCTGTTGCTGGGGCGTGCGCTGTCACCTATCGATCAGATGATTGGGAGCTGGAAAGGATTCGTCGCGGCTCGCGTGCAGTACCAGCGCTTGAACGACACGCTGGACAAACTCAACGCCGAGCCGGAGCGGATGTCTCTGCCGGACCCGGAAGGCCATCTGCAGGTCGAAAACCTGGTTGTGGCGCCTCCGGGTGCGAAAGCGGCAGTGATCAGAAACATCAGTTTCGTGACGCCCGCCGGCAGCATCGTCGGGATTGTCGGGCCAAGCGCGGCAGGCAAGTCGACGCTGGCCCGTGCGTTGCTCGGCATCTGGCCGCCGCAGCACGGCGTGGTCAGGCTCGACGGCGCCGACATCAGTACCTGGGACAAGCAAAAGCTGGGTCCGCATCTGGGTTACCTTCCGCAGGACATCGAGCTGTTCGAAGGCAGCATCAGCGATAACATCGCGCGCTTCACCAAGGTCGATCCCGAGAAAACCGTGTTGGCGGCACGCATTGCCGGCGTCCATGAAATGATCCTGCAATTGCCGGACGGCTACGACACGGTGATCGGCAGCGAAGGCGTCAACCTGTCCGGCGGCCAGCGGCAGCGCATTGGTCTGGCGCGTGCGGTATATGGCAACCCTCGGTTGATCGTGCTGGATGAGCCCAACTCCAACCTCGATGAGGTCGGTGAGCGTGCATTGGGCGTGGCACTGCAGAAGATGAAAGAGACAGGGGCGACGGTTTTCATTATTTCGCACCGTCCCAATGTCCTTTCACGCCTGGACCGGATCATGGTCCTGAACAGCGGCGCGATGACGATGTATGGCCCGCGTGATCAAGTGATCGCCGAACTGGCTCAGCAACAGGCCAAAGCTCAAGCCCAGACGCAGGGTCAAACCCCGCCTCGTGTTGCTCCAGCTCCAGCTCCAGCTGCGACCGGCGCAATTCAGCCCAGCGCCTGAAAGGAATTCTTGAATGACCAGTAACGCGATTACCGTGCTCGACGAGCCGTCTGATGATATGCCGACTTCTGACCGCGGCATCCGCCGGGTCGGGATGACGATTGTTCTGGTGACCTTCGGCTTGTTCGGCACCTGGGCAGCTTTTGCTCCGCTGGGCAACGCGGTCTACGGCACCGGCGTTGTCACCGTACAGAGCTACCGCAAAACCGTTCAGCATCTGGAAGGCGGGATCGTAAAAGAACTGCGCGCTCGTGACGGCGACACGGTGCACAAGGGCGATCCGTTGATCATCCTTGACGACGGGCAGCTCAGTTCAGAGTACGAATCCACCCGCAACCAGCTCATCACCGCGCGCGCCAAAGAGGCGCGTCTTCGTGCCGAACGTGACAACCTGCCCGCTATCCCGGCATTGAAAATTGACGGTGTCGAAAGCGATCGTGCCCGCGAGGCCATCGACGGTGAGGCCCAGGTTTTCCGGTCGCGGCACGACGCGCGGTTGGGTGAAATCTCGGTGCAGCAAGAGCGCATCGGCCAGTTGAAGCAGCAAATCATTGGCCTCAACGACATGATCGGTACCAAGGTCAATCTCGAGAAATCCTACACCCGCGAGATTACCGAGCTTAAGGATCTGCTGCGCCAGGGTTTCGTCGATAACCAGCGTCTGCTGGAGCAAGAGCGCAAGCTGGACATGCTCAAGTCCGAGGTCGCCGACCACCAGTCGACCATCACCAAGACGCGCCTGCAGATCAACGAAACCGAAATGCAGATTGTCCAGACGAACCAGAAATTCAGCTCCGATGTCGCCAAGGACTTGAGTGACGTGCAGGCGCAGGTCTTCGACTTGCAGGAGAAGGCCAGCGCGCTCAAGGACAGGCTGTCGCGCATCGTGATCCGCGCGCCGGAAGACGGCATGGTGCTGGACATGAAAGTGCACACCATCGGCGGTGTTGTCAGCGCGGGAACACCGTTGCTGGACATCGTGCCGGAATCGTCGGACCTGGTAGTCGAAGCGCACGTCTCGACGAATGACATCGACCGCATCACCCTTGGCAAACTCACCGACGTCCGCTTCAGCGCGTTCAACGCTGCCACTACGCCGGTCATTCAGGGGGAGGTCACGCGAATCTCGGCGGACCGTCTTACCGACGAGAAAACCGGAGAGGGCTATTACCTTGTGCGGGTGAAAATCACCGATGAAGGTCTGAAGCGTCTGGGTGATCGCAAGCTGCAGCCGGGTATGCCAGCGGAAGTGCTGATCAATGCCGGCGAACGCACGATGCTGCAATACCTGCTCAAGCCTGCGCGCAACATGTTCGCCAAGTCGATGATCGAGGAATGACTGTGGTACGTTTTCTTCCCGGTTTGCTGTTTGGTTTGTTTGCACTTAACGCCAATGCGGCGCAGCCCGCAGCCCCGCAACAGGTCAGCGCTTCAACCTATTCCCTTGATCTGATGACGCTGTACAAAGAGTCACGGCTTGAAGACCCGCGCATTCTGTCGGCCTATGCCCACGCGCGCTCTGCCGAACAGCAGGAGCGCGAAGCGTTTGGCGGGTTGTTGCCCCAGGTGTCGGTGGACAGCAACTTCAACAGGATCTTGCGCAAAGACGCTGAGTCGCGGGAAATCTATGACAACAAAAGCTATGGGCTGAACCTCAGCCAGTTCATCTACAACAAGGAAGCGTGGGAGCGTTATCAGAAGGCCAAGAGCGTCACATTGCAGAAGGCGTCGCAGTCCGAGGACTCGCAGGCCGAAGCAACGGTGGATCTGGCCAAGCGATACTTCGCGGCGCTCGCTGCCGATGATGCGCTGGAGCTGGTCTCGGCCGAGCGCCGCGCCACCCAGGGCAGCCTTGATCGCGTCAATGCGATGTACGCCAAGCAGATGGCCAAGATCACCGACATGCTGGATCTCAAGGCACGTGTCGACTCATTGCTGGCCCAGGAAATTGAAGCGCGCAATCAGGTGCGTCTGTCGCGGGAAGGGTTGTCGGAAATTGTCGGTCGCCCGATCAACGAGCGCTTGAGCCGGATCCGGAACGACATCGCGCTGCAGGCACCTACGCTGCCGCTCGATGCCTGGATCGCCCAGGCGCTCGACAGCAATCCCCGCCTGAAAGCCTATGAAAGCAACCTGGCGGCGGCCGATGCAGCGGTTCGTGAGGGGAAGGGCGGTCACTACCCTTCTCTGAGTCTAAACTTGGGCGCTCAACAGAGTGACGTCGGTTACGACAACACGCTGACCCCTCGAAGCGACAGCTATGTCGCAACCATTGGCCTGAAAGTGCCGATCTACAGCGGCGGCTCGACCTCAGCACGAGTGCGTGGGCTGTATGACGAGCAATATGCGGCCGAGCAGGATCTTGAAGGGGTTCGCCGGCAAGTGGTGAAGGAAACCACTAACGCCTATCTCACTGCTCAATCTGCCGTAGACAAGATCCGCGCGGGGCAAAACGCATTGTCCTCGGCCAAACAGTCGAGCATCGCGGCGCAGAAGGCGTTTACCTATGGTGTGGTTAACGCCGTCGACGTGCTGACCGCTGTGCAGAACGAATTCAAGGCGCGCAGCGATCTGCTGAAATCGCAGTACGACTTCATCACCAATCTGTTCATCCTGAATCGCTGGGCCGGCAAGCTGTCGCAAGAGAGCGTTGCCAGCGTGAACGTTTGGCTGGGCGGCGATGATTCGGAAGCGCTAAAGGACTTGAATAATTCAGCCCCCAGTAACACCAAAGCAACCCCTAAGTAACCTGCAGCGACTTACGCCTTGGGGTGTGCCGCCAACACTTTGCGGTACACCGCCAGGGTCTGCCGCGCGCATTCCTGCCAGGTGAACTGGCGGGCGCGTTCCAGACCTATTTCAACTCGCTCGGTTCTGAGCGTATCGTTGCTCAAGACGTCGAGCATGGCCGCCGAAATGCTTGCAGCATCCAGCGGGTCGACCGCCCAGGCGGCATTGCCGGTCACTTCCGGCAGGGACGTGGTGTTCGACGCAATGACCGGGCACTGGGCCGCAAATGCTTCGATGACCGGCAAGCCAAACCCTTCGTACAAAGACGCAAACACCATGGCGCTCGCGCTTTGCAGCAGCGCCATGACTTCGTCTTGGGGCAAATAGCACAGCCATTTACCCTCGCCGTGCTCCTCCAGCTTTTTCAGTTGGGGGATGAGGTCCTCGCTTGCCCAACCTTCGCGGCCAACAACGACAAGCGGGTGATCTTTTCGCACCGGAGCCGGCAAGGCTTGAAACGCTTCCAGCACGCGGTGAAGATTTTTGCGCGGTTGCAGCGTCCCGACAAAAAGGAAAAAGCCCGGCTTGAGGCCGTGTTTGCTGATGACCGATTCTTTACGGGGCCCGGAAATACGCTCGAAATAAACAGGGTTCACCCCAAGTGGGGTAACGCTGATCTTGGCGGGAGGAATGCCCAGCAGACGGATCAGATCCTGTCTGCTGTGTTCTGAAATAGTGATCACGTGGTCGGCTTTGCTGACGCTTCTCGCAAAGAGAGCGCTCTTCAGGCCTCTGAAGCTTTTCCTCATCCACTCGGGATGGATAAGCGGTATGGCGTCCATGACCGTTGCCACCACGGGAAGGCCTGCAATATTCGGAATCTGGTGATCGGTGGCATGCAGCAGAGACACGTCGTTTCGAATGGCGGCTGAGTTGGGTAAGGAAAGATTGAACAGCCCGCTGAGAAGAGCATGAAGTTTGAATCGTTCAGCTAGTACTTCAGGCGTACCGCATTCCAGGGTCGGGAGCTGACGTCCAAATGCGTAGGGCTTGAAGTTAATTCCGCCGGCTTCGGTCAGTTTGAGATCGTCCATGGCCTGCCAGAGTGAGCGGGTATAAACGCCTATTCCGTCCAGATGTCCCGTGCGCTCACCCTCAGCCCAAACACTGCAGCTCAAACCAATATCCATACGCGTTTCCAAACCAACCCGGTGAGTCATGAAATCAAGGGGCGCGAGCCTATCATGAGTCGCGTTTGCGGGCATTTGCTTCTGCGCATGATCTCACCGCGCCATTGCGTTTCCTCCCTCAACCCCTCACCATCGCTTTCCGTTATCCATGGCCTGATGGACTAGACAAATTGGCGACACGCCCGGCTCAAAAGCGCCCTGGATTATGGATGCTTCTGGCGCTTGCACTGACGTGCACGGCGTGTGTCGGCTATCTGAGCGCGGATTGGGATTTTTCCCTGATCAGCCGCCGTGCTGAAGCGTTATATGGGCCGTTGGGCGCGGGTAAGCAGCGCATCGATGCCTGGCAGAACTTGCTGGCGACCGAGAAGCAGGTCAGCGAGCTGGACAAGCTCAAGGTCGTGAACCTGTTCTTCAACAAGCAGATGCGCTACGCCGAGGACATCGATCTGTGGCACGAGGTCGATTACTGGGCGACGCCGATCGAGTCGCTGATCAAGGGCGCGGGGGATTGTGAGGATTATGCGATCGCCAAGTATTTCAGCCTGCGCCGCCTGGGCGTGCCCAGCGAGAAGCTGCTGATCACCTACGTCAAGGCGCTGCGCCTGAACCGCGCGCACATGGTGTTGACCTATTACTCGAGCCCGAACGCCATGCCGCTGGTGCTCGACAGCCTGATCGACGACATCAAACCCGCCAGCGAACGCACGGACCTGTTGCCGGTGTATGCCTTCAACGCTGAAGGACTGTGGCTGCCGGGTGCGCAGGGCAACAAGAAAGTGAGCGACACCAAACGTCTGTCCCGGTGGCAGGACGTGCTGAAAAAAATGACCGCAGAAGGCTTCCCCACCGAGCCCGAGAATTAGGAGTACTGATGTCTCTGTTCAAACAGCTGTTGATCGCGATCTGTCTGTTCATGGTGGTTGCCTTTGCGGGAAGTTTTGTCGTCAGCCTGGAAAGCTCCCGCGCGCAGTACGTCAATCAACTTCGCTCCCACGCCCAGGACGCTGCGACGTCGCTGGCGCTGTCGCTGACGTCCAATATCGACGACCCGGCGATGGTCGAGCTGATGGTGGCGTCGATCTTCGACAGCGGTTACTACGCGAGCATCCGGGTGGTGGATCTGGCGAGTGGCGCCGCGATCGTCGAGCGCAGTGCGACGCCGGACAATCAGGGCGTGCCGCAGTGGTTCATCAACGCCATCGGGCTTGAGCCGGCGGGCGGCGAGGCGATTGTCAGCCGCGGCTGGCAGCAGACGGCGCGGGTCGAGGTGGTCAGCCATCCGATGTTCGCGCTCGCGAAGTTGTGGCAGAGCGCGCTGGGCAGCCTCGGCTGGTTGCTGGTGTGCGGTGTGGTCAGTGCGATTCTGGGCGCGATGCTGTTGCGCCGGCAGCTGAAACCGCTGGATTACATGGTCGCGCAGTCCCAGGCGATTGGCCGTCGCGAGTTCCTCGTTCTGCCCGAACTGCCGCGCACGCCGGAGCTGCGCCGGGTGGTGCAGGCGATGAACCAGATGGTCGAGAAGCTCAAGGCGCTGTTTCAGGAAAGCACCGAACGCAGCGAGAAGCTGCGCATCGAGTCGTATCAAGACAGCCTGACCGGGCTGTCCAACCGCCGTTATTTCGATATGCAGCTCAACGCCCACGTCAGCCATCTGGAAGACGGCCGTGCGGGGTATTTGATGATGTTGCGCGTCAACGACCTCGCCGGCTTGAACCAGCGTCTCGGCGGCAAGCGCACCGATGCCTTGCTGGTGGCGGTGGCGGAGCAGTTGGTGCGTCACTGTGAGAAGTACCCTGAAACCCGCAACCTCATCAGTCGCAGCCGTGGCGGGGAGTTCGCCGTGCTGGCGCCAGGCATGGTTCACGATGAAGCCGTGCAGTGGGTGCAGAATCTTGAGGCGGCGCTGCAAAGTCTGGAAGCCACCGGCGCCTCTGATGTCTCGCCTGTCGCGCACATGGGCCTCGCGCCGTACAGCCCGGGCGATGCGTCGCTGACCTTGCTGGCGCTGGCGGATCAGGCGCTGTCCCAGGCCGAAAGCGGCGGCGAGCAGTCGTGGTATTGCATCGAGCGTGGGGCGATTGGTGATCTGGGTGAAGATCAGCATGCGTGGCACAGGACGCTGGACCATGCCCTTGAGCACGGGCGTTTTCAGCTGTTCTTTCAGCCGGTGGTCGAGTCTCGTGATGGGGCGAAAGTGCTGCATTACAAAGTGCTGTCACGGCTGGTCGATGCTGACGGCGAGACGATTCCTGCCGGGCGCTTTCTGCCGTGGCTGGAACGCTTTGGCTGGTCGAGCCGGCTGGATTTACTGATGTTGCAGCAGGTGCTGGCGCATCTGGGCACGCACAATGAGCGACTGGCGCTGAACTTGTCGGCGGCCACGCTTAACGATCCGTCAGCGCTGAATGAGGTATTCAACGCCCTGCGCCAGCACCCGAAACTCGGCGCACGCTTGACCTTCGAGATCGGCGAGGAACAGGTGCCCGAGCAGGCGGTGCTGGAGAAGTTGACCCGCCGTCTGCAGGAAGCCGGCTATTCCCTGGCGCTGCAACGCTTCGGCGGACGTTTCAGCATGATCGGCAACCTGGCGCATCTGGGGCTGGCCTATTTGAAGATCGATGGCAGCTACATCCGCACCATTGACCAGGAAAGCCACAAGCGCTTGTTCATCGAAGCGGTCCAGCGCGCGGCACACAGTATCGACCTGCCGCTGATTGCCGAGCGGGTTGAGACCGAAGGCGAACACCGGGTGATCCTGGAAATGGGCATCGAAGGGGTGCAAGGGCGGCTGTTCGGCGACCCTGCGCCGTGGAAGTAACGAACGAAGGAACGCGCCCGCTGTTTTCTCAATATCGATGGCTGACGCGCTAGTATGGGAGCGCGCTTGCCCGCGAAATCGGCGTGCCAGACGGCATTGATGTCACAGACCCGCCGCTTCGCGACCGTCGTAACCTCCGATTGCTCCTACAGGGGATTTGCGTTCGACGTTGATGTTGAATGCGAGTACAAAAATTGTGGGAGCGAGCTTGCTCGCGAAGAGGTCAATACATCCGCTAAATATTCAGCGGCTGAAACACCTACCGGGCTGTTATTCACATCAAACAATGGAAGCACTTTCATGAAGCTATGGACTGCAGTATTAATGATGGCAACCCTCTCAGGGTGCGGCACCATCAAGACCCTCAACGACGAAAAAGGGGCCGCGGATACACTGGCGCGCCACAGCTCCAATTGCCAGTCCATCCCCCGTGCCTTCAGCGGTGCGGTTTACCAGTTCTGCACCTTGAACGCCCCGCCAGTTTCCGGCCCACACTGGTCTGCGCCCACTATCGCGCTGGACATGGCCCTATCCGCCGTCGCCGATACTGTGCTGCTGCCCTACACCGGGTATCAGCAATACCAGTTGGGCGACATCAAGGTCCGACGCAAGCAGTACTGATCAGTCGGCGCCCACAGGCAGATGCGCGCCTGCCCGCTAATGCGGTGTGCCCGGCGGCATTGATGTAACAGACCCGCCGCTTCGCGACCGTCGTAACCTCCGATTGCTCCTACAGGGGATTTGCGTTCGACGCGGATTTTGAATGCGGGCATGCAAGTGTAGGAGTGAGCTTGCTCGCGAAGGGGCCGGTACATTCGCCAAATCTTCAGCGGCTGACACATTCGCGACCGTCGTAACCTCCGATTGCTCCTACAGGGGATTTGCGTTCGACGCGGATTTTGATGCGGGCGTGCAAGTGTAGGAGTGAGCTTGCTCGCGAAGGGGCCGGTACATCCGCCAAATTTTCAGCGGCTGAAATGCCGTCTTCGTGAGCAAGCTCACTCCCACATGTGCACCATTTGCTGGGGGATAGCAGGCTGTCAGAAACAAGCATCGGGGTTTGCCGCGCGACAGCGCGCCGTTGCCAAACGGTGCGTGCGAGAAAGAGAGGCCTTTAGATCAGCCGTTGTTCATCATCATTGATCAGGTCACTCAGGCCACCCAGTGTTTCCCGGGCCTGGGTTCGATCCATCAGTTTCGCCTGTGCGGCGGCGGGGAGGTCGGTGATGTTGAGGATGCCTTTGCTGGTCAGGACCTGAATCAAGTCGTCCAGTACCCGGATCATGTCCATGTCGCTGGACTTGAGCTGGATCAGGCTTTTCTCGACCACTTCGTTGGCAAACCAGGCTTGCACCTGATGGTCATCGGGCGGCAGTTGCTCGCTCGCTTCGGCGAACGCCGTTGCTTCCACGCGAACTAGCGTTCCATCGGCATCGCGTTGAACGTAAAACATGGCTCATTCCTCAGGGAGTAACGGTGCTGGCAACCGTCAGGGACGGCTGCCAGCACAGTACAACAGCTCTCGCGACTCAGCTATCAGTGGTGATCGACTTTGATGGTCGGATCCGCACCGCTCACCAGCGAGTTGACCATGGCATTGCTCCAGGTCACGCCTTCCACCTTGATGTGCACATCGGCCGTGGTCGCCGCGGCAGCCGCAGTGACATTCGACGCGAACTGCCCGGTGGTGCTGACTTGCAGAATGGTGTCATGACCATCATTGGTGATTTGCAGGTACTTGCTGAGGGTGTCGGTGTCTTCACCTTGCAGCAGGTCACGCAAGTCGATCCGGTCGCCTTCGCCCTTGTTGAAGTCCTTGATCACGTCAAAGCCACCGCTGTTGGTGTCGCCTGCTTTCCAGGCGAATGTATCGGCACCTGCGCCACCGGTAAGGATGTCGTTGCCTTTACCACCGATCAGAATGTCGTTGCCGTTGCCACCGTTGAGGATGTCGTCGCCACCCTGGCCGAACAGAATGTCGTTGCCATTGCCGCCCAGCAGGGTGTCGTTCCCGTCCTGGGACGTCGACGACGAATTGGTCAGGTGAGCCACCGCGTCAAGGTTGTTGGTCACGAACGAGTGCAGCGTCTTGTCATCGATGGTCGACACATTCACGTGCAAGGTATCTGCCGCGAACGCCTTCAGCGCCGTGATGCCGCCCTGCGTGTTGTAGGTGATCAGATCACCGAACAGGATGTCATTGCCGTCGCCACCGTTGAGGGTGTCGCTGCCCGGAGCGATATCTTTCTGGTCGCCCAGTACCGCTTTCGCCAGGTCGTCAGCGTTGACGTTGGTCTGCGCGTGACCGTCGCTGTCGTAGTGATTGAGCGTGCTCGTCTTGACCGCCGAGTTCAGGCCGATCGCTTCGATGGTAGGCGACTGCTTCAGCAACAGCGCGTAACCGGTGTCCGCTTCAGCCAGCACAACGCTGCTGCCGTTGGTTTCAGGTGAGTTCAGGCTGTATTCCTGACCGCCCTTGCCGTCCGCGTGGCTGGCGAGGGTGCCCACCAGCTTGCCGGTCGTGCTGCTGGCGTAGCTGTAAACATGGCCCACGGTGTCGATGGCGACTTTGCCGTTCACCGAATACGTGCTGCCCAAATGCCAGCTTTCCAGGCCCGTCGCCAGTGTGACAGCCGCGCCGTTCACCGTACCGAGCACCGTGCTGGTGTTCTGGTAAACGTTAGGCTCGCCGTCGGTGATGAAGTACGTGCGGTTCTCGCCCGTCGGGTTGGTGCTGTTCAAGCCGGCAAACCAGTTCGCCGTGGTCTTGAAGGCATCTTCGTAGTTGGTGGTACCGCCCGATGTCATGGTCGCCAGAGCAGCGGCCAAGGTTTTCAGCGCAGCAGCCTTGTCAGACATGTCCACCGACACGGTCGAGCGCACGTTGGTGTCGAAATCCACCAGCAGCACGTTGATCTTGCCGGCGTTGGCGGTTTGAGCACCGTTCGCCAGTTTCTCGAAGACCGACTGCAGCTGTGTTTTCGCCGTGTCGAGGGATTTGCCCATGCTGCCCGAGCTGTCGACGATGAAGGCGATGTTGTAGCTCTTGCCCTGCACGATGGTCGTGCCGCTGACGTCGCCAACGATGATGTCGCCGCCGGTGGTGCCGTTGATTGGCGTCGGGTCGGTGCCAGCCAGGCCTTCACTCGAGGTGTAGGTCTGAGGCTCGACGGTAACGGTGATCGCCTTGCTGTCGCTGGCGCTGGCCACGGCGCTTGGGACGCCTGGCACATTTGCTTCGGTCGCCGTCGCCGTGACGTTCAGCGTGAACTTGCCGCTGAAGTAGTCAGGCGTGGTGATGCTCAGCGTCGACAGGTCGAATTGGCTGACGTCGATCGTGTCCATCACGGTTTTGCCGTTTTCGACGTGGGTCGTCACGGTGGCCGTGTGGCCTGCGGCGTCGGTCAGGATCGAGCCGACCGGTGCGCCGCCGCTCAGGGTCGTGACGTGAGTCTCCGAACCGTCGAGGCTGTCGCCGAATACCGCCTGGACCGGGCTCAGCTTGATCGCGGCGCCTTCGGTGCCATGGTTCAGCTCGTAGCCGGTGTAATAACCCTCACCGCTGCCAACCGTGCCTTCGTGCAACGGCGAGACGTTCAGGCCGGAAGCCTTGAGGTCATCGACCGTTGCGAACAGCAGCACGTTGCTGCCGTTCAGGGCCACGGTCTGAGTCGCGCCGGTGCTGATGGTCTTGTCGACCAGATTGATGCTGTAGCTGCCCGGGCCCGCCTGGTTGTAGTGGTAGATGTCCAGGGTGTAGTAGCCAGACTCCGTCGGCGTGAAGCCCGCGCTCTGGATCTTGCCGCCCGCACCCCATGTGGCGTTGGCCGCAGTCTGGCCCGCCACGGTGATCAACAGGCTGTCGTCTGCCGTACCGGAGAAGGTGTAGGTGTGGCCGGCTTCCATGTAGATCAGGCCGGACAGCTTGGTGCCGGTGCCGACTGCGACGGAAGAGTCCTGTGCAGCGGTGGCGACGGTGTGCGAGGTCGATGCAACGGTCGTGTTGAAGCCGGCCTTGATGGTCGCTTCGTTGGCGCCGTTGCCGTCGGTTCCCATGTTCTTCAGCGTGCCGACATAAACGTCTTTCACCAGACCGGTCGACTGAACGACGCCGGAGCCCAGCGTCACCGCTGGTTGGTCGGCGACAGGCGCCACATTGATGGTGCCGGTGGCCTTGACCGAACTCGCCAGACCCTGATCGTCCACTGCCTTGTAGGTGAACGACGTGCTGCCCGCCCAATCGGCGGCTGGCTTGAAGTACACCGTTGCAGCGTTGCCGACGGCGACGATGTTGCTCAGGCTGGTCAACGCGACCTTGCCCGCCGCATCGGCGTAGAACGTGCCGTGTGCAGCCATGTCGACCAGGTTGAAGTGGTCGATTTTGCTGTCCACGTCGGTCGCGCTCAGCGTCACGGCGATGGCCGGGCTGTCTTCGTTGCCGCTGCCGGTCGTGGCGTTGGCCACTGGAACATCGTTGACCGTCGTGATGTGAATCGTCGAGGTGGTGTTGGCGATGTTGTTGGTGGCACTGCCGTCGTTGACGCTGATGTTGATGATGCGATCGTCTTTGACAGGGTCGTGAGACGTGCTGTCGAAGGTAATCGACGAGATCGCCGTCTGATACTGAGCCGCCGTGCCCGCACCGAACGTGATGACCTTGCCGGTCACAACGTTGTTGGTGACGATGTCGGTGGTGGTGACGCTCAGGCCAGCGGTGTTGCCGATCGCCAGCAGATCACCCGCCTTGTAGTTGGTCAGCGTGACAGTGGCGCTTTGCAGCGTCGGGCTGTCGGCGTCTTTCAGGGTGAAGTCTGCAGCAATCAGGCCTGGACCTTTGCCCGGCGCGGTGACATCGCCGCCGACCAGGGTTTCGTTCCAGGTGTTGCCGAAGTCCTTGCCATCGCCGGTGTGGCCGATGACGGGCGCGTCGTTCACGGCGGTGACCGAGATCTTGCTGCCGGCAACCAGCGAATCCTGTGTACCGGTACCGTCGCCTTTCGCGCCTGAGTCGGTCACTTGAACCGTCACGGCACGGTCACCCGCCTGAGGGTTGTCGCCCGGGCTGTTGAAGGTGATCGACTGGATCAGCGCCTTGTACTGGTCAATGGTCGCGATGCCGTTGATCTTGAAGCCGTTCACCAGGCCTGCATCGTTGTGGGTTTCCACCACGCTGACGCCTTTCGGCGCAGTGCCGGTGAAGGTCAGTACGTCGCCTGCCTTCACATCGACCGACACCACGGCCTTGCTCAGGGTGGTGTTGTCGACATCGGCCAGGTTCAGGTTCTTGACGATCGAGACCGCCGCGTCGTTTTCAGTAAAGGCAACCGACGCAGTGCTCACGGTTGGTACATCGTTGACCGTGGTGATGTGGATCGTCGAGGTCGTGGACGCGATGTTGTTGACCGCGCTGCCGTCATCGACAGTGATGTTGATGATGCGGTTGTCTTTCGACGGATCATGGGACGTGCTGTCGAAGGTGATCGACTGAATCGCCGTCTGGTACTGGGCAGCTGTGCCTGCGCCGAACGTGATGGTTTTGCCGGTCACTGCGCCGGAAGCGTCTTTTACATCACTCAGGGTATAGGTCAGGGCGCCCGGTTTGCCGACATTCAGGACGTCGCCGTCTTTGAAGTTGGTCAGCGTGACGGTCGCGCTTTTCAGCGTGGTGCTGTCGGCGTCGTTCAGGGTGAAATCGCGAGCGATCTGACCTGGACCTTTGCCCGGCGCGGTGACATCGCCACCGACGGCGGTTTCGTTCCAGGTGTTGCCGAACTCTTTGCCCGTTCCGGTGTGGCCGATGACAGGTGCGTCGTTCACGGCGATCACATTGATCTGGCTGTTGTGGACCACAGTCAGGTTGTCAGTGCCGTTGGCATCGGCGTCAGTCACAGCGATGGTCACGCCGCGTGGCGCGGTGTTCGGGTTATCGCTGTTGTCGGCGTAGGTGATCGACTTGATCAGGGTTTCGTAGTTGGCAACCGAAGCCTTGCCGGTCAGGTCGATAACGATGTTGCCGTTGTCGTCGTTGCTGAGGCTGTATTTGATGCCCAGGCCCGTATCGCCCGAGGTACCGTCTTTGTAGTACTGGGAAACGATCAGGTCTTCAGCCTGAATACCGGTCAGCGTGATTTTCGCGCTGCTCAGCTGGGTGCTGTCGATGTCGGTGATGCTGAAGTTTTTGACGATCGCGGTCGGGGCGTCATTTTCGGTGTAGGTGATGCTGCCGAAATTCACGAACGGTGCGTCGTTCACTGGCGTCACGTTGACGGTCAGCGGCTGTTGGGTCGTCGCGGACGGTCCGTTCAGTTCGGTGGACGTCGCGTTGACGGTCAGGTTGATCTGGCCGTTGAAGTTTTCCGGTGGCGTGATAGTGACCTTGGTCAGGTCCCAGCCGTCGAGCGCCGCAGTGCCGTTGCCGCCGGCAGTTGACGTGTAGCTGTGAGTGCCATCGGTGACAACGGCACCGACCGGAACGCCGGAAACGGTCAGGTGGGTCAGGCTCTCGGAACCGTCGGTATCGACCAGCGTGGTGCCAATGTTCAGGTGGATGGCCGTGTCTTCCGGGCCGGTGACGGCAGGCGCGATCACGGTCGGGGCGTCTGCCACCGGTGCCACATGGACGTTGAACGTCAGGTCTTTGCTGACCGGAGCCGCTGCGCCGTCTTGGGCGGTAGCGGTGACGGTCAGAGCGATGTCGCCGCTGAAGTTGGCCGGCGGGGTCAGCTTGAGTTTGCTCAGGTCCCAATCGGTCACGTCAGTGGCGGTTGCACCGGCGGTGGCGTTGAAGGTGTGCGTGCCGTCGCTCAGGGAAGCGCCAACCGGAATGCCCTTCATGCTGACGGTCAGGGTTTCGGAACCGTCGACGTCGGTGGTCGCTGCCTTGATGGTCGACAGCAGAATCGCGTTGTCTTCCAGGCCGCTGTTCAGGTGCTCGGTGACGCTGATGTTGTTGATCACGCCGCCGAGGGAGTTCGCGTCGCCAGCCTTGAATTCCAGCTTCGCGCTGCCGTCGGTGGTGACCGGCACGTCGAAGGTGTAGGTCTTCAGACCCACCACGGTATTGGTCAGCGTGCCGACCAGCTTGCCGCCCCAGAAGACGTTGATCAGCGAGTTGTCGACCGCGCCTGCACGGACCGAATAATCGAGCGAAACGGTGTAGGTCGCGCCGGCTTTGGCGTCGATGTTGGTGTACAGGTTGCTCGGGTCGCCGCTGTTTCGCTCCAGTTCCAGCACCTGGCTGTTGTTGCTGTTGCCGGCAACGCCGTAAGTGCCTGGAGTTCGGATCTCAACGGTGCCGCCGCTGTTGTCGGTGTGCCATGCGCCACTGCCGATGTTGCCGATCACAGTCGTGGTCGCGCCGTTCACGTTCAGCGAAGCCACGGTCTGGTCGTCCACGAGGGACAGGGCAGGGGTGTCGGTGACCGGATTGACCTTGATGGTGCCGGTTGCCGGAGTGGTGTCTGCCTGACCCTGATTGTCGACGGCGGTGTAGGTGAAGTGGGTGCTGCCGCTCCAGTCGCCGACCGGCTTGAAGTAGACGGTTGCGCTATTGCCGGTCGCCTTGATGACGCTGTTGCCGTCCAGTGCCTGAGTGCCTGCGGCATCGGCGTAGAAAGTACCGTGCTGACCCAGGTTGACCAGGTTGAAGTGGTCAATGGTGCCGTCGACGTCGGTGCCGGTTAGCTTGACCGCCACGGTGTTGTCTTCGTCGCCTGTGGCCGACGCTGGCTTGGTCACCGGCGCATCGTTGACGGAAATCACGTTGATCTGGCTGTCGTGAACGACGGTCAGGTTGTTGGTGCCATTGGCATCCACGTCGGTCACAGCAATGGTCACGCCGCGCGGTGTGGTGCTCGGGTTGTTGCTGTTGTCGGCGTAGGTGATCGACTTGATCAGGGTTTCGTAGTTGGCGACCGAAGCGTTGCCAACCAGATCAATAACGATGTTGCCGTTGGCGTCGTTGCTCAGGGTGTACTTGATGCCCAGACCGGTATCGCCGCTGTTATCGCCTTTGTAGTACTGGGAAACGATCAGGTCTTCGGCCTGAATACCGGTCAGCGTGATCTTCGCGCTGCTCAGTTGAGTGCTGTCGACGTCACTGATGCTGAAGTCTTTGACGATCGCGATCGGCGCGCCGTTTTCGGTGTAGGTGATGCTGCCGAAGTTGACCACCGGCGCGTCGTTGACGGCCGTGACCGTGATGGTGCCGGTCGCCGGGGTGGTGGAAGCCAGACCCTGGTTGTCAACGGCGGTGTAGGTGAACGGCGTGCTGCCGTTCCAGTTCGCATCCGGCTTGAAGTAGATCGTTGCGCCATTGTTGGTGGCGGTGATGTCGTTCAGGTTGGTCAGCGGCTGGGTGCCAGCGGCGTCGGAGTAGAACGTGCCGTTGGCAGGCGTGTTGACCAGGTTGAAGTGGTCAATGGTGCCGTCGACGTCGGCCCCGGTCAGCTTGACCGCAACGAGGGTGTCTTCGCTGCCATTGCCTGTGGCGGTGTTGACTACCGGCGCATCGTTCACGGATGCGACGTTGACGGTCAGCGACTTGACCGTGGTGGCCGAGTCGTTGTTGGCGCTTTCGGTCGACGTCGAGCTCACTTGCAGGTTGAACGAGCCGTTGAAGTCTTTCGGCGGCGTGATGGTCAGGGTGCTCAGGTTCCAGCCGGTGAGGTACGCCTCGCCATCGCCGCCTTCAGAAACAGGGATGGAGGTGTAGCTGTGGCCGTTGCCATCGCTCAGCACCGCGCCCACTGGGATGCCGCCCACAATGACTGGGCCGAGGGACTCGGAACCGTCGGTGTCCACCAGTGCAGCGCTCAGGTCCAGCTTGATGGCGCTGTCTTCATCGCCCTGGGCGGTGGTGACGGTAACGATCGGAGCATCAGCCACTGGCGTGACGTTAATGGTGCCGGTCGCCGGAGTGCCGGCTGGCAGGTTCTGGTTGTCGACAGCGGTGTAGGTGAAGTTGGTGTCACCGGCCCAGTTTGCGTCTGGCTTGAAGTAGATCGTCGCGCCGTTGTTGGTCGCGGCGATGTTGCTCAAGTTGGTCAGCGGCTGAGTACCGGCGGCGTCCGAGTAGAACGTACCGTGTGCAGGCGCAGTGACCAGGTTGAAGTGGCCAATGGTGCTGTCGACATCGGAGCCAGACAGCTTGACGGCGATGGTGGTGTCTTCGTTGCCTGCACCCGTAGCGGCGTTGACTACCGGCGCATCGTTCACGGAAATGACATTGATCTGGCTGTCGTGAACGACGGTCAGGTTGTTGGTGCCGTTGGCATCAGCGTCAGTCACAGCGATGGTCACGCCGCGCGGCGCGGTGCTCGGGTTCTCGCTGTTGTCGGCGTAGGTGATCGACTTGATCAGGGTTTCGTAGTTGGCGACCGAAGCCTTGCCAACCAGGTCGATAACGATGTTGCCGTTGGCGTCGTTGCTCAGGGTGTACTTGATGCCCAGACCGGTATCGCCGCTGTTATCGCCTTTGTAGTACTGGGAAACGATCAGGTCTTCAGCCTGAATACCGGTCAGCGTGATCTTCGCGCTGCTCAGTTGAGTGCTGTCGACGTCGCTGATGCTGAGGTTATTGACGATCGCGATTGGTGCACCGTTTTCGGTATACGAGGTGCTGTCGAAGTTCACAACCGGCGCGTCATTGACGGCCGTGACGTTGATTGTGCCAGTGCCTGGAGTGGCGGCGGGCAAACCTTGATTGTCGACAGCGGTGTAGGTGAACGGCGTGCTGCCATTCCAGTTGGCGTCCGGCTTGAAGTAGATCGTCGCGCCGTTGTTGGTCGCGGTGATGTCGCTCAAGTTGGTCAGCGGCTGAGTGCCAGCGGCGTCGGAGTAGAACGTGCCGTTGGCAGGCGTGTTGACCAGATTGAAATGGTCAATGGTGCCGTCGACGTCAGAGCCGGTCAGCTTGACCGCGACGATAGTGTCTTCGTTGCCATTGCCGGTGGCGGCGTTAACAACTGGAGCGTCGTTCACGGCAATAACGTTGATCTGGCTGTCGTGAACAACGGTCAGGTTGTTGGTGCCGTTGGCATCCACGTCGGTCACAGCGATGGTCACACCACGTGGGGCAGTGCTCGGGTTCTCGCTGTTGTCGGCGTAAGTAATCGACTTGATCAGGGTTTCGTAGTCGGCAACCGAAGCCTTGCCGGTCAAGTCGATGACGATGTTGCCGTTGGCGTCGTTGCTCAGCTTGTAGCTGATACCCAGACTGGTGGTACCGGTGGTGCCATCGGTGCCGCCTTTGTAGTACTGGGAAACGATCAGGTCTTCAGCCTGAATACCGGTCAGCGTGATTTTCGCGCTGCTCAGTTCGGTGCTGTCGACATCAGCGATGCTGAAGTCTTTGACGATCGCGATCGGTGCACCGTTTTCGGTGTACGTGATGCTGCCGAAGTTGACCACCGGCGCGTCGTTGACGGGCGTAACCGTGATGGTGCCGGTCGCCGGGGTTGTGGAAGCCAGCCCCTGGTTGTCGACAGCGGTGTAGGTGAACGGCGTGCTGCCGTTCCAGTTCGCATCCGGCTTGAAGTAGATCGTCGCGCCGTTGTTGGTCGCGGTGATGTCGTTCAGGTTGGTCAGCGGCTGGGTGCCCGCAGCGTCGGAGTAGAAGGTGCCGTTGGCAGGCGTGTTGACCAGGTTGAAGTGGTCAATGGTGCCGTCGACGTCCGAACCGGTCAGCTTGACCGCAACGATAGTGTCTTCGTTGCCATTGCCGGTGGCGGTGTTGACCACAGGCGCATCGTTTACCGACGCGACGTTCACAGTCAGGGACTGGGTCGTGGTTGCCGATTGACCGGTGATCTCAGTCGACGTCGAGCTCACTTGCAGCGTGATCGAACCGTTGAAGTCAGCCGGCGGCGTCAGGGTCAGCTTGGTCAAATCCCAGCCATCGATGATGACTTTGCCGTCGCCGGTCGGGATCGAGGTGTAGCTGTTTTTGCCGTCGGTCAGCACGGCGCCAACCGGAATGCCGCCCACGGTCAGGCCGCTCAGGCTTTCCGAACCGTCGGTGTCGACCAGTGCAGTGCCGACGCTGATCTTGATTGCGGTGTCTTCATCGCCCTGGGCGGTGGTGACGGTAACGATCGGGGCATCCGCCACTGGCGTGACGTTAATGGTGCCGGTCGCCGGGGTGCCGGCTGGCAGGTTCTGGTTGTCGACGGCGGTGTAAGTGAAGCTGGTATCACCTGCCCAGTTTGCGTCTGGCTTGAAGTAGATCGTCGCGCCATTGTTGCTCGCGGCGATGTTGGTCAAGTTGGTCAGCGGCTGAGTACCGGCGGCGTCCGAGTAGAACGTGCCGTGTGCAGGCGCACTGACCAGGTTGAAGTGGCCAATGGTGCCGTCGACATCGGAGCCAGACAGCTTGACCGCGATGGCGGTGTCTTCCTTGCCTGCACCCGAAGCGGCGTTGACTACCGGCGCATCGTTCACGGAAATGACATTGATCTGGCTGTCGTGAACGACGGTCAGATTGTTGGTGCCGTTGGCATCAGCGTCAGTAACGGCGATGGTCACGCCGCGTGGGGCAGTGCTCGGGTTCTCGCTGTTGTCAGCGTAGGTGATCGACTTGATCAGGGTTTCGTAGTTGGCAACCGAAGCCTTGCCAGTCAAGTCGATGACGATGTTGCCGTTGGCGTCGTTGCTGAGCGTGTACTTGATGCCCAGGCTCGTGTCGCCAGAGGTACCACCTTTGTAGTACTGCGAAACGATCAGGTCTTCAGCCTGAATACCGGTCAGCGTGATCTTCGCGCTGCTCAGTTGGGTGCTGTCGACATCGTTGATGCTGAAGTTGTTGACGATCGCAACCGGTGCACCGTTTTCGGTGTACGAGGTGCCGTCGAAGTTGACCACTGGCGCATCGTTGACCGGCCCGACGGTGACAGTCAGGGGCACAGTCGTGGTTGCCGATTGACCGGTGATCTCAGTCGAGGTCGAGCTCACTTGCAGGTTGATCGAGCCGTTGAAGTCTTTTGGCGGCGTGATTGTCAGGTTGGTCAAATCCCAACCATTAATGTAGACCGCGCCGTCGCCTGTCGGAATCGAGGTGTAGCTGTGGGTGCCGTCAGTCAGCACGGCGCCCACCGGAATACCGGACACCACGAATGGGCCCAGGGATTCGGAGCCATCGGTGTCGACCAGCGCGGTGCTTACGTTCAGCTTGATCGCCGAATCTTCGGCGCCCTGGGCGTTGCTGACGGTAACGATCGGCGCATCAGCCACCGGCGTGACGTTGATCGTGCCCGTTGCCGTGTTGCCGGCTGGCAGGTTCTGGTTGTCGACAGCGGTGTAAGTGAAGCTGGTGTCGCCCGCCCAGTTGGCGTCTGGCTTGAAGTAGATCGTCGCGCCGTTGTTGCTGGCGGCGATGTTGGTCAAGTTGGTCAGCGGCTGAGTACCGGCGGCGTCCGAGTAGAACGTACCGTGTGCAGGCGCACTGACCAGGTTGAAATGGCCAATGGTGCCGTCGACGTCAGAGCCAGTCAGCTTGACGGCGATGGTGGTGTCTTCGTTGCCAGCACCCGCCGCTGTGTTAACGGTCGGTGCATCGTTGACCGCGGTCACGTCGATTTGACCGGTGGCGCTGCCCGACAGGTTGTTGGTGCCGTTGGCATCAACGTCGGTCACTTCGATGGTCACGCCACGTGGGGCAGTGCTTGGGTTATCGCTGCTGTTCGCGTAGGTGATCGAGTTGATCAGCGTGGTGTAGTCGGCGATCGACGCCTTGCCGGTCAGGTCGATGACGATGTTGCCGTTGGCGTCGTTGCTCAGGTTGTAGCTGATGCCCAGGTCGGTGGTGCCGCTGTTGCCGCCCTTGTAGTACTGGGAAACGATCAAGTCTTCAGCCTGAATGCCGGTCAGCGTGATCTTCGCGCTGCTCAGCTGAGCGCTGTCGACGTCGCCGATCTGCAGATTGCTGACCAATGCCTGAGGTGCGCCGTTTTCGACGTAGTCGGGGTTGGTGAAGGTGACGGTCGGTGCATCGTTGACCGGCCCGACGGTGACAGTCAGGGGCACAGTCGTGGTGGCCGATTGGCCGGTCAGCTCGGTGGAGGTCGAGCTCACTTGCAGGTTGATCGAGCCGTTGAAGTCTTTCGGCGGCGTGATCGTCAGGTTGGTCAAATCCCAACCGTTGATGTAGACCGCGCCGTCGCCTGTCGGAATCGAGGTGTAGCTGTGGGTGCCGTCAGTCAGCACGGCGCCCACCGGAATACCGGACACCACGAACGGGCCCAGGGATTCCGAGCCATCGGTGTCGACCAGCGCGGTGCTCACGTTCAGCTTGATCGCGGAGTCTTCATTACCTTGTGCGTCAGCAACGGTGACGATCGGAGCATCGGCTACCGGCGTGACGTTGATGATGCCGTTCGCCGGCGCGCCCGCAGGCAGGTTTTGGTTGTCGACAGCGGTGTAGGTGAAGCTGGTGTCACCGGCCCAGTTGGCATCCGGTTTGAAGTAGATGGTCGCGCTGTTGTTGCTGGCGGCGATGTTGCTGAGGTTGGTCAGCTCCTGGGTACCAGCTGCGTCGGCGTAGAACTTGCCGTGCTCGGCCATGGTGACCAGGTTGAAGTGGTCGATGGTGCCGTCGACATCAGCGCCGGTCAGCTTGACCGCAATGGCGGTGTCTTCGTCGCCCTGGCCCAGTGCCGCGTTCACGGTCGGGGCGTCGTTGACGGCAATCACGTTGATCTGGCCGTCGTGCACGGCGGTCAGGTTAGTGGTGCCGTTGGCGTCCAGGTCGGTGACGGAAATGCTCACGCCGCGCGGGACGGTGCTCGGGTTTTCGCTGTTGTCGGCGTACGTGAGCGACTTGATCAGGGTTTCATAGTTGGCGACCGAGGCATTGCCCGTCAGGTCGATGACGATGTTGCCGTTGGCGTCGTTGCTCAGGGTGTAGGTGATGCCCAGGTCGGTAACGCCAGTGGTGCCGCCTTTGTAGTACTGGGACACAACGAGGTCTTCAGCCTGGATACCGGTCAGCGTGATTTTCGCGCTGCTCAGCTGAGTGCTGTCGATGTCGGTGATGCTGAAGTTGTTGACCAGCGCGACCGGCGCACCGTTTTCGGTGTAGGTCGTGCTGTCGAAGTTGACCGCCGGGCCGTCGTTCACGGGCGTCACGTTGACGATCAGAGACTGCGTCGTGGTGGCCGCATCCTTGTTGGCGGCTTCGGTCGAGGTCGAGCTCACTTGCAGGGTGATCGGGCCGTTGAAGTCTTTCGGCGGGGTAATCGTCAGGTTGTTCAGGTCCCAACCGTCGATGTAGACAGCGCCGTCGCCGGTCGGAATCGAGGTATAGCTGTGGGTGCCGTCAGTCAGCACGGCGCCGACCGGAATGCCGGACACAACCAACGGGCCCAGGGACTCGGAGCCATCGGTGTCGACCAGTGCAGTGCTCAGCGTCAGCTTGATCGCCGTGTCTTCAGCGCCTTGGGCGTTGGCAACGGTGACGATCGGGGCATCGGCCACTGGCGTGACGTTGATAATGCCGTTGGCTGGCGTGCCGGCTGGCTGGCCCTGATTGTCGACAGCGGTGTAGGTGAAGCTGGTGTCGCCCGCCCAGTTGGCGTTCGGCTTGAAGTAGATGGTCGCGCCGTTGGCGGTGGCGGCGATGTTGCTGAGGTTGGTCAGCGCCTGGGTCCCGGCGGCATCGGCGTAGAACGTGCCGTTGGCTACCAGGCTGACCAGGTTGAAGTGATCGATGGTGCCGTCGACGTCAGCGCCGGTCAGCTTGACCGCGATGGTGGTGTCTTCGTCGCCTTTGCCCGATGCGTTGGTGACGGTCGGTGCATCGTTGACCGGGGTGATGTCGACTTCGCCGGTGGCGCTGCCCGTCAGGTTGTTGGTGCCGTGGGTGTCCACGTCAGTCACTTCGATCGTCACGCCGCGCGGGGTGGTGATCGGAGCGTCACTGCTGTTGGCGTAAGTGATCGAGTTGATCAGCGTGGTGTAGTCGGCGATCGAGGCGTTGCCGCTCAACTGAATGACAACGTTGCCGTTGGCGTCATTGCCCAGCGTGTAGCTGATGCCCGACGCCGTGGTGCCGGTGTTGCCGCCCTGGAAGGACGGCGAAGCGATCAGGTCTTCGGCCTGAACGCCAGTCACGGTGATCTTCGCGCCGCTCAACTGGCCGCCGTCGACGTCGCCGATCTGCAGGTTGTTGACCAGTGCCTGAGGTGCGCCGTTTTCGACGTAATCGGTGCTGGTGAACGAGACGGTCGGGGCGTCATTGACGGCAACGACGTGCACGATGCTGGTGGCCGGCACGGAATCGTTCTGGCCATCGTTGACGGTCACAGTAATGGTGCGGTCCGCGACGCTCGGGTCCTGGCTGCTGTTCTGGAAGGTGATCGACTTGATCACGGCTTCGTATTCGGCAGCGGTGGCGGCACCGGTCAGGGTCAGTACGATCTGGCCGTTGACGGTGGCGGTAGTGACCGCGATGTTCGCGTTCGGGCTGCCCACTACTAATGTGTCGGCGTCCTGAGCGTTGGTCAGGGTGACTTTCGCGCCTTGCAGGGTCGGGCTGTCGGCGTCAGTGACGGTCAACTGGTCGGCGATCGAAACGCCAGCCTGGCCTTCGGTGAACGTGGTTTCGCTGTTGGTGCCGTTACCGCCGCCATTCGGATCGACAACCGGCAGAGCGTCGTTGTCGATGATGGTGGTGGTGACGCTGCCATTGGTCGCGCTGGCAACGATGCTCTCGAAGTTGCCGCCGGTGATGGCGCCGATCGCCACGGTGACGTTTTCAACGCCTTCCGGGATCGTGTCATTAAGGGTGTTCAGGTCGAAGGTGACGCTGCTGCTGTTGGCAGGGATCTTCACGCTGACCACTTGCGTGTAGTCAGTGCCGTTGGATGCGGTGCCACTGTAGGTCAGATTGATCGTGACTTCGGTCTGCGCCGGGTTGCTCAACGTAATGGTGTACGTGGCGGCCTGGCCTTCAACCACCGACTGGGTGCCGGTGATACTGGCAACGGTGGTGTCGATGCTGTCGACGATCTGCACCACAGCCGGCGCCGTGTTAGGCACCAGGTTCTCAAAGTTGCCGCCGGTTGCGCCGGTAATCGTGGTGCTGATAACGGTGTTGGTGTTGTAGACGTCATTCGCTGGGGCCGCGACGACAACCGTACCGGTGGACTCGCCCGCACGGATGGTGATGGTCGAACCGTCGGACAAGGTGACGTTGACCGGGGTCTGTGCCGGGTTGGTCAGCGTAGCGGTGTAGGTGATCGAGGTGCCTTCGACAGACGTCGGCGCAGCGCTGAGGCTGACCGTGGTGGTGTCGATGGTGTCGGTGATGGTGGTCACCGCCGGGGTCGGATCGGTTGTCACGACCAGACCGCCACCGCCCGTTGTGCCGGTGATAGTGGTGCTGATAACGGAAGGGTCGATGTATGGCGTGTTGTTGTCAGCCAGTTGAACAGTGGTTGAGCCGGACGTGTCGCCGCCACGAATGACAATGGTCGAACCGTTGGACAGGGTGACCGTCAGGTCCGACGTCGGTGCCTGGGTGATGTTCGCCGTGTAGACCAGCGCGCCGCCGGCTTCGGTCAGCGTCTGGGTGGCGGTCAGTGTCAGGGTGCCCGTCGGCTGCGGCGCGACGGGGGTACCGCCGTTGTCGTTGCCGTTGTCGATCGCCAGGCCGTTGCTCAGCGTAGGCGGCGGCGTAGTCGTCGTCCCCAGCCCGTTGGTCGGGAAGCCGATGGTCGGATTCACTTCGCCCGCCGTCTCGGTGAGCATCACCACGCTGTGGCCGCCGCCTGCGTTGCCGCCGTCACCTGGCGCCGCTTGCGGACCTGCTGCAGTGGCTTCGAGGTCTTTGGTCGGGTCGGCGCCGGCCGCGATGGCCTGCTGCAGTTCGGCAACTGACGGTGCCGCTTGCGCGCTGGCTTCGGCAAGGTTGGTCGTGGACGCCGGTGCGTCGGCACTCCACTGGCTGTCACGGCCAATGTCCAGCTGACGGCCATCGGCAAGCTGCAGCGTGACTGCGCCTCCCGGGCCTGTCTCAAGCTGCTCGCCGGTGAACAACCGGTCACCCTCGATGAGCACACGACGAATCCCTTCCGGGGAAACTGCTACTACCTGGCCAACAATGCTTTTGACGATGGCAACAACACTGCTCATGGGGGTGACTCTCCGAAATTACCGTTCAGTTGGTATCCATCATGCCGACCGGCCTTAACTAACGCCGCTTCATTACTGGATGACGTAAAGATTCGCATTTGTTTCATTGCCAGATAACAAGTTAGGGAACTTATTAAGTTGCTCGTAATCTGGCGTCAATTTATTAACAGCAGGTCGGCACTGGAATTAACTTTCTGCCAAAGTATTGACCTATTCGGCGACATCCTAAACAATCGCTTCCGTAATGTCACATTGATATTTGATGAGATCGCGGATTTCTGCAGTGTGATCGCAAGCGCCCTTCAGAACACTCTCGAGACGATCACTTCAATGGCCATTTTTACGATGCGGCAGTGCGTATTGCTGCATTTTGAACAAGTACGTTCTCGGGAAATCACCAAAATGCGTAAGCACCTCTTCACTGCTGTACCCCTCATCCTTTGTGCCGGTTTCGTTCAGGCCCAGACGCTACAGTCCGCCATGCAGAAAGCCATGGACGAGCATCCCGAGGTGCAGGCCGGCATCAATGCCCGTATCGCCCAGGACTACGCACTCCGTGCTGCAAAGGGCGGCTACCTGCCGCGTGTCGATGTCACGGCGGGCTACGGCCGGGCCGGTTCCGATACGCCAAGCACCCGTGCCTCGACCGGTCGTCACGATTACCAGACGCTGGACCGTGGCGAGTCGCAAATCCGTCTTCAGCAAATGCTCTTTGATGGCTTCGCAACAAGTAACGAAGTTGCGCGTCAACAAGCCACCGCCAATTCCCGGGCATACTCGCTGTTAAATACAACCGAACGTACCGCGTTGACAGTTGCGCAGGTCTATCTCGATGTTCTTACTCAACGTGAA
The DNA here is from genome assembly GCF_059418765.1 of Pseudomonas sp. GW821-FHT07F05. NCBI lineage: Bacteria > Pseudomonadati > Pseudomonadota > Gammaproteobacteria > Pseudomonadales > Pseudomonadaceae > Pseudomonas > Pseudomonas sp. GW821-FHT07F05. Next base: position 78,984 of record NZ_JBWKQL010000015.1, read on the forward strand.
ATGGTTCGGCTGGCCGAAGAAAACCTGAAGAGTCACGAACGTATTTACGACCAAATCAAACTGCGCACTTCCCGCGGTGTAGGTCGTATGGCCGATATGGACCAGGCCGATGCCCGTCTGGCACAGGCCCGTAACAACCTGATCACCGAACAAACCAACCTGGCCGACGCCCAGACCAACTACTTGAGTGCCGTTGGTCTGGAAGCTGACCAGCTGGAAGCGCCGTCGCCGTTCGCCATGATGCCTGCCGATCTGAACGAAGCCCGCCGCCAGATGCTCGAGAACAGCCCGGTGCTGCGCTCGGCGGAAGCCGACATCGTTGCCGCTGAAAAGCAGTACACCTCGGCGCAGTCCAATTACTACCCGCGTTTCGATGCAGAACTGGGCCGCAATGCCGATAACAACATTGGCGGCGACGAAGGCCACAACAATGGCTGGGAAGCCATGGTCCGCATGCGCTTCAACCTGTACGCCGGTGGCAGCAACAAGGCTGACCTGCAATCCAAGTCGTACCTGTCGAGTCAGGCCCTGGATATCCGCAACAACGCGCTGCGTCAGTTGAACGAAGAACTGGGCTTGGCCTGGAACGCCTACAACAACGCCAACGCCCAGGTGCCGATCGCTCAGCAGTACGTCGAGCGGGCCAACAGCGTGCGTACTTCGTACCAGCAGCAATTCAGTCTGGGAGAGCGTACCCTGCTCGACCTTCTCGACAGCGAGAACGAGTTGTTCACCGCACAACAGCGTCTGGTGCAGCTGAAAAACCTGCAGACGTACACCCAGTACCGCATCAAGGCGGACATGGGCACATTGCTGAAAAGCCAGGGTGTCGTGGCGCCGATGGCATCGGTTGTGCAGAACGATGTGAAACCGACAGTTCAGCTGCCGGGCATGAACTGATTCTTGACGGAGTCAGGTTCTTTTAACCGTTAAGAAAGAGAGTGTCAGCGTGGACTTGGAATTACCTTCGGCTCAATTAGGTCATGATCCACGCAGCCAGCACGACGATCCGCTACTCGACGGGCTGTTGACACTCTGTGCCCTGCATCACAAACCGGCGAGCCGGGCCATGCTGACCACCGGTCTGCCATTGCCCGACCAGCGCCTGAGCCCGGATCTGCTGCCCCGCGCCGCAGCCCGGGCGGGTTTGCAGGGGCGTTTGCTGCAACGCAAACTCAACCAGATTCCCGAGATCGCATTGCCCGCCTTGCTGCTCCTGAAAGACGGGCGCTCTGCCGTTCTGCTCGGTTGGGAGGGCCAATCGGCCCGCCTGCTGATCAGCGAAAGCAACGGCGGCGAAGTGCTGATCGAAACCGAAGCGCTGGCGCAGGATTACAGCGGTCGGGTGTTTTTCGCACAGCCGCAACATAAATTTGACGTGACCCAGGGCTCGCTCATCCCGCGCGCTCGTTCCTGGTTCAAGGACACCCTCAAGCTGTCTCGCTGGCTTTACGTCGACGCGATCGCTGCCAGCTTCGTGATCAACCTGATCGCGCTGGCTACCCCTCTTTTCGTGATGAACGTCTACGACCGGGTCGTGCCCAACCAGGCCACCGCCACACTGTGGGTGCTGGCGACCGGTATCTGTGGCGCGTTTCTGTTTGATCTTTTGCTCAAGGGCCTGCGCAGTCTGTGCCTGGACCTGGCCGGCAAGAAAACCGACCTGATCATTTCCGCCACGCTGTTCGAACGCATCGTCGGCATGGCGATGAAGTTTCGCCCGGCGCGGGTCGGCAGCTACGCCCAGAACATCCATGAGTTCCAGGGCATGCGTGACTTCCTCACGTCGCTGACCCTGACCAGCCTCATCGACCTGCCGTTCACGCTGATCATTCTGTTGGTGATCGCGCTGCTGGGCGGGCATCTGGTGTGGATTCCGATCATCGCCTTCCCGCTGGCGCTGGGCATCGGCCATTTCCTGCAAAAACCGCTGACCTCCACCCTTGAGCGCACCATGGCGCTGGGTGCCGAGCGTCAGTCGAGTCTGATCGAAACCCTCGCCGGCCTCGATGCGGTGAAGGTCAACAACGCCGAAAGCGAGCGTCAATACCAGTGGGAACACACCATCGGTACGCTTAGCCGCCTGGAATTGCGCGTCAAAGTGCTTTCCGGTCTTGCCATGAACATCACCCTGCTGATCCAGCAACTGGCGGGCGTGGCGATGATCTGTTTCGGCGTTTACATGATCATGGACGGCGTCCTCAGCATGGGCGGCCTCGTGGCGTGCTACATGCTCAGCGGCCGCGCCCTTGGCCCGCTGGCGCAACTGTCCGGCCTGCTGACCCGTTACCAGCAAGCCAAAGTGACCATGGTGTCGGTCGATCAAATGATGGAGCTGCCCCAGGAACGTAACTTCGACGAGCGTCCCCTCAGCCGTCAGGTGCTTCAGGGCGCCATGGAATTCCGCAACCTTGAGTTCACTTACCCGAACCAGCAGAACCTGGCGCTGCGCAACATCAATCTGGTGATCCGCCCGGGCGAGAAGGTCGGCATCATCGGCCGTAGCGGTTCGGGGAAAAGCTCCCTGGCCAAACTGCTGGTCGGTTTGTATCAGCCGGATGAAGGCTCGCTGCTGGTGGATGGCGTCGACATTCGCCAGATCGACGTCAGCGAAGTGCGCCACAACATCGGCTACGTCGCCCAGGACATACAACTGTTGTCGGGCACGCTGCGCGATAACCTGATTTCCGGCGCGCGTTACGTGGACGACGAGATGGTTTTGCAGGCCGCTGAACTGGCCGGCGTGCATGAATTCGCCAGCCTGCATCCCCAGGGCTACGAGCTGCAGGTAGGCGAGCGCGGGCAGAATCTGTCCGGTGGTCAGCGGCAGAACGTTGCCCTGGCGCGGGCCTTGTTGCTCGATCCGCCGATCCTGTTGCTCGACGAACCCACCAGCGCCATGGACAACACCGGCGAAGAACGTTTGAAGCAGCGCCTGCATGGCGTCATCGAGAAAAAGACCGTGATTCTTGTGACACACCGAGCTTCGTTGCTCAGCCTGGTTGATCGCCTGGTTGTCATCGACCGCGGCCAGATCGTGGCCGACGGTCCGAAAGCCGCCGTTATGGAAGCGTTGAAGAAGGGGCAGATCAGTGTTGCTTAAGTCAGGTCAAAACTCCGGTGGTGGCATCTTCGGCTACTTCAAGGGCTCGCCTTCGCTGGAAGGCCAGGCGCTGCCGGAAGTCAAAAAGGCATTGGTCGACGACGCCCCGCGCATCGTGCGGCTGACCATCTGGGCCGTGATTCTGTTCTTCGTCTTCTTGCTGGTCTGGGCCAACTACGCCGTGATCGATGAAGTGACGAAGGGCGAGGGCAAGGCCATTCCGTCGACCAAGATCCAGAAAATCCAGAACCTGGAAGGCGGCATCGTTGCGCAGATCTACGCCCACGACGGCCAGATCGTCGACGCCGGCGCCCCGCTGATTCGCCTCGACGACACGCGCTTTGCGTCCAACGTTGGCGAAACCGAGGCTGATCGTCTTGCCATGCAGCTGCGCGTTGAGCGTCTGAGCGCCGAGGTCGATGACCGTCCGCTGAACATCAGCGCCGAAGCGCGCAAGCTGGTGCCGAATCAGGCAGCCAACGAAGAGTCGCTGTACAAAAGCCGCCGTCAGCAACTGGTGGATGAGATTGGTGGTTTGCAGCAGCAATTGATTCAGCGTCAGCAGGAATTGCGTGAATTCGGCTCCAAGCAAGAACAGTACCGCAGCAGCCTGGCCCTGTTGCGCCAGGAGATCGGCATGTCCGAGCCGTTGGTGTCCCAAGGCGCCGTGTCGCCGGTGGACATCCTGCGGCTGAAACGCTCCGAGGTGGAAACCCGTGGTCAGCTGGATGGCACCACGCTGGCGATCCCTCGCGCACAGGCGGCGATTGCCGAAGTGCAGCGCAAGATCGATGAAACCCGTGGCAAATTTCGCAGCGACGCGCTTACCCAACTGAACGAAGCGCGCACCAATCTTTCGAAAGCGCAGTCGACGGCCAAGGGCCTCGAAGACCGCGTTAACCGCACGATGGTGACATCGCCGGTGCGCGGCGTGGTCAAACAGATGCTGGTCAACACCGTCGGCGGCGTTATTCAGCCGGGCAGCGACATCGCCGAAGTGGTGCCGCTGGATGACACCCTGCTGGTAGAAGCGCGCATTCGTCCGCAAGACATCGCCTTCCTGCACCCGGGGCAGGAAGCGATGATCAAGTTCACGGCCTATGACTACACGATCTATGGCGGGCTGAAAGGCAAGCTGGAGCAGATCGGCGCCGACACCATTCAGGACGAAGAGAAGAAGAACACCTTCTACGTGATCAAACTGCGCACCGACCGCAGCCACCTCGGCACTGATGAGCACCCGCTGCTGATCATCCCGGGCATGGTCGCCTCGGTAGACATCATCACCGGCAAGAAAACCATCCTGAGCTACCTGCTTAAACCCGTGCTGAAAGCCCGCGCCGAGGCATTGCACGAGCGTTGATGGCTGATGGTTGATGGCCGGTAGACTGGCCTCTTCCTTTGTAGGACCGGCTTCAGCCGGGAACGCGTTGGGCGTGGCACCGGAAATCTATGGTGTTCAGACGGGCCTCTTCCCGGCTAAAGCCGGTCCCACAGACAGACCGCGTGCTTTTTGTGGGACCGGCTTTAGCCGGGAAAGCGTCAGGGCAGGCGCCATCACCTCCCGCGTTTGCTATCAATCCTCACCAGCCGCCCGCCTTCGAACCTCAAATACTGGTACATCCCGTTGCTCGGGCCGTAGATCCATTCCTGAACCTGCACCTGATCCACCTGGCGGTAGTGATTGACGGTTTCCTTGTAGCCGATGATGTCCTGGCTGACCGGTTGACCGCATTTCTGCTGCACTTCAAACATCCGGTCGCCCACGCTGATCAACTGGCTGCCGCAGCGCAACGTATCCGCCTGGGCAACGCCAGCCAGCGCTGTCACACCGAGAACCAACGCCATTCTCGTTATCGCATTTCTCAAAATCATTACTCGCTGTCGAGGTGCAGGGGGCTGATGACGCGGCCGTCCTTTTCCGGTTTGCCGAGGGTGGTGTCGATGAAATACACCCGCTCGTCTGCCAGTTGGTCCTTGTCCACCAAGTAGTCCTTGATGCTTCCGGCCCGCGCCTGACCAAGCTGACGCAGCAGCAGCGCGCTCGAACTCCAGGATTTGAGCACCGCCTCGCGCAGCTTGTTCTGACGCTCTTCCTTGCCCAGATTCACCCATTCAGCCGGCGGCTGCTGTTTCAGGCGCGTGCGATAGATGCCCTCGAGCATCGGTGCCTTCTCGTCAGCAGGCACGGTCAGATCGCTCGCCTGCGCCGGCACCTTGTCGCCACGGCGCTGGAGAATCTTGTAGTACGTGCTCTGGTATTCGCGCTCCAGGCGCTGTTGGGCAATCAGTGGCCCATCGCTCGCTTCAGCGCTGGTGCCTTCAATCTCCAGGCGCAACGCCGGACGCGCTTTCAATCCCGCCGCCAGCTTGTCCAGCGATGCCATGGCTTCAGGGCTCAACTCATCAACCCCTGGCGCGAAGGACACCGTGCCTAAATCCTCTGATCCGCCACCGCCGCTGATCAATCCGCCGATGAATTTGAACGGCGCCGCCGCAGCCTTCACCACCAGATTGCGCAGGGTCTGCCAGACAATCGGCATCACGCTGAACTGCGGATTGTTGAGATCGCCCGTCACGGGCAGCTCGATGGAAATCTTGCCATCGGTATCCTTGAGCAGGGCGATCGCCAGTTTCAGCGGCAGATTCACCGCGTCCGGACTGTCGACCTTCTCGCCCAATTGCAGCTGCTCGACCACCACCTTGTTCTCGGCTTTGAGCTGGCCTTTGGTGATCAGGTAATGCAGGTCCAGATTCAAACGCCCCTTGCGGATGCGATACCCGGCGAACTTGCCGGAATAGGGCGTCAACGCGGTGAGCTCCACGCGCTTGAAGCTCGTCGCGATGTCCAGACTCGCCATCGGGTTGAACGGGTTCAGCGCGCCCTTGATGGTCACCGGCGCATAGCGATCCACCTTGCCGTTGATGTTCACCGTCGCCGGTTTGTCTTGGCGGTTATCCAGCGTGCCGATTTTGCCGTTGAGTTGCTGAACAGCCGTAGCGAAGTTTGGCGTGAGGCTGAAGTCGGCAAAGTTGGCCGAGCCGTTGGTGATGTTCACTTCGCCAATGCGAATGCCCATCGGCTTTTCGCTGCTGGCGGCAGCTTTGGCTTTCGGCGCGGCAGGCGCTTGATCAGCAGGCTGAGGAATCAGCAGGTCATCGATATTAGTTGAGCGATCGTCGGCAATCATGAATCGGGCATAGGGCTGATCAATGTTGATCGTGGCGATGGTCAGGCTGTCGCCGAGCTGGAAATTCAGGCCCTCGACATTCAGCCGCTGCCATTTCACGAAGTCCCGCGACTTGAGGGTGTCGAGGGTGTGCAACTGGTCGACCTGCGCCTTGCCGGTAATGCCCAGCGCCAAGGGCTCGGTGCTTTTCAGGTCGACCGCCAGATCGCTGTTGAGCATGCCGCTCCGGACTTCCAGACGAATGAACGGCGTGACGTAGGACTGCGCGACACGCAGGTCGATATCGCGGGTGGTGACGTTGAGATTGGCGCGAACCGGCGCCAGATTCACCTCGCCCTCGGCGGTCAGCTTGCCTTGCTTGCCCACGCCGGTGTCGAGCTTGAGCTTGAAGGGTGATTTGTTGAGGCTGTCGAAGCCGGTCAGGTCCAGGTTCAGCGGACCGACATCAATCGCAACGGGTTCTTTCGGCACCTTGTCGGCGAGGTGAATGCGGTAGTCGCGCAGCTGCGTATCGCGCAGCAACACCTGCCACGGCTTGCTCGGCGCCGCTGGTTTTGCGCTGGCGGTGCTTTCAGCGCTGCTCGCGGTGGCGGGCTGCTGTTTTTCAGCCTCAACCTTTTTCGCCTGCGCCTTAGAAGGCTGGCTGGCGAACAGCTTTTGCCAGTCCAGCTCACCGTCTGACTCACGCGTCGCCCAGGTTTCCAGGCCTTCGCTACGAATCTTGCCGACGGTCACCAACTGCTTGGCCAGATCGATCGACGTCTCGCTCACGCTCAGTTTTTTCAGGCGAGCCAGCGGTCTGCCGTCCGGGGCATCGATGGCGAAGGGCGCGACGCTCAAGGACGTGTTGTCCAGCAGCAGCTCGGTCTCCTTGGCCAGGCTGAGTTTGTAGTGGGTGTTGAAATTGAGTACGCCGTCTTTGAGCACCAGCGGCAGGGCATCGCGAACATAGGGCCACCAGACTTTCATCTTGCCGTCGGTGACTTTGAGCGTGCCTTCCGACGCGATCGGCACCAGGCTGATGCGCCCGACCCAGTCGATCTGACCGCCTTCAGGCCCGGCGGCGACGAGGGTCATGTCGGCGTTGTCTTCCGGCAGCGTGCTGAGGTTTTTCAGCTCGAAATTCAGCGCGTCGTAGAGAAACTCGATGGGCTCGCTGGGCCGCATGTCCTGGAAATGCACGTAACCGTCGGCCAGCTTGATTTCGCCGATACGCAGCGGAAATGGCTTGCCTGGAGGTTCGTCTGGTTTTGCAGGTTCGCTGGCGGGCAGCTTGAACAGCCCGGCCAGGTTGAGCGTGCCGTCTTTGGCGAACAGCAGCTCGGTCTTGGGTTTATCGAGTTCGACGGCCTTGAGGTGCAGAGCCTTGGTCCACAGGCTGTCGATTTGCAGGTTGGCGTAAAGCCGTGCGAAACCGATTTGCTCCTTGCCCGGTGCCCCGATGTTCAGGCCCCAGAGGGTGACTTCAAGGCTGTAGGGGTTGAGTTCGAGGCGGTCGAGCCTGGCCGGCACCGTGCTGTAATTGGCCAGCTGTTGATTGATGATTCGCAATGCAACGCCTGGCAGGATCAGAAACCCCAGCACGCTGTAAATGGCGAAGACGGCCAGCAGGGCGCCGATGGCGCGTTTCAATCCTTTGGGCATGTAGGTCGCCGACTCTCTCGATGGGAGGTCCTTGGAGTATGGCACGCCAATCTGGTTCCGAATCCAGTCGCTTCAATCCGTGTGGGAAATTTCCTCAGGCCCGTTTGAGCATCACAGCTGCAAGATCAATGTCTTGAGCGGGGGCTGTTGATCCTGTGACGGAAAGTCGGCGCCCGGGGTCAGCACCTGGCAGTCGCGCACGGGTCGGCCGATCTTGCTCGCGCAACGCAGCACTTGCTCGCGCCAGTCGTCCAGGCTGACCTTCGCCAGATTGTTGCAGCAGATCAGCACGCCGTCTTCGGCGGTGGTCAGCAGCGCGGGTTTCAGCAGGCTTTGGTAATCGCGCAGCAGATCCACCGTGCCGAACGCGCTCTTGGCCCAGGCCGGCGGGTCCAGCAGGACCAGATCGTATTGGCGTTGCTCAAGGCGTACGTAACTCGGCAGCTTGTGGCCGCGACGGGAAGCGATGGGCAGCCCGGCCAGTTGGCGAATGGCCGGGAAGTAATCGGACTGGACGAACTGCATGGTCGGCAGCTGCGGATTGAGCAGGCCGTTCTCGCGCCCGACCGCCAGGTTGCCTTCGGCGAAATCCAGGTTGCACACCTCGCGCGCGCCACCCGCCGCTGCGCTCAGGCCGACGCCGCAGGTGTAGGCGAACAGATTGAGCACGCTCTTGCCGGCGGCATGTTGCTTGACCCAGCCACGGGCGTTGCGCAGGTCGAGAAACAGCAATGGGTCCTGCCCGGCATGACGACCGCGCACCCGGTATTTCAGGCCCCACTCGTCTCCGACCAGATCGGCCAGCGCAGCGTCGTCGGCTTTATAGATCGGGTCAGTGCGGTCGACCCGCGAGTTGCCTTGGGAGCGGTCGTTATAAACCAGCATCAATTCCAGGCCCAGCCGCCCATTGACGGTGGCATGCAGCGCCAGCAGCGAATCGAGATCCAGGCTGTTGTGAAAACTCTGCACCAGCAGTTGCGGGCCGTAGCGGTCGACCGTCAGCCCGCTCGCGCCTTCCTGGCTGCCGTGGAACAGGCGATAACAGTCGGTGCCTTGGGCGTGCAGTTCCGCCAGCAGGGTTTGACGATTATCGAGGGCGACGCTGAGCGCCTGATTCAACGAAGACATGCTCGGCCTTGGGGCAGGAATGAGGGCGTGCGAGTTTATCAGCAAGGCCAATGCCGGTGTTGCCGCCTGTTCGCCAGCAAGCTTCTACGGACTTTCGCACTGCCCTCGCTGCAAACCACTGTAGGAGTCAGCTTGCTCGCGATAGCGGCGTGTCAGACGACATCCTCTTCGCAGACATAACGCCATCGCGAGCAAGCTCACTCCTACAGAAACTGAGGTGAATCAGTTCAACCTCGGGGTCTCAGATATGACGCATGTGCGAGCAAGCTCACCCCTGCAAGAGGCGTCATCCCCCGGTTCCTGAACCGTTCCTGAAGACATCCGCATTAACTCTCACGCCCTCCGTGCTGGCGATTTACTCTCATGAAGCCCGGGCGTATTCTTCGCCCGTTTTCAACCAATGCGGAGACCCACAGTGGGTACTTGTTCGAGTGACAGACGTCAGCCGGTGATGACGACCGGCCCATACTCGGCACGATAACGCGCAGTCTTTTTCACTGCCGCTATCTCGCCGACAACGTGAGAAGCGGCAGTGCCGGCGGACTCTGATCAGAACCCGCTTTCCTGTCCTTTCCCTGACGCCCAATCCTGCGTGATGACCGACGCGTCTGTCGTTCGTCTGCGCATCGGACGCGCGCGGCTTTTGCTGCGCGGGCCAGACTGCGGCGCCTGCTCATGAACGAGCGCGGCGCCTGAGGTCGGCCGTACCCGCTCAAGGTTCCTGTGCTTTCAGCTCCAGCAGCCTTCAGTCCAGGGGACATAACCATGAAGTACACCCTCCTGAAAGAATTCCTCGCAGACTTCGTCCGCACCCGCAAACTCGGCCGGCACTTTCGTCGGCTGGCGACGCTCGACAGCGTGACCGACGCCACCGTCAGCCGCGAAGTGCCGCCCACCCTGGCGCAAACCCTGACCCGGGGCGCCAGTAGCGATGTGCCTGAATTGCTCGCACGCCTGAGCAGTCACGTCGACGGCCTCACCGAAACCGAGGCCCATGACCTGCGCGAGCAACACGGCCTCAACGAAGTCGAGCACGAACAGCCCCTGCCATGGTGGGTGCACCTGTGGCACTGCTACAAAAACCCGTTCAACCTGCTACTGACCCTGCTGGCGTTCATCTCGTGGCTGACCGAAGACATGAAAGCCGCCACGGTGATTTTCTCCATGGTCGTGCTCTCCACACTGCTGCGTTTCTGGCAGGAGGCGCGCTCCAATCAGGCCGCCGACGCGCTGAAAGCGATGGTCAGCAACACCGCGACTGTCATGCGCCGCGCCGACAGCACGGTCGACGCGGCCGATAACGCAACGCAAAAACGAATCGAACTGCCGATCAAGCAACTGGTACCGGGCGACCTCATCGTGCTGTCTGCCGGCGACATGATCCCTGCGGACTGCCGCGTGCTGAGCGCCAAGGACCTGTTCGTCAGCCAGGCCGCCATGACCGGCGAATCCATGCCGGTGGAGAAATTCGCGCGGCGTCAGGACGTCGACACGGGTAACCCGCTGGACCTGGAAAACATCCTGTTCATGGGCACCAACGTGGTGTCCGGCGCGGCGACGGGCGTCATTCTTGCGACCGGCAACAACACTTATTTCGGCGCACTGGCGCAGCGGGTCAGCGCCACCGATCGTGCGCCGACCTCGTTTCAGGCCGGGGTCAACAAAGTCAGCTGGCTGCTGATCCGCTTCATGTTTGTGATGGCGCCGCTGGTGCTGTTCATCAACGGCTTTACCAAGGGCGACTGGATGGAAGCGCTGCTGTTCGCGCTGTCCATCGCGGTCGGCCTGACCCCGGAAATGCTGCCGATGATCGTCACCTCGACGCTGGCCAAGGGCGCGGTGTTCCTGTCGCGCAAGAAAGTCATCGTCAAGCGCCTCGACGCCATCCAGAACTTCGGTGCCATGGACGTGCTGTGCACCGACAAGACCGGCACGCTGACCCAGGACAAGATTTTTCTCGCACGGCATGTCGACGTCTGGGGCGATGAGTCCGACGACGTTCTGGAAATGGCCTACCTCAACAGCTACTACCAGACCGGGCTGAAAAACCTGCTGGACGTCGCGGTGCTGGAGCACGTCGAGATTCACCGCGAGCTGCAAGTCGGCACTGCGTTCAGCAAAGTCGATGAGGTCCCGTTCGACTTCAATCGCCGGCGCATGTCGGTGGTGGTGCAACAGCAGCGCGAACCGCATCTGTTGATCTGCAAAGGCGCGCTGGAAGAGGTGCTGAGCGTGTGCAACCGCGTGCGCCATGGCGATGCCGAAGAAGCGCTCACGCCTGAGCTGCTCGAGCGTATTCTGAGCGTCACCGCAGCGTTCAACGAAGAAGGCCTGCGCGTGGTGGCTGTGGCCGCGCGTCCTATGGAGGCGGGCCGCGACACCTACGGCCTGGCTGACGAAAGCGACCTGACCCTGATCGGCTATGTCGCGTTTCTCGATCCACCGAAGGAAAGCACGGCGCCGGCGCTTAAAGCGCTGGCCGAGCATGGCGTGGCGGTGAAAGTGCTGACCGGCGACAACGAGCGCGTCACCGCGAAGATCTGCCGCGAAGTCGGTCTGGAGCGTCAGGGCCTGCTGCTGGGTGGTGATATCGAGCGCATGAGCGACGCTGAGCTGGCGGTCGCGGTCGAAACGACCAATGTGTTCGCCAAGCTGACGCCTTCCCACAAGGAGCGCATCGTTCGGCTGCTCAAGGCCAACGGGCACGTGGTGGGTTTCATGGGTGACGGCATTAACGACGCGCCTGCGCTGCGCACGGCCGACATTGGCATTTCCGTGGACACCGCGGTGGACATCGCCAAGGAAGCGGCCGACATCATTCTGCTGGAGAAGAGCCTGATGGTGCTGGAGGAGGGGGTGCTGGAAGGGCGCCGGACCTTCGCCAACATGCTCAAGTACATCAAAATGACGGCCAGTTCCAACTTCGGCAACGTGTTCTCGGTGCTGGTCGCCAGTGCGTTCATCCCGTTTCTGCCGATGCTGCCAATGCACCTGCTGGTGCAGAACCTGCTGTACGACATTTCCCAGATTGCCATTCCGTTCGATAACGTCGATGAGGAACTGCTGAAAAAACCTCAGCGCTGGCAGCCTGCGGATGTAGGACGCTTCATGCTGTTTTTCGGGCCGATCAGTTCGATCTTCGACATCACCACGTTTGCGGTGATGTGGTACGTGTTCGGCGCCAACACGCCAGAGCATCAGACCCTGTTTCAGTCGGGCTGGTTTGTCGTGGGCCTGCTGACGCAAACGCTGATCGTGCACATGATCCGCACACCGAAAATCCCGTTCCTGCAAAGCCGCGCGGCGATGCCGTTGATGGTGATGACCGGGGTGATCATGGCCGTGGGCATCTTCCTGCCGATGGGCCCGTTGGCGCACTACTTCAAACTGCAGGCACTGCCACCGCTGTACTTCGCCATCCTGCCGCTGATCCTGATCGGCTACGTGGCGCTGACCCAGGCGGTGAAGGGGTTCTATGTCCGCAGGTTTGGCTGGCAGTGATGTGCATGTGACGGAGGTCCCACTGACTGACCACGTGCTTTTGTGGGACCGGCTTTAGCCGGGAATGCGTCAGGCGTCACACCGCGAAAGTGAGGGTGTTCGAACTGGCCTCTTCCCGGCTGAAGCCGGTCCTACTCTGACCGCGTGTTTTTAGTGGGACCGGCTTTAGCCGGGAATGCGTCAGGTGTCACACCGCGAAAGTGAGGGTGTTCGACCTGGCCTCTTCCCGGCTGAAGCCGGTCCTACACTTGCGTCTCGGCCAGGCTGTTATGGCCGGGCCAGCGCCAGCGCCACGCCTTGTCCGCCGCCAATGCACAGCGTCGCCAGGCCTTTCTTCGCGCCGCGCTTGATCATTTCGTGCAGCAGGGTCACCAGCACGCGGCAGCCCGATGCGCCGATCGGGTGGCCGATGGCGATGGCGCCGCCGTTGACGTTGACCTTGTCCATGTCCCAGCCCAGTTCCTTGCCAACCGATAATGACTGGGCGGCGAAGGCTTCGTTGGCTTCGATCAGATCGAGCTCCTCCAGCGACCAACCCGCCTTGTCCAGGCAGCGGCGGGTTGCGCTCACCGGGCCGATGCCCATGATCGCCGGGTCAACACCCGCGTTCGCGTAAGCCGCAATCCGCGCCAGCACCGGCAAGCCCAGTTCTTCCGCTTTGCGGGCGCTCATCAGAATGACCGCCGCCGCACCGTCGTTCAGCGATGACGCATTGCCTGCCGTGACCGAGCCGTCCTTTTTGAACGCAGGCTTCAGCTTGCCCAGTGATTCAGCAGTGGTGCCCGCACGTGGCTGCTCGTCGATGCTGAAAGAGAGCGGATCCCCTTTGCGCTGAGGAATCAGGACCGGGGTGATTTCATCCACGAAGCGCCCGGCCTCGATGGCCGCCGCGGCTTTCTGTTGCGACGCAGCAGCAAACGCATCCTGCGCCTCACGGCTGATGTCGTATTTACCGGCCAGGTTCTCGGCAGTGATGCCCATGTGGTAATCGTTGAAAGCGTCCCACAGACCGTCGCTGATCATCGTGTCGACCATCGTCGCGTGGCCCATGCGCAGACCGGTTCTCGCGCCCGGCATCACATAGTTCGACAAGCTCATGTTTTCCTGGCCTCCGGCGATGATCACCTCCGCGTCACCGCAACGAATCGCCTGGGCCCCCAGATGCAGCGCCTTGAGGCCCGAGCCACAGACCTTGTTCAGCGTCATGGCGGGCACTGTGAACGGCAAGCCCGCCTTGATCGCAGCCTGACGTGCAGGATTCTGCCCGGCACCCGCCGTCAGCACCTGGCCCATGATCACCTCATCGACTTGCGCACCGTCCAGACCGGTCTGCGCCAGCAGTTGACGGATAACGGTAGCGCCGAGATCCACTGCAGGAATATGCGCCAGCGAACCCTGGAAACTGCCCACCGCAGTGCGGGTGGCGGCAACGATTACGACATCTTGCATGGTGCGAATCCTCAGTGGTGTGCGACGCGGCGCCGGCCCGGGCTTGAAAAGGTGAAGAAAACAGCGCGGGCAGCCGGATCAAGGGAGAGCATGGTTGCATGAATGACGATGATAATTTAAGCCCTTTGTCGCCCGGATGCTGCTGCGATGGCGATCAAACGCCCCCCATCCCTGGACCGGTCTGCGGATGGCTCCTACGGAAACATATGACAGGAAGTGTCTCAGGTTCCGACGCAAACCCGGGAAGCGGCTGATTTTTGTCGAGTGTGAAGGCAGGGACAATCGCCGGCCATTTCAGCGTCCATTTCCCAGGAGCCCCCCTTTGCCAAACGACAATCATGGCGATCAAAGCGGCGACCACAGCCTGAACGTCGGCGTCGGCGACTTTCGTGGCGCCAACGTGAACATCAGTCACAACGAACGCCCCACCTTCACACCCGAGCAATTGCACATTGAGCGCCATCCGGCGTTTGGCGGGCGCAGCCTCGACAGCCGCAACGTCTCTGTCTTTGGGTATATCACGGGAATCGCCAGCCTGATCGGGCTGTACTTCACCCTGTTCCAGCCGCCATTGGGCGGGCAGAGCTCGTGGTCAACGTTGTTCATGTTTTCATTCATCGTTGCGGTGATGGCCGTCGCACTGTCAGCCTTGCTCCGTCGACGCAAGTTCGAGCATTTCTTCGGCTCCCGGCACTATCTTGAAATCAGCCAGACCGGGCGTCTGAGGGTGAATCGTCTGACTGCGCAATGTCCTTGGTGCGGATCGTTGATGCACCTGCGCCGCGTCGGTCCCAAGGAAGGGCCGCGTGACGATCAGTTCCTCTGCGTGCGCAATCCGGCGCAGCACACCGTTCAACTCGACCCGACGGTGCTTCCCGACATAGAAGACTGAGAAACCCAGAAGCACGAAACCCGCTGCCTCTTGCGAGAGAGCGGGTTTCGAGGGTGTTACAGGACGGCAGATCAGCCGCGGTGACGACCGCGGAAGTAGTTGATCAGGCCTTGAGTCGAAGCGTCTTCAGCGACAGTTTCGTCGGTGCCGACAAGGCGGCTGTAAACGCCTTTGCCCAGCTCCTTGCCCAGTTCAACGCCCCATTGGTCGAAGGCATTCGTGCCCCAGACCACGCTTTGCACGAACACTTTATGCTCGTACATCGCGACCAGCGCGCCCAGGCGACGAGGGCTGATGCGCTCGACGACAATGGTGTTGCTTGGACGGTTGCCCGGAATGACCTTATGCGGCGCGACACGCTGCACTTCGTCTTCCGGTACGCCCTTGGCGCGCAGTTCTGCTTCGGCTTCGGGGCGGGTTTTACCCTGCATCAAAGCCTGGCTCTGGGACAGGCAGTTGGCGTACAGCCATTGGTGGTGGTCCGACACCGGGTTGAAGCTGACGATCGGCACAATGAAGTCGGCCGGGATCATTTGCGTGCCTTGGTGCAGCAACTGGTGGTATGCATGCTGGCCGTTCGCACCAACGCCGCCCCAGATGACCGGGCCCGTGTCAGTTTTGACCGGCACGCCGTCCTGGCGAACGCTCTTGCCATTGGATTCCATGTCCAGCTGTTGCAGGTGCTTGGTGATGTTGCGCAGGTAATGGTCGTACGGCAGGATCGCGTGGCTTTGCGCGCCCCAGAAATTGCCATACCAGATACCCAGCAAGCCCAGCAGCACCGGCATGTTCTCTTCGAACTCGGCGTTCTGGAAGTGCTGATCCATGGTGTAGGCGCCGGACAACAGCTCCTTGAAGTTGGACATGCCGATCGCCAGCGCAATAGGCAGGCCAATGGCCGACCACAGCGAGTAACGGCCGCCGACCCAGTCCCACATCGGGAAGATGTTTTCTTCACGAATCCCGAACGCAACCGCCGCGGCGTTGTTGCTCGACACCGCGATGAAGTGGCGATACAACTCGGCTTCGGACCCACCTTGGGCGAGGTACCAGGCGCGGGCAGCGGTGGCGTTCTTCAGGGTTTCGAGGGTGGTGAAGGTCTTGGACGAAACGATGAACAGCGTGGTTTCGGCGCGCAGCTTCTGAGTCAGCTCGTGCAGCTCGGTGCCGTCGATGTTCGCCAGATAATGGCAGCGAACGCCTTTCTGCGCGTAAGACAACAGAGCTTCGGACACCAGCTCAGGGCCCAGGAACGAGCCGCCGATGCCGATATTGACCACGTCGGTGATCGGCTTTTCGGTGTAGCCGCGCCACAGGCCGTCGTGGATGCGCCCGACCAGATCAGTGATCTGGTTCAGCACCTTGTGCACTTCCGGCATCACGTTGACGCCATTGACCAGCAGCTTGTCGCCCACCGGACGACGCAGGGCGGTGTGCAGCGCAGGGCGACCTTCCGAAGCGTTGACCAGCTCGCCGTCGTACTGCGCCTTGATGGCGTCTTTCAGGCCAACTTCATTGGCCAGATTGACCAGCAACTGACGGGTCTCGGCGGTGATCAGGTTCTTCGAGTAGTCGAGAAACAGACCGGCACTGCTGAGCGTGAATTCGTCGAAACGCTTGGGGTCTGCGTTGAATGCTTCGCGCATGCTGAAATTTTGCATCGCTTGGCGGTGATCTTTGAGCGCCTGCCAGGCGGGCAGGGTAGTGACGTCATGAGGAGTGCGGTAGTACGCCATCGCTGCGGGTTTCCTTGTACTTGAACTGCCTTTTGGACACTGAAAAGCAGGATTGGACATGAATTCGTGGACGCATCAGAGACTAGTCCCCGGCAACGCCGATGTCTGCGCCTTGCTTTACCTTTGCTCGGTACTTTTTCTCACGGAGTAGAGTTGCTGGTCTGACACGAACTGTATCGGTATGGCATTGCGGGTGTGGCTAAGTTCATCGCCAGGGCCCTGCAAAGGCCGAGGCCTGCGCTTCACACTCGGTTTCGCGCAGTGAGCATAGGCGCAGATGGTCATCCGATCACGTGACTTTTGCTTTACACGTGACCGGATGCGTTCTTCAGCCGGGCGGGCAGGTTATTCCCTGACCAGATGCAGGTTGTCGATCAGGCGCGTCTTGCCCATGAACGCCGCGCCCAGCACCACCAGATCATGATCATCCGGGGTCGCAGGACGCAGGCTGACTGCGTTGCGAATCTCCAGGTAATCAGGACGGAAGCCCGCGGCTTCCAGGGCTTTGACGCCATCGCCGATCAACTGCTGATGATCCTGTTCGCCATTCTGCAATGCCGTGCCGATCTGTTTGATCACGCGGTACAACGCAGGCGCTGCAGCGCGCTGGTCTTCAGTCAGGTAGCCATTGCGCGACGACAGGGCCAGGCCATCGGCGGCACGCACGGTGGGTTCGCCGATGATTTGAATGGGCATGTTCAGGTCACGCACCAGCGCATTGACGACGGCCAGTTGCTGGAAATCCTTCTGACCGAAAATCGCGATGTCCGGCTGCACCATGTTGAACAGCTTGCTGACCACCGTCGAAACGCCGTCGAAGTGACCGGGACGGCTGCCGCCACACAGGCCTTCGGACACCACAGGCACACGCACGATGGTCTGATCAGCCATGCCATGGGGGTACATTTCTTCGACCGTCGGCGTGAACAGCAGGTGGCAACCGGCCTGAAGCAATTGCTCCTGATCGGCGGCGAGAGTGCGCGGGTACGACGCAAGGTCTTCGGTGGGACCAAATTGAAGCGGGTTGACGAAGATGCTGGCGATCACGAAATCAGCCCGTTGAACGGCTTTAGTGACCAGGGCGATATGGCCGCTGTGCAGGTTGCCCATGGTGGGCACCAGGGCGATGCGCTTGCCTTCGCTGCGTGCGCGGGCAACGACGGCGCGCAACTCGCGAACGGTTTTAACTGTGTTCATGCCGAGAATCCGTGTTCTGGAGCGGGGAAGCTGACGTCCTTGACCGCGCTGACATACGCGCCAATCGCTGACTGAATGTCCGGCTGACCGGCCATGAAATTCTTCACGAACTTGGGCACGCGGCCGGTGATCGACAGCCCCAGCATGTCATGAAGCACCAGCACCTGACCGTCTGTGGCGCTGCCGGCGCCAATACCGATCACCGGAATCTTCACGGCGTGGGTGATTTCCTGGGCCAGTTCGCTCGGCACGCATTCCAGCAGAATCATCGCGGCGCCGGCCTGCTCAAGGGTAATCGCGTCGGCCCGCATTTGCCGCGCCTGCGACTCCAGACGACCCTGCACTTTATAGCCGCCCAGCACGTTGACCGCCTGAGGCGTAAGGCCCATGTGCGCACACACCGGAACGCCGCGCTCGGCCAGCAGCCGGATCGAGTCGGCAAGCCACGCCGCGCCTTCGATCTTGACCATGTGCGCACCCGCTTGCATCAGCGTGGCGCTGTTGGCAAAGGTCTGCTCGGGGGTGGCGTAGGACATGAACGGCAGATCCACCAGAATCAGCGCGCCCTGGTTGCCGCGTTTGACGCCGGCCACGTGGTACGCCATTTCAGCGGTGGTGACGGGCAGCGTGCTGTCGTGGCCCTGAAGGACCATGCCCAGCGAGTCGCCGACCAGCAGCACTTCCACGCCGGCCTGGCTGGCGGTGTGGGCAAAAGTCGCGTCGTAGCAGGTCAGCATGGTGATTTTTTCACCTTTTTGCTTCAGAGCCAGCAGGGACGTAACGGTGATATCGGGCATGGAAAGTCCTTATTCAGGCGCTGTGAATACTGCGGCGAGCAACGCGTGATTCATCTTGGGAGCCAGGCACATCGTCGTTTCGCGATGTTTGCAACGGCCTGATCCGCGCCTTGTGGCCGGTCGCCCGGCTTTGGGACGCTTATCTTCGTGAGGAGGGGGCGGGAAGTCAATTCCGGGTGTTGCCGGTTTGAACGTACCTGCAGAAAGGCGTCAGCTCGGCAATCGCTCCAGGCCTTCGAACGGGCACTGGGCAAGCAAATCATTCAGCGCGCGGCCATCGGCGAAGGTGATCCCCGGCGCCAGCTCGGCCAGTGGGTACAGCACAAACGCGCGCACCTGCATCTGGTAGTGCGGCACCTTCAGGCGCGGCTCATCGATGAGGCGATCGCCGAACAGCAAGATGTCGAGGTCCAGCGTGCGCGGCCCCCAGCGTTCGAGGCGTTCGCGGCCCTGATCGTTTTCGATGCCTTGCAAGGCATCGAGCAGCGTGAGAGGGGGGAGCGAGGTGTCGAGCGCCGCGACCGCATTGGTGTAGCGCGGCTGACCCGGCAACAGCGAGTCGCTGACATAAAAGGAGGAAACGCCTGACAGACTGCTCTGCGGTAACAGGCCCATAGCCTTGATCGCTTCTCGCAACTGTTCGGCAGGGTCGGCCAGGTTACTACCCAGGCCGATGTAAACGCGCTCGATCATCGGGTGTTATTCCGCCCCGTCGACGCCGGCGCGTTTGCGCTTGCCGCTGCTGCTGCGACGACGTTTGCGCGGAGCCTGGCCGGTAGCGTCGGGCTTGCTGCCCAGGTCACGAATCATGTCGCGACGTTCGGAGTCGTTGGCGTCCTGATAATCCGTCCACCATTCACCCAGCCCGTCGGTTTCTTCGCCGGCCAGTTCACGCAGCAACAGAAAATCGTAGCCGGCACGGAAGCGCGGGTTTTCCAGCAGCAGGTCGGCGCGTTTGCCCGAACGGCGCGGCAGACGTTCCTGCATGTCCCAGATCTCGCGGATCGGCATGGTGAAGCGTTTCGGAATCGCGATCCGCTGGCACTGTTCGGTGATCAGTTCGTGGGCCGCTTCCTGCATGGCCGGGATCGGCGGCATGCCGCGCTCTTGCAGACGCAGGACGCGGGCGGGCAGGGCAGGCCACAGCAATGCGGCAAACAGGAACGCCGGAGTGACCGGTTTGTTCTGCTTGATCCGCAGATCGGTGTTGGCCAGCGCTTCGCTGATCAGCGTGTGGGTATAGGTCGGATTGTATTCCAGCGCTTTGGAGCTGGCCGGGAACAGCGGCTCAAACAGTTCGAGATCGACGAGCATCTCGAACGTTGCTTCGGCGTAACCCGAGAGGAACAGCTTCAGGACTTCTTCAAACAGACGCGCCGAAGGGATGTCGCGCAGCATGGGCGCCAGCGGGCGGATAGGCGTGGCGCTGTGCTTCTCGATACCGAAATCCAGCTTGGCGGCGAAACGCACAGCCCGCAGCATGCGCACCGGGTCTTCCTTGTAACGCTGCTGCGGATCACCGATCAGACGAATCAGGCGATTGCGGATGTCGTGCACACCATTGGCGTAATCGAGGACGCGCTCGGTGACCGGATCGTAATACAGGGCGTTGATCGTGAAGTCGCGACGCTGGGCGTCGTCTTCGAGGGTGCCGTAGACGTTGTCACGCAGAATGCGCCCGCTCTCGTTGCGTGAAGACTGGTTACTGTCTTCATCTTCGTCGTCGATCGGGTGATTGGCGCGGAACGTCGCGACTTCAATGATTTCACGGCCGAAATGGATATGAACCAATTTGAAGCGGCGGCCGATGATACGGGCGTTGCGAAACTCGGCGCGGATCTGCTCGGGCGTGGCACTGGTAGCGACGTCGAAATCCTTGGGAGTGATGCCGAGCATCATGTCGCGGACGCAGCCGCCCACCAGATAGGCCTGGTAGCCGGCGGTCTGCAGGCGCTCGACGATGTTCACCGCATAGCGGCTGAATTGATTGCGTTGCAACGAATGCTGGCTGCTGCTGAGCACTTCAGGCGTTGTGCGCACATGTTGCTGCGGCTTGCGCAGTGGGGAACGGAATGACTGGAACAGCTTCTTCAGCATGGGAGGCACTGTTTGAAGGAATATTCGGCCAATTTCGAAGAGTGACCGCACGATGGGCGGGGATTCTAGCATTTAGTCGGGGGATGGTGTAGGAGGCAGCGCGATGGGTGCGTGCGGGTACTGAATGCGCTGCGTGGCGCGGGGTGTCGAGCGGGGAGAGTGTTTAGTGCAGATGCTACTGGGGGAGCCGAAGCTCCCCCAAAGTGCGTGCTCTTATTTTTATTGTCTGATGGGCTTTTTATTTTTGTTGACCGCCCAATTCACGGCTTTCGCCTGTGAAACCTCCCAATCGGGAGTCAAGAGCAAACGGATTGCTTTGGTCGCTGTGCGGCAGTGATCTATCGATCCAACCAGTTCAGGCTCTACCTAAGGGTAGTTTTTGTTGTTCTCGGCCTGGTTGCGGGACAAGTCCCAAATGCAACGCCTCTCCAAAAGAATCAGTTAGCTGCGCCTCCGCCGTATTGTTTTTGTTATGCGTGAGTCGATTCGTCTTGTTTTTATTATGTTGGTGTTTCAGGTGACTGATTTTTGTTGTTCTTGTAAGAATACCTATAGCAGTACCTGTGCCAACTTTTGCAAAACGAGCTGCAGGCCTTTGAATTCAAGGGTGTGGCAAATTGACGCTATTTTGCGCAGGCGAAAAAAAACCGGGGGTTCGTTACCGTACGCCCCGGTTTTGTTACGCCACCGTTTTTGAGGTAACAGTTTTTTCACATTCCCCGTAACCCGCGTGCCAGAGCCCGCGCAGGGACGGACTCACGTTTCGCTGGCCACTCCGGTCTTGCGCCGCGGGATGCCCAGACGCTGGCGACGCTCCCACAAGCATTTGCGGCTGACGCCCAGCTTGCGCGCCAGCTCGGTTTCGGTCATGTGGTCCTGATGCTCCAGGACGAAGTGCTGGAAATAGTCCTCCAGCGACAAGTCCTCGGTTGGCTCGCCGGCGGTGGAACTCGACGAGCCAGACGTTTGCGGGGCAAGGCCGATGAACTCGTTGACGTCGAGATCGCTCAGCTCGATATCGATGCCCAACAGCTCCGCGGAAATGTCCGGGCTTTCGCACAGGATCACTGCGCGCTCGACCGCATTCTCCAGCTCCCGCACGTTGCCTGGCCACGAATAGTGCCGAATCGCCTGCTCGGCGTCCGGTGCAAAACGCAGGTCGTTGCGGCCGGCCTTGACGCTTTGCCGCGCCAGAAACGCATTGGCGATCTCGTTGACGTCCGCACCGCGTTCACGCAATGCGGGCAGCTTCAGCGCGATCACGTGAAGGCGGTAGTACAAGTCCTCGCGGAACTGGCCAACTTTGGCCAGGCTCTTGAGGTCTCGGTGAGTCGCTGCAATCAGGCGCACGTCGACTTTCTGCGACTGCACCGAGCCCACGCGGCGAATTTCGCCTTCCTGCAGGACGCGCAGGAGTCTCGCCTGAGCTTCCAAGGGCAGCTCGCCGATCTCATCGAGGAAGAGAGTGCCGCCGTCCGCCGCTTCGACCAGACCGGCACGCCCGGCGCTGGCACCGGTGAAGGCGCCTTTTTCGTGGCCGAA
The DNA here is from genome assembly GCF_059418765.1 of Pseudomonas sp. GW821-FHT07F05. NCBI lineage: Bacteria > Pseudomonadati > Pseudomonadota > Gammaproteobacteria > Pseudomonadales > Pseudomonadaceae > Pseudomonas > Pseudomonas sp. GW821-FHT07F05. The sequence goes on from NZ_JBWKQL010000015.1 coordinate 101,261, forward strand.
CAGTTCGGATTCGATAAGGGATTCAGGGATCGCCGCACAGTTGACCGAAATCATCGGGGCCTTGGCGCGACGGGAAAGGTTATGCAGCGCGCGGGCCACCAGTTCCTTGCCCGTACCGGACTCTCCCTGAATCAGCACGTTGGAGTCGGTTGGCGCGACTTTGCGGATCTTGCTGTACATGTCCTGCATCGGCGGGCAGGAGCCGATGATGCCGATCTCACCATTGCTGTTGTCCGGACCGGACTTGTCGCCCGTCGCCGTTTTTGCGGTGGCGGCGCGTTCGGCCTGCATGCTTTGCAGCGTCTGGCGATCACGAAGAATGCGTGAGACGGCCTGAAGCATTTCGTCGTGGTCGAAAGGTTTGGCGATGTAATCCACCGCGCCCATTTTCATCGAGTCCACGGCCGAGCGCAGGCTGGCGTAACTGGTCATGATCAGCACCGGCTTGCCCTGGCCGAGCTTGATCAGCTCTGTGCCGGGCGCGCCGGGCAGACGCAAATCGCTGACGATCAGGTCAAACGAAGGGATGCTGAAACGTTCCTGAGCTTCCTGCACGGATCCGGCTTCGCTGACCTGGTACTGATTACGTTCCAACAGTCGACGCAGGGCGGAGCGGATGATGGTTTCGTCTTCCACGATCAAAATGTGAGGCATTGATTCGGTTCTCTCGACGGTCTCAGTTCACGGCGGACGTCGCTTCGACATGTCGCGGTAAGGTCACCCGAATTCGGGTTCCGCGTTGGTGCTCGGGGTCAGCCGGGCTGTCGATGGTGATTTGTCCATAATGCTCTTCAACGATGGAATAGACCAGCGCGAGCCCCAGTCCTGTTCCTTCGCCCGGATCCTTGGTGGTGAAGAAAGGTTCGAACAAGCGGTCCATGATGGCTTTCGGAATGCCGCTGCCTTCGTCTTCCACGATCAGGTCGACCGTGTGTTCGGAAGCCTCGCTTTTCACCCGTACCGCACTGCCGGCGGGCGATGCGTCGCGGGCGTTTGACAGCAGGTTGATCAACACCTGTGCGAGCCGCTGTGGATCACCGTCCACCCAGTGGTTCGGGTTGCACAGGTTATAGAACTGCACTTCGAAATTGCGCCGGTTCAACGCCAGCAGACCAATGGCATCCTGCGCCACCTCTGCCAGGCACACCGGTTCGTCGGCGTGTTGATGTCCGCCCGCATGGGCGAAGCTCATCAGCGACTGCACGATGCGGGAAACGCGCTTGGTCTGCTCGATGATCTGGCTGCTGATTTCCGTCAGCTCGGCGTCTTCTTCGCGTTCTTCGCGCAGGTTCTGCGCCAGGCAGGCGATGCCGGTGATCGGGTTGCCGATTTCGTGGGCAACGCCGGCAGCCAGTCGACCAATGCTCGCAAGCCGCTCGGAGTGCACCAGTTTGTCTTCCAGCATCTGCGTATCAGTCAGGTCTTCGACCAGAATCACCAGCCCGCTGTTGCCCGGCGCAAGCGGCTCATCAATGGCCGCCTTGTGCAGGTTGAGCCAGCGAGTCTGACCGTCGAGGCCCAGGCGCTGCTTGTGCAAGTGCTCGTCCGGGACATTGATGAACCCCAGCAGCAGCTGCTTCCAGGGATCAACGATGGTTTCGAGCCGTGACCCGACAACGCGCTGAGCGCCGATACCGGTCAGCTCTTCCATAGCCTTGTTCCACATCAGGATCTCCTGATCCTTGGCCAGGGAGCACACGCCCATCGGCAGCTCTTGCAGGGTCTGGCGGTGATAACGGCGCAGGGCGTCGAGCTCGGCAGCCAGGCCGGTGAGGCGGGAGTGGTAATCCTCAAGGCGGCTTTCGATGAAGTGGATATCCTCGGTGACGTAGTTCTCGCTGCCGGACTTGTAAGGCAGAAATGTTTCGACCATGTCCTGCGCCACACTTGGCCCCATCAGCCCTGAAAGGTTGGCTTCGATACGGTCGCGCAAACGCCGCAGTGCGTAAGGCCGGCGCTCGTCGAACGGCAGATAAAGGTCCCGCAGCGCTTGTTCGACTTCCTTCTGCGCAGCTTTCGCGCCCAGGGGTTTGGCCAGTTGAGTGGCGAACTCCTGGGGTGAAGCGGCATGAAGCTCGCGACGCTGTGGGCGGCGAACGTTGTCCACCGCGCAGGCCTCGGCCGCACTCGCCTCTTCGGGACTGGGATTGCTGAACAGCGAAATCAGGGTGAACACCAGCACGTTGGCCGCCAGGGAAGCGATCGCTGCCATGTGCCAGCTGGTGTCATCCAGCACGTAAATCATGTTCAGCAGCGGGATGTAGAACCCCTGGAAGTCGCCGATCAGCGGCAGCAACATGCTGATGGTCCAGACCGCGATGCCGGCAATGAGGCCAGCCATGAAGCCGCGTCGGTTAGCCGCCGGCCAGTACAGCACCGATAGCACGCCGGGAAGGAACTGCAATGTCGCAACGAACGCGACGATGCCCAGATTCGCCAGATTCTGCTTGGCGCCGAGCAACAGATAAAAGCCAAAGCCGGCCATGATGATCGCGACAATCAGCCCGCGACGGGTCCATTTCAGCCAGCGATAGATATTGCCTTCGGCAGGCGGCTGGTAAAGCGGCAGCACCAGGTGGTTCAGCGCCATGCCGGACAGCGCCAGGGTGGTGACGATGATCAGCCCGCTCGCCGCAGAAAGCCCGCCGATATAGCCGAGCAAGGCCAGGGTCTTGCTGTGGGCGGCGATGCCAATACCCAAGGTGAAATATTCAGGGCTGGTGGTGGCGCCCAGTTTCAAACCGGCCCACAGCACCAGGGGTACCGCCAGGCTCATCAGCAGCAGAAACAGTGGCAGACCCCAACTGGCGCTGACCAGCGAGCGCGGATTGAGGTTTTCGGTAAAGGTCATGTGATACATGTGCGGCATCACGATGGCCGAGGCGAAGAACACCAGCAGGAGCGTACGCCACGGGCCTTCCTGCAGTGGCGTGTGCAAAGCCGCCAGTGCGCTCTGGTTTTGCAGCAGCCATTGCTCAAGGCTCTGCGGCCCATCGAACACGCCATACAGCGCGTACAGACCGATGCCGCCGATGGCGACCAGCTTGATGACCGACTCGAAGGCGATGGCGAATACCAGCCCTTCGTGTTTTTCCCGCGTGGCGATGTGGCGCGAGCCGAAGAAGATGGTGAACAGCGTGATCAGCACGCAGAACGCAAAAGCCACGTAGTTGCGCACCGGCTCCCGGGTCAGAATGCCGATGGAGTCGGCAACGGCCTGGATCTGCAGTGCCAGCAACGGCAAAACGCCGATCAGCATGAAGATGGTGGTCAGTGCACCCGCCCAGGTGCTGCGAAAGCGGAAGGCGAACAGATCGGCCAGTGACGAGAGCTGGTAGGTGCGGGTGATCTTGAGAATGGGGTAGAGCAGGACGGGGGCGAGCAGGAAAGCGCCGGACACGCCCAGGTAACTCGACAGAAAACCGTAGCCGTATTCGTAAGCCAGCCCCACCGTGCCGTAAAACGCCCACGCACTGGCGTAGACGCCAAGCGACAGCGTGTAGGTCAGGGGGTGACGAATGATCCAGCGCGGGATCAGGCCACGTTCGCTGATCCAGGCAACGCCGAACAGCACCGTCAGGTAGGCGGCACTGACCAGAATCATCTGGGTCAGGCTAAAGCTCATCGGCATCTCGTTGGCTCTGCAGAATGAAGGTCACTACGATCAGGATCAGCCACAGCATGTACGGCCTGTACCAGGCGCCCGTGGCATCGATCCACCAGTCCATGATGGCCGGGGAAAACAGGTAGATACCCACCACCAGCAGCAGGACCAATCGATAGATATACATTTGGCCTCCCAGGTTGACTGACCAGAAGATGACGGAGCGGCATGGTAACGGATGGCGATGGGGCTGCAAGCGACGTTTCCGCCAGCTTTGTGCTGCCTCCCTGTGAATCGGCTGCGCGAGCTCAGTCTATTCGAGCTTCTTCGATATAGCCCAGGCGGGGTATCGAATCGGCATTCCAGTGGGCAATGGCCCAATCCAGTACCTCTCGGGGCGTAGCGTGTTTCAGTTCATCCGGCGTCTTTTGCCCCAGTGCGCGCAGCCCTCGAAGCAGCAACGGCGTGGCCTGATCGGGTGGCAGGGGTGGCGAACGGTAGGATTTACCCAGTTTATGGCCGTCGGGTTGGGTGATCAGAGGCACATGAAGGTAGCGGGGTTGCGGCAGGCCCAGCAGTTCCTGCAAGTACAGCTGACGTGGCGTGGAGTCGAGCAGATCAGCGCCCCGTACGATGTCGGTTACGCCCTGCCAGCCGTCGTCGAGGACCACCGCCAGTTGGTAGGCGTAAAAGCCGTCGCGGCGACGAATGATGAAATCGCCCGCGTCGCGCCCCAGATGCTGCCGAAACTCGCCCTGCACGCGGTCTTCGAAGCGGTATTCCAGCTCAGGCACCCGAATGCGGATGGCCGCGTCTTCGGGTGAGTGCCCGGCGTTCCGGCAAAAACCCGGGTAAATGCCGTTGTAGCCTTCCAGTTGCTTGCGCGAACAGGTGCAGGCGTAAGCGAGCCCATGGCTGAACCACTGAAGGATGATCGCCTGGTAAGCCTCATGCCGGTCGCTTTGCCTCACCAGTTCGCCGTCCCATTCGAACCCGTAGGCTTCGAGGGTCTGGAGTATCCCCGCCTGGGCACCCGGAACCTCGCGGGGAGGGTCGAGATCTTCCATGCGCATCAGCCATTTTCCGCCGACCGAACGGGCGTCGAGATAGGAGGCCAGCGCTGCGACCAGAGAGCCGAAGTGCAGATAACCGCTGGGGGTCGGCGCAAAGCGCCCTATATAAGAAGGGGTTTTCATGGGCGCTGATGGTACTGGAAATAAAACGTACGAAATACCGGACGACCTGTCGTGCAGTGTGGGAAAACGCGACGCCCCCGTAGGGCGCTTTCCAGCCCACCCCGTCGGGTGCTCGGCCGGTCAATGCGGGGAAACAAAAAAGGACGCCGAGGCGTCCTTTTACTGGATCAACAGGATCACTTACCGACCTGTTTTTCCTTGATTTCAGCGAGGCTTTTGCAGTCAACGCACATGTCGGCCGTTGGGCGGGCCTCAAGGCGCTTGATACCGATCTCGACGCCGCACGATTCGCACCAGCCGTATTCCTTGTCCTGAATCAGCTGCAGCGTCTTGTCGATCTTCTTGATCAACTTGCGCTCACGATCGCGGGCGCGCAGTTCCAGCGCGAACTCTTCTTCCTGACTTGCACGGTCTGCAGGGTCAGGGAAGTTAGCCGCCTCGTCCTTCATGTGAACAACCGTGCGGTCAACTTCTACCATCAACTCCTGTTTCCACTTGGACAGGATCTTGGTGAAGTGCTTGCGCATGGGGTCGCCCATGTATTCCTCACCCTTCGTCGCGACGTAGGGTTCGAAACCACTGATTGCCGGGGTGCTCTTTTGCTTTTCTTCGGTGGGCATGAACGGACCGCCTCTCACTCTTCTAAGCCATTACACAGGTTAAGATCCATCGCCGACACCTGCCGGCCCTGCGGCTGCAAGCGGGCGAACTTACCAGATCGAATCGGAGCGCGCTACTCCCGGTTGTCGAGGATGGCCCGCAGCACGCACGTGGACTATGACCGCAGCCTGAGCGCCCGGTTTTATCTATTTTCCACAGCGCTGAGTTTAGTGCCTGCGGCGCGAGCGCCCGGTTTTCTGGACTGTCGGCTGCAAGTCGCTCCTGCTCAGGCCGATAAACGCTGTAGCCCGCCCGGGCGGATGAGTAGAATCGGCGACTTATCTCGCCACCCCTCACCAAAGGAAGGCCCATGCCACAGCCCTACAGTGCGCGCAGCCGCGCCATCGAACCCTTTCATGTCATGGCGCTGCTGGCGCGGGCCAATGAACTGCAAGCGGCGGGGCATGACGTTATCCACCTGGAGATCGGCGAGCCGGATTTCACCACGGCCGAGCCGATCATCAAGGCCGGTCAGGCGGCGTTGGCCGCTGGCAAGACCCGTTACACGGCGGCCCGTGGTCTGCCGGAACTGCGCGAGGCCATCTCGGGCTTTTACGCTCAGCGTTACGGCGTGAACGTCGATCCGGGCAGAATTTTGATTACGCCAGGCGGTTCAGGTGCACTGCTACTGGCGGCAAGTCTGCTGGTCGATCCCGGCAAACACTGGCTGCTGGCCGATCCGGGTTACCCGTGCAACCGGCATTTTCTGCGCCTTGTGGAGGGGGCTGCGCAGTTGGTGCCCGTGGGGCCGGAAGTGCGTTATCAACTGACGGCCGATCTGGTCGCTCAATACTGGAACGAGGACAGCGTCGGCGCGCTGGTGGCTTCTCCAGCCAATCCGACCGGGACCTTGCTGCACCGCGACGAGCTTGCCGCGCTTTCGGCGTCGCTCAAGGCACGGGATGGGCACCTGGTGGTGGACGAGATCTATCACGGCCTGACCTACGGAATGGACGCGAGCAGCGTGCTGGAAGTCGATAACGACGCCTTCGTGCTGAATAGTTTTTCCAAGTATTTCGGCATGACCGGTTGGCGCCTCGGTTGGCTGGTTGCCCCCGAGGCGGCGGTCGGTGATCTGGAAAAGCTTGCGCAGAATCTTTACATCAGCGCGCCGAGCATGGCGCAAAGTGCGGCACTCGCCTGTTTCGAGCCGCAGACCCTGGAGATCCTCGAGCAACGTCGTGCCGAGTTTGCCCGGCGTCGCGACTTCTTGCTTCCGGCGCTGCGCGAACTGGGCTTCAACATTGCCGTGGAGCCAGAAGGCGCCTTCTATCTATACGCAGACATCAGCGCGTTCGGTGGCGACGCGTTTGCGTTCTGTCATCACTTTCTGGAAACCGAGCACGTCGCATTTACTCCCGGGCTGGATTTCGGTCGGTACCGCGCCGGCCATCATGTGCGCTTCGCCTACACCCAAAGCCTGCCTCGGCTTCAGGAGGCGGTCGAGCGAATAGGTCGGGGTCTGCGGAGCTGGCAAGGCTGATGCGTTTCTCACCTCCACTTGAAGAAGGCCGGCTGATTCAGCGCTACAAGCGCTTCCTTGCCGACATCGAGACCGCCAGCGGCGAGCGGCTGACGATTCACTGTCCCAACACGGGTTCGATGTTCAATTGCATGATGCCGGGGGGGCGGGTCTGGTTCAGCCGCTCCAATGACCCCAAGCGCAAGCTGCCGGGCACCTGGGAAATTACCGAAACACCACAGGGGCGGCTCGCCTGCGTCAACACCGCGCGCGCCAACAGGCTGGTAGAAGAAGCACTTCTGGCCGGCGTGATCACGGAATTGGAAGGGTTTACGGCGCTCAAGCGCGAGGTCGCCTATGGCCAGGAAAACAGCCGCGTCGACTTCCGTCTGGATTACCCCGATGGCCCGCTGTACCTGGAAGTCAAAAGCGTGACCCTGGGTTTTGATGACAGTCGGGTCGCTGCGTTTCCCGATGCGGTCACTCAGCGCGGCGCGAAGCACCTGCGTGAACTGGCGGCCCTGGCGCGGGAAGGCGTGCGCGCCGTGTTGCTGTATTGCGTGAACCTCACAGACATCGATGCCGTCCGGCCCGCCGCCGAAATCGACGCGGCCTACGCCGCTGCCTTGCTTGAGGCGGCTGCGGCAGGGGTTGAAGTCCTGGCGTATGGCGTGGAGCTGACCCCTGACGAAGTGCGCATTGATCGGCGCCTTGAGATTCACCTCACGGAAACGCGCCCGCTCAGTCCGGTGCCACTGGATTGATCCAGATGCCCTGAGCGTCTTCGCCGCAGTCGATAGCCCTCAGGGATTTGCCCTCGCAAGGGCCGGCGACGCACTCGCCGTTCTCGATCAGGAACAGCGCACCGTGAGTGGCGCACTGGATCAGGCTGGCGCTGGCATCGAGAAACTCATCGGGCTGCCATTCCAGCGCCACTCCACGATGGGGGCACCGATTGGCGTACACATAAACCTGACCCCCTCGCCGGACGGCCAGAATCTTGAGCTCATCAACCTCAAACCCGAGGCTTTTGCCTTCAATCAGCGCAGCGCTGTCGCACAGGTATTTCAGCGTGGTCTCCTTGGCGCTTGACGCTCAAATGCAAATAATTATCAAATGCCTGGCTGTAGCAGGCTGCGCATTCTGCCAGCAGTCAAACCCGTCAGTCGATGAACGAAATCCAGCCAGTCGCGCCTTGAGGTGATCGACTGCGCCTTCCTTTATAGAGGACGCACCTTTTATGCGCTTCACCGCCCAGCTGATCGCGATCGTGACAGGGTTGTTTATTGCCCATCTGGCAACGGCCGCGTCACCTGAGCCGCAACGCTGGGTCAGTGCCGGCGGCGCCTTGACGGAATGGATCGTCGCGCTGGGCGGGGAATCGCATCTGGTGGGCGTGGACAGCACGAGCCAGCACCCGCCATCGGTCAAATCGCTGCCGGGCATTGGCTACCAGCGGCAGTTGTCGGCGGAAGGTATTCTCACGTTGCGTCCGAAGATTCTGATAGGCACCGAAGAAATGGGGCCTCCGCCGGTCATCCAGCAATTGCGCACGGCCGGCGTGCAAGTGGAGGTGCTGTCGGCGAGTGCAGAGTTGCCGGCGCTGCGAGCCAATCTTGAAAGCCTTGGCGCGTTATTGGGCAAGGAAGGCGAGGCGCGGCAGTTGAGCGACCAATACATCCAGCGGCTCGCGGCGGAGCATGAGCGAGTGATGCAACTGAAGCGTTCCGCGCCCGGTGTTCTGTTGCTGGTCAGTCATGCAGGCAGCGCGCCGATGGTGGCTGGCGCAGGCACTGTCGGCGACTGGCTGATCGCCCAGGCGGGTGGCCGCAACCTGGCTACCCACACTGGCTATAAAGTGTTTTCCAATGAGGCACTGAGCGGGCTGAATCCGGAAGTGCTCGTTGTCAGCGATCGGGCTCAAAACGGTGTCCAGCCTCGCGAGGCATTGCTGCGTGAAAACCCACTGCTCGGGGCAACCAAGGCCGTCCGGGATAACCGCGTAATCGAGATTGACCCGACGTTACTGGTGGGCGGTCTTGGGCCTCGATTGCCGGACGCCGTGAAGTCATTGGCAGACGCCTTCTATCCTCACGCCGCAGCGCTCAACGCCAGGGTCTCGAACGCTCAATGAAGCTTGATCTCGCCCCCAAAACGCTGTTCATCGCACTGGGCCTGGCCTGTTTGCTGGCGATATGGCTGTCCCTTGCGCTCGGGCCTGTCAGTCTGCCAATGATGGACACCTTGCGCGCGTTTCTTCGTCTGGTGGGCGTGCCCGTGGCGGAGGACAATCTGCAACAGGCGGAACTGATCGTGGGCCAGATCCGCCTGCCTCGCACGTTGCTCGGGTTGGCAGTAGGTTCAGTGCTCGCCTTGTCCGGCGTGGCGATGCAGGGTCTGTTCCGCAACCCCTTGGCGGATCCCGGTCTGGTCGGGGTTTCCAGTGGCGCGGCTTTGGGGGCGGCGGTAGCCATCGTCGCCGGAGCATCCCTGGGCGGAATGCCTGAGGCGTTCCAGCCGTATCTGCTGTCCATCTGCGCCTTCGCCGGTGGGCTTGGTGTTACCGCAATCGTCTATCGGCTCGGACGCCGCGATGGCCGAACCAGCGTCAGCACCATGCTGCTGGCGGGGGTGGCGATGACCGCGCTGGCCGGTTCGATCATCGGCCTGTTCACGTATCTGGCCGATGACGACAGCCTCCGGACGCTGACGTTCTGGAATCTGGGCACGCTCAACGGCGCCAGTTATGCCCGGCTCTGGCCTCTTTTGCTGGTTTGCGTGGCAGTGATTCTCTGGCTGCCGCGCCGAGCCAATGCGCTCAATGCGTTGCTGCTGGGAGAATCGGAGGCGCGTCACCTGGGCATCGAAGTCGAACGCCTCAAGCGTGAGCTGATTCTGTGCATCGCCTTCGGCGTGGGGGCCGCCGTAGCGGCGGCGGGGCTGATCGGTTTCATCGGCCTCATCGTGCCGCACCTGGTGCGACTGCTGACCGGGCCGGACCACCGGGTTGTTCTTCCCGCCTCGGCGCTGGCAGGCGCAACGCTGCTGCTCTTCGCGGACATCTTCGCCCGACTGGTGATGGCCCCTGCGGAGCTGCCGATCGGGATTGTCACCGTGTTCATTGGCGCGCCGTTTTTTCTATTCCTGCTGGTTCGAGGGCGTAGCTGATGTTGATCGCCAATGACTTGGGCATCATGCGTGATGGCAAACAGGTGGTCGCCAACATCGACTTGGCATTGGCGCCCGGTCAGATGCTTGGCGTGCTGGGCCCCAATGGTGCAGGGAAAAGTACGCTGATGGCTGCCCTGTGCGGTGAGCTTGCCCCGACCCACGGCCAGGTGTTGCTGGACGACATTCCCCTCAATCAGTGGCGTGGCCCCGAGCGGGCGCGGCGGCTGGCTGTACTGCCGCAGAGTTCGACGTTGAGCTTCGCGTTCAAGGTCGAGGAAGTGGTTGCGATGGGCCGCTTGCCCCATGACAGCGGTCAGCAGCGTGACGGGGAAATTATCCAGTACGCTCTTGCGGCCGCCGATGGGCTTCACCTACTGGGTCGCAGCTATTTGACGCTGTCGGGGGGCGAGCGTCAGCGCGTCCATCTGGCGCGAGTGCTGGCTCAGGTGTGGCCCGGCGAGGAGGGCCAGATCCTTCTGCTGGACGAGCCGACCTCGGCGCTCGACCCGCTGCATCAGCACACCACGCTGCTAGCGGTTCGCGCGTTCGCCGACCGTGGCGGCGCGGTAATGGTGATCCTGCATGACTTGAATCTGGCCGCCCGTTATTGCGATCACCTGTTGTTGCTGAATCTGGGGCGGGCACATCTATCCGGCACACCCCAGCAAGTGCTGAAGCCTGAAGCGCTGAAGTCGGTATTCGGCCTGGATGTTCTGGTACAGCCCCATCCCGAGCGTGGGCATCCGCTGGTGATCGCTCGCTGAAATGGGGCTCGGATCGACCGGCATAAGTTGCCCTTGTCAACGCAGCAGCCCCATTTTCGATGCCCGTGCGGGCAACGTCCTTCGGACAATTCTTGTAATCATGTAGTCCTGCTCTTTTGCGTCTTTGTGACCATTCAGGCACAGCTGTTCTCGATTATCGTCGCCCCAGGCAAAGACATTGAGGGTGTGTGATGAGCGACCTAAACGAAGCAATTGACGTGTATGAGGTTGAAGCGTCGCTGGCGCAACTGGCTGTTGGACTGATGGAACTGGCGTCGTTAAATGCCGACGACACGCCTGAAAAGATTATCGCGTTGTGTCATCGAGCTCTGACACCTGTGGGGCATGTTGCCGCGGTTTGCGTAATGCCCAGATTCGCAGGACTGGCGCGGCGCACGCTCGACAGGCTTCATGCGCGGGAGATCAAGGTCGTGGCCGCGGTCAATTTCCCCAGCGGTTCGCCTTCTGTCAGCTCCGCCGAGTCGGAAACCCAGGCGGCAATCCTTGCGGGTGCCGACGAAATCGATCTGGTTTATCCCTTCCATGCGCTACTTGGCGGGGACAGGCAGATTGGCGCAGACATCATCAGTGCCTGCAAAGCCAGGTGTGCTCGGGCAGCATTGACCGTCACGCTGGAAACCGGCGTGCTGCGCGATCCGCAGGTCATTCACGGTGCAAGCTGTGTGGCGATTGAGGAGGGCGCCAATTTTCTGAAAACCAGCACGGGCAAACACATCATCAACGCAACGCCCCAGGCCAGCCGGATTTTGATTGCGGCCATCGCCGAGTCAGGCGCTCATGTGGGCATCAACGTTTCCGGAAATGTGCGGACCCTCGATGAAGCGCGGGTGCACATGGATCTGGTCAGGGCACGATTCGGCCCCCGCTGGCTTGAGCAGGGGAGACTGCGGCTCGGGGCGACCAGCCTGCTGGATGATCTGATGGTCCGTCTGGGTGTGGGCCATTGAATCGCAGGCAAAAAAAGACCCGGCAAAGAGCCGGGTCAAAAACCGTGATTAGCCTAATGAGGAGATAATCTGAGAGTCCGAACCAAGGAGCCTTTCAGGTTATCGGCCAGTCTCGCGACCGGATGTGATAATCATAGTGATTCTCATTTGTAAGTCAACAGTGTTCTGCAGACTATTTTGCTGTGCGAGCTCAGCGTTCCCCGATTGCCCCAGGGCTCACGTTCCTCAATTCGGTGTCCAGGGAATCTTTGTATTCTTGAGGCAGCTCGCTCCAAAGGCGATTTGATAACGCGCCCTCGAGTGAATACAGCAGCGCTTTGGATGCTCGGAAACCCCTGACCTTGACGGCCCGGTAGGCCTGGATTGCGCCAAGACGGCGCAGGTCGGCGACAGTGTGAATGCCCGCAGCGTGAAGCCATTGAACCGAGGTCTTCCCAAGATTCTTCATCCCCAGTAACTCATCGTCCATGATTGCAGCCCTTTCCAGTCATTCCGTGTAATAACTTCTCCGTAGGCTCGACACAAACTGAAAAGGCGAGCCATGCCCTTGAGCGTAGACCACCTCGAGTCAAGCTGCGGGAGAATGTCATCGGAACGCGGGCCACGCCGCCGAACGGTAGGGGTCAGGTGAGGAGGAAAGGCGAGCACGGGCCCGGCACGGCGGCGCATGCGGGGCGAGGCATAGAGCGAGGTTTGGCGGCTGTGATGAGGTTAGCGGGTGCGATAGCGCAGGCGCGTACCGAAATTGACCGACATGAGGATTTCGTCAGCACTGAGCTCTGGCGGGAAGTACGCCCCGGATATCTGCGCGTGGGCGATGCTTGCACCCTCGAGCCTGGTTGTCCGGAAGTCAACGCCACGCAGGTCCGCAGATCTGAAGTAGGCGTCGCTGAAATCGACCTCCTCAGCGTTGAGTTCACGCAGGTCTAGACCACGGAAATCCCCAGCCGAAAGATCAACAGGGCCCTGCTTGGGCCGTTCGAGGTTGAAGGCGGTCACGTCGTCTTTTCGCAGCAATGCGAACAGAGGCGAGTCGAGCTGCTTGGGCTGGTTCATCTGACGTCTCCTTTGTTGGAATTCTGACGCCACTATAATGCCACTAGTGGCGAGCCGTGAAGCGATATCCTTCACGACTCGACCACTGGTTTGGCCGGCGTGTTACAGGCCCGGCAGATGCTGACGGATGTCCGCGACCAGCTTGTCCAGATCGCCGCTGACGTTGGTCTCGACGTGCCGGCTGCGCAGTATCTCATCGGCGGTCAGCGCTTCGCGACTGGCCAGCTGCGCTTCAATGACTTCCATCGTTGCGTCGGAAGGGTCCTGATTCTGTGCCCGACGTTGCGCTAGCCAACCCTCGATAACTGCCTTTGGCGCAGCGCAATCAATGATCAGGAAAGGAACGCCCATCGCCTCGGCAATCTGCGCGGCTGCCTGACGCTGTGCGAGCTTCAGATAAGTTGCGTCGATGACCACCGGCAAGCCTGCGCGGAGCACGACACCCGCCAGCTCGTTCAGGCGCTGATAGGTGGCAGCGCTGACATCGGCGGAATACAGGTCGTTATGGTCGGCAAATACACGCTTGCGCTCGACATCCGAACGCAGGCGGATAGCACCGAGCGCTTCCACCAGCCGCATCGCGACCTGACTTTTCCCGACCGCAGAAACGCCATGGGTGATGGCCAGAAAATTGGACGGGATCGCGCTGTAGCTCTCGGCCAGGTTGGCGTAGTTACGATACTGGCGCAGGGTTGCGGCGCGCTGCACCTGGTCAGCATCGGCATTCAGGCTGAACAGCGCCACTTTGGCGCGGACCAGTGCGCGGTAGGCTTTGTAGAAATTCAGCAGCTGCAGGCCCGCGTAGTCGCCGGTCAGCTCCAGGTACTGGCTGACGAATCGACGGGACAGGCTTTTCAGGCCGCGATCCTCAAGGTCCATGGCCAGGAAGCCGATGTCCGCATAGACGTCTGTCATGCGGAAGGGCTCGTTGAATTCGATGCAGTCGAAAATCACGACCTTGCCATCGATCAGCGTTGCGTTGCCCAAGTGGATGTCGCCATGGCACTCGCGGACAAACCCGTCCAGCTTGCGCTGGTTCATCAATGGCTTGAGGCGCTCGAAGCTGGTGTTGGCCCACGCTTCCAGCGCTTCCAGCTGAATGAGGTCAGACTTTTCGCTGAGGAAGGGCAGAATCTGCTCAAAGTTCTGCGTGACCGGCGCCATGACGCTGTCAGCACTGCCGAGTGGGTTTTCCATCGGGACTTTGGGCGATTTGAGATGAAACTCGGCGATCTGCCGTGCCATGTCGTCGATGTGCGCGGTGGTCAGTTCGCCTTTGGCTTGCAACGTGCTGAGCAGGCCGTCCTGCGGGAACTGGCGCATTTTCAGCACGTACTCGATCGCTTCGCCTTCACCATTCAGCTGCGGAGCGTCGATACTGCCGGTGACAGGCAGCACTTCCAGGTACAGATCCTCCGTCAGGCGCTGGTTGAGCATTAGCTCCTGCTCACAGAAATGCTTACGCGCCGACAGGCTGGTGAAGTCCAGAAAGCCAAAATTGACCGGCTTCTTCATCTTGTAAACGTAAGGGCCGGTAAGCAGCACCCAGGAAATATGCGTCTCTATGACCTGAAACTGTTCGACCGGGTGAGGAAACAGGGCGGGGTTTTGCAGCGCGGCTATCAGTGTCTGGCTCACGGACGATCCTTGAAAGGTGATAAGTCGATAGAGAAGTAGCGAAAGGCGGCCATTATGGCCGCTACAGACATTGCTGCAAACCGCTTAAAGGGTGGTCTGTCGGGGGCTTTGAAAGTGCGTATAATCCGCCGCCATGACCCGATCCCGCACCCCGAAAAAATCCCCCAAACCCACCAACAGCCGCCTGCGCAGCCTGTTGGGCTGGGCCCTGAAACTCAGTCTTGTCGGGCTGGTGATCCTTGGCTGCTTCGCCGTTTACCTGGATTCCATCGTCCAGGAAAAATTCTCCGGCAAGCGCTGGACCATTCCGGCCAAGGTCTATGCGCGACCGCTGGAGCTGTTCGTCGGCCAGAAGCTTTCACGCGACGACTTCCTTCTGGAGCTCGATGCGCTCGGCTATCGCCGCGAAGCCGTGGCCAACGGGCCGGGCGCTGCTGCGGTCAACGGCAACAATGTTGATCTCAACACCCGCGGCTTCCAGTTCTATGAAGGCGCTGATCCGGCACAGCAGATCCATGTGCGCTTCTCCGGCGATTATGTCGCGGAACTGACCGCCGCCAATGGCGCCAAGCTGGCTGTTGCGCGGCTTGAGCCTCTGATGATCGGCGGCTTGTACCCGAAGAATCTCGAAGACCGGATTCTGATCAAGCTCGATCAGGCGCCGCCTTATTTGCTCGACACGCTCGTCACCGTCGAAGACCGCGATTTCTACCATCACTTTGGGGTATCGCCAAAGGGGATCGTGCGCGCTTTCTGGATCAACGCATCCGCTGGCCAGATGCGCCAGGGCGGATCGACGCTGACTCAGCAACTGGTCAAGAACTTCTACCTGACCAACGAGCGCAGCATCACCCGCAAGCTGACCGAAGCGATGATGGCAGTTCTGCTGGAGATTCATTACAGCAAGCAGGAGATTCTCGAGGCCTACCTCAACGAAGTGTTCGTGGGGCAGGACGGCCAGCGCGCGGTCCACGGCTTTGGTCTGGCGAGTCAGTATTTCTTCAGTCAGCCGCTGTCGGAGTTGAAGCTGCATCAGGTCGCCTTGCTGGTCGGTCTGGTCAAGGGGCCTTCGTATTACAACCCGCGCCGCAATCCCGAGCGTGCGCTGGAGCGTCGCAATCTGGTCCTCGATCTGCTGGAACAGCAGGGTGTCGCCACGCCGGAAGTGGTGGCGGCGGCGAAGAAGATGCCGCTGGGCGTGAGCAAAGTCGGATCGCTGGCCGACAGCTCGTTTCCGGACTTCCTCGATCTGGTCAAACGCCAACTCCGTCAGGACTACCGTGACGAAGACTTGACCGAGGAAGGCCTGCGGATCTTCACCAGCTTCGACCCGATTCTGCAGATGAAATCCGAAGCCGCCGTGCGCGAAAGCTTCGCCAAGATTTCGGGCCGAAAAGGCGCGGACGAGATGGAAACGGCCATGGTCGTGACCAATCCGGAAACCGGCGAAGTTCAGGCGCTGATCGGCAGTCGCCAGGCAGGCTTTGCGGGGTTCAATCGGGCGCTGGATGCCGTTCGGCCGATTGGGTCGTTGGTCAAACCGGCCATCTACCTCACTGCACTCGAACGTCCGCAGCAATACACGCTGACCAGTTGGGTACCCGATGAACCCTTCCAGGTGAAAGGCGCCGACGGCCAGATCTGGAAGCCGCAGAACTACGATCACAAAGCCCACGGCAATATTTTCCTGTATCAGGGCCTTGCGCATTCCTACAACCTGTCCAGCGCGAAGCTGGGTCTGGACCTGGGCATTCCGAATGTCTTCAAAACCCTGACCAAGCTGGGCGTGACCCGTGAGTGGCCGGCTTTCCCGTCGATGCTCCTGGGGGCTGGCGCGCTGACGCCAATCGAAGTGGCGACGATGTATCAGACCATCGCCAGCGGCGGCTTCAATACGCCATTGCGCGGGATTCGCAGCGTACTGACTGCAGAGGGGGAGCCGCTCAAGCGCTACCCTTTCCAGATTCAACAACGTTTCGACCCGGGTTCGATCTATCTGCTGCAGAACGCCATGCAGCGGGTGATGCGCGAAGGCACGGGTAAATCGGTGTACAACGTGCTGCCGAGCACCCTGAATCTGGCGGGCAAGTCGGGCACCACCAACGATTCCCGCGACAGCTGGTTTGCCGGTTTCAGTCAGGATTTGCTGGCGATCGTCTGGATGGGCCGCGACGACAACGGCAAGACGCCGTTCACTGGGGCCACCGGCGCCTTGCAGATCTGGACCAGCTTCATGAAGAAGGCCGATCCGCTGCCGCTGGACATGGCGATGCCCGATAACGTCGTGCAGGCCTGGGTCAATGCCAGTACTGGTGAAGGCACCGACGCCAGCTGCCCGAACGCCGTACAGATGCCGTATATTCGCGGCAGTGAGCCGCAACCCGGCCCGACGTGCGGTGGGCCTGCAGCGCCCGCCGATTCGGTGATGGACTGGGTCAAGGGCTGGTTGAACTGAGCCTAGTTGAATTAAGCAAAGAGGATGTGACGTGAACAAGTGGTGGATTCCGGCTGTAACGGCTCTGGCTTTGCTCAACGGTTGCGCGTCCCAGACGCGCAGTGCGATTCCGGTGGTGGACTCAGGGTCACGCGTTTCAAACGGCGAGCGTGTTTCGTCGACACGCAACAACACCTACCGCGCGCCCGTGCAGGCGCCAGCGCAGTCCCAATCGATCCAGGAAGATTCCGGTGTCACGGTCATGGTGCCCGGCGGCGCCAACGCCAGTGGCGCGCCGATATCGACGTTCGTGCCGCCCACCACGGCGCCGATCAGCACCGCTCCGATTAGCACGTCGCCGGTCAATCAGGCTCCGGTGAACAACACGTACACACCGCCGCCAGCGACCAGCAATACCTACAACATGCCGGCGTCGGCGCCGACTGGCATTCCGTCTGCGTCCAGCGGCGGATTATCGGAAGATGAGCAACTCGATGGCCCGGTGCTGGCCTTGCTGACCACCGCTCAGCAACAGCAATCCGGTGGTGACCTCAACGGCGCGGCGTCAAGCCTTGAGCGGGCGCAGCGCGTTGCTCCCCGTGAGCCACAGGTCCTTTACCGTCTGGCGCAAGTGCGTCTGGCTCAGGGCGATGCGCCTCAGGCCGAGCAACTGGCGCGTCGCGGTCTGACCTACGCCAATGGCCGTGCCAGCCTTCAAGCCAGTCTTTGGGGGTTGATTGCCCAGTCGCGTGAAAAACAGGGTGACGCCGCCGGCGCGGCGCTGGCGCGGCAGAAAGCCAATGGATAAACGCTTCCCGAAAATCGCCGACCAGTTGCTATTGATCGAGCGCGAGTTGCGAGTGCTGGGATGGTGGAAGGATGTGCCGCCCAGCGATAAGTCGCTGTCCAGCCGTGAACCCTTCTGCGTCGACACGCTGGATTTTGATCAGTGGTTGCAATGGATCTTCCTGCCGCGCATGAAGATCATCCTTGAGCGTGATCTGCCATTGCCCACGGCATCCGGTATTCTGGAAATGGCCGAGATGGTGTACGCCAGCCGTATCGGGGAAGCGCGCGAGTTGCTTGCCCTGCTGAAAGGCTTTGACCGCCTGATCACAGAGGCGGTCTGACCCTCAGTTGCATTGATCGTCGAGGTACTTCTTGACCTCGGCAATGCGAGCCTGGCGCTCCTCTTCCGTGAACCGCCTGAACTCGCCGTTCACCTCCTGTCGTACCCGAGGGTTGTTCTGCAGTTGGGCAAGGTTGGTGCGCTGCTCGTCACACGCTTCTTTAAGCTTCGCTTCCTGAACGGCAACCTGCTTCTTGACCTTGGCATCGACCGCCTCCTGCTCCCGTACCCCGTCCTGGTTCTGTGGCGGCGGGGCAGGGGGTGCGGTGACGGGGCTCGCTGTATTGATTTCCTGTGCTGCCTGCCCGGCAGGCGGCTGGGCGTCGAAATGCGTGACGCCCTGAGCGTCGACCCATTTGTATATCTGCGCGGCCTGGCTTACCGCCGGGGCGACGGCAAGTGTCAGCGTCGCTGCAAGCATCATCCAGCGCATTCCCGGTTCCTTACTTCTGTGGCATTGGCCGGAAACCTATCACAAGCGCGGCGCCACGACCTCATTCGGTGCCTTTTGGCGGACTGCGGACGAAGAAAGCGCATCGATGACTTGACTTGCGGGGGGCGAATCCGAACAATCCAAAGTTCGCTGTAGAGGGACTGCCAGAAGCAGACCGTCTCGGTAGATCATGAGGCGCACACCCGCGCCGACCCGTAACACCCGCAACGCGTTACCTCGCGCTGGGTGGGAAGACCCCGAAACACTTAAGGGGCGATCCCAATACTTGCTCAGTCAGTGCTGACGTAGTCGGCGACCACCGTCGCTCATGCTCTGCTTTGCAGTAAACCTATTAAGACCCGTCTCCTCGCTTGTGTGGACGGTATTCTGGCGTTTTAGAGGTGAACAACGTGGAGCTTTTATCTGGCGCTGAAATGGTCGTCCGCTTTTTGCGTGACGAAGGCGTAGAGCATATCTACGGGTACCCTGGCGGTGCCCTCCTGCATATATATGACGCGCTGTTCAAAGAACCGGCTGTGAGCCACATCCTCGTTCGTCACGAACAGGCCGCGACTCACATGGCGGACGGGTACGCCCGCGCCACCGGCAAGGCAGGTGTCGTACTGGTGACGTCGGGTCCCGGAGCAACCAACGCCATCACCGGCATCGCCACCGCGTACATGGACTCGATTCCCATGGTGGTGCTGTCCGGCCAGGTCCCGAGCAACATGGTCGGTACCGACGCGTTCCAGGAAACCGACATGATCGGTATCTCCCGGCCGATCGTGAAGCACAGCTTCATGATCAAGCACCCGTCGGAAATCCCGGAAGTCCTGAAAAAGGCGTTTTACCTCGCCCAATCCGGTCGTCCTGGTCCTGTCGTTGTCGATATCCCGAAAGACATGACCAACCCGGCGGAAAAGTTCGAATACATCTTCCCCAAGAAAGCCAAGCTGCGTTCCTACAGCCCGGCGGTCCGTGGCCACTCCGGCCAGATCCGCAAAGCCGTGGAAATGCTGGTTGCGGCCAAACGCCCGGTCATCTACGCCGGTGGCGGTGTGATCATGGGCAACGGTTCGGCGCCATTGACCGAACTGGCGCAGCAATTGAACGCCCCGGTCACCAACACGCTGATGGGGCTGGGTGCCTACCCGGGCACTGATCGCCAGTTCGTCGGCATGCTGGGGATGCATGGCAGCTACACCGCCAACCTGGCGATGCACCACGCCGACGTGATCCTTGCGGTTGGCGCACGTTTCGACGATCGCGTCATCAACGGCCCGGCCAAGTTCTGCCCGAACGCCAAAATCATTCACGTCGACATCGACCCTGCTTCCATCTCCAAAACCATCAAGGCCGATGTGCCTATCGTTGGTCCGGTGGAAAGCGTCCTGACCGAAATGGTTGCGACCCTCAAAGAGCTTGCCGAAACCCCAAACAAGGATTCGGTCGAGACGTGGTGGAAGCAGATCGAAGAGTGGCGCGCCGGCGGTGACCTGTTCCCGTACAACCGTGGCGACGGAAGCGTCATCAAGCCGCAGACCGTGATCGAGACGCTGTGCGAAGTGACCAAAGGCGATGCCTACGTCACCTCCGACGTGGGTCAGCACCAGATGTTCGCGGCTCAGTACTATCGTTTCAACAAACCCAATCGCTGGATCAACTCCGGCGGTCTCGGCACGATGGGTTTTGGCCTGCCTGCCGCGATGGGCGTTGCGCTGAGTTTCCCGAATGACAATGTCGCCTGCGTCACCGGCGAAGGCAGCATTCAGATGAACATTCAGGAGCTGTCGACCTGCCTGCAGTACAACCTGCCGGTGAAGATCATCCTGCTCAACAACGGCGTGCTCGGCATGGTCCGTCAGTGGCAGGACATGAGCTACAGCGGCCGTCACTCGCACTCCTACATGGAGTCGCTGCCTGACTTCGTGAAGCTGGTCGAGGCCTACGGTCATGTCGGCATGCGCATCACCGATCTGAAGGACCTGAAGCCGAAGATGGAAGAAGCGTTCGCCATGAAAGATCGCCTGGTGTTCCTCGACATCCAGGTCGACGTCAGCGAGCACGTTTATCCGATGCAGATCAGAGACGGGTCCATGCGTGACATGTGGCTGAGCAAGACGGAGCGGACATAACCATGCGCCACATCATTTCGCTATTGCTGGAAAACGAACCGGGCGCGCTGTCTCGTGTGGTCGGCCTGTTTTCGCAGCGCAATTACAACATCGAGAGCCTGACGGTGGCGCCAACCGAGGACCCGACCCTGTCGCGTCTGACGCTGACCACCGTTGGACATGATGAAGTGATCGAGCAAATCACCAAGAACCTCAACAAGCTGGTCGAGGTGGTCAAGCTTGTCGATCTGTCGGAAAGCGCCCACATCGAGCGCGAGCTGATGCTGATCAAGGTGAAAGCCACTGGCGCACAACGTGCCGAGATCAAGCGTACCACCGACATCTTTCGCGGCCAGATCGTCGACGTCTCCAGCAGCGTCTATACCGTGCAGTTGACCGGGACAAGCGACAAGCTGGACAGCTTCATCCAGGCGATTGGCACCACCGCCATTCTGGAAACCGTACGAAGCGGCGTCACGGGCATTGCCCGCGGCGACAAAGTGCTGAGCATCTAACCTAATTTTGCAAATGGCCTTGCGGCCAAGTTATCAGGGGAATTTCATGAAAGTTTATTACGACAAAGACTGCGACCTTTCGATCATCCAGGGCAAAAAAGTTGCCATCATCGGTTACGGTTCTCAGGGCCACGCTCAAGCGTGCAACCTGAAAGACTCGGGCGTTGATGTCACCGTTGGCCTGCGCAAGGGTTCGGCCACTGTCGCCAAAGCTGAAGCTCACGGCCTGAAAGTGACCGACGTGGCTTCCGCTGTCGCCGGTGCAGACTTGGTCATGATCCTGACCCCGGACGAATTCCAGTCTCAGCTGTACAAGAACGAAATCGAGCCGAACATCAAGAAGGGCGCAACACTGGCCTTCTCCCACGGCTTCGCGATTCACTACAACCAGGTTGTTCCACGTGCCGACCTCGACGTGATCATGATCGCGCCAAAAGCACCGGGCCACACCGTGCGTACCGAGTTCGTCAAAGGCGGTGGCATCCCTGACCTGATCGCCGTTTATCAGGACGCTTCGGGCAACGCCAAGAACGTCGCACTGTCGTACGCGTCGGGTGTTGGCGGCGGTCGTACCGGCATCATCGAAACCACGTTCAAGGACGAGACCGAAACCGACCTGTTCGGCGAGCAAGCCGTTCTGTGCGGCGGTACCGTTGAACTGGTCAAAGCCGGTTTCGAAACGCTGGTGGAAGCCGGCTACGCGCCGGAAATGGCTTACTTCGAGTGCCTGCACGAACTGAAGCTGATCGTCGACCTCATGTACGAAGGCGGGATCGCCAACATGAACTACTCGATCTCCAACAACGCCGAATACGGCGAGTACGTGACCGGCCCGGAAGTCATCAACGCCGAATCCCGTCAGGCCATGCGCAACGCTCTGAAGCGCATCCAGGACGGCGAATACGCGAAGATGTTCATCGCCGAGGGCGCCAGCGGCTACCCGTCGATGACCGCCAAGCGTCGTAACAACAAGGCGCATGGTCTGGAAATCATTGGTGAGCAACTGCGCTCGATGATGCCTTGGATCGCCAAGAACAAGATCGTCGACCAAGCCAAGAACTAAGATCACAGATCAGTTCTTGCAGGAAAAAACGCGGCCTTCGGGTCGCGTTTTTTCGTTATGGGGGCTCATCTGGTATAAAGCTGCATCGTTTGTCGGCCCAGAGGCCACAAGCATTTGTCGAAATTTTTCAGCTGCAAGGTATTGTCCATGAGCGAACGTCCCGAAGAGCCGAACAAGGCTTCTGACGCCGAAAGCCTGCTACCGATCGATGAACACATTGAAGAGGGCCATGACGCCGAAGGGCGCCAGGTCCGTCATCGCGGCATCTACCTGCTGCCCAATCTGTTCACCACCGCGAATCTGTTCGCCGGCTTCTACGCAATCATCAGCGCCATGAGTGCGCAGAGCGCATTGAGTGCAGGTGATCAGGTGAGCGCGAGTAAATACTTTGCGTTTTCCGCCATCGCCATCTTCGTTGCCATGGTCCTGGACGGTCTTGATGGCCGCGTCGCGCGGATGACCAACACCCAGAGCGCATTCGGCGCAGAGTACGACTCGCTTTCCGACATGGTCGCTTTTGGCGTGGCGCCGGCGTTGTTGGCATTTGGCTGGGCCCTGGGCGACATGGGCAAGGTCGGCTGGATGGTCGCCTTCATCTACGTCGCGGGCGCAGCATTGCGTCTGGCGCGCTTCAACACTCAGGTAGGTAAGGCGGACAAGCGTTACTTCATCGGCCTGGCAAGTCCTGCCGCGGCTGGCGTAGTCGCAGGCACCGTCTGGGCCTTCAGCGATTACGGCATTCAGGGTTCGAAATTGTCGTTCCTGGTCGCTCTATTGGTTGCTGCTGCCGGGATGCTGATGGTCAGCAACATCAAATACAACAGCTTCAAAGAGCTGGATCTCAAGGGGCGAGTGCCGTTTGTTGCGATCCTCGCGGTGGTTCTGGTGTTCGCCGTCGTGTTCAGTGATCCTCCGCGTATTCTGCTGCTGATATTCCTCGGCTATGCAGCGTCTGGTCCGATCCAGTACCTGCTGCGTCTGCGTCGCCAGAGGTAGTTAGTCAGCCTGCATTTCCCGCATACTCCGCAGCTATAGATGCTTCAGTTCTCTATAACTGCGGAGTCATCATGCTGATCAAGATCCCTTCCACATCTGATTGCAAAGAATCGGATGTCACGCCCGAATCCATTTATCTCTCTCGCCGCGCGTTGCTCGGCAGCTCACTTGCAGGGCTCGCCGTCAGTGCGATGCCTCGTTGGGCCCAAGCCGAGGAAGCCTCGCGCTACGCCGACGTTGAAGCCGGCGCCGCGCCGGACTGGTTCAAAGGCAAATTGCCTGCGACCAAGTGGCAAGCCGTTACCGTCAAGGACGAGACGATCACGCCGTTCAAGGATGCGACCCACTACAACAACTTCTACGAATTCGGCACCGACAAGGGCGATCCTGCGCAAAACGCCGGCTCCCTGAAAACCGAGCCGTGGAGCGTTGTCATCGACGGGGAGGTGGCCAAGCCTGGCCGCTACGCGCTTGAAGACTTCATGAAGCCTTATCAGCTGGAGGAGCGTATCTATCGTTTACGCTGCGTGGAGGCGTGGTCGATGGTTATCCCTTGGTTGGGTTTCCCGATCTCCGAGCTGCTCAAGCAGGTTGAACCCACGGCGAATGCCAAATACATCCGCTTCGAAACGCTGCAGGACCCGAAGACCATGCCTGGCCAGCGCTCCGGCTTTGCATTGATCGACTGGCCTTATGTAGAAGGTCTGCGCCTGGATGAGGCGATGAATCCCCTCGCGATTCTGGCGGTGGGCATGTATGGACGGGAGCTGCCCAATCAGAACGGCGCGCCGCTGCGTCTGATCGTGCCTTGGAAATACGGATTTAAAAGCGCGAAGTCCATCGTGCGCATCAGCCTGACGAGCGAGCAGCCGAAAACCACGTGGCAAAGCATTGCGGCAAGCGAGTACGGTTTTTATGCCAATGTGAACCCGACGGTTGACCACCCCCGTTGGACCCAAGCGCACGAGCGACGTTTGCCTAGCGGGCTGTTCAGCCCGAATATTCGCCAGACCGAGATGTTCAACGGGTATGGGGAGCAGGTTGCCTCTCTTTATACAGGCCTGGATCTCCGGAAAAACTATTGATGCGCTTCATCTACTGGCGAGTGTCGGTCTTCATCGCAGCAGCGTTAGTCCCCATGTATTGGCTTTACCAGGCGTGGATTTTTGCTTTGGGGCCGGATCCCGGGAAAGTGCTTGTTAATCGCTTGGGCCTCGGAACATTGACCCTGCTTTTGATCACGCTGGCGATGACCCCATTGCAGCGCACGACGGGCTGGCCCGGATGGATCGCTGTTCGCCGGCAGCTGGGGCTGTGGTGTTTCACCTATGTGTCGCTGCACATGCTGGGTTATGGCTTCTTTATCCTTGGATTCGACTGGGCGCAATTGGGCGTTGAACTCGTCAAGCGGCCGTACATCATTGTCGGGGCGCTGGGTTTTCTGGGTCTGTTGTCGCTGGCGGTTACTTCCAATCGCTATAGCCAGCGCCGTTTGGGAGTGCGTTGGAAGAAGCTGCATCGGCTCAGTTACCTGATTTTGGGGCTCGGTTTGCTCCATATGCTTTGGATTGTGCGGGCGGATCTGAAGGAGTGGGCTATATATGCAACGATCGGCGCACTGCTTCTTGTGCTTAGGATCCCCGTAATTGCTGGGCGTATCCAGCGTCGTCGGGCCAAGAGCAGCAACGTTGCCACCAAAGTTTAAATAAGTGCTTGACGCTCCTCTGGATCTGTCTATAATTCGCCCCACTTCCGGCGCAGACGAAACGGAAAACTCCTTGATAATCAAA
>NZ_JBWKQL010000016.1:0-107972 GCF_059418765.1 Pseudomonas sp. GW821-FHT07F05
AGTTACGAACGCGATGATCTGCATCGCGAAGTTGCCCGCCATCAGGGCAACCAACTGCTGCAAACCCAAAGCTGGGATCCGGCAGGACGCCTTCAAGAACAGCTACTGGGCCGAGCAGACGACAAATCCACGCTCATCAAACGCACCTACACCTACGACGCTGCCGGGCAGCTCACCGACATAAACGACAGCCGCCGTAGGGTCCTTGCTTATAAATACGACCCGGTCAGCCGCCTGCTCGCCGCAACCAGTCGCCTCGGCACCGAAACCTTCGCCTTCGACCCGGCCAGCAACCTGCTCGATGACAGCGCCGCACCCGCGCGCCGCCCACTAGACCCCGAGCCGGCTCAAAAAAAACTCGTCGACAACCTGCTGCGCGACTACGTCGGCAACCACTACGAATACGACGAACGCGGTAACCAGACCGAGCGCTGGACCAACGGCCTGCGCAGCGAGCTTCACTGGGACCTCTTCGATCATCTGGTGCACTTCCGCGATCCGCGTCTGACTGTCGACTTCGGCTACGATCCCCTCGGCCGTCGCCTCTACAAACTCTCCAAAGCCCACTACCGCCCGCGGCCCGAAGCCGGCACCGGCTGGAATGAAAACGAACACGCCCGCAAAGAGCGCGAGCTCGGTTGCGGCTTCACCCTCTACGGCTGGGACGGCGATAACCTCGCCTGGGAAAGCAGTCCGCCGCCATACGCCGGCGCCCTCGGCCGAACCGTCCACTACATCCACGAACCCGGCACCTTCGTCCCGGTGGCGCAGGCCATCCGTCACGAAACGATTCGTCTCGTCAGCCAACCGACCTACGAAGGCCGCTACAACTTCAAGGAAGACCCGCTCTGGACCTACAAACCGGTCGCGCTACCGATTGATGCGTTGGCGTGGTACCAGTGCGACCACCTCGGCACGCCGCAGGAAGTTACTGACCAAAACGGCAACACCGCCTGGAGCGCCCAATACAAAGCGTGGGGTGAAGCAACCAAACAGCGCTCCGAGTTCGCCCAACAAGTCGGCCTGACCAACCCGATCCGGTTCCAGGGCCAATACCACGACCACGAAACCGGCCTGCACTACAACCGCCATCGGTACTATGATCCGAGGGTCGGGCGGTTTATCAGCAAAGATCCGATTGGATATTCGGGCGGGCTAAACCTTTACGCATATGCTGCAAACCCGGTGGAGTGGATCGACCCACTTGGTTTAGAGACAGTCATCGCTACAAAAAATCGTAGAACTGCGATGCAAAAAGCACAACAACATGCTCAGGTGCCTCGAGTGCGTAAAACTGGCAATGAAATACCAATGGAACGGCTAAACTCTAGTAGCCGCGGAGTGAATTGCGCTTGCTTAAAACAACGTGGCGTCACCTCACTTGGACGAGAAAGTGCGGATGAATCTTTCTATATATTTGATCACCCGGACGGACACCCTGAGTTAACCGGCCCAGGCCAGCCGGACCATCATGCAAGCCCACACGTACATGCCGTAAATAACAAAGGTGTGCTTATCATATTCACTTACCCAGCGGGAAAGTTAGGAAAATAATATGAAAAAGTATAGCATACTATGCTATCAGTCACAGTTCGCCGAGTTCAAAAACTATGCTTGTGAGTATATCAGTGAGATGCCTGCAGACGAACAGGATCAATTTGCAACAGTTATGGCTTTAAACGCGGGTGGCGCAATTGGTTTTGATAAGACGTGCGAGGGTCGTGACACTATAAGCTCACTTATCTCAAAATGTTATCGGGTTGACCTGAGAAATATGTCTATCCAACCTCCACAAGAAAACTACTCAGGCCGCATGCCGAGACTTTTATTTAGATCAAAAAATGGAGGCTTTGAGAAACTTCTGGAAGAACACTTAACGTACGAGAAAAATCTGAAAAAGTTTCTGGTGCTCAGTAGGCATCGACATGCCGATAAACCTAAAATATCCAGACTCGCAGGAATTTTACAAGACAGCAACCTACCAATAACTGACAAGGAATTATTTAAGATCTTACAAGAGACTTGTCACTATCTGTTAGTGCCAATTATCTCTCGAGAACACGGACAGGATGCATTTTTCGTATTTTCGAGAAATTTGGATTATTTCTTCAAAGAATTTAACTCTATCGTCGATGGTCGCGGCGAATTAAATTTCGTGGATAGCGCGTTGAAACTGCCATTTAACTGAGAAAGCTCAGCGCCACTTCCCAAAGTGAGCTTGATGTCTAAAAAGTAGTTAACGGGCACGGACCTTTTTTGTTCGTGACAAAGAAAAGGGAGATGTGAAGTTCTCTCGAAAAACTATCGACTGGCTGAACAGTCATGGATGGAGTATCCCGACCAAATGAAGTTGATAAAGCTGTATCTAAAAAATCATCAGCAAAGAACCTTACAATGATATGAACGTGTTTTTTCCGGTTTTGAAAGCTCCGATGAAATACCGTTAATCTCCAGGCGTCATCGGCTGAAGCTATTACAAAAAGTATTGAGAGTGACAAAATTTCGGACTTTTTGATCGGCTTTTCATTTTTTCTAATGAATTCAATTAAAACACTATCAACAACCCAGGAGGATAACGATATCTTATTCGCAGTAAGCTTTCCGGACTTTGATCTGTTTGCAGAAGAGTGCGTATTAATGCCGCACATCTTCGTCTACCCAGGGGCAGATTCAACTGATTTCGCAGCAAAAATAAAAGCCAAACAGAAAGATGAAAGCTCAAGAGAGTTGAATGTTGTAAAAAAGCATTTTGCAAGGTGGAATCTCGGGACGATTTTTGATTTCTACGAAAGTCGATTCCATGATTCAGCTAGCGGCGAGGACATAATAAGGATTTACGCACTCCCAAAAAACTAGAGCGTAAAGAGGGCGCCCCTTGAAAGGTACGGCCTTTCTAAACTCAAAACTCTTGGAGAATGGGGATTCAGGCTAAGGGGACAGATCCCTTTATTACTAAAAACCTCATAGACACGTACTCTACTGGTGTGATTTGCACAGCGAACGACAATCGGCATTGAGAAAAACCGGTATGGTGATAGGCAAAGGAAAGATAAAAAAAATGAGCACCAACACTCCTCAGTACAACAAACAGAAACTTGAGGCCATGTTGCGATCGGAAGATATGACGGTAGCGACGGATGCGCTTCTATATCTTTGCTTTAATATCGATGATCCGGAATGGATTCAGGTTAAGTGCATAGAGGTAATCGAGAGACATCGCAACGAGGACGTCAGAGGGCTGGCCCTGACATGCATGCATTGATAAAGGGGACGGACCCCTTTAACTCACAAATTAACCATTTGCTGGCAGCTCGATTTTTCATAAACAAAAAGGAACAGCTTCTTTAAATTTCGCTAATTATTTATCCAACGGGGAGATTCACTCGGCTCAAATCTCACCACAACACAATTAACACCCTCAACTTTCACTCTATGAGATATCGCATGTTTATCTATAAACTCGCCTTCAATTTCTGCAGGGCCTCTGCCCTGACCTTTACCCTGCTCTCGGGCTCAGCCATGGCGCAAACTGAATCTGGAAAAGATCTAGTCCGTCAGCTAGACAATGCGGTGATGGAATACGCTTACTCCAAGGATGCCGCAGACTTGGCTATCGTTAATTCGTTACTAGCGAGCGGCGCACGACCGGACACTAAAATTTTGTGGCATGCAACCTATTACCAACGGCCTGATCTGGTTGATCGCCTACTTGAATTTCCGATTGATGTGAACCGTACCCTTGATACCAGCGGAGAAACCGTCCTGCTAACTGCACTTAGGCACGGCAAAGACCCGCAAGTATCACAGGATGAATCAAAAATCGTGGAGAGTCTGCTCAAGGCCGGCGCCAATCCTAATGTTATTGCGAATGCGGGAACGACTACACCACTCAAAGCGGCACTCGATGGACAGCGATTTCCCCAGCCGGAGCTCGTCAAAATGTTGCTGCATTACGGTGCTGACCCCAAGCTTTTGAATCCTCAGGGGTTCTCCCCGCTGATGGGTAAAGGGGCTACCAATATTGAAGTCATCAAACTGTTGATCGCAGCCGGCACCGATCCTTATGGTGTCAGCAAGGTTGCTTCAACCCCCCTCCATTATGTCTGCACGCGATCTTTTGAGCTGAACGATCAGCCGGATCCGCAAGCTGCAGAGCGCATAGCCCTATTACACAAAAAAGGAACCTCGATTGATGCACTTCCACCACAAGAGAAGCCGTGGCCCATTGGTACGCCATTGGCGGAAAACTCGATGAGCCGTAACCCCGATTGCATTAAAGCGCTAATGGACGCCAGGGCCAGCAAAGATGCACCGGCCTTCACGCCAGAATATGTGGCTAAATTTCCAGAACTGAAGGGTCAAACGGTCCGCGAGCACGTAATCAAATCAGCCAAGAGCTCACCAATCCTGTATTCCGAGGCTGTTTTAAAACTATTTGAATGACAGTCTCCCAGCCGAGTGGGGCATTTCAGTCTGAACGGGACGCCCTTTTTTAGATTTTATACAAGCGACCATCGACCTTAACTGACCATCGCCCACCCCCACTCCAAACCGCAAAAAGCCCCGAAACATCGGGGCTTTTTGACTACGCCATGCAGCTAATAAACACCCTCAAGGATCAACCTGCGCCATCAACTCCGCCACTGGCTCTGCCCGCTTCGCATACCGCTGCGCCACCACCGCACACACCATCAGTTGAATCTGGTGAAACAGCATCAGCGGCAAGATCAACAGCCCAATCGTGCTCCCCGCAAACAGCACTTGCGCCATCGGCACGCCGGTCGCCAGACTTTTCTTCGAGCCGCAGAACAGGATGGTGATGCGGTCTTCCTGATTGAAGCCGAACAGCTTGGACAGCAAGGTCGCGGCCACGAGCACCAGCGTCAGCAGCAGGCAGCACACCAACACCAGCCCCGCCAGATCCCAGATCGGCGTCTTCTGCCAGATGCCTTCGTTCACGGCTTCGCTAAACGCCCCGTAGACCACCAGAAGGATCGAGCCCTGATCGACGAATTTCAGCCAGTTCTTGTTGCGTCCGACCCAGGCGCCGATCCAGCGCCGCATGATCTGGCCGGCAATGAACGGCAGCAGCAACTGCACGCTGATCTTGACGATCGCATCGAGGGTCGAGCCCCCTTCGCCGTGGACGTTCAGCAACAGCGTGACCAGCAGCGGCGTCAGGAAGATCCCGAACAGGCTGGAGGCCGCCGCGCTGCAGATCGCCGCCGGGATATTGCCGCGCGCCAGTGAGGTGAAGGCGATCGCCGACTGCACCGTCGCCGGCAGCGCGCACAGGTACAGAATGCCCATGTACAGGTCTTTGCCGATCAGGGGCGACAGCACGGGTTTGAGTGCAAGGCCGAGCAAGGGGAACAGGACGAATGTCAGCCCGAACACCAGCAAGTGCAGGCGCCAGTGCCCCGCGCCGGCGATGATTGATTCGCGGGACAGTTTGGCGCCGTGAAGAAAGAACAACAGCGCGATGGCGATGTTGGTCAGCCAGCCTAAGCCGACGGCCACCTGCCCGGTGGCCGGCAGGAAGCTGGCGATGATCACCACGGTGATCAGCATGAGGGTGAAGTTGTCAGGGAGAAAACGGGGGCGGGTCATCTGCGTCATCCGAAGGTGCCAAGAACATGCCCGTCACTTTAGCGCGCAATGTACCTGCCGACTAACGCCAATATGTCGATCAATAACGCCTAACGGACACTCCGGACGATCTGGACCTACCGATGCCCCATTCCCGGCTAAAGCCGGTCCTACTAAACAACGGGAGCCGCTTGCCGGACGTTGCGTCTACAAGCGGCTCAGCGATTACTCAGGGTATTTCACGCCAAACCGCCCTGAATCACGCGCATCACGGTCACTCGACGCTGACCGGGATTGTCTGCAATGAGCCGGGACAACGCGGCCTGCCACTTCACGATGTCTTTCTCTTTCGAGAGCATCATCAGTTGTTCCCAACCCATCGGTCCACGGGGGCCAGCCTGCGCAGCGGCTTTCTCGGGACTGTCTTCGCGTTTCAAAAGGTTTGCTGCAATTTCCGAGAGAGTACTCATGGCCGGCTCCGGGCATGCGCGTCGTAGGGCATGCCGATTCAAAACTAAAGGTAATTTCAGGAGTGCCTTCGCGCCAATTTTCTGTGATCGAGGCCGCCTGTAACAGGGCTGTAGCAAAGTTCAGACCAACAGAAGCATGGCCATCCATTACTCGTTTGCCCCATCAAAGCGGTCTGGGAAAGACCGGTTAATCACCCTCAATTTCCCCGTCGCTGACAACCCTGTCTCGCAGGGCTGCTGACCACCCCAATTCTTAAAAGGTGTAACGCCAGCGTGTCACCTGAGTACAAATTTTTGTCGAATTTGTTACAGATTTGAGAAATCTTGATACATTTTCGATGAAATCGCTGGACCATCGTCCCAACCCTGTGCCAGTTTTTCCTCGCTTCATGCACCAAGCGAGTGATTGGATGACCTCGCACCTGAGGTCATTCGGTCGTTTTTTTTCACGCAGACAAGGATATGTCTGAATGTCGAAACTTAAACTCAATGCCCTCAGCGTCACGCCACAGGGCCCAAGCGCTGCATACAACCAGATCAACACGTTCAGCCACCAGTACGACCGAGGCGGTAGCCCGATCAATGGAAAACCGTCGTACACGGTGGACCAGGCAGCCGACTACATCTTGCGCGACCATGCCGCATGGGCAGACTCAAACAGGAGCGGCACCATCGAGTTGACCTACACCTTCCTGACCAGCCGACCCGCCGATTTCGATCGCACCCTGGGCACGTTCAGCGCCTTTTCGGCACTGCAACAATCCCAGGCCAAGCTTTCGATGCAGTCGTGGGCCGATGTAGCGAAAGTCACCTTCACCCAAGCCAACTCCGGCGGTGACGGGCACATGACGTTCGGCAACTACAGCGGTGACAACGGCGGCGCGGCGTTTGCCTATCTCCCGGATAGCGGATCGTATGCAGGTCAGTCCTGGTACATGATCAACAGCAGCTACCAGGTCAACGCCAACCCTGGCACCAACAATTACGGGCGCCAGACCCTCACCCACGAAATCGGCCATACCCTGGGCCTGTCGCACCCCGGCGATTACAACGCCGGCAACGGCAACCCGACCTATGCCGATGCCACCTACGCCCAGGACACTCGCGGCTACAGCGTGATGAGCTACTGGAGCGAAACCAACACCGGCCAGAACGCCAAAGGGGCCTACGCATCGGCACCCCTGCTCGACGATATTACCGCCGTACAAAAGCTGTACGGTGCCAATCTCGCGACACGCGCCGCAGACACCACCTACGGGTTCAACTCCACGGCAGATCGTGACTACTACTCGGCGACGTCTTCGTCGTCCAAGTTGGTGTTCGCGGTGTGGGATGGCGGTGGCAAGGACACCCTGGACTTCTCCGGCTACACCAACAACCAGAAAATCAACCTCAACGAGGCTTCGTTTTCGGATGTCGGCGGCCTGGTGGGCAACGTGTCCATTGCCAAAGGTGTGGTCATCGAGAACGCCATTGGCGGCTCGGGCAATGACCTGATCATTGGCAATGGCGCAGCCAACGAACTCCGTGGCGGTGCCGGCAACGACATCATCTTCGGTGGCGGCGGTGCCGATAAACTGTGGGGCGGTACGGGGGCGGATACGTTTGTATTCGCGGCCAGCAGCGACTCACGGCCGTCGGCCCCGGACCAGATCATGGACTTTGTCAGCGGTCAGGACAAAATCGATCTGTCGGCCATGCCGGAGTTTGCGACAAGCCACATTCCGCTGACGTTCGTCAGTGCGTTCAGCGGCACGGCAGGTCAGGCCGTGTTGTCCCAGATCAGCACCGGCAGCACCTTGTCGATTGACTTCACGGGTGACCGTGCGGCCGATTTCCTGGTTAACACCGTAGGCCAGGCCGCCACGACAGACATCGTGGTTTAAGCCTGAGGGGGCGGCGTGCAAACGCCGTCCCTGCCTGATCCGGAGCAGATCAATGAACTGGAAGACCGCGGCGTGTCTGTTCACGACGCTTTTCACCTTAAGCGGAGCCCCCCTCATGGCCAGCAGCCTACGTCTCGCGAGCCCCGCCGAACTGGCCGGTCCCTGGCAGTTTTACCCCAAGGACGATGCGCAGAAACCCTGCACATTGATTCTGCAAGAACAGGACGGACAGCTTGCCGGGGATCTGGCCTGCGCCGGACACTGGCTGGGCGGCACACCGGCCACCTGGTACCCGACGCCTGATGGCATCGCGCTGGTCGACAACCACGATGAACTCCTGGTGCACATGGGTCGCCAGCGAGAAGGGTTCTACATGGCCCGACTGCCCGACGGCCGCACCCTTTTTCTGCAACGCGACGCCGCAAGCACCACCCCACGCTCCTGACTCTTTTTCAAGGATGAACCCCCATGACCCAAGGCCGGCCAAGCCCCCTGCCGCGCGCGCCCATGTGGGCCACGCTCAAGGCCTACAAAGGCATCCTGCTCAGCATCGGCGCCTTCACCGCGCTGATCAACGTGTTAATGCTGGTGCCCTCGGTCTACATGTTGCAGGTTTACGACCGGGTGCTGTCATCGCAAAACGAAACCACGCTGGCGATGCTGACCGTGATGGTCGTCGCCTTTTTCATGTTCATCGGGCTGATGGAAGCCATACGCAGCTTTGTGGTGATCCGTATCGGCAGCGATATGGAGCGACGCCTGAACCTGCAGGTGTACCAGGCGGCTTTCGAACGCAACCTCAGCCTGGGCGAAGGCAATGCCGCACAGGCCCTGGGCGATTTGACCCTGGTCCGGCAGTTCGCCACCGGCCCGGCGTTGTTCGCCTTCTTCGATGCGCCGTGGTTCCCCATCTACCTGGCGGTAATCTTTCTCTTCAACCCCTGGCTGGGCGTGTTTGCCACTGTGGGTGCGGTGATCTTGATCGCCCTCGCCTGGCTGAATGAAACCCTGACCCGCAAGCCACTGGCCCAGGCCGGGCACTTTTCTGTTGCATCGAGCCAGTTGTCCGGCAGCCACCTGAATAATGCCGAAGCGATCCAGGCCATGGGCATGCTGGTACCGTTGCGCCAGCGCTGGTTCGCCGTGCACAGCCGTTTTCTGGAGCGGCAAAACCGGGCGAGCGACATCGGCGCGCTGATCGGTTCGTTCAGCAAATGCCTGCGTTTGTGCCTTCAATCACTGGTGCTGGGGCTGGGTGCACTGCTGGTCATCGAAGGCCAGATGAGCGGCGGCATGATGATCGCCGGCTCCATCCTGATGGGTCGTGCGCTGGCCCCGATCGATCAACTCATCGCGGTCTGGAAACAGTGGAGTTCCGCGCGGCTGGCATGGCAGCGCCTCGACGCCCTGCTGATCGCCCACCCCGAACGTCCGACGCCCATGCCCCTGCCCGCTCCCACCGGGCATATCAGTGTCGAGCAACTCAGTGCCGCACCACCGGGGCGGACCACCGTGACGCTGCAGCAACTGAGTTTCACCGTGAATGCCGGAGAAACCCTCGGTGTGCTGGGGGCGTCCGGCTCTGGCAAGTCAACCTTGGCCCGGGTGTTGATCGGGGTCTGGCAACCCCTGGCCGGGGTGGTTCGTCTGGACGGTGCTGAGTTGCACCGCTGGGACCGGACCGCGCTGGGAGCCCATGTCGGTTATCTGCCCCAGGATATCGAACTGTTCAGTGGCAGCATTGCCGACAACATCGCACGCTTTACCAGCGCCGATCCGCACCAGGTGGTGACCGCAGCCCGACTGGCAGGCGTGCACGAAATGATCCTGCGTCTGCCCCAAGGCTATGACACGCAGTTAGGCGATGGCGGCTCCGGGCTGTCCGGTGGTCAGAAGCAGCGCGTGGCGCTGGCCCGTGCGCTGTACGGTGAGCCGAAGCTGGTGGTGCTCGACGAACCCAACTCCAACCTCGACAGCAACGGCGAAGCCGCATTGGCCGCTGCCATCGCGCAGCTCAAGGCTCGCGGTTGCACGGTGATTCTGATTACCCATGGCTCTGCCGTACTGAATCAGGCTGACCGTCTGCTGGTGCTCAACGACGGACGGCTGCAATTGTTCGGCCCGGCGCGTGATGTTTTGAAAGCGCTCTCCGGTAGCCAGCCTGCGCCTGAACGGTCGCAAGGGGTGCAAGGGGTAAGTACCAGTCGCCAGCTTGGCGCGCAGCAAGGAGGCCAGCGCCATGAATGAACACATCATCAAACCCGAACGCAGTGCACAGTTTTTCGTCAGCGCAGGCTGGTGGCTGGCCCTGCTCGGTGCCGGCAGCTTTTTCCTCTGGGCTGCACTTGCCCCGCTCGACCAAGGCATCGCCGTGCCTGGCACAGTGGTGGTCTCCGGCAAGCGCAAAGCGGTGCAGTCGGTGGACAGCGGCGTGGTCAGTCGCATCATGGTGCGCGAGGGCCAATTAGTGCATCAGGGCCAACCGCTGTTCCAGCTTGACCACACCCAGGTGCAGGCCGACGTGCAATCGTTGCGTGCCCAGTACGAACTGGCCCAGGCCAGCATCGCCAGGCTCCAGGCCGAACGAGACGGCAGTGTGCAGGTACGCTTTCCCGAGGCCCTGTTACAGCAAGCGTCTCCACAGCTGCTCGGCGTGCTGGAAGGCCAGCGGCAGTTGTTCAGCAGCCGTCATCAGGCGTTTCAGCGATCCCAGGCAGGCATCCATGCAAGCATCGAAGGTGGCATTGCCCAACTCGCCGGCATGCGCCAGGCGCGCAATGACCTTCAAGCCCAGGCCGAGTCCTTGCGCCAGCAACTGGAAAACCTCCGGCCGCTGGCCGAACGAGGCTACATCGCCCGCAACCGCTTGATGGACTACGACCGGCAACTGTCTCAGGTGCAACGTGATCTGGCACAGAACACCGGTGACACAGGCCGGGTCGCTCAGCAAATCGAGCAATCACGGCTGAGCCTGCAGCAAGGTGTCGAGGAGTATCAAAAGGAAGTGCGCGGGCAACTGGCCGATGCCGAGCTGAAAAGCATCACGCTGAGCCAGCAACTGGCCTCGGCACAATTCAGTCTGACCCACAGTGAAATCAACGCTCCGGCCGATGGCATTGCCGTGAACCTCTCGGTGCACACCGAAGGCGCGGTGGTGCATGGCGGTGAATCGCTGCTGGAAATCGTGCCCCAGGGCGAGGGCCTCGAGATCGAAGGCCACCTGCCGGTGAACATGGTCGACAAGGTGGCCGAACAGCTGCCAGTGGATGTGCTCTTCACCGCGTTCAATCAGAGCCGTACGCCGCGCGTGAATGCCACGGTCAGCCTGATTTCCGCCGATCAGTTGCTCGACGAGCGCAGTGGTCAGCCGTACTACATCGTGCGCAGCACTGTCACCGACCAGGCGCTGGCCACACTCAAGGGCCTTGTGATCAAACCCGGCATGCCGGCGCAGATGTTCGTGCGCACAGGCGAGCGCTCTCTTCTCAATTACCTGTTCAAGCCTTTGATGGATCGCGCAGGAATGGCACTGACCGAGGAATAGGATGTTTCGGTACATGAAAATCTGGCTGGCAGCACTGCTGTGGATCAGCGCCAACATGCAGGCCCAGGCAATGGGCTTGTTTGACGTTTATGAGCAGGCCTTGCGTAACGACCCGGTGTTCCTCGGCGCCATGAAGGAGCGTGACGCGGGGCTGGAGAATCGTAATATCGGCCGTGCCGGGCTCTTGCCCCACGTGGCCTGGAACTACAACAAGGGACGCAACGACTCGAGGGCCACCTACAAAAGCGACGATCGCCCCAACTCCCGCGAGGACCGTCACTACAACAGTTTCGGTTCGACGCTGAGCGTGCAGCAGCCGATCATCGACTACGAGGCCTACGCCAACTACCGCAAGGGTGTGGCACAGGCCTTGTTTGCCGACCAGGCCTTTCGAGGCAAAAGTCAGGAGTTGCTGGTGCGGGTGTTGTCCGCTTACAGCCAGGCGCTGTTCAGTCGCGATCAGATCGAGATTGCCGAGGCAAAGAAGAAGGCGTTCGAGCGGCAGTTCGAGCAAAACCGACAGATGTTCGATCAGGGCGAAGGCACCCGCACCGACATCCTGGAAGCCGAATCCCGTTACGAATTGGCCGGTGCCGAGGAAATCGAAGCGCAGAATGAGCAAGACGCAGCGTTGCGCGAGCTCGGGGCCTTGATCGGCGTGCCTGAGGTGCGCATCGACGAACTGGCGCCTCTGCGTACGCCGTTCAACTTCCTTGCGCTGACGCCCACCACGTACGAAGCGTGGAATGCCATCGCCTTGAGTGAGAACGCCGACCTCGCCTCCCAGCGCCAGCTGCTGGAAGTCGCGCATCAGGAGGTGAAACGCAACGTCGCCGGGCATCTGCCCAAGCTCAACGCTTACGCCACGGTGCGCAGCATGGAATCCGACAGCGGCAATACCTACAACCAGCGTTACGACACCAATACCATTGGCCTGGAAATCAGCCTGCCGCTGTACGCAGGTGGTGGGGTCAGCGCCTCCAGCCGCCAGGCCAGTCGTAGCCTGGAGCAAGCGGAGTATGACCTTGAGGGCAAAACCCGTGAGACGTTGATCCAGTTGCGCCGACAGTTCAACGCTTGCGCCACGGGCGTACGGAAAATCCGCGCTTACGACAAGGCGTTGGCTTCAGCGGAGGCATTGGTGGTGTCCACGCAATACAGCATCAAGGGTGGCGAGCGGGTCAACCTGGACGAACTGAATGCGCAACAACAGCTTTACAGCACCCGTCAGGACCTGGCCAAGACTCGATATGAGTACTTGATGGCCTGGATCAAGCTGCATTACTACGCCGGCACCCTGACCGGTGAGCAGTTGGCGCGGGTCGATGAGGCATTTGGCGCGGGTCGGCCGTCACGCTAAACATCAGTAGCCATATGGGTAACGTCCGGTTCACCTCCGTGGCCACCGAATGCGCAGTTGTAACTGCATATTCGGAACGCCCAAATAACGTGAACTATGTGCCTGACCAATTGATCCCAAACGATGCGCACCCTGCGCGGCCCTGATGGGTCAGTTCATCTGCGCAGCATAAGCCTCAGTAAAATAGGGAGCCGTCGTGAACACTACCGCCCATCTTGTCTACCGAAACCCGCCAGGCCCGCTACACGCGATATTGCTGGCCGGCACCGTCCCGCTGTTCCTCGGCGCATTGCTGAGCGACATCACCTACTACCAGACCTATCAGATCCAATGGAGCAACTTCGCCTCCTGGCTTATCGCCGGGGGGCTGGTGTTCTGCGGACTCGCCGTACTGTTCGCGCTGGTCAATCTGATCCGGGCCGATCGCAAAGCCGGGCGCCCCGTGGTCTACCTCGTCTTGTTGGTGGTGACGTGGGCACTGGGGCTCGTCAACGCCTTTGAACACGCCAAGGATGCCTTCGCCAGCATGCCGTCGGGCCTCATTCTCTCCGCACTGACCACGCTGCTGATTGCCGTGACGGCGTGGCTGGGACTCACCAGCATCCGTTCGGGAGAAGGACAATGAGCCACTCAATCAAACTGACCGCGATCAGCATGGCGTTGGTGTTAAGCGGCTGCGGTGACGCCGGGGATGCCACCCAGGCATTGGGGCCCGATCCAAAATTGCCGGCCGCTCAGCGCGGTCTTCTACCCAGCATGAATATTGCCGAACCGGCGTTGTGGGGCGACCAGAAGCCCACTGTACCTGAGGGCTATAGCGTGACGGCCATCGCCGCCGACTTGCAGATTCCTCGTCAGACGCTCGTATTGCCCAACGGCGATATCCTCGTGGCTGAAGGCCGTGGCGGAAGCGCCGCGAAGCTCAAACCCAAGGACGTGATCGCGGGGTACATCAAGGCTCAGGGCAACACCAAGGTCAAAGGCGGCAATCGCCTGACTTTGCTGCGGGATGCAGACGGTGACGGCGTCTACGAGACGAAAACGGTGTTCGCGGAAAACCTCAACGCGCCCTACGGGCTGGCGTTTGCCAACGGCAAATTGTACGTGGCCAACCAGGACGAATTGGTCCGTTTCGATTATCAGGAGGGCCAGACCAAGGCCAGCGGCCCACCGATCAAAGTCACTGACTTGCCCGCTGAAATCAACCACCACTGGACCAAGTCACTGGCTGTCAGCGACGACGGGCGCACCTTGTATGTCGGCATCGGATCGAACAGCAACGTGACCGAGCGCGGTATGGAGGTCGAACTCGACCGGGCCAGGGTCTGGCAGGTAGATGCTGAGACCGGTGCCCACAAAGCGTACGCGACCGGCATCCGCAACCCGACGGCCTTAACCATCCAGCCGCAAACCGGGAAGTTATGGGCGGTGGTCAATGAGCGCGATGAACTGGGCCCGGATCTGGTCCCGGACTACCTGACCTCGGTTCGCGAGGGTGGATTTTACGGGTGGCCTTACAGCTACTGGGGTCAAAACGTCGACACCCGAGCCCAATCGCAGAACCCTAAAATGGTCGCTGCCGCCATCAAACCCGACTACAGCCTCGGGTCCCACGCCGCCGCGCTTGGCGTGGATTTTTCCATCCCGGCGATGGGCGAAAAGTACGCCGACGGGGTGTTCATTGGAGAACACGGCAGTTGGAACCGGGAAAATCCGGTCGGGTACAAAGTCGTTTTCGTACCGTTCAGCAATGGCCGTCCGAACGGTGCGCCGATTGACTTTGCAACCGGTTTTCGGGGCGCCGACGGAAAAACCCGCGGGCGGCCAGTCGGCGTGACGGTGGACCCGCGCGGTGCACTCATCATCGCCGACGACCTGGCGAACACGGTATGGCGGGTCACTCGTAATCGATGAAGCATGAATTCCAGGCAGGGCAATCCTGCCTGGAATGCACAAAGGCGTTTACTGCTCCACTGGCGTGGATTGATTCATGGGACATGATCGGGCGAATATCCGTTGCATCCCCATTGATCTGACATCTGGCCAACGGAGCGCAGGCGTTTGAACTCATCCACTGTTTCCCTTGAATCTCCCAACCAGCCGGAAGTCATCGCCCTCATTGAAGCGCTTGATGCCTATCAGGTGCCTCTCTACCCGGCTGAGAGTCATCATGGCATCGATATAAAAGCGCTTTCTTCGAAAAATACAGGCTTCGCCGTTGCCCGCTCCAGCGATGGAGAGGCCGTGGCGTGCGGGGCGCTGGTGGTGCACGCGACTCACGGCGAGCTGAAGCGGATGTTCACCCAACCTGCCTTCCGCGGGCAGGGCCTTGCCGGCAGGATTCTGGGTGTTCTGGAAGATGAGGCTCGGAGACGAGGCTGCGGGCGAGTCATGCTTGAGACCGGGTATCTGCAACACGAAGCCATCTCGTTTTACGAGCGCAACGGGTATCAGCGTCGAGGGCCATTCGGTGATTACCAGGATGATCCCAACAGCGTGTTCATGGAAAAGGCTCTGATCTCTTAACGCCCATCTGGGTCGGTGGCACTTCACGCTGTGGAAGGAGCGCGACATGTGCGCGCCCCGCCCCCTGTGGATTCACACCGAACATCAGGCCGGCAATTGCCCCTGACCGCTTTCGATGATTTTTGCGAAGTTCATGACGTTCTCGACGTACTTCGGATCGCCCACGCCGCCGGCATCCGCGAGGTTGCCCTTGTTGACCTTGTCCGGGCCCGAGTTGTAGGCGCGCAGCGCCGAATCCCAGTCACCGAAGGTCGCTTTCTGATCACGCATGTACAACGCGCCGGCCATGATGTTGTCGTGGGCGTTGTTGACGTCGGCGTTGCCGAGCTCGTTGGGGTTGTCTCGCTTGAGGGCCGCAAACGTGTCGGCGTTGACCTGCATCACGCCCGCATCGGTCTTGCCGTTGACGTTGGTGGTGTCTTGGCCCAACTGGCCACGGGACTCTGCCCAGATCTGTCCGGCCAGAATGCTCGGCGGCACGCCGGTGGCCTTGGACGCATCCATGATGTCGTTGCGATAGGGTTCGAGCTGTTGTGGCAGATGCAAATCGCCCGAGCCGCTGAGAGACGTATCGTTCGACACCGCACCAGCATTGGCCGCAGGCGCTGCAGCCGCCTGAGTAGCGCCAGCACCTTCGGCACCACCGCCGGCACCTTCCGCCGCGCCAGCACCATCGCCACCGCCTGCACCCTCGGTCGCGCCGCCACCACCTCCCCCGCCGCCGGTCACTGCATTATTCTGCGCAGCGGGATTGCCGGTCTGATTGGGGTTGTTCTGCATCAACATTTGCATCAACTGGATGATCAACGCCATGAGTTGCTGGGCGATGCCGTTCTGGTCTGCGCCACTTGTGAGGGGATTAGCGGCGTTGGTCGTCGGGTCCTGATTTTGAGGGGAACCGAAGTTGACCTGGGACTGCCCGGCATGGGCAAACAGGATCGAACTGGCGTCGAGGGCCTGACCGGCGCCGCCGCCACCGCCCAGGGAATTGCTCTGGCCGGGCTTGCCGCTCAGGGAGGAGAAATCCGGGTGGGCGGCGGGATCGTTCAACGGCCGAACCTGGGAAATACCGATACTCATGATCACTTACCTCTTTCGGGTCAGGAAACATCAATGGGCTTTGGGGATGCCGAACTGATCGAGGACCGGGTCGACGTTGTGATCGAAGGCCTTCTGGGCCTTGTGCTTCTTGACGGCTTCGATGATGGCGGAGATGCCGAAACCCAGGCTCATCGCGGCGTCGGCGATCCAGCCGATCACCGGAATGGACGCACCAATGGCAGCGCCGGCGGCCAAACCTGCTGCCTCTCCCACGACCATGCCGGCAACGCGACCGCCAACTTTCGCTGCCACCTCGCCCAGCCCCGCCCGCCCGGCGGATTTCGCCACGGCGTCATAACCGTGCTTAGCCGCAGAGAGGCCGGATTTGGTGCTGTCGTAAATGGTCTTGGCGGCATCGGTCTTGTCGCCGCGGGCGAGCATGTCTGACACCGAGGCAAAGCCTGCCACCGAGCGCAGCGCCGAAGGACCCATATTCGAGGCGACCTGTGCGGCCATCGACGGCGCGTGGTCTTTATCGCCCTTGGCGTTTTCCAGCACCTTGCGACCGCTCTTGGTGTGCTCCAGATGGTGGAACGTCGAATCCACATAGCGCGATTGCTGGCTCTGCACGAAGGTGTCGGGCAGCACGCTGTCGTAGGCGGCCTTCTGCGCGTCGGCTGTTTGCAATGCCTCTTCACCGTCGGCTTTCTTCTGATCGAGCAACTGCCGGACGGCGCCGCCTTCGCTGAAGTTGCGTACGTACGAATCCTGAATCTTGCCCTGCAGATCAGGCCGCTGAACGAGTACCTGTTGCGCGGTCGGCACCTTCGCGGTGTCACCGAGCAGGTCTTTCTGCATCTGCAACTGCGCCGACAATCCGCCCAAAGCGCTGCTGTAATCGGCGTTCGGCTTGTCCTTTTTGGTGCCCTTGTCAGCCGTGTTCAAGTCCGCTTGCAGGGCCTCGCCGCTGTTGACCTTCTGCATCTGCTCGTTGACGGCCTTCTGCAACGACGGCGTGCTGGCAACCAGCGCCCGCGACTGCTGCGGTATCTGTTTGTCGAGGAAGGCTTGCACCTCAGGATCGGCTTGCAGCTGGCCGATCTTCTCGTTCAACGCCTCTTCGGTCTTGCCGGTCTTGCGCAGGTCCTGGCCGGCGACGACGCTCTGCTGGGTCTGTTGCAGCTTGATCATGACCGCGGCTTTCTGCTCGCCGGTGTAGGCGGACGGGTTGTCGAACACGTCCTTGCCCAACTTGGAAATATCGACATTGGCCACTGAGTTGAGGGTGGCGGCATCGCTGAGCACGCTGGCAAATTCGCCGCCATTGGTGGGCGCCTGCTTGCTGATCCAGTCGCTGATGTTCTTGGCGTTGAACAGCTTGTCCGGGCTGTGGGCCGCCAGCGAACGACCGCTCAGGCCGCCCTGATCGATCTGCGTGAGAAAGCCGGGTTGCGACCAGGTTTTCGCCGCCTGCTTCAGCGGTCCGGCCAGGCCCGGGTTGTCGTTCTGAATCGCCTTGAGGCCGTCGGCGCTGGTCAGGCCATCGACCTTGGTTTTGCCGTCGGCGCCCAGGGCATGCTTGGGATCGGCGGCTTTGGTCAGGGGTTCGTTGGCGCGCATCAACGCGGCGCTGCGGACCATTTCCAGGGATTGAGGGTCGGCGTCCGGATGGTCTTTCTGGTAGTTGGCAATGTCCTTGTCCGCGCTGTCGGCAGCTTTTTGCATGTTCTTGGCGAAGGCCTTGAGGTCGCCGTCGGTGATCTTGCCGTCCGCTTTGCCGCCGTGCTTGCCGGTATCGACTGCCGTTTTCAGCGACGGGTTCGCGTTGATGAAGTCCATGGCCTTGGCCGCATCCGGGCCTTTTTCAGCGGCCATGCGCGCGGCGGCGATGGGTCTATTCAGCTCTTTGGCCGCCTGCTCGCGCTGGTCCGGCGGCAGGTTGGCAACCATCGGCGCCCAACGCTCAAGCTCCTTGGGCGACGAGTATTTCGAGTCATCGAGAAACGCTGCTTCGCTGGCTTTGGGTGCTTCGGATTGAGTAGCTTCAGCGGGTTTTGCAGCCTCGACCGGCGCTGCGGGGGCAGCGGCCGTGACTGGAGCGGCAGGTTGCGGACTGGCTGCGGGAACGGCACCGGAAGCGGGTGCGTTTTGCGCGGCGGCGTCAGGGGATGACGTGGCGGATTCGGGCGACGATGGCGCCTGCCCCTTGAACAGCTGCGTGAGCTGGGTCAGCAATGACAGCAGTTGCTGTTCGATGCTCTGAGCCTTGCCCGCAGCGCCTGTGCTGCCAAGGCTATTGCCGGCAAATGCACCGTTCGCCGGCGATGGCTGGGTCGACGCGCCGAAGCGAATAGTGGGATCGACGCCCCCCTTCAGTAACAGCGCCGGCTTGGCGTCAGTCAGCGGCAATCTCTGGGCGGTATCGGCGCCAGCAGATTGGGAAGCAGCGGCGTTGGGAGGAGTGCTTAAGATACGCATGAGTCGTCATCCGGGCGTGAAGGATGGCAACTGTGTGGCTGCTGCGCCGCGTCGGTTCCGATAAATGTTTCAGCTTGTTACTCGGACACCGAGCGGGCTGCTGCTTTTTAGTGGGACCGGCTTCAGCCGGGAAGAGGCCTGTGTGAACACCCTCAATTTTGCAGCGTGACGCCTGACGTCTTCCCGGCTAAAGCCGGCCCTACACAGTTCGCGTCCAGCCAGCCCCACTGGATGCTCAGGCAAACGGGTCCATCTGCCGCTTGAGTTGCTCCCGGGCACGGGACAGGCGTGAGCGCACGGTGCCGATCGGCACGCCGAGGGACGACGCGGTTTCCTGATAATTGCCGTCCATCTCCAGCGACACTTCGATCACCCGCTGCATGTTCGACGGCAGCGTGCCGATGGCCCTGACCACCTGCATCAACTGACGATGGCCGTCGACTTGATGGCCGATGTCGCCATGGCTGTCGGGTTCGGAGTGGGTGTGGTCTTCCCAGCTTTCCTGATACGGCTGGCGGTACATCTTGCGAAAGTGATTGCGGATCAGGTTCAGCGCAATGCCGCACAGCCAGGTCTGGGGTTTGCTTGCGTGTTGAAACTTGTGCTCGCTGCGCAGCGCTTCCAGAAAGGTGCTTTGCAGAATGTCGTCGACATCTTCCGGGTTCATGACCCGCTTCTGAATGAAGCCGCGAATCATCTTGATCTGATCACTGGTCAGGTGACGTATCCCCTGGGCGGGACGGCGCACTGGGGAGTCAATATCGAGAATCGCAAGGTTGGAAAACATCAGGGCTCTTCCTTGTTTTGAGTGTAATAGCCCTATAGCGATATGCGTGCCATCCATGGGAATCATTTAAGTCATTGATTTTTATATATAAATAAAAATAACAAGAACAACGCTGTGCAAATCTTTGCGCGAACACACTGTTTCTCCGACGAGATTTGGCACAGATCGGTCTGCCCCACGTCCGCGCACAAATAGATGGAACCGCATTGCGGCCGCGCTCCACTCAGGACCCATG
This sequence comes from Pseudomonas sp. GW821-FHT07F05, assembly GCF_059418765.1. Classification (NCBI taxonomy): domain Bacteria; kingdom Pseudomonadati; phylum Pseudomonadota; class Gammaproteobacteria; order Pseudomonadales; family Pseudomonadaceae; genus Pseudomonas; species Pseudomonas sp. GW821-FHT07F05. Next base: position 19,917 of record NZ_JBWKQL010000016.1, read on the forward strand.
ACCAGGCCCCGAACCGAGCTATCCAGAGCCGACTTATGAAGATCGCCGCCCCCATTGCCCCACAGGCATTGCAAACACCCGCGATCGCGCCGGCAAAAATGCAGGCGCCTGCGCCCGCGCCGCTGCATGTCAATCCGCCGAACGTCAACGGCACCTCGCCGCAACAGGTCGCGCGGTTCGCCTCGGCGTTGGTTCAGCAGAGCCGCAGCCTCAGTCAGCGGGAGCTGCTGGCCAGCGGCAACGCGCTGCAATCCCGGGCGGTGAAACTGGGCGAGCTGTATCAGCTGTTGATGGGCAGCCAGGATAAAGGCCTCGACGACGCCGCGCGCAACTTGCGCAAGCAGTTGCAAAACCAGAATGCGTCGAGCCTGGCGCAGATTCTGAGCTACACCGACGGCGACCCGGCCAAGGCCCATGTGATGCTGCAGGCGGCGAGAAAGCAGGCCCAGGCCGACGGTGAAATGGGCGAGCACGTGGTGCTGAGCCAGCAGCTCAAGCAACTGCGTCGCCAATACGGCAAGCGCACCCGGGCCGGCATCAACAGCGCCAAGGCGTTTTCCCGACCGACCTCGGAAAAACGCCGCGGCGCCCTGCGAAATCTGTACAGCGTGGCGGTGGCCGGGCAGCAGAACATCACCGGGCTGATCGACGCGCTGATCAACGAACAGGAAGAGCCCGGCGAATTCGAGCTGAACCTGCGGGACATGCGCAGCGCCCTCGCCGACGATCTTTCATCCCTCACCCCGTCCACCTCGCCGGCGCAACTGCGCACCTTGATGCATGGCCTGAACACCGCGCGGCACGTCACCACCCTGCTGCGCAGTTGCGAGCATCTGCTGGGCGGCATGCGCAACAAAAATCCCGGGCTGCAAGTGGATGCGGCGGCCTTTCTCAAACACCTGCTGGCGCTTTCGGGCAAGGGCATGAGCCTGGGCGAAACCCTGCAGCTGACGCAACACATCGGCGGCAAGCAGCTCAAGCATCAACTGGCGTTTCTCAACGGGCTGCGGCCCATGCTGCAACAACTGCCGATTCTGCTCTGGCGCGACCTGAAAAGCCGCCAGAACGCCTTGGGCAACCTGCTCATTCTCATGGCCGAACTGACGCGGCAGGAACAGAACCAGCTCCAGGGGGGCCTCGCCTGATGGATCGTGTCATTAACCTGCTCAATGCGATCGCGCTTGCCGCCATGCGCCGCTCGGAAATCGTCGGTGCGTTCGTGGTCATCGCCATCGTGTTCATGATGATCACCCCGCTGCCCACCGGCCTGGTGGACGTGCTGATCGCCATCAACATCTGCATTTCCTGCCTGTTGATCATGCTGGCGATGCACCTGCCGCGCCCCTTGGCGTTCTCGACCTTTCCGGCGGTGCTATTGCTGACGACGATGTTTCGTCTGGCGCTGTCGATTTCCACCACCCGCCTGATCCTGCTCAATCAGGACGCCGGGCACATCGTCGAAGCGTTCGGGCAGTTCGTGGTCGGCGGCAACCTGGCGGTAGGCCTGGTGATCTTCCTGATCCTCACCGTGGTCAACTTTCTGGTGATCACCAAGGGTTCGGAACGGGTGGCGGAAGTCGGCGCTCGGTTCACCCTCGACGCGATGCCGGGCAAGCAGATGTCCATCGACAGTGACCTGCGCGCCAACCTGATCAGCGTCCACGAAGCGCGCAAGCGGCGCGCCGAACTGGGCAAGGAAAGTCAGCTGTTCGGCGCCATGGACGGGGCCATGAAGTTCGTCAACGGCGACGCCATCGCCAGCCTCATCATCGTCGCCATCAACATGATCGGCGGCATCGCCATCGGCGTGGTACAGCACAACATGACCGCCGGCGACGCCTTGCAGGTCTATACCGTGCTGACCATCGGCGACGGCCTGATCGCGCAGATTCCGGCCCTGCTGATTTCGGTCACCTGCGGCATGATCATCACCCGCGTGCCGAGTGGCGAGAACGGCGTTGAAGCCAACATCGGCCGGGAGATCGCCGAGCAGATCACCAGCCAGCCCAAGGCGTGGATCATCGCGGCGGTGGCGATGCTCGGCTTCGCGGCGTTGCCGGGCATGCCGACGGCAGTGTTCGTGGTCATCTCGATCATCTGCGGCGTCGGCGGCCTGCTCCAGCTGCACCGCGCCAAGCCCAAGGCCGAGCAGGCCCAGGCGGTGGCCGTCGCGCCGGAAATGAACGGCCGTGAGGACCTGCGTACCTTCTCCCCGAGCCGTCAGTTCGTGATGCAGTTTCACCCCAGCCAGAACCCTGCTCAGATCGAAGCGCTGGTCAGCGAAATTCGTCAGCGGCGCAATCGGCTGGTCGTGCAATACGGCCTGACCCTGCCCTCGTTCATCATCGAAACCAGCGAGCTGTTGCCGCCGGATGAGTTTCGCTTTTCGGTCTACGAAGTCCCCCTGCTCCGGGCCACGCTCAGCCAGACCCACGTGGCAGTCGATGCGCGTTCAGTGGAAAGCCTGCCGGAGTCGGCCTCGCTGGAGTCAGCGGTGTACGGCAGCCTCGAGCGTGAGGAAGGTCAGTGGCTGTGGCTGCCGACCGACGCGCCGCAACTGCAGGAAGCCCACATCGAACGCATCGACGCGACCACGCTGATCATCGAGCGCATGGAACGCGCGCTGCAGTCGTGCGGCCCGCAGTTCATCGGCCTGCAGGAGACCAAAGCGATTCTCGGCTGGCTGGAATCGGAGCAGCCGGAGCTTGCCCAGGAAATGCAGCGCGTGCTGCCGCTGGCGCGCTTCTCGGCGGTACTGCAACGCCTGGCCTCGGAGTGCGTGCCGCTGCGGGCGATCCGGGTCATCGCCGAAACCCTCATCGAGCATGGCCAGCACGAGCGCGAAGTCACGGTGCTCGCCGACTACGTGCGCATCGCCCTGAAATCGCAGATCTACCACCAGTATTGCGGCCCCGAAGGCTTGCTGGTCTGGGTACTGACGCCGGAAAGCGAAGGCATTTTGCGGGACGGCCTGCGCCAGACCCAGACCGAAACCTTCTTCGCGCTGGACAACGAAACCAGCCAGTTGCTGGTGCAGCAGCTGCACATCGCCTTCCCCCTGCGCACCGCCCAGCGCGCGGTGTTGCTGGTCGCGCAGGATTTGCGCAGCCCGCTGCGGACCTTGCTGCAGGAGGAGTTCTATCACGTGCCGGTGCTGTCGTTTGCCGAAATCAGCAATGCGGCGCAGGTGAAAGTGCTGGGGCGCTTCGACCTGGAAGACGACTTCGAGAGCGATCACGAAGACGACCCGCACGCGCTGGATAACGAGTACGCCGCTTGAGTGCCTGGAGAGCGTCACATGTTTGAATTACGCGTATTGACCGGCTTGCACCAGGGCGCCGCGCTGCCACTGGTGGGTGAGCAATGGGGCATTGGCGCTGACGCCGATCAGGATCTGGCGCTGCATGATCCCGGCGTCGAACAGCTGCACTGTCGCCTGCAACGCCAGGGCGAAGGCTGGCGGCTCAACGCTGCCGACGGTTCTATCGCCGATGAAGAGGGACACCTTCATGCCAGCACCCTGCTCACCCCCAACACCGCCTTTGTGCTGGGTTCGGTCTGGCTGTGCGTGTCCCCGGCGCAAGCCCCCTGGCCTTCCCTGCCTGCGGTGATTCCTCAGGCGAAGTCCGAGCAGACGTCCCAGGCCGAAGCGCCGGCCAGCGCGCCGCTGGAAAAGGTCGAGTCGCGCTCGCGCTTTTTCAACCGCACCACCGGCGTGGTCATCGGCGTGTTGCTGGGCATCGCCGGCAGTGCCTGGAGCCTGAGCCGCAGCGCTGCGCCTTCGTCAGACGCGATGGCAATCAGTACGCCGGCGCAGCAGCTCGCTAAACAAGAGCCCGTCAGGCCCTCGACCACGAAGGGCAAAACAACCGATCAGCCGGCGAGCAAGCGCATACGGCTGACCAGCGTCGACGACGTCAAACGCCAGCTCAACACCATGCTCAGCGAGCGTCTGCTCAGCGATGTCAGCGTGGAGCAGACCCCGGAAGGCCTGGCGTTGAGCGGCAACCTCAAGCCGGAATCGCAGTTGGTCTATCAGCGCATGCTCCAGCGTTTCAAGGACCGCTATGACACGCCGGTCGCGTTGATCGACAACGTCGCCGCCGGCACCAGTGGCCTGCCGTTCACCATCGTGCAGATCATGTCCGGGCCCCACGCCCATCTGGTCACGGCGGACGGTCGGCGGCTGTACGTCGGCGACGAGCTGGCCGGGCTGCGCCTGACCCGCATCGATGACAACCGCATCCAGTTCGACGGCGACCGCCATTACGAGGTGAGCTGGTGAACGCGGCGCTGGATCAGTGGAAATCCGCCCACCGTCAGCGCCTGAAAGGCTTTTCGGCGGTGAAAGTCAGTGGCCGGGTCAGCGCTGTCAGCGGCATCCTGCTGGAGTGCCAGATTCCCGCGGCCAAGGTCGGCGACCTGTGTGAGGTGAGCAAATCCGACGGCAGCACCATGCTCGCGGAAATCGTCGGTTTTACCCGGGATTGCACGCTGCTCAGTGCCCTCGGCACCCCGGACGGCATTCAGGTCGGCGCGCACATTCGGCCGCTGGGCATGGCCCACCGCATCGGCGTCGATGACAGCTTATTGGGCAGTGTGCTTGACGGGTTCGGACGGCCGCTGCTGGGGGATTCCGAAGGCGCGTTTGCCGGGCCCGGTGATCGACGCGTGACCCTGCCGGTGATCGCCGACGCCTTGCCGCCGACCCAGCGACCACGGATCAGCAGAGCGTTGCCCACCGGCGTGCGCGCCATCGACAGCGCTATTCTGCTCGGCGAAGGCCAGCGCGTCGGCTTGTTCGCCGGGGCCGGTTGCGGCAAGACCACCTTGATGGCCGAGCTGGCGCGCAACATGGACTGCGACGTGATCGTCTTCGGCCTGATCGGCGAGCGGGGGCGTGAGCTGCGCGAGTTTCTCGACCACGAACTGGACGCCACCTTGCGCGCACGTTCGGTGCTGGTCTGCGCCACATCGGACCGATCGAGCATGGAACGGGCCCGCGCGGCGTTCACCGCCACGGCCATCGCCGAAGCCTTTCGTGAGCGCGGCCTGAAAGTGTTGTTGCTGCTCGATTCCCTGACCCGTTTCGCCCGGGCCCAGCGCGAGATCGGCATTGCCGCCGGCGAACCCCTCGGGCGCGGCGGCCTGCCGCCTTCGGTCTACACCCTGCTGCCGCGCCTGGTTGAACGGGCCGGCATGAGCGAGAAAGGCTCGATTACCGCGCTCTACACCGTGCTGATCGAACAGGATTCGATGAACGACCCGGTCGCCGACGAGGTGCGTTCGCTGCTCGACGGCCACATCGTGTTGTCGCGCAAACTGGCCGAGCGCGGGCATTACCCGGCCATCGACGTGCAGGCCAGCATCAGCCGGATCATCAGCAACGTCACCGGCCGCGAGCATCAACAGGCGAACAACCGGTTGCGCCGTTTGATGGCGGCGTACAAGCAGGTGGAAATGCTCTTGCGCCTGGGCGAATACCAGCCCGGCAGCGACCCGGTCACCGACTGCGCGGTACGGCTGAACGAGCCAATCAATGCGTTTCTGCGCCAGGACCTGCGCGAGCCGGTGCCGCTTGAGGAAACCCTCGCCGCACTGATGCAACTCACCTCGCAACTGCCGGAGTGATGGCGTGGAAGAAGAGCTTGAAGTCGATCCGCAAACCCTCGCCATGGAACAGGTCATCAGCGTGCTCACGCCGCTGCGTCAGCATCGCCAGGCCAGCGCCGAACGGGCGCAACGGCAGGCGCAAAAAACCCTGGAGCACTTGCACGAACATCTGCAGCAGACTCGCGATTCGTACGCGCAGGAACGCCATAACCAGCGCGAACGCCGGCAGGTGTTGAGCAGCGCCCACGTCAACAAGTCGATGTCGCTGGACGACCTCGAACGCTGGCATGAGAAGGAAAACCGCATGCTCGACCGGCTGGCCTATATCCGCCAGGACATGGCGCGGCAGCAGTTGGGTATCGAGGAACAACAGCAGCGTCTGGCCGAGGCCAAAGACGCAGCGAAAGCGTCCCAACGGGCCGTGGAAAAACTTGCCTGCCTGGCCGAGGCCCTCAACGAAGAAGGTGAATCGTCATGAACAGCCCGGTGCAACACCCGCCTCGCCCGCAACCGCAGCCCCGTGCCGAAACGTCGCGCGCGCCCTCGCCATCCCCTGCCGCGCCGGGCGACACGCGCCAGCCGTCGTCCCCTGTGCGTCGCGCCGATGCCGAACGCCTGCGCCGGCTGTGCGATGAATCCGCCTCGCCTGCCTCGTTGAGTGCTGACGGGATGTTTTTTTCCCAACTGTTGGTACCGCCGGTGACGGAGCAGCAGAGCGAATCGGGTTTCGCCGGCAGCAGCTTCAGCACGTTGTTTCCCACCGAAGGCGTGCCAACGCAGCTCATCGACGAGCTCGCCCAACGCCTGCCCCAGCAACCGGACGGCCCGTTGAGCCTGACCTTGCTGATGCCCAATCTGGGCAAGGTGCAGGTCAACGCCAACAAGCGCGACAACCAGTGGAGCATCGAACTGGGCTTCGCCCGGCGTGGTGTGCTGAAACGCTTGCAGCCCCATCAACGCAACTGCGAAAGCGCGCTGGAGCAGGCGCTGGGTTGTGACGTTGATCTGTCGTTTGAGGAGGCGCAGGGATGACGCCGGACATGAACTCGACCATGAATTCGGAGAGGAACTCGGGCATGAACGTGGGCACGAGCGACCTGAACACCGTAGGACCGGCTTTAGCCGGGAACCCGCCATTCAGTCCGCTGAAGATGCGGGAAGTCAGCGGCGATTTTGCCGAGGCCTCGCGTCTGCTGGGCGCCGGCGTGAGCTGCGGCTACACGGCCCAGGGTCAGCGCGGCGAGCTGAGCCTGCGATCGATGCCCGACGATGCAAACCGGGATGGCTCGCCCCTCGTGGCGCCGGCTTCAGCCGGGACGCCGTCATCGCTGACCTGGTTCGACAGCGCCCTCGGTCCCTTCGCCCTGAGCGATGCCGAAGCGGTGCTGAGCCTGCTCGGCGAACTGCCGGTCACCCTCGGCGGCGAACATCAGCCGTGGTACTGGCAACTGGTGAATCAACGCATGAGTACCGAACTGGCGGAACTGCTTTGCCCTCTGCGGCCACTCAGCGATATCACTGCGCTGTCCGCCGAAGGCGAAAGCCCGAATACCGCGCCGATGACCTGCCGATTGCAACTGCGATTGGGTTCGCAGGTGTTGCACGCACAGCTCTGCGCCGACGCGCGGGTCTTGCTGCAACTGCTCGGCAGCCACCACTGGCAGCCGCACCGGCAGAACGTCGCGTCAGACTGGCCCATCCGTCAGCCGCTGGTGCTGGGCGAGCTGTCGTTGAGCCTCGATCAGTTGGCGTCGCTGCAACCGGGGGACGTGCTGCTGCCGTCGTTGTGTCATTTCGACGAAGAAGGCGGCGGCCGCCTGCAACTGGCGGGTCGGCAATGGGCAGTGCAGACGGACAGCCGCGCGCAGCAGCTGTATGTACGGTTCAGCCACGAGGAAGACTTGGGACATGGTCAATGAAGAATTGTACGAAGACGAGATCGAGGATCTTGCCGACGATGAGTCGACCGAGGACGCACTGAACAATGGCGCCGGCTACAGCCCTGAAACTGTCGACCGTGGGACCGGCTTTAGCCGGGAAGCTTTTCACGACGCCGAGCATCAAACCGCCGAAAACGAGTGGCAGGATGAAACCGGTTCCGATGGCTACGCGGACGAACCTTACGAGCCTCAATCAACAGAAACCCAGGCCTCCCTCGATTCCCTTGACCAGCTGCCGCTGGCCCTGACCCTGCGCTGCGGCAGCCTCGAACTGACCCTCGGCGACCTGCGCCGCATCGCGGCCGGCACCGTATTACCCGTCAACGGCGTCACGCCCGGCTTCGCCACCCTGTGCCACGGCGAGCGCGTCGTCGCGGAGGGCGAGCTGGTCAGCGTCGAGGGCCGCCTCGGTCTGCAGATCACCCGCATGGCGTCTCAAGCATGATCATGGACGGGATGAACCCGGTGATGCTGGCGCTGTTCCTCGGCGCCCTGTCGTTGATTCCGTTTCTGCTGATCGTCTGCACGGCCTTTCTCAAGATCTCCATGACCCTGCTGATTACCCGCAACGCCATCGGCGTGCAGCAAGTGCCGCCGAACATGGCGCTTTACGGCATCGCCCTGGCCGCGACCATGTTCGTCATGGCGCCGGTCGCCCACGAAATCCAGCAGCGGGTTCACGATCATCCGCTGGAGATGGGCAGCACCGAAAAACTGCAGGCCAGCGCCAACACGGTCATCGAGCCGCTTCAGCGATTCATGAGCCGCAACACTGACCCGGAAGTCGTTGCCCACCTGCTCGACAACACCCAGCGCATGTGGCCCAAGGACATGGCCGATCAGGCCAGCAAAAGCGACCTGCTGCTGGCCGTGCCCGCCTTCGTTTTGTCCGAGTTGCAGGCCGGTTTTCAGATTGGCTTTCTGATCTACATCCCGTTCATCGTCATCGACCTGATCGTCTCCAACCTGCTGCTGGCGCTGGGCATGCAGATGGTCTCGCCGATGACCATTTCGCTGCCCCTCAAACTGCTGCTGTTCGTGCTGGTGCAAGGCTGGACGCGCCTGCTCGACAGCCTTTTCTACTCGTACATGTGAGGCGGTGATGGAAGCGCTGGCGTTGTTCAAACAGGGCATGTTTCTGGTGGTGATTCTCACGGCGCCGCCATTGGGGGTGGCCGTGCTGGTGGGCGTCATCACCTCGCTGCTGCAGGCGCTGATGCAGATCCAGGACCAGACCCTGCCCTTCGGCATCAAGCTCGCCGCCGTCGGCCTGACCCTGGCCATGACCGGGCGATGGATCGGTGTCGAACTGATCCAGTTCATCAACATGGCCTTCGACCTGATCGCCCGCTCCGGCGGCGCGCACTAGATGCCCTTCGACGCTCAGGGCCTGTTCGAACTGATGCTGGGCATGGGCCTGGCGGCCGCGCGCATCCTGCCGTGCATGATTCTGGTGCCGGCGTTCTGCTTTAAATACCTCAAGGGCCCGCTGCGTTACGCGGTGGTGCTGGTGGTGTCGATGATCCCGGCGCCGAGCATCAGCCGGGCGCTGTCGGGCATGAACGACGACTGGTTTTCCATCGGCGCGCTGCTGCTCAAAGAGGCGGTGCTCGGCACTCTCCTCGGCCTGTTGCTGTACGCGCCGTTCTGGATGTTCGCTTCGGTGGGCGCATTGCTCGACAGCCAGCGCGGCGCCTTGAGCGGCGGTCAACTGAACCCGGCGCTGGGGCCTGACGCGACGCCGCTGGGCGAGCTGTTTCAGGAGACGTTGATCATGCTGGTGATTCTGTCCGGCGGGTTGTCGCTGATTACCCAGGTGATCTGGGACAGCTATCAGGTCTGGCCGCCCACCGCCTGGCTGCCCGGCATGACCGTCGACGGGCTGGACCTGTTTCTCGAACAACTCAACCAGACCCTCCAGCACATGATGCTCTACGCCGCGCCGTTCATTGGCTTGCTGCTGTTGATCGAGGCCGCGCTGGCGATCATCGGCCTGTACGCGCAGCAACTGAACGTATCGATCCTGGCCATGCCGGCCAAGAGCATGGCGGGCATCGCCTTCCTGCTCATCTACCTGCCGACGCTGCTGGAGCTGGGCAACGGCCAGATCACGCAACTCGCCGATCTGAAGCACCTGCTCGGCCAACTGGTGCATGTGCCGTGAGCGAAAAAACCGAAAAGGCCACGCCCAAACAACTGCGCGACGCCCGCGAAAAAGGCCAGGTCGGGCAGAGCCAGGACCTGAGCAAACTGCTGGTGTTGCTGGTCGTCAGCGAAGTGACCTTCGGCCTGGCGGACGAAAGCGTCGCGCGCTTGCTGCACTTGATGACGCTGTCGTTCCAGGGCGTTGGCCAGCCCTTCATGCACACACTGGAACAGGTCGCCAGCGAAGGCGCGAGCGTGTTGGTCGGCTTCATTCTGAGCAGCGTCGGCATCGCGATGTTGATGCGGCTGGTGGGCAGCTGGATACAGATCGGGTTTCTGTTCGCGCCCAAGGCGCTGAAGCTGGACTTCAACAAACTCAACCCGTTCGCCCACGCCAAGCAGATGTTCTCGGCGCAAAGCCTGACGACCTTGCTGCTCAGCATCCTGAAAGCCACGGCCATCGCGGCGACCCTGTACGTGGTGGTGAAGCCGTCGCTGGGCACGCTGATTTTGCTGTCGAGCACCGACCTGACGACCTACTGGCATGCGCTGCTGCAGGTGTTCCGCCACATTTTGCGGGCAACGCTGGGGCTGCTGTTGGTGATCGGCGCGGTGGATTTTGCGCTGCAGAAGTACTTCCACGCCAAGAAGCTGCGGATGAGCCATGAGGACATCAAGAAGGAGTACAAGCAGTCAGAGGGCGACCCCCATGTGAAGGGGCATCGTCGGCAGCTGGCCCATGAGTTGTTGAACCAGGCGCCGACCGCGCCGGCCAAGCCGGTGGAGGATGCGGACATGCTGGTGGTGAATCCGACCCACTACGCGGTGGCGCTCTATTACCGGCCCGGCACGACGCCGCTGCCGCAGATTCACTGCAAGGGTGAGGATGATGAGGCGCTGGCGTTGATCGCGCGGGCAAAAAAGGCGGGGATTCCGGTGGTGCAGAGTATCTGGCTGGCGCGGACGCTGTATAAGGTCAAGGCCGGCAAGTACATCCCGAGGACGACGCTGTTGGCGGTGGCGAATATTTATCAGATCGTGCGGCAGCTTGAGGAAGTGACGGACGAGGTCATTCGGATTGAAGATGTTTGACCTGCGTCTGGCAAGATCACGATCTAAAGCAAAATCAAGGGCGTCTGCCTAAGGGCAGACTGTTTCGCCTTCGGCGAGTTACTTGATAAAGCCCCAAGTAACCAAGGGCTTGTGCTCCTGGTTGGGCCCCTCCTGCGTCGGGGTTCCTTCACTCCGGTCTCGCTCCGTGGGCCCGCGCCGAACGGACATCCATGTCCTGACGGCGCTCTCGCCGCATCCATGCGGCTCGTCCCACTGCGCGAGACCTGCGTTCAGCCTGCACCCAAGTCGCGATTTGTGTCGCCTGGACTTCCTGCGTAGAAGATCAAAAGCAAGGCGAGAGCGAAAGCAAAAGCGAGAGCAAAGCAAAAGCTTCCCGGCTGAAGCCGGTCCCACAGGGTGTCCGCGTTGCTTTTTAGTGGGACCGGCTTTAGCCGGGATGAGGCCGGTATGGGCGCTGGCAGTTTTGCAGACACGACTACCGCCCTGGGGGAGCGAGCTTGCTCGCGAAGGCATTGGTACATCCGCCGAATAATGGGTGTTTGAAATGCAGCATTCGCGAGCAAGCTCGACTCCCACAGGATGGGTGTCCGACCGCAGATTACTGATCGTTCCCACGCTCCGCGTGGTAACGCCACCCCGGACGCTCCGCGTCCCGCAGACGACGCGCATTCAGGCCTTGGGAGGTGACGCGGAGCGTCACGGGATGCATTCCCACGCGGAGCGTGGGGACGATCGAACGTCAGCGTTTGGACGGGCCTCTTCCCGGCTAAAGCCGGTCTTACTAAGCGTAAGCGCACTTTTGATCTTACTGCGCAAAAGGCTCACCACCGCCAATCGCGACTTGGGTGCAGGCCGAACGCAGACGACGCGGAGTGGGCCGAGCGGCATGGATGCCGCGAGAGCGCCGCTAGGACATGGATGTCCGTTCGGCGCGGGCCCACGGAGCGTCGTCGGAGTGAGGGAACCCTGAGGAACGAAGGGCCAAACCAGGAGCAGGCACCCTTGGTTACTTGGGGATGGTGCGACTTTCGACTTTTCCAAGTAACTCGCCGAAGGCGAAATGTCTGCCGTTAGGCAGATGCTCTTGATCCAGATCTTGAAAGCGAGCCCCGCGAGCGCGCTATTGCAAAGCATCACTAAGATGCCCCAACCCCGCCAGCTCAAGCTCCTGCCGACGAATACTGTCCAGACTCACCGCCGCCCCCTGCGCATCGGGCACCGCGTGCCAGACCACAAAATCCCGCTGCACATCCAGAAACAGAAAGAAATCGTTAAACAACTCCGCCTGCGAAAACCGCCGCTCTAAGGCATCGCGCAACTGCTCCGGGCGCAGGGCTCGGCCCTCGATATGCAGCGCGATGCCCCAATCCCGATGCTCACGTCGACTGACAAACGCCACACCCGTCGCCACCGGCCAGATCGCTGCACGCTCGGCGGCGACGTGGGCGTAAAACGCTGATTTTTCCGATACCCGAATCATGCTCAGTCCTTCAATGGCACCACAGTAAAATCCTGCTCATGGTCACGCTCATCAATCCCCTGACGCATGTCCGGCGGCCACCAGATCACCAGCTCCCGGTCATTGGAATCCGGGCGCTTGCACGAATAACCCGAACACCCATGGGTTGCACACCCCGCCAACGTGGCAGTGACCAGAAACAGCAAAAGCAAACCGCGCAGGTTCATCGTGTAGCCCCCTTGAGCAGCGAAGGTCGGTTCTGTTTGGCCTTGCTCGACACCTGCGGCTGACGCAGGGCGATGTAGATTTCACTCTCCGCCCCCGGCTGCAGCCACGCATGGGGCCAGGCGCTGACACCCATCACCCAGCGACCGCCGCAGCGGCTTTCGTCGATGCGCACCGGTTTGCTGGTGGTGTTGCGCGCCACGACCACCGCGATGCCCCAGTCCTTGCGGGTAAACCACTGGGAACGCTGGCGATCCATGCTCAGCCCGGCACCTGGATCACACAGGCTGTCGGCTTCAAACGGCAGGGTCTCGCCGCTGTTGAAGCCCACCGGGGTCACGCCGTCGAGCAACTGGGTGAAGGCGTTCTGCACGTCGCTGCGGGTCGGTTGTTCGCCACCGTCGCGGCGTTCCTTGATGCGTTTCATCTGGTCATCAACATCGTGGGGGTTGCCGTTCTGCACGTAACGCGCCGGGTTGATCTGATCGCCTATCAGCCTCGGCGTGAGAATGAACAGGCGCTCACGCTGGTTCAGCTCGCGACTGCGGGACTGGAACAGCAGTTTGCCGATGACCGGGATGTCGCCCAGCAGCGGGATTTTGTTGACCTTGTCGGTGGTTTCCAGCCCGTGGAATCCGCCGATGACCAGCGAGCCGTGCTCGGCGATCACCGCCTGGGTGCTGACGTTGCCCTTGCGCACGGCCGGCTGGTCTTCGTTGATTTGCGAGGTGTCGATCTGGCCGTCTTCGATGTCGACGATCAATTGCACCTGGGATTTGCCGTTCTGGTCCAGGGAGCGCGGAATCACCTGCAAGCTGGTGCCCGCCGTAATGGGCACAATGTCCGCGACGCGCTCGGACGTGGCGGTGAGGTATTCGGTGCGGCTGAAGTCGATCACCGCCGGCTGGTTTTCCAGGGTCAGGATCGACGGATTGCCGATCACCGACGCCGCACCGTTGCCCTCGAGAGCATGCAGGTCTGCGGAAAACTTGCCGGCATCCTGAATGAACAGCGTGGTGCTGGTGCCCTGCTCGAACAGGTTGGCGCCGCCGCTCACGCTGCCGCCCTTGAAGTTCCAGCGGCTGGACAGCTGCGCCAGCTCGTTGCGGTCGATGTCGAGAATCACCGCGTCGATCTCGATCAAGTTGCGCGGCGTATCCAGTTCCTTGACCAGCTTCTCGTACATCCCCCGGCGCTTGGGCAGGTCGTAGATCAGCACCGAGTTGTTGCGCACGTCGGCGCTGACGCGGATTTTCGAGCGGCCCGCCGCTTCGCTGGACGACCCGCCGCGTTTGCCCTTGGAGCCCAGCACCCGATCCAGCCCCTGTTCGATGGCCCCCGTGTCAAAGCCCTGGCTTTGCATGCCGCCGTAGTTCAGGCCTGAGGACGTGGCGCCGCCGCCTGCAGATCCCCCCGCGCCGCCCTGCCCTTGCAACAGGTTGACGCCGTTGATGGACTCGCCACGGGAGCGGCTTTCCAGCAATTCCTGAAGAATGCTGGCGACGCCGGCCACAGTGAGTTGCTGATCGCGATAACGAATGGTGCGGTCGGCGGCGTTGGCGTACTTCAGCGGCAGGACCACGATGTCCTGCTTCTCGGCTTTTTCCGGCGCCTCGACCTTCTTGCTGTAACTGCGCACAAACTCGACGTACTTGGCTGGGCCCCGCACCAGCACCACGCCTTCGTCGGGCAATGCGCCCCAGCCGAAGCGCTTGTCCAGCAGACCAACGTCGGACAGCGCCTGCTGCAGGTCATCGACCGCTTCCGGCGACACTTCGATGCGCGCCGAGGTCTGCTCGCTGGTCGGGCTGATGTACAGGGTTTCGTTGTAGACGAACCACTGGAAATGATGCTCCTGACCCAGCCGGTCGAGGAATTCCTGGGGGTTCTGCGCACGAATGCGCCCGTCCAGCGTGCCTTGGATCGCCGGCATGTCCAGGCCGATGCCGAACTCCTTGGCGAAGTCTGCCAGCGCAGTCGCCAGTTCGGTCTGCCGCGCGTCGTAGGCGTAGGCGGTGTGTTTCCAGGCGTCAGGCACCGCGGCCAGCGCCGGCGCGCCGATACCGATCATCAGCAAAGGCAACCACATTAAGGCCTTGCGCATTTCACACTCCCGGTTGCCAGGTTCTGAGGGTCGAGCGTGACGACGAGGCGGTCGCGCTGCGAATCGAGTTTTGCATGAGGCTGAGCATCGCGGCGCGCTGATTGGCCAGGCGCTCCAGACGTTCGAGCAGTTGCGTAGGGTTGCAGGGGTCGGGAATCCAGCTGACCAACACCACGCAGCGTGTTTCGGGGTCGATGGCCAGCCCGCCCTCACAGGCACAGGCCACGCCGGCACCGCCCTGGGCGAGTACCGCGTCGAGGCGTTGCGGGTCGCTGCCGTCGTAGGGATCGAGCACATCGAGGCTCAGGCGAATGCCGTTGCCCGACACCGCCAGCCGCGCGTTGGCGTCATCGATCCAGCAGTCCAGCGGCGCGAGCGGACGGCGCTCGCACCACTGGGCGAGGATCGCGCTGAATTCACTGAATTCCATCGATGATCGCTTTGGTGATGCCGTGTTTGGCGCGCAGCCCTTCGTTGAGAATCATGTTGGCGACGTTGGTCTGCTGCGAGGCATCACTGAACGCTTGGAAATCTTCCATGGTGCCGCTTTCAGAGGCGGTTTCGGCGGCGTCCTGCATGTCGTCCTGGGCGCGGGAATAGGAGTGATCGAGGTGGTTTTGCAGGGATTTGAAACTGATCATGCCGGTGGCTCCAACTGAGGGATTCAACCCCTGAGTGGAACCTGCGGCCGCTCCGGTTCCATGAACCGTCACAACCGGGTCAAGAAAAACTCATGAATGCGCCGTCGGCCCCGCGAGCCCACGGCGCAGGCTGTCCCAGTCGATGTCGAACGCACCATTGGCGTCGCTCAGGCGCAAGGTCTGCGGCGCCAGCGTCGGGTCACCTTTTAGCTGCCAGTGATCGGCAAAGCGACTGGCCGACAGCCACTCACCAAGGCTGTCGAGCATGTCGGGATGGGCGCTGAGCACGGCCCTGGTTTCGACGGTCTGGCCGGCGGCAAGATTCCTCATCAGCGCGCGACTGCGTTCAGCGAGTGTCGTCTGGTCGAGCAACTCGGCGAGGGCCTCATTAAGCAAGGCTTCAACAGCCTCCATCGATTCCTGCGCCAGCGCCGATCGCTGCTGCTCCAGCTGCTGCAGAAAACCGTTGGCGCTGTCCCAGAACTGCGCCAGCGCCTGATCCTTTTCCTGCTGCGCCTGGGCGTGTGCATCGGCAAGAATCTGCTCGGCTTCAGCGCGGGCGTTGTCCAGCACTTCAGCGGCGAGCACGGTACCGGCCAGGTCTTCGCGACGCAGAATGTCGGTGACCAGCACGGCGGAGGAAGACAACACAAGACGACGCTTGGCGAGCATGTTCAGCTCCTGAAGGACAATGGGGTAACCGCACTCATCAAGGTGTCGTCACCCGCCATAACACCGAGTGCCACAGGGTGTGCAGCTTGTTCTCGGGCAGCTCGGCGCAGGGCGGCGGCAGGGCATCCGGCGCCCAGGACAGGCGCAGCCGCGACCAGCAAGGCTCACCCGCCCACGCCGCCAGCAACACCCGCGCATCCGTCACCGAGGCGTCCAGCCATAAACCGGGCCGCAACGCTTTGGCCACCGCGCGGCACCAAGGCTCATGCACCTGCCCGGCGTCATCGGCGCAAGCGCGGTCGGCCTGCCCGAAACAGATTCGGCCCGCCAGGGACAGCGCCCGGTGCTGCTGCGCTTCATCCAGTCGCAGCCACTGCATCAGCGAATCAACAGGCGGCGGCGGTTGGCTCGGGACCACGCCAACGCTGTGCAGAAACACGTCGTGGCGAGTGCCGAGCAGTTCCGTACAGTCCTCGCGGGTGATGCCGCAATGGTCGGCGAACACGTCGATCCAGTCTGCGTGGGCCCACTCCCAGGGCGCGCACCACCAGCGAATCCAGTGCTCCTCAACGCTGAGCATTACGCCCGCACCGGCATGCTCGTCCGGGCACTGCGGCGCAGGCCGATGCGTTGCAACAGCGCATTGCGCCAGTCGCCGCGCAGGATCAACACGATCAAGGCAATCAGCAGCAGCGCGGCAAACGGCGCGAGCCACAGCATGCGATTCCAGAAGTCGAGGTTGGCGCTGTCGATCAGAAAGGGCCCGAAGTTCACCAGACGTTCAGTGTCCTGAAATTCCGCCGCCGGCACGAACACGATGGCGAATTTCTTCGAATCCAGCGGCTCGCCGGACATGCCGGGGATGCTGCTGGCGACCATCTGCTGGATGCGCCCGCGCACGCTGTCGGGGTCGAGGGCCGAGGTGTGTTTGATGAACACTGCCGCCGAAGCAGGCTGCACCGGCTCGCCCGGCGCGATGCGTTCAGGCAGCACGACATGGACGCGGGCGACGATCACCCCGTCGATCTGCGACAGCGTCGCTTCCAGCTCCTGGGACAAGGCGTAGATGTAACGCGCGCGCTCTTCCAGCGGCGTGGAAATCACCCCTTCCTTCTTGAAGATTTCGCCCAGGCTGGTGCGCGATCGCCGTGGCAGGCCGGCGGCATCGAGGATCCGCACCGCGCGATTGATCTCGGCCGTCGGCACGCTGATGACCACGCCGGTCTTCTCGCTGCGCTTGCGCGCGTCGATGTGCTGGTCGGCGAGGCTGGCGATCACGTCGTTGGAATCCTGCTCGGACAGCCCGGTGAACAGGTCCGTGTCGTCGCTGCACCCGCTGAGCAGCAGCATCAGGCAGATCAGTCCCGCAGTCAGGTATTTCACGGTATGCCTCTACTGCAGGTTGGTCAGTTTATCGAGGGCCTGGGCGCTCTTGCTGACGACTTTGGTGGTCAGCGCCATCTGCAGCGAATACTGCGACAGCGACCGGCTCATCTGGGAAATTTCCAGCGGGTCGTCAGTGGTGGACGCCCGTTTCATCTTGCGCGCGGCTTGCTGCGACAGCTTGTCGGTGGCGCCAAGACGGTCCGACAGGGCGCTGGCGATCTGCTCGGACAAATGACTCTGCTGCATCGACAGCTCGGGGCGCATGGCGGCGTTGAACAGATCGACGTCCGCCTGCGAAGGCCCGCTGACCAATCCCTGATCCAGGCGTGGCTCAAGATCGGTGGACGGCGATTTGAGTTGGTTGACATTGGAAAGGGTCACGGGCGTTCTCCGGCAGACGGTGTCGATGCGTACGGTTGGCTTCAGGAAAGGCTGTTGCTGTTGTTGCCGCCACCCACCAGGGCCGAGACAAGGGCAGTGGCGGCCTGGGCCAGCATGTTTTGCTGATCCTGCTGGGCGAACGGATTGGTTTGCCCGCCTGCGCCGTTGACGCCGGCTCCGTTCTGTTCGGCTTCGAGGCCTTTCTTGATCAGGCCGCTGAGCAGTTGCCCCAGGTCCTGGGTCACGCTATTGGTGGCACCGCCGGACTGAGACGCATCGTTCATCGGCGTACCGAGGCCGCCGCCGACGCTGGCGTTGACGCCCTTCTGCAGCAGGTCACCCAGCAGTTGGCCGAGGTCTTGATTGAGACTGTTCGGGGTTTGCACGCCGCCGCCCGACGGGGCGGTCGGTGACAGGTTGCTCAGTGGCGATCCGCCGCCGGCATCACTGAGGCCGTTCTGTTCCTGACCGAGCTGGCTGCCCAGCGAGTCCAGTGCAGAACGAAAGGCAGCCGTTTCTTTGCCGTCGAGGAAGTTATCGCCCTCAGCCGTGAGTTCGTTCTTCCAGGAGCCCGAATCCGGCGCCGGAAATTTCTGTGGATCCTGGGCGGTGCGCTGGTCCATGAATTCGGCGATTTTTTCCAGCAGCGGCATGTCGCCCTTGGAGAAGGTTGTGCCTTGATCCGTTTTGGTCAGCAGGTCATTCAGCGAGGCCTTGGCCAGACCGTTGAGGGTCTGCGACATCAGGTCCGGCGCGCCGGCACCTGCCTGGCCTGCATCGGCGGCAGCACCAAAGTTTTCCCCCAGCTTGTCCTTGATCAGGTCACCCAGAGCAGCCTTGATCATGTCCGGATTGCCGCCGATCAGCGACGCCAACGGATTGTTCTTTTCCATCTGCTTGCCGACCATCTGGCCCAGCGGCGATTCCTTGTCCAGGTGCCCGCCTTTGGTCAGCGCCTGAGCGAGCTGATCGATCACGTCCTTGAGCGACTGCGGGGTCTTGTCGCCGCCCAGCGTCGGCTGGGACACCACGGTGCCGATGTGCAGGTTTTGCAGCGGATTGGTATTGGCATTGAGACTTAGCATGAAACCTCCATCCTCAGGTGGATGCCCCCTTTTTCAGGGGGCGCTCGGACCGATCAGTAGCTGATGCCTTTGGCGTTCTGCGCCTCGGCACTGATCGCCTTGTTGGCGCTGTCTTCCTTGCCGGAACGGATAGCGCTGAGGACATCGTTGGTCTGCTTGCGGATGTCGGCTTCGGTCTGCATGGCAATCAGGCGCGCCTGGCTGGCATCGGCCTTTTCGGTGGCGGCGTTTTGTGCGGCTTCGGCCTTGGAAGGAGCGGCAGATTCGGTGATCTGGTTTTCCTGCTTGACGTTGGTCACAGCGCTGGCTGCCTGCTGAGTCATTTGCCCGCCCGCGTTGATCGCGCTGTTGGCGAGGCCACCGACCATTGAGATTGGATTCATGTCGAACACTCCTGAGTCATCACCAGCGAAAGTGCTTGGTGCCAATGGGTGGCACCGACCTCGGGATCGGTTCCCCATGGGGCTCAATAAAATTCGGGATGTTCACGGAAGCTGCGGATATGGACGTGTGGACGAGCAGGTGTCGCCAGAAGCAGCGAGGTGACCGGAGGTCAGACGTCGAGTTCTTTCATGCGGTGGTAGAGCGTGCGACGGGGGATGTCGAGCTCCTGACTCACCGCTTCGACGCTGTTGTTGTGGCGCTTGAGCGCCGCCTGAATCAGTGCTTTTTCGATCACCCGCAACTGCGATTTGAGGCCCGATGACTCGCCCTCCTCGCCGGACTCGCCGCCCAGCAGCGGAAAGCCCATGACGTGACGCTTGGCCGCTGATTTCAGTTCGCGGATGTTGCCCGGCCAGTCATGGTTGAGCAGGACGTGACGCAGCACGCCGGTGGTCTCGGGCACCGGAATACCCGACTCCTGCGCCGCCGCCTCAGCGAAGCGGGTGAACAGCGGAAGGATACGGGCGCGCTGCTCGCGCAGGGGCGCCAGCGTGACGGTCAGGACGTTCAAGCGAAAATACAGATCCCGGCGAAAACGACCCTGCTCGACCATTTCGTCGAGGGAGCGCTGAGCCGAGGCAATGACGCAGACGTCCAGAGCGATGGGTGTCGTGGAGCCGAGCCGCTCGACCGAGCGCGTTTCCAGCACCCGCAGGAGTTTGGCTTGCAGGCTCAGGGGCATGCTGTCGATCTCGTCCAGGTACAAGGTGCCGCCCTGGGCCGCTTCGATGTAGCCGACCCGCGCCTTGTCCGCGCCGGTGTAGGCGCCACTGACCACGCCGAACAATTCGCTCTCGGCCAGGGATTCCGGAATGGCGGCGCAGTTCATCGCGACCAGCCGGCCCTTGCGTCCGGACAGCGTGTGGATCCGGCTGGCGACGGTGTCCTTGCCGGTGCCGGTTTCCCCTGACAGCAGCAGGTCGATCCCCAACTGACCGAGACTTCGGGCCACCACGCGCAGGTTCGGCACCTGATGGTCGTCCTCCAGTTGCTCATCGAATAACTCGTACACACTCATCCACGACCTCTGGTATTTCAGGGTTACGCGACATTGGCTGCGCGAGATTGGCTGCGAGGCGTCCATTGCGAAACAGCGCGCCTGGTGCGGCAGGTATGTGTGGGACTCTGGGCAGGACTCGCTTTCGTGGGACCGGCGTTAGCCGGGAAGGCGTCAGGCTCTACACCACACGATTGATACGGAACACACTGGCCTCTTCCCGCCTGAAACCGGTCCTACGAAATCGCCGCTTCTTCCGCATCGTTCATGCCCAGCTCTTTCATCCGGTGATACAACGTGCGCCGGGGAATTTCGAGCTCCTGCACCACGGCTTCCAGGCTGTGCTTGTGGCGCTTGAGCGCGTCTTCGATGAGCATTCTTTCGATGACACGCAGCTGGGTCTTCAGGCCGGTTTCCAGATCGCGATCCGGAGGCGCATCGCCGCCCAGCAGCGGGAAGCCCAGCACGAAACGCTTGGCGGCAGACTTCAGTTCGCGAATGTTGCCGGGCCATGAATGGCTGAGCAGCAGTTGTACCAGGCGGTTGTCCAGCTCGGGGACCGGGCAGCCGAAATCGGCGGCGACTTCCTGGGTGAACTGGTCGAACAACGGCAGGATCTGTTCGCGACGCTTGCGCAAGGCTGGCATTTGAATGGTCAGCACATTGAGCCGAAAAAACAGGTCGCGACGAAAAAGCCCTTGTTCCACGAGTTCATCCAGAGGGCGCTGCGCCGACGCGATGACCCGAAGGTCCACCGGAATGAAGTCGGTCGAGCCCAATCGCTCGATGCCCCGGGTTTCCAGAATCCGCAGCAGCTTGGCCTGCAGGCTCAGCGGCATGCTGTCGATCTCGTCCAGGTACAGCGTGCCGCCGCAGGCCGCTTCGATGTACCCCTCCCGGGACCGGCTGACACCGGTATAGGCGCCATTCACAACACCGAACAACTGACTTTCCGCCAGCGATTCCGGAATGGCGGCGCAGTTCATACCGATGAAAGAACCTGTCCGACCGGACAAGTCATGAATACGTTTGGCCAGCGTGTCCTTGCCTGTTCCAGTCTCCCCGCAGAGCAGCAAATCCATACTCAGGTTGGCGGTATTCAATGCTATCTGCTGGATATCCAGCGCCACATTTTCAGGCTGACACGAACAGTCGCTTACATCGATTTCTTCTTTCATCGATACCTCTCGTAGTGGGAGCAAGCGATTTATTAATACCACGCATTTCAAAGGCAGCAATAATTAAATTTAGTTCCCCAGCGTCGTGAGACATACTTCACACCACCACCGTGATAGCACTTTGACTTTATTGACGGAGTTAACTAATTATCTGCAAAACATTCAAACGGCTATTTAAAATCTTTCGGTGCCCCCGACTGGACAATGAGTCATTGGGGGCGTCCAAGGGCACGGCCGGCCTGGCGCCTGCATCACAATAGCTTAACAATCATCGGGTTATGCTCTGCCATGGTGCATTTCATCCCGCCCTGCACGATCGATCCTCCCTCTGCGTAACCGTTAACCATCGAACGCTCTTATTAATGCCGCGTACGACTCGCTAACATTCATCAAGCCTGCCTCACCGACGACTATTAACTGCCCGCCCGTGCCTGACATTAATCAGAACTAAATGCCTTATTGAACTTATGAACTGTCGGCCCCGAGAACTTATATAACCCTCTGCGAACTTTATAAGTTGTTTAACAACTTGCGTATTGCTTGCTAGTTCTCAGGACCATTAGTTTAACTACGTTCGGAAATCCGACTGCTCCAACTCGGTTTTCCGAACACGCTTTACTGTACTCTCGCGTATAGGTCTAAACCCCTTGAATTTAGAGGGTCGGGCATGGCGGTCATTTTATTTTCGACTATTAAATGCAAAGCAAAGGTTTGCGCATCAGTGCTGATTCGATAATGGGATCCAACTATTCATTGCCGTTGAGTACGACTTGTCCGACACCGCTCACCGGACCTGAGCACTCATCAACCTATGGCAGTGGATGTTTCTAATTGTGTCTTCGGAGGCGACTGGCCATGATGTATCGGCGTTTTTACAACGCGTCTGAAAAGTTCGGTGAAATTTTTGTTAATTGGTTCTATGAATAAGTCTGACCCGGCTCATCCGGGCCGATCGGGATGTGAAAAGCACACGGCCGGATTGTGTCCGTGCCGACACACGACGAGCCCATTGCTGCCAAAAGTGGGCCCGAAGCGGACAAATTGGTGACTGGAGTGTCGCTTCAGGGGCGCACAATCCCCGCTGACGCCGTGGCAGTGGTCACCGCCAGTGCCTCGTTACCGGGCATGACGTCGTCGGTCATTTTGCCGAGGGTGGCAGAAAGCTGCTCGAACTGGTCGCGAGGCACGAGCACGCGGGAGGGCCCGTCGGCGGTTTTTTTGCGCAGGAACGCCGGATTGAGGTTCAGCAGCACCGAGCGATCGATGCCGGCACTGGCGGCGAGGCGCTCCAGGTCCACCGGCCGCGCCAGCTCCAGCACCGTGAAATACGGCGCATTGGCCACCGGGCTGAGCTTCACGCCATAGGTCTCGGGTTCGCGCACCAGCATCGACAACGCCAGCAGTCGCGGCACGTAATCCTGGGTTTCCTTTGGCAGGCTCAGGTGCCAGTAATCGGTAGGCAGGCCTCGGCGCTGATTCGCGTCGATGGCCCGGCTCACCGTGCCCTCCCCTGCGTTATAGGCCGCCATCGCCAACAGCCAGTCGCCGCCGAACTGGGTGTGCAGGCGCGTCAGGTAATCCATCGCCGCTTTGCTGGACGCCACGACGTCCCGCCGTCCGTCATACCAGGCGGTCTGGCGCAGGTTGAAATCGCGCCCGGTGGCCGCCATGAACTGCCACAGGCCGGCCGCGTCACGGATCGAATTGGCTTTGGGGTTGTAGGCACTCTCGATGATCGGCAACAAAGCCAGCTCGGCCGGCATCGCCCGCTGGTCGAGGGTTTCGACGATGAAATGCAAATACGGGCTGGCCCGCTGACTGGCATTGCGGATGAAGCCTGCGTTGCCCAGCAGCCAGTCGCGCTGCCGCACGATGCGTTCGTTGACGCCGTTGTCGTCGGCCAGGCGGAAATCCTGTCCCATCCGTTGCCAGATATCACTGCCGTCGTAGGGTTGCGTTGACCGCGAATAAGCCACCGGCTCTTCGCTGCGATGGAGCCCTGCCACCAGGCGCGGCGTGCGTTCGGTGCTCGCCTCGGGCGGGCCGTAAGACTGGCAACCGGCACACAACATCGCAACAGTCAGTGAAGCGAGGCGCATCGGTCGAACGACACGCAAAGCGCCCGAATACAGGCGGAAGGCAGGCGGCATCGGAGGTCATCCTGAGAGGTTTATGCTGTGTGGCACGGGCGCTTGAATGGTTCCAATACGCCCGTGCTGTCACCCCCCTCCTCCGGCCTCCTTATATAGAAAGCCTCTGAATCACGAATGCATCACCTTGTCGTGATCGCGAACGCTGTATTTCACCACGCCCCAGATCAGCAACTCGTCGCCTTCCATGACATAGCGCGGCGGGTATTTGGTGTTTTCGGATTTGAGGATGACTTCGTTGCCACGCATGTGCAGGCGCTTGCAGACCGGCTCGGTATTCAAGGCGGCGATGACGATGTCGCCATGCTCGGCGTAAAGGCTGCGGTCGACGATCACCAGATCGCCGCAATAGATGCCCGCGCCCTGCATGCTGTCGCCCTCTATTTTCACGAGATAGACATGGGGCGCGCGGATGTCGAACAGCTCGTCCAGCGAGATGTGCCGCTCGATGTGATCGGCCGCCGGCGAAGGAAAACCTGCGGGCACTTGAAAGGCGTAAAGGGGAAACCGCTCGCCCGCCGCCGATAACCGGCCAAGGATGGTGACACTCATGGGACTGACCTTGTGTTTGTTAACTGTACGTATATACAGTTAACGTTCTCAGCCGCGTGCGGTCAATCTGATAAGCAGGAAAATTCGACGGGTGACACATGTGCGGACGCTACTCGATCTACGAGCCAATGGACCATTACCTCAAGACGCTCGCGCCAGAGCAGTTGGTGATCAACGGCTACGATCTCTGGCCCATCGCGCGCTATAACGTGGCGCCGACCACCCGCGTCGAGATCATCCGGCCAGTGGATGACGGCCTGAGCGTCGACAAGGTGCGCTGGGGCTGGTCGCCCTACTGGGCCAAAGGCAAACGGCCCGACCCGATCAATGCGCGGGTCGAAACCGTGATGACCGGGAAGTTTTTCAAGGACCTGTGGCCGAACGGTCGCGCCCTGGCCCCGGCGAACGGCTGGTTTGAATGGGTCAAAGACCCCAACGATGCGAAGCGCAAGCAGCCGTACTTCATCCATCTGAAAGACCAGGGACCGATGTACTTCGCTGCGCTGGGCCAAGTCAGGCCCGGCCTTGAGCCGGACGAACGCGACGGCTTCGTCATCATCACCGCCGCCAGCGATGCCGGCATGCTCGACATCCACGACCGCCGCCCGCTGGTGCTGACGCCCGAGCTCGCCCGGGAATGGGTCGACCCGCAGACGCCGGCGTCACGCCTTGAGCAAATCGCGCAGGAAGGCTGCCGGCCGGTCAGCGATTTCCACTGGCATGCCGTGGGCAAGGAGGTCGGTAACGTGCGCAATGAAGGCGCGAAGCTGATCGAGCCCTTGGCCGGGCTCGATTTGCTGACGGAGGATCAGGACAAGGACGTCTGATCGCAGTGCGTTGCGATCAAACGATGTGCCGGGTGCGGCGAGTGATCAGAGCGTCCACTTCACCGAGAACATCAGGTTGCGCGGATCGCCGTAGACGCCGGTGCCCGAGTTCGTCGGGATGCCCTGCCAGTAGCGGGTATCGAACAGGTTATTGACGTTGACCCGGCCGTCCCAGTGCTCGTTCAGCTTGTAACCGGCCATCAGGCCGACGATGCCGTAAGCGTCCTGATCCGCCTGGCCGTCGCCGACGCGATTGAAGGTCTTGCTCTGGGCCAGCACGTCCGCGCCCACCCGCCATTTGTGCAGCTCACCCGGCAAGGTGTAGCTGGTCGCGGCTTTGAACAGGTGCTTCGGCTGCTCGGGGGCGAACAATTTGCCTTCGTTGCTTTTGGTACCGTCTTCGACAAACTGGCTCAGCACGTAGGTGTAGGACGCCGAGAACTGCCAGTCCGGCGTCAGCGCGCCGCTCAGCTCGGTGTCTATCCCGCGGCTGCGCACCTTGCCCGCTGCGCCGTAGCAGCTGGAAGCCGGGAAGCTTGGGCAATTGGTGGAATTCTGGTCCTGCAGCAGATAGGCGCGGTTTTCCTGCTCCATCTCAAACAGCGCCACCGATGCATTCAGCGCGCCGTCGAAGTATTCGCCCTTCAGGCCGATCTCGTAGTTCTTGCCAGTCATCGGCTTCAACACCGAGCGCGAGGAATCCATTTCGGTCTGCGGCTTGAAGATTTCGGTGTAGCTGGCGTAGGCCGAGTACGTGTCGTTCAGGTCATAAATGACGCCAGCATACGGCGTGACTTCGCGCACCACCTTGTAATCACCACTGCCGACGCGGTTGTCGAAGTCATACCAACTGACGCGGCTGCCAAGGATGACGTGCAGCGGGTCGATGGGGTTCAGGCGCGCCACGGCGTACACGCCTTCTTCGGTGGCGGCGTTGCGGGTTTCGTACAGGCTGGTGTCGACGTCAGGTTTGATCACTGAGTGGGTCGGGTTATAGAGGTCGATCGGCGTGCCGTCGGTCCAGCCGCCCCACTGGTGAAACTTCTCCTGCCGATGGCTCACACCCACGACCAGTTCATGCTCGCGACCGAACATCTGAAACGGCCCGCTGAGGGACGCGTCCAGGTTGGTCTGGTCGTCGTCGTCGCGGTACTTGCCGTGGTACTGCTGAAAGCCCAGACCGTCGTAGTTGCCGACGTAGCTGGAAAACGTGTCCGCCTCGGCCCAGATCTTCTGCCCCGCCAGCTTGGCCGACCAGCCGTTGTCGAAGCGGTGCGTGACGTCGGTGAAGAACATGATGTTGTCTTTGTTCCAGTACGACCAGTCGTTGCTGAGGAACGTCGAGCGCTTGAGGTGCAGGTCTTCGCCGTTCGGACCGCTGGGCAGACCGCCCCAGTCCGAGGTGTTGTCATCACGCTGTTTGGACGCGCCGACGGTCCAGGTCGTCGAATCATTCAGGTCGGCTTCGAGGATGCCGTAAAAGGTCTGGCGCTGATTCTTGCGGATGTCGGAGAAGCTTTTGTCGTCTTCGTACGCTGCGACCACACGGCCGCGAACGGTGCCGGAATCGTTGAGCTTGTTCGACGCATCGACTTCGGTGCGATACCGGTCCCAACTGCCGGCGCTGGTGGTCACGCTCACCTGCGGCACGGCGGTCGGGCGCTTGCGCACCAGGTTCAACGTCGCTGCCGGGCTGCCCGCGCCGGTCATCAGCCCCGATGCCCCGCGGACCACTTCGACGCGGTCATACATGGCCAGATCCGCGCCGGAAATCACATCCTGAGTGTAGGCGCTGATGCTGCTCGGCAGCCCGTCGTACATGATGTTGTCGATCTTGAAGCCGCGCGACAGAAACTCCTGACGGTCCGACGCCGTTCGGTGCAACGTCACGCCGGGCGCGTATTTCACTACGTCGTTCAGGTCGTTCATGCCCTGATCGTCCATGCGCTGGCGGGTGATCACACTCACCGACTGCGGCGTCTCGCGAATAGACAGCGGCAGCTTGGTCGCCGTGTTCATGGAACCCGTTGTGTACGAGCCCGAATTCTCCGTGGTCGCTTGCCCCGCGATGCCGTAATCGGCGTTGATGCTCAGGCCTTCCAAAGCCACTGCACCCGGCGCCGAGTTGCCGCTGGCACTGCCCGGTTGAGCGGGCGATGTGACCGATGGCTGATCGGCTACATCCTGCTGCGCCGGCGCTGCGAGGGAATGGCTGGAGAAACCAAGGGCGACGAGTGCCGACAAGGCTGGCAGGGCGGGACGTAGCATCGGGTGCTTCCTGGAGAGGACGAAGGCGTGCTGATCTGCGGCACGGCACCCTGACGAGGGACGCTCCGCATGGCGAAAAGCTATGAGGACGCGGATCGTAACAACTTTTTTATAAATTGGTAATGCAAAGCGTTATCAGCTGTTAAGGTTTCTGATTCGTCTTGCCACGCATGGTATTTTAAAAGGACTAAAAGGCAGCCAGATGCTCTGTGATTACGGTCGCGCGAGGTTCGAGACAGGCCGGGAGGGATGCCTACAAAATCTTTTCTAAAGATTTCAGCCGTGCTGCCGACACGCACCTACAAGCCTTTCTACTATAGGGAAATGAGATGGCGATGGTATTTTGTCGTGGCTGTGCAAAGGAGCTGCATGAAACGGCAGTCACTTGCCCACAATGTGGCGCGAGTCAAATCACCTCAGCAACGCTCCCAATCCCCCCTGCAAACGCTGGCTCCCCCTGGATGGCAATCCTTTCGCTCGTGCTCAGTATCGTGTGCACGCTTGCACTCTTTGACGACAGTGAATGGGACACAGAGACGATTCAGGGCCTGGGCCTGTTCTCTGTCATCGCCCTGATTCTGGGGATCATCACTATCAACACCAAAAGACCGGGCTATGGCATGGCCATCGCCGGGACTGTGTTATCCGGTGTCTCGCTGCTTATTTTCGTTGGACTGTGTGTTAATTAATCAAAGGAAGATTCAAATGGCATTTTGTCGTGGTTGTGCAAAGGAAATCAGTGATGGTGCTGTCACGTGCCCGCAGTGCGGCGCGCCGCAGCTGGCGTACGCAGGCAGCGGCAATAGCGCTGCCGTTGTCGCCCAGCCAGGTTTTTTTCACTGGTATGTGGACGTTCTGAAGAAATACGCGGTGTTCAGCGGGAGGGCGCGGCGCAAGGAGTACTGGATGTTTTTCCTGATCAACGTCCTGATCTCTATCGCGATTGCCGTTGTTGACGCCATCATCGGCACCAACTCCATGCTCTCGAATATTTACAGCCTTGCGTTATTGATACCCGGCCTCGCCGTTGGCGTGCGCCGACTGCACGACACTGATCGCAGCGGCTGGTGGCTGATTGTGCCTTTCGCCAACATCGTGTTCCTGGCTACAGAAGGTCAGAAAGGCGATAACCGCTTCGGGCCGGCTCCCCTGTAAGCTGATCGGAAGTGCGCCGTCCTCGACGGCGCACTTGCCTGAATCGGGTTTGAATCGCGAAACCCTGATCCCCGCGCATCAAGCGGTCGCTTGTCGCCCACGGCTGAACAGCTTGGGCCCAAGCAGATTTACCGTCAGACCCAACATCACAAGCACACCCCCCGCGCATTGCAGCACGCTGAGTCGCTCGCCCAGCACCAACGCTGAGGAACTGAGGCCGACCACCGGCACCAGCAGAGAAAATGGCGCGACCTTGCCCGCTGGATAGCGCGACAGCAGCTTGCTCCAGCTGATGTAGCCGAACAGCGTGGCGACGAAGGCCAGGTAAGCGAGCGACAGCACTGAGCTCCATCCCAGATTAAGCAACGAATGCTCGATGAGCGCTGGCCCCTCCAGCCACAGCGACATGGCGAGAAACGGCAGCGGCGGAACGATCGCACCCCAGACCACCAGGGCGACGAGATCGACGTTCCCAAACCGGCGCGTGATGATGTTGCCCAGCGCCCACATCGAGGCCGCGCACAACACCAGCAACACCGCCAGAAGCGGGGTCGCAGCCCCCGTGCCCATGCCGATAAGGGTCAGTCCGCCAGCAGCAATGAGTAAGCCCGCTACGCTGTACACGCGTAATTTCTCACCGATGAATATCGCCGCAAACAGCAGCGTGAAGAATGCCTGCGCCTGCAGCAGCAAGGAGGCCAGCCCCGGTGGCATGCCACGGGCCATGCTCTCGAACAGAAAGGCGAACTGACCGAAGGAAATGGTCGCTCCATACGCGAGCAGCCAGAACCAGGGCAACTGCGGACGGCGAATGAAAAATACCGCGGGAATCGCGACCAGCGTGAACCGCAGCGCGCCCAGCAACATCGGCGGCAGGCCATCCAGGCCGTATTTGATCACGATGAAATTCAAACCCCACGCAATGATGACCAGCAATGCCAGGCAAAGGTCTTTAAACGGCATAGTGTTCCTTAATAGTTGGCAGGTATTTCGGGGCGATCCCGAGAAGCAATAATCGCCTCACGCTCGCCGCGTTTGCAAACCCATTGGCAGTGTTAAATGAAGAATTAGTTAATTGATTATTTAGCACTTAGCAAACACGCGACCATGATAGCTATAGGCCTGCCTTTCCGCTGAACGTACCTTAAGTAATCGAAAATCCGGCAGACACGCTGATAGCTGGAACGGACCTCAGCATTCCTTTGGAGCTCCGGAGAGACCCACATGCAACTACAAAACTTTAAGATTTCGACCAGAGCGCTGCTCTGCTTTGGTCTGATTACGCTCATTCTGCTAGGCCTTGGCCTGTTCGCCTACGTTCAAATTGATGAAATGCGTACCACTGAACAAAAGCTGGAAACCGACGTGGTGCCCAGCATTCAGGTGATTGACGATATCCAGATCGCCCTGCTGCATACCCGTCTGGAAAGCATACGATCGCTGGCGGTGGCGGGCTCAGACGCACAACGCAAGGTCACCGATAGTATTTTTCAGGACATTGCCATGCTCGAAGACAAGACGGGTTACTACCGAGCACACCTGGTTACTGACGAAGAGGATAACAAGCAGTTTCAGACCGCGAACGGCCTGATGGAGAAATACATAGCTGGCGTCAAAAACATTATTTCGCTGAATAAAACCGACCATCAAAGCGCGCTGGACTATGCCAACAACGAACAGGCGCAGACCGCGACGCAGTATCAGGCAGAGCTCACAAAGCTGCGAGACCTTAATTCACAGAACGCAGTTAACGCCGGGCATCGCGCTGCAGAGGTTTACAGCCACAGCATCATGGTTCTTATCTCGGTTGTTCTGGTTGCATCGGTGCTCACCATAGGCCTGGCGTATGCCCTGACCCGAAGCATCGTAAGGCCGGTTGCCAGCTCATTGACCTTCGCGGAGCAAATCGCGACGGGCGACCTCTCCGGTGTCCTCGCCGTGACGGGGCGAGATGAGGTATCCAGTTTGATGATTGCGCTCAATGTCATGGCCGGCAATTTAAAGACCACGATCACTGAGATATCGGGAGCAGCCGACCAACTGAGCACCGCCTCCGTCGAAATGACATCGATCACCGAAAGCGCAGACCGGACACTTCAAAGACAGAACAGCGAGATCGAACAGGCGGCCACTGCGGTCACCGAAATGAGTGCGGCAGTGGAAGAAGTGGCGAGAAATGCGAACTCAACGTCCGAGGCCGCGAAGTCATCCAGCACATCCGCCGAAGAGGGGAACCGCAGGGTCGTCAACACGGTGACGGCCATGACGAGCCTCGCCGACCTCGTGGACAATTCAGTGGTTCAGGTCAAGGCCCTGGCCAGTCAGGCGGACGATATTACAAAAGTGCTGAGCGTCATCAGGGCCATTGCCGAGCAGACAAACCTGCTCGCGTTGAACGCAGCGATTGAGGCGGCGCGCGCCGGGGAACAGGGACGAGGATTCGCTGTGGTGGCAGACGAGGTTCGGGCACTGGCGCACCGGACCCAACTGTCCACGCAGGAAATCGAGCAGATGATCACCAAGGTCCAGTCAGGGTCTGCCGCTGCCGTGGAGTCCATGGACAAAAGCAGGCAGGAGGTTTACAGCACGCTGACCTCTGCGAAAGACGCCGGCTCGTCCCTGCGCCTGATCACCGATGCGGTCCTGGAAATCAATGAACGAAATATGCAGATTGCGACGGCGTCGGAGGAGCAAGCCCATGTTGCCCGCGATGTGGACAGAAACCTGGTGAGCATTCGGGATCTGGCAATGCAGAGCACCGAAGGCGCGAGACAGACACTGGAAGCAAGCAACGAGCTGTCGAAGCTGGCGGTCCGGCTCAATGACATGGTCGGCAAGTTCCGGCTTTAGCCCACCGCGGCCCTGACGCCCGGACTTCAGAGCCCATTTCCAACCAGACCCCGAAAACTAAAAAGCCCCGCAGATGCGGGGCTTTTTACTGTGTTTGGCGGACCTGGAGATTTGAACCCCGGAAACGGTCTCAACCCTCGCCGGCTTTCAACACCACTGGTTTCTACCGCTCACAGATGCCGCTCCGGTAGATGTCTTGCGCCCATGTCAGACGCTCAGGATGGCCTATGCTTCGTTGGCCTGGAATAGCCAGGCTATCTCATAAGGGCGTAGAAAATGGCTGACAATTTAGGTAATCGCGGACCACAGGACAGAGCCAGAGTGAATACCTCTGAAGCCTGGGAGCTGCAGTACTGGACTAACGAGTTTGGGGTGACCGAAGAACAACTCAAAGCCGCAGTAAAGGCAGTCGGTCCAATGGTGGTAGACGTACGTAAAAAGCTGGGCAAATAAATCAGACATTCCCTGCGGAGTGCCGAGAAGCGCAGCCCAATGTGACAAAGGTCTGCGCTTTTCTCTGTCTAAACAGAAAGACCTCTGATTTACAGAAGCCCTCTGATTTGCTCGCTCAGGGTCAAGAGATCCAAGTTAGCCTTGGCAGTGTTAAACGGTT
Source organism: Pseudomonas sp. GW821-FHT07F05 (assembly GCF_059418765.1). Taxonomy (NCBI): domain Bacteria; kingdom Pseudomonadati; phylum Pseudomonadota; class Gammaproteobacteria; order Pseudomonadales; family Pseudomonadaceae; genus Pseudomonas; species Pseudomonas sp. GW821-FHT07F05. Next base: position 51,676 of record NZ_JBWKQL010000016.1, read on the forward strand.
ACGGCTGGAGATCGCCTTCGCTACATCTGAAACTTGCTGACTTCCACTTGCAGGCTGGTGGCAAGATTTTTCAACCCGCCGCTCGTCTTCAGCAAGTCCTGAATGGACATATTATTTTGTTCAGCCATCTGCGCAGTGCGCTCCACATTCCGAGCTACATCCTGACTAGCTGCCGTCTGCTCCCGCAAGGCCAGGGAAATCTGGTCTACAACTTCGAGTACCTTGTTCGAGCTGTCGCGTATCTCGCCTATTGCCGTGCCGGCACTACCCGCCATTTCCACGCCGTCATTCACTTCCTGGACCCCGCTGCGCATGCTTTCTACGGTTTCGCGGACGCCAGATTGAATCTTTCCGATCATGGTTGCGATTTCCTTGGTCGATTTGCCTGTGTTCTGCGCTAACAAGCGCACCTCGTCGGCCACTACTGCAAATCCACGCCCCTGTTCACCCGCCCGCGCCGCCTCAATGGCGGCGTTAAGGGCGAGTAAATTGGTCTGATCAGCGATACCTTGGATCACACTGATAATTGAGGAAATCTGCTCGGAATGCTGGCCCAAGCCTGCGACCTGTGTAGAGGAAAGCTGCACTGTTTTTGCGATGCCCATCATGCTGGACAGGGTGCTTTCTATAACTTGTGCACCATCCTTCGATTGCTGGCCTGAGCGGGTAGCCAACGTGTGAGCTTCATCCGCATTTTCGGAGACATGGTGAATGCTGACGGTCAATTCTTCGACAGTTGCAGCCATCATTGACGCGGACGTTGATTGCTCTTGAATAGCGCCGGAAAGTTGCTCGGATGCCCCCGAAATTTGTTGCACAGCGATAACTAGCTGACTGGCAGCGAGGCTGATTTGCTGGATCATCTCTCTTAGCCGAGTCTGCATACGCAAGAAGGCTTTGGGCAGCTCATCATGGCTACTGGTGTCAATAACGGTATCCAGCTTACCGTTGGCGATTGCAGTGGCTGCGTCGATAGCGAGTTGCAGGCGTGCGGAGGTACTACGGCCCAACGTGGTAGCCAAGATGACGGATAGAACCGTTGCTGCGATGCCTCCCCAGATCAGAATCAACAATGCATCATGCTTGGCGTCCGCCATTGCCTGGTTTCGGATATCCAGCAATTTGTTCTCATCAGCGGTGATGTCTCCCAATACAGCCCGCATGCTGTCCATTTTGGCCTTGTCAGCCCCTGAGGTAATACGCTGGTCTAAAGGGTCATCGGGGGCACTGCGCTGAGTCAAATCTCTGCGCATAGCGATGATCGGGTGCACGTCTTCGTCAATCCACCGTTTCTGAATTTCGCCAAGCTGGGCAAGTCTTTGTTGCTGTTGCGGGTTATCGGCGGTCAAACTTTTGAGCAGGTTGAGCACCTCGGCGAACTGCTTTTCGCCCATCATCGTGGGTTCTAGAAATGAGTCTTTTGACGAAATGACGAATCCGCGCATGCCAGTTTCAATATTAATCAACTGTTCCAGTGCGACCTGTGTTCCGCTAAGCACTTGATAGCTATGCACATTGCTCCTGGTTGCGGTTTCAACCTCTTCAAACCCCTTGTACGCGCTTCCTACCAACATCCCGATTAGCAATACGATAACGAAGAAACTGAAATACAGCTTTTGAGATATGCTTAGCTTACTTAGCATTATCTAAATCCCGGCAAAGCCCTTCCCTGGCTGATAATTGAGCTTAAGGTGGCGCGTGAGTGCGCGTTTGAAAGTCAGGCTCGCCCAGGGTTGAACTGTGCTCAGACCTTAATCAAAGTGTCGACAATTAGGCTTTTTACTTGAGGAACTTTTTTCGAGCGTGGTTGTATCGCAGGTGCTGCGAAAGCCCGGCGGGCTCGTGCCGTAGATCACGGAACGTCTTTGAAAAATACGTGGTCCCCGAGTTTCAGAGTCCGCTTAGCCCTGGCAGCCCACTCCGGAGCCTTCGACAGAGTGGTCGCGTAGTAATGAGTTGCCCCACCGGTGGGGTCTGGCACCTTCCCGTCGATCACTTGGTCAGCAGCGATTTGGCACTGCGCCAACTCGCGGAACGGGATCTGTCGCGCGCCGCTCAGGAACGGATAGTTCGGGTCGCCCCTGTTCCAGCAACTGAACTGATAGGGTTTCTGGCATACCCCGGCATAGCCCTCGCCCCACCATGATTTTTCTTGTCCATCATTCACGCGGTTGCGGATCGTCCAGGCCACGGCAACCATTCCGGCAAGCCCTTCCCCACGAGCTTCGCCGTACAGCGTGCGAGCGAGCACATCGCGATCTTTATCAGTCACGGTCATGACTATTCTCCAGGCAAAGAATCCGCTCATGGGTGCCTCCAGACTCGACGCACCTCCAATAAAACGGGCCTACTTATTCTTGCTTCGAACGATCTGCGCATCGACCTGGTCGGCGCATGTGTCGAGCAGCTTGATGGCCTGATCCTTCAGCTCCCATACGTCGCCGTTGTCACGCAGATCGGTATCCTCCGCATTGACGCGCTCGCACGGAATCAGCTCAGGGGCTTGCAGCCTTATGACTGTGGTCTTTGTTACCACTGGCGGCTTTGCCGCGCAGGCCGTCAGGCAAAGGCTGAGCAGCCCAATCACGAACAGGTTTACTGGTGCGCTTGAGGTCATCGAACTCCTTCCTCGCCTTCTTGGCTTTGTCTTCACTGCCCCTGATGCGCTTGTTCAGGTCGGCGGTGTAGTCGGCGTTGCGCTGTGCTTCAGCGCGCAGCGTCGTGATCGTGCCCTGGCTTTCCTTATTGGCGTCGACGGCTTCCTGTTTGGCTTTGGCCTCGACACTGATGGCCCCTTGCAACGTGATCACTCGGATCTGCTGGATGGCAATCAGCAGGCCCATCACGATGACAATGACGACCGCAATGGCCCGAGATGTAGAGCCGACCCTGGCTACTACGGCGACTGGTTCGAGGCTCATAGCGAGTCCGCCTTGCGTCCGAGGAACCTGATAATCAGCTCGCGGATCGCGGTCACGCCGATGAACCCGATGGTGCCGCCGGCGGCAACGGACAGGCTCGACGGCCAGGCCATCCATTCGATGACGCTGCTGGCTGACAGGCTCAATGCACCACAGATCAGCGCCTCAAGCACAACGCGCCATTTGTTGGCTTCTTTGCCTTCATAGACCACGCGCAATAGAGAAATGGTTGCGGCCATGATCGCTCCTTGCCAGAGCGGCGTCGTGATGATCAGCCAGACGTGGGCCCAGAAGTCAGGTGTTTTTTCCGACATCTTCGTCGACCTCCGACAGTCCGCCCTCTCGGGCTCGGGGAATGGGGCAGCCCCGCAGCACGCCTGGCTTAGAGCGATAGGCGTGGCAGGGCTAAATACGAGAAAGCCTCGGTGAATGCCGAGGCTCTGAATAAGTGCATGTCGTTCAGGCTGCCCGTCGGAGCAGCGCGTGTGCTGTTATATAGCGTTCCGGATCGGGTGTTCACACACGCGGTCACTGGAAGAATGGGAAGGAAAGCCTCCCGGAATGGGAGGCTCAGGCTCTGCTAGCCAGACCTACGCTTGTGCATAACCCCACTGAGTGATGCGCTCAGCGAAGTATGGCTTCACCATCGTAACCGTTGCCGCTTGGTTACTCGCTTCAAGGCTCATCTTCTCGCCGTCAGTGCCCGGACCCGCGACCCATAGGGTGACGGGGATTTTCTCAGCCTTGGCTTTGTCGAGCAGATTCTTCAGCGCGGTACGGCCAGCGTCCGTTGGTGGAATGCCAGTCTCGCCGATGAATGCTGCCATCTTGTTGGCTTTGGCGTAAGTCAGAAACGGACCCACGATTTGGTCGCGCAGCGCCGTTGGCGAAATTTGGGTGTTGTCGCCGTTGTAGGCACCGCTCGATCCGCCATCGACGTCAGCATAGGCGTGCGCTTCCCACACGATAGAATTCGCCGGATCCACAATCTTCGACTGTAGATTCGCCGAGACACCCGCCCAGTCCTTGGCACTCGCGAATTGCAGGCCGCAGACGAAGACTGGCTTTTTGGAGCTATTGCGCAGGGCCTTCAGCACGGTATTCATCGTGTTGATGTAAAGGGTTTCCAAGTCGCCCGACGTAATGTAGTCCTTTGCGCCGGCGTTGGGGTTTGGATAGGGCTCGTTGCCCAAACCCCAACCAAGAACCATAGGGTCGTCGCACGCAACAACCAACTTCTGGTGGAAGTTCGCCAAGTGGACCGCACTCCAAGAGCCACCACCGACGGAGTTACCATCCTGGATCAGAACCTGCTCCGTAACCTTCCAACCGTCTTGGTTACCCGCCTCTTTACTTGGGTAAAGCTGACCGGTCAGTTGGCCATTCGCATCGGTCTGGTAGCGATGCAGGCGCATGTAGTGATGCGGATCGGGAATGATCCTGGCTTCACCGTTAGAGTCATCGCTGATCGCCTTCAGCATTTCCTTCCACTTGTCCACGAACTCCTGCTTCAAGTTCGCGCCTTGACCTGGCAGACCGTCAATTGTCGACAGCTCAATGGCGCGCTGCAGTTCGAACGGAAAACGGATAAGGCGCACACCGAGGTTCTTCACCCAGTGAGTGATGGTGTCCCGAGTGGGCCATTGATAATGAGTGCCGGCCGAACCTGGAAGGATCTGGCCAGCATTGGCGACCGAGCCCAGGTTGATTCCTACCAGAGGAATGTTTTTGAGCTGGGCGATTACTGAGCTGCTATTGGACATTTTGATTACCTTGAGTCGAATGATTTTTAGCGGAGAATTCCGCATTCATGTCGCTCATAGGCGATAGCTCGGGGCACGTGGCCCTCACATGATTCAACGTCCCGCACCGGGCACACTTGATCTGGAGCTCCGTCATCTCACCGATACGGGCGAGAAGTCTTTTGCACTTTCCACATCTGCAATCTTTCAACATTCTGCGAAGCCTTTTGGATTCTGCCAGGCTCCGCCCCGCTCGCGCGGAGAGTAAGGGCCTCGGCTGGTTTGCAGGTACAACCTGCGATCTGGCGATCCCTGTGGGTGTTAGTGCACCCGCCTGACTGCCCTCTCTTTCTTCGTTGATTTCCCGTCTGGCCCTGTTGCCAAGGCCAGCCAGCGAAATCGGTGATTCCGTCCTGCTAAAGAGCTTTGATCCAGTCGATCCCTGTCGGGGCTGGGAGACCACTTCGCTGGTCCCTGGCTATCTGGCGGCTTCACCAGTCATGTACCGCAGCGGTAAGCCGCTGCGATGGACGTAAGTTAGCAAACGCTAAATCTACCGTCAATAGCTAACGCTAAATTATTTCCGCGCTTGGAATGGGTGCTGGTCGCTCGAAGCAGATCGATATTTCTGACAGGGGTTTTGCAAACAGCTGACTGCCGTTATGCTTGCGAAAGCTGTACGCATATACAGTAATCAAGGAGAAACTGATGTCCCTGCCAGAGAAGAACAAGCCTCAAGAGCGCGAGCCCATGTCCGGCCTTGAGCGCCTGAACCTAAGGGTCGCGAGCATGATCAACCACCCCATCGCTCAGGATCAGATGTGGGTGACGATCCATAAGCTGGAGACTGACGGCGAAAAGGAGTGGGACGAGGTGATGGGGGCGATCGCGGAGGTGGATGGGATAGAGATGGTTTTCAACGATGAAGACCGTTCGGTCACGCTGAAGTGGGAGGCGCCGTCAGATGACGATCCCCGCGTTCAGATGCGGGACGAATTCGAAGTATTGGAGGAAGCCGCGCCTTTCTAAGGGCACAAAAAAGCCCGCTTGATTGGCGGGCGTATGTACCTTCAAAAAACTCCATGTGCCGGCCATTAGTCGGCCACATCGGCCAGCGCAACTAGGCTTTCCTTGCGTTCCAGATCAATAAAACCTTCGCATGGATCGTCACATCGTCGACCCTTGCCGTCTGGTTCTCATAATGCTGATTGTCTGAAATAAGCCTGTAATTCTCTTCGTCCAGTCGCATCACGCGCTTGATGTACAGCTCTTGATGCCAGGTCAGTACGTAGATGCCCTCACCGATGAAGTCCTGCACGCCTTTGTCGACGATCACCAAGTCTTTATCGTTGATGGTTCCTTCCATGCTCTGACCCCAGCCACTGATCATGGCCAGAGCTGTCTTCGAGGTGTAGGTCACACCTTTCTCGCGAAGAATCTCCTCTCTGACAACCAAGTTGCGCACTACCTCATTGTAATCAGGCGGCACCTGTCCGTGACCCATCGCTGCACGTATGTCGTACTGGCGAATGACAATCTCTTCCTGGGTAGGACGAAGCGCGGCGTAATTGGCCGGAAGCACGTCTGTGCTCTGGTCATCCGGGTCGGCAGCCGCCGCCACAATCCGGTCCCGCGCCTCATTTGAAAAGCCTTTCACCTTGGCGAGGGACTGCTTGAGCTGTTCCAGTGCCGAAAGCCCGGCCTTCACTGCTGTCGCGGAAGTCTCGGACGCAGCAGGGCTGACCAGGCTTCCCGAAGGAAGGCCAATCTTCTCTTCCAAATTCGCAGCAGCTTTCTCGCCGAGATTTCTGTGCCCGTTAAGAATCTGGGACAGATACGACGCATCAAGGCCGTGCCGATTGGCGAAATCTTTCTGGGAGGCCCCGGCCATCAGGGCTTTCAGGGCGTCAGCTCTAAGCTTGTTAATGTCCATGTCCAATCATCGCTTCGGGTTAGCATACAGTAAATGACGGGCTGCTATCAGCCACATGATTAGCATCTGCTAACTTTGGGCAGCGCGGGCTGGATGATCCGATAGATTACGATCAAAAGCAGCCGAGCAAAAACCAGACCCCGAAAACGAAAAAGCCCTGCATGAGCAGGGCTTTTTACTGTGTTTGGCGGGGAACTAGGGATTCGAACCCTAGAAACGCTATTAACGTTCGCCGGTTTTCAAGACCGGTGCATTCAACCACTCTGCCAATTCCCCGAAGCATCTGGCGTCGGAAGTTTTTCACCCCTCCGTCGCTTTGCGGGCGCCATAATACCGTAATGAAACAAGCTGTCAAACTCTCCGGCTAGCGCGCTGCCTCGCCTCTGTTATGATCTTTGCAACTTGAGGTTTCAAACCCTTCGTTTTCACCATCAGGAGTAGCGCCATGCGCGAACAGGATTACGCAGTCAACAACCGCGTGCAGGTCGAGCAGCTAGAGGTTAGCCGCGTCCTGCGCAACACTTACGGCCTTCTGGCCCTCACCCTCGCCTTCAGCGGCGTCATGGCGTTCGTTGCACAACAGATGAACGTGCGTTACCCGAACGTCTTCGTCGTGCTGATCGGCTTCTACGGTCTGTTCTTCCTCACCAACAAATTGCGCGATTCCGCATGGGGTCTGGTCTCGGCGTTCGCGCTGACGGGCTTCATGGGTTTCATCCTCGGCCCGATCCTCAACCGTTACATCGGCATGCAGGGCGGCGCTGAAGTCGTTGCTTCCGCGTTCGCGATGACAGCACTGGTCTTCGGTGGTCTGTCGGCTTATGTGCTGATCACCCGCAAGGACATGAGTTTCCTCGGCGGCTTCATCACCGCAGGCTTCTTCGTGTTGCTCGGGGCCGTGGTGGCTAGCATGTTCTTCCAGATCAGCGGCCTGCAACTGGCGATCAGCGCCGGCTTCGTGCTGTTCTCGTCGGTCTGCATTCTGTTTCAGACCAGCGCGATCATCCACGGCGGTGAGCGCAACTACATCATGGCGACCATCAGCCTGTATGTATCGATCTACAACCTGTTCATCAGCCTGTTGCAGATCTTCGGCATCATGGGCAGCAAAGACTGATCAGTTTGCCCGCTTCAACAAAAAGCCCGCTTCGGCGGGCTTTTTGCTGTCCGGCGTTCATGAATTCTTTATCATTGCGCCCATGTTCCCTGCCAGCGCCCCACCGAGCCGCCCATGAAGTTCGCCATCGCCCTGCATTCGCCCGCCCACGCGCCCTCCTCGCGGCGTGCGCTGATGTTCGCCAAAGCCGCATTGGCCCAGGGCCATGAAATCGTCCGCCTGTTCTTTTATCAGGACGGCGTACACAGCGCGTCCGGCAATGTCGTGTCGCCTCAGGACGAGTCGGACACTGCCGCGCAATGGCGTGATTTCGTCACCACCCACCAGCTTGATGGCGTGGTCTGCATCGCAGCGGCCCTGCGCCGGGGCGTATTGAATGCCGAAGAAGCGGAACGCTATTCGCGACCTGCGGCGAACCTTGCTGCACCGTGGGAATTGTCGGGGCTGGGTCAGTTGCACGACGCGGTCCAGGCGGCCGACCGTTTGATTTGTTTCGGAGGGCCGTGACGTGGCGAAGTCATTACTGATCATCAGCCGTCAGGGGCCATGGTCTGGTCCGGATGCCCGCGAGGCACTGGACATTGCCCTGGCCGGCGGCGCATTCGATCTGCCGGTCGCCCTGCTGTTCATGGACGACGGCGTGTTTCAACTGGCGACGGCGCAGAACCCCAGTCAGGTGCAGCAGAAAGACCTGACCGCAAACCTGAAAGCGTTGTCGATGTTCGGTGTGGAAGACCTGTTCGCCTGCGGCACCAGCCTGAATCAGCGTGGGATACAGCCAACCGGCTTGAGCGTCGAACCCCTTCAGGTACTGGATGACCCGCAAATCGCTGGGCTCATTGACCGTTACGACCAGGTGATCACAATCTGATGGCTACCCTGCACGTACTCTCTCACTCCCCTTTTACCGATTCGCGCCTGAGCAGTTGCCTGCGCGTGCTCGGCAGTCAAGACGCGATCCTTTTGTGCGGCGACGCAACCTATGCATTGCGCGTAGACGCCGCTACCGCCCAGACACTGAGCGCGAAAACGGGCAGCCTGAAACTGTTCGTGCTCGATGAAGACGCCACCGCTCGAAACATCGCGCTACCTGACTGGGCCCATGGCGTCGACTATGCCGGCTTCGTCGCGCTCTCGGTGCAATACGACAAGGTCAATACGTGGCTATGAAACAGCTCATCGTCGACGGGCACAGCATCGCGCTGGACAAAGACGGCTATCTTGAGGACCTCCACGACTGGTCCAGTGAAGTCGCCGAAGCCCTGGCCCTTGAAGAAGACATCGCCCTTACTCCCGATCACTGGGAAATTCTCGAACTGCTGCGTGCGTTCTACGCGGAGTTTCAGCTGTCCCCGGCCACGCGGCCGCTGGTCAAGTACACCGCGCTGAAACTGGGCGCCGACAAGGGCAACAGCTTGCACTTGAATCGTCTGTTCAACGGCACTCCCGCCAAACTTGCCGCCAAGCTGGCGGGCCTGCCCAAGCCGACCAATTGCCTATGACCGACTTCACTCCCCTCGTCATCGAAACCCCTGCCGAGCATCCGTTCGCGCCCTTCGTGCGCATTCTCGGCAAGGGCAAGCGTGGTGCGCGCAACATGACCCGCGCCGAAGCGCGGGAAGCCATGGGCATGGTGCTCGATGAAAAAGTCGAAGACACCCAACTCGGCGCGTTCCTGATGTTGCTTCGACACAAGGAAGAAAGCCCGGATGAGCTCGCGGGTTTCACCGAAGCGGTGCGCGAGCGGCTGCATGCGCCGGAACTGAAGGTCGATATCGACTGGCCCACGTATGCCGGCAAAAAGCGTCATCTGCCGTGGTACCTGCTGGCCGCCAAGTGCCTGGCACAGAACGGCGTGCGCGTATTGATGCACGGCGGCGGCGCCCACACCGCCGGCCGCCTGTACAGCGAGCAGTTGCTGGAGCTGTTGGGCATTCCGCTGTGCCGCAACTGGCAGGCGGTGGGTGAAGCGCTGGAGCAGCAGAACATTGCGTTCTTCCCCCTCGGCGACTGGGCGCCGCAGCTGCAGCGCATGATCGATCTGCGCAACACGCTAGGGCTGCGCTCGCCGATCCATTCCCTGGCGCGCATCCTCAATCCGCTGGGTGCCCGCTGCGGGCTGCAGAGTATTTTCCATCCGGGTTATCAGGGCGTACACCGCGACGCCAGCAGCCTGCTCGGCGACCACGCCATCGTGATCAAGGGCGACGGCGGTGAAGTCGAGATCAATCCCGACACCATCAGCCACTTGTATGGCACGACTGACGGTCAGCCGTGGGACGAGGAATGGCCGGCGTTGTCGGACCGTCGCCACGTGAAGCCGGCCACCCTCGATCCGCAGCATCTGCTCGCGATCTGGAAAGGCGACATCGAGGACAGTTACCCGCAACTGGCGCTGATCGCCACCATGGCGCTGGCACTGCGGGGCCTCGGGATGCCGCGAACTGAAGCCTTCGCGCAGGCCGAGCAGTATTGGGCGAACCGAACCAGATCGATTTAGCCGATAGCTACCCCCCAGTCTTTGCGTTATTCGTTCGAACGATTGCCTTTAGACTGATCTCCAACGTACTTCGGTACAGCTCACTTTGGAGTCAGACATGGGCCTTCTCGTTGAAGGACGCTGGCAAGACCAGTGGTACGAAAGCAGCAAAGACGGCGCTTTTCAGCGCGAGCAAGCCAAGCGCCGGAACTGGGTTACCAGCGATGGTCGGCCCGGCCCGTCCGGTGAAGGCGGCTTTAAGGCGGAAGCCGGTCGCTACCATTTGTACGTTTCCCTGGCTTGCCCGTGGGCCCATCGGACGCTGATCGTCCGTAAGCTCAAGGGCCTGGAAAGTCTGATCGACGTCTCCGTGGTCAGTTGGCTGATGCGCGAAAACGGCTGGACGTTCGACAAGCAGAAAGGGTCTACCGGCGACGCGCTGGATGGCCATACGTTCATGTACCAGCGCTACCTCGCCGACACCGCCGATTACACCGGTCGGGTGACCGTGCCGGTGCTGTGGGACAAACAACTGAATCGCATCGTCAGCAATGAATCATCGGAAATCATCCGGATGTTCAATTCGGCGTTCGACGACCTGACCGGCAATCACCTGGATCTGTATCCGGAGCCGCTGCGCGACGAGATCGACCGGCTGAACGACCGTATCTACCCGGCCGTGAACAACGGTGTCTACCGCGCCGGTTTCGCCACGTCACAAGGTGCGTACGAAGAGGCCTTCGACGAAGTGTTCGCCGAGCTTGATGCGCTGGAAAGCCTGCTCAGCGAGAAACGCTACCTGGCGGGTGAATACCTGACCGAAGCGGACGTGCGCCTGTTCACCACGCTGATTCGCTTTGACGCGGTGTATCACGGGCACTTCAAGTGCAACCTGCGGCGCATTGCCGACTACCCGAACCTGAGCAACTGGGTGCGCGAGATGTACCAGCTGCCGGGCGTGGCCGAGACAGTGGATTTCGTGCACATCAAGCATCACTACTACGCAAGCCACGCCACCATCAACCCGACCGGCATCGTGCCAAAAGGCCCGCAGCAGGACTTTAGCGGCGAGCATGATCGCGGGCGTTTGAGCGGAAAAGGGATCTTGCACAACGACTGATGGGTTTCAGTTAAAGACCTGAAACCCGTCACCCGGTGCATGATCATTGTGGGAGCGAGCTTGCTCGCGAATAGGCCAGTGCATCCGCAAGATTTTCAGCGGCTGGAAGGCAGTCTTCGTGAGCAAGCTCACTCCCACAAGAATTGTGTAGCTCTCGCGAAGCCAGGCAGGCGCATGTCGTGATCAGACGCTAGCCTGCGCCCCTTCGAACCACGCCAGTTTTTCCCGCAACTTCACCACTTCGCCCACAATCACCAGGGTCGGCGCATGAACCTCATGCTCCGCCACCAGTTGCGGCAGATTGGCCAGCGTGCCGGTGAAGACGCGCTGGTTGACTGTGGTGCCCTGCTGAATCAGCGCCGCAGGGGTTTCGGCCGATCGGCCGTGCTTGATCAGCTGTTCGCAAATGACCGGCAGCCCGATCAGGCCCATGTAGAGCACCAAGGTCTGGGATGGTGAGACCAGGTCTTTCCATGGCAGATCGGTAGAGCCGTTCTTCAGATGACCGGTCACGAAACGCACGGACTGCGCGTGATCGCGGTGGGTCAGCGGAATGCCGGCATAGGCCGCGCAACCACTGGCCGCCGTGATGCCAGGTACGACCTGGAAGGGAATGCCGTGGGCCGCCAGTTCTTCGATCTCTTCACCGCCACGGCCGAAGATGAACGGATCACCGCCCTTCAGTCGCACCACGCGTTTGCCCTGCTTGGCCAGATCCACCAGTTGCTGGTTGATCTGATCCTGGGGCAAGGCGTGATCGGCGCGCTGCTTGCCTACGTAGACGCGGTCAGCGTCGCGGCGGCACAGATCCAGAATCGCCGGTGCTACCAGGCGGTCGTACAGCACCACATCCGCCTGCTGCATCAAACGCAGCGCGCGGAAGGTCAGCAGATCAGGATCGCCCGGCCCGGCGCCCACGAGGTACACCTCGCCGGTCGTGGCCGGCGCATCGCCGTCAATCTTTGCCTGCAACAGCCGCTCTGCCTCGGCGCCCTGCCCGGCCAGTTGCCGGTCAGCAATGGGTCCCTGAAATACATCCTCCCAGAACGCCCGACGCTGCTGAACGTTGGGAAACAGCCCTTTCACCTGATGGCGAAAGCGCGCGGCCAGACCGGCCAGATGCCCGTAAGTCGGTGGAATCCAGGTTTCGAGCTTGGCGCGGATCAGCCGTGCCAGCACCGGCGCATCGCCACCGCTGGACACCGCAATCACCAGCGGCGACCGATCGACGATGGCCGGGAAGATCACGCTGCACAGCGCAGGCGCATCCACCACGTTAACCGGCACACCGCGCTGGCGGGCATCGGCTGACACTTGCGCATTGAGTGGCTCATCGTCGGTGGCGGCAATGATCAGCACGCAACCGTTGAGGTCCGACTCGGTGTAGCCGCGCAGAATCTCTTCGCCGCCGCTGCGCTCGATCAGCTCGCGCACCTCCGCTCCGATCTCGGGGGCAACCACGCGCAGCACCGCCCCGGAATCAGCTAGCAGGCGAGACTTGCGCAAGGCAATCTCGCCGCCGCCCACCACCAGCACCCGAGCGCCACGAAGGTTATGGAACAGCGGCAGAAATTCCATTTAGCCGATCACCTCGATGCCGCCCATCCAGGGCTTGAGGACATCCGGCACGCGGATCGAGCCGTCGGCCTGCTGGTAGTTTTCCAGCACCGCCACCAGCGTACGACCCACTGCGAGACCCGAACCGTTCAGCGTGTGAACCAGTTCCGGCTTGCCGGTTTCCGGGTTGCGCCAGCGCGCCTGCATGCGACGCGCCTGGAAATCGCCGCAGTTGGAGCACGACGAGATTTCACGGTATTTGTCCTGACTCGGAATCCACACTTCCAGGTCGTAGGTTTTCACTGCGCTGAAACCCATGTCGCCGGTGCACAGCGCCAGCACGCGGTACGGCAATTCGAGCAGTTGCAGAACGCGTTCGGCGTGACCGGTAAGGCTCTCCAGCGCTTCCATGGATTTTTCCGGCTCGACGATCTGCACCATCTCAACCTTGTCGAACTGGTGCTGACGGATCATGCCGCGGGTATCGCGGCCCGACGCGCCGGCTTCGCTGCGGAAGCACGGGGTGTGGGCGACGAACTTCAACGGCAGCTGCTTGGCGTCGATGATTTCCCCGGAGACGATGTTGGTCAGCGACACTTCGGCGGTCGGGATCAGGTACAGATCGGCCTCGCCTTCGCGGGATATCTTGAACAGGTCTTCTTCGAATTTCGGCAGCTGGCCGGTGCCCTGCAACGCAGGGGCCTGGACCAGATACGGGGTGTAAGTCTCTTCGTAACCATGCTCGTTGATGTGCAGCGTGATCATGAATTGCGCCAGCGCACGGTGCAGGCGCGCAATCGGGCCACGCAACAACGCGAAACGGGCGCCGGACAGCTTGGCAGCGGTTTCGAAATCCAGCCAGCCGAACTTCTCGCCCAGGGCAACGTGGTCCTGAACCGCGAAATCGAACGACGCCGGCGTGCCCCATGTGCGCACTTCGACGTTCTCTTCTTCATCAGCGCCCACCGGCACCGATTCGTGGGGCAGGTTCGGCATACTCAGGGCCATGCCGTCGAGCTCGGACTGGATGGCGTCCAGCTCTTTCTTGCCGGTGCTCAGCTCTTCAGCCATGCGATCGATGTCGGCCATCAGCGGCGCGATGTCTTCGCCGCGCTGCTTGGCCTGGCCGATGGATTTGGAACGGGCGTTACGCTCGGCCTGAAGCTGTTCGGTGCGGGTCTGCACCGTCTTGCGCTGGGCTTCCAGCGCTTCGATGCGGCCCACGTCCAGTGTGTAGCCACGGGAAGCCAGGCGATCCGCTACGTCCTGAAGTTGAGTACGCAGCAGTTTGGAGTCGAGCATATCGGTCTCTCGTATATTAAATTCGGGTCAAAGACAGGCCGGCCCATGTCGCGAGCAGCCCGCCCAGTACGCTGATGAGGGCGTAACCAATGGCCAGAGGAGCCTGGCCGCTTTCAAGCAGGCGAATCGTGTCCAGTGAGAAAGACGAAAAGGTCGTCAAGCCTCCAAGGACTCCCACCATCAATCCGGCGCGCACTTCGATCGGGACTTCCGGGCGGATCAGAAACAGCCCGTAGAGCAAACCGATCAGCAGGCAGCCCACCAGATTCACGGCGAGCGTTGCTGTGTAGAAATAGCGCGGCCAGTTCGCAGCGACCACGTTAGCCGTCGCGAAACGAAGTAATGTACCAGCCACGCCACCGGCGGACACGGCAAGAATCAACTGAATCACTATTTTCTCCGTTGGCGAGGACTGGCGCGGTCGAGCGCCGACAGGTGTTTGAGTTTTTCGCCGATCTTCAGCTCAAGGCCTCGGGGAACCGGCTGATAATACTGACGCGGTTCGAGTTCGTCGGGGAAGTAGTCTTCACCGGCCGCGTAGGCATCCGGCTCATCATGGGCGTAGCGGTACTCTTCGCCGTAGCCGAGCTGTTTCATCAGCTTGGTCGGCGCGTTGCGCAGGTGCAGCGGCACTTCCAGCGAACCGTGATCGGTGGCCTCGCGCATGGCCATTTTGAAACCCATGTACACGGCGTTGCTCTTCGGCGCACAGGCCAGATACACAATGGCCTGGGCCACGGCCAGTTCGCCTTCCGGACTGCCGAGGCGTTCCTGCACATCCCACGCCGACATGCACAGCGGCAAGGCGCGCGGATCGGCGTTACCGATGTCTTCGCTGGCCATGCGCACCACGCGCCGCGCCAGATACAGCGGATCGCAGCCGCCGTCGATCATCCGCGCGAACCAGTACAACGCGGCATCGGGGTTGGAGCCGCGAATGGATTTGTGCAGCGCGGAAATCTGGTCGTAGAACGCTTCGCCGCCCTTGTCGAAACGGCGACGGCTGTCACCGAGCAGGCTTTGCAGCAATTCGGGATCGATTTCGCTGCCGTCTTCCGCCAGGTCAGACGCATTTTCCAGCAGATTGAGCATCCGCCGACCGTCGCCATCCGCTGCGGCCAGAAGCGTCGTGAACGCCTCGTCGCCCAGCGTCAGATGCCGATTGCCCAGCCCGCGCTCTTCGGTCAGCGCGCGGTTGACCAACTGACGTAGCGCCCCTTCGTCCAGGCTCTTGAGCACATAGACCCGGGCGCGGGAGAGCAGCGCGTTGTTCAGTTCGAATGACGGGTTTTCAGTGGTGGCGCCGATGAAGATCAGCGTGCCGTCTTCCACGTAGGGCAGAAACGCATCCTGCTGCGATTTGTTGAAGCGGTGCACTTCGTCGACGAACAGAATGGTCCGGCGGCCGTACTGACCCGCCTGTTGCTTGGCGATCTCTACGGCCTGACGGATCTCTTTGACCCCCGCCAGCACCGCCGACACCGTTTCAAAATGCGCGTCGGAGACTTTCGCCAGCAACCGCGCCAGCGTGGTTTTGCCCACGCCGGGCGGTCCCCAGAAAATCATCGAATGCAGCGCGCCCTGCTCCAGCGCTTCACGCAGTGGCTTGCCGTGGGCGAGCAGGTGCTGCTGGCCGACGTACTCGTCCAGATTGGTCGCTCGCAGGCGGGCGGCCAACGGTTGCGCGATCGGTTCAGTGCTGAACAGGTCCATGAAACAGGCGAACCCCTTTTATTCCTGAATGACGTCAGCGCCTTTCGGGATCTGGAACTGGAATTTGCTCGCCGCGACAGGCTCGTTGGCCTTGACGCCGGTGAACAGGATATTGGTGCGCTGGCCGACGCTGTCGATCAGTTGCATGTCGTTGATCATGCCGTTGCGGAACGACAGGCGCAGGCTGTCGAACAGCGTGTCCTTGGACTTGGGCTTGAGCACGAAGTCGATCACGCCACCCGCTTCCTTGGCAGTGATGTCGAAGCTTTCGCTGATTTTCGACACGTCGCCGGACAGCAGCAGGGCCGGGGTCTGGGTCAGACGCTGGTCGAGGGTCTTGATGGTGACCTGCTCCAGGTCAGGGTCCCACAGGGAAACCTTCTTGCCGTCGGAGACCATCGTTTGCTCCTGCGGCGGGTCGGTGTGCCAGTAGAACAGGCCCGGGCGCTGCAACGTCATCTCGCCGGCGGTTTCCTGCAACTGGGTGCCGCCACCGTCGAGGGTGAGCTGGGAGAAACGCCCGCTCAAGGTTTTCGAGTTTTCCAGCAGTTGGGTCAGGCGCGCCACGTCCTTGCTGTCGGCGTGGGCCGAGACAGCGGAAAAAGCCAGTGCAGATACCAACAGCATGCGGATAAGACGCATGGGATTCCTCTTTGAGTGTGGTTGAAGCCGGGCGCCGCCGCGGTGGCGACGCCCGGTAACGCGTGACCGGGAAGTGTCAGTCACGCACAGGGGCTGGCGCAATCACTTCGCGCGAGCCGTTGGTGTTCATCGGCGTCACGACGCCCGCGTTTTCCATGGTTTCGATCATCCGCGCGGCGCGGTTGTAGCCAATCTTCAGCTTGCGCTGCACCGCAGAGATCGACGCACGACGGCTTTCCAGCACGAACTTCACGGCTTCGTCGTACAGCGCATCGCTTTCGCTGTCTTCGCCATCACCGCCGCCACCGCCACCGTCGAAGCCGCTGCCCGGCTCTTCGACGCCGGCCAGGATGTCATCGTTGTAGTTCGGCGTGCCGCGCAGCTTCCACGCCTCGACCACGCGGTGAACCTCCTCGTCCGACACAAACGCGCCGTGCACACGAATCGGCAGGCTGGTGCCTGGCGGCATGTAGAGCATGTCGCCGTGCCCGAGCAGTTGTTCAGCGCCGCCCTGATCGATGATGGTCCGGGAATCGATCTTGCTCGATACCTGAAACGCCATGCGCGTCGGGATGTTCGCCTTGATCAGGCCGGTGATCACGTCCACCGACGGACGCTGGGTCGCGAGGATCAAGTGGATGCCTGCCGCACGGGCCTTCTGCGCGATACGGGCGATGAGTTCTTCGACCTTCTTGCCGACGATCATCATCATGTCGGCGAACTCGTCGACCACCACAACGATGGTCGGCAGCTTGGTCAGCAGCGGCGCTTCGTCGTGAATGCTTTCGCGGTGGTACAGCGGGTCGGACAGCGGCGTGCCAGCCTCCTCCGCTTCGCGCACCTTCTGGTTGAAGCCCGACAGGTTACGCACGCCCATCTTGGCCATCAGTTTGTAGCGGCGTTCCATTTCAGCCACCGACCAGCGCAAGGCGTTGGCGGCGTCTTTCATGTCGGTCACCACCGGGCACAGCAAATGCGGGATGCCTTCGTAGATCGACAGCTCGAGCATCTTCGGGTCGATCATGATCAGCTTGGCGTCTTCCGGCCCGGACTTGAACAGGATCGACAGGATCATCGCGTTCACGCCCACCGACTTACCGGAACCGGTGGTACCGGCGACCAGCAGGTGCGGCATCTTGGCGAGGTCGGTAATGACCGGCTTGCCGCCGATGTCGTGACCCAGCGCCAGGGTGACCGGTGATTTCGCGTCGTCGTATTCCGGCGTCGACAGGACCTCGGAGAAACGCACGATCTGACGATCTTCGTTGGGGATTTCGATACCGACGGTGGTCTTGCCGGGAATGACCTCGACCACACGGACGCTGGTCACTGCCAGGGAGCGCGCCAGGTCTTTCGCCAGGTTCGAGATACGGCTGACTTTCACGCCGGCAGCCGGCTGGATTTCGTAACGGGTAATCACCGGGCCGGGGTGAATCGAGTCCACGGTGACTTCGACGCCGAATTCCTTGAGCTTGATCTCCAGCAGATGACCCACCGCTGCCAGGGATTCAGGCGAATAGTTGAGCTGCTTTTTCTCTGCCGGGTCGAGGATCGAGATCGGCGGCAAGGTGCCTTCTACGGCGCTGTCGACGAACAACGGCGCCTGTTTCTCTTTCTGTACGCGCTTGCTCGGCTCCGGTGCCCGTGGAGGTGCCGGCGCAATGACGGCGGGCACGTGCTTCTCGCGGGCGGCCATGTGCTCGGTCAACGCCTGTTCGCGCTCGATCAGGCGCTCCTTGGCTTTGGCTTGCTCCCGTCGATCCGGGGCAACCGGAGCAACTACTTCGTCGACACGCATGTCGACTTCACGCAGCTGAGCCACCATCTGCTTGCGCTCGTTGCGCGCGGTCCACCAGCGGTTGAGCGAGCCCGTGAACAATTCGATCAGGTCCAGGGTGATCTTGCCGGTGTTGTCCATGACCTTGAACCAGGACAGATCGGTGAACACGGTCAGACCGAACAAAAACAAGGCGATGAACAGCAATGTGCTGCCCTGAACATTCAGCGCGCGCTTGGCCAGATCGCCCAGCACTTCGCCCAGCACGCCACCGGCAGAACCCGGCAGGCCCGATGCCGAATGAAAGTGCAAGTGCGCCAGCGAAGCGCCGGCGAGTACCAGAAACACCAGACCGATCATGCGCCAGGAAAACAGCCAGCCGCTCCACTGCCACGGCTCATGGCGATGGCGGAAAACCTGATAGGCCTTGATCCCCAACAACAGCGGGAAGATGTAGGCGAAGTAGCCGAGGATCATGAACAGGATGTCGGCAGAGTACGCACCGGCGAAGCCTGCGGCGTTCTGAACCTGGGCAGAATTGCTTGAGCTGCTCGTGTGGCTCCAGCCTGGATCGCCCTGATCGTAGGTCAGTAGCGCCATGATCAGATACAGACACAGCGCGCCGAACGCGATCAGTGCACCTTCCTTGAGCCGGTAGTGCAGGTGCTGCCGCCAGAGCGGAACGGGGGTGGGTGCTATGGTGGATTTCTTCAAAACGCTTCAATTCCTGCGCGCAAGCGCGAACATCTGATGATTGACTGTGTACGACTGCCTTGGCGAAATGGCAGTGCCTTTCCCGAACATCGGGCCTGAATATCGGTCCGACGGTCAGCATGACCCCCGGGGAAAACACGACTGCGATAACGCACGCTCGACAGGTGACTTGAAATGAGGTTAAACAACATCGGCATTGTACGGATTTGCGCGCCGCGCGCTACGTTAGTCTGGCGCGGAGCTTGCCGATCTTCAAGCTTCGACGCCCGCAGACAATTGCGGCACGCATTTTCTTTGCCGACAAAGGCTTATGACGCGTAGCTACTGGTTCCTTGAACTGTCAAAAGGCCATGCCGGAATGAAGAAATCAAGCGGTCCGACATCCCGGTTCGATCAGGCGGCTTGTGACCCCGTTTGCAGCACGGAGTTGCAATTCGCAATGACGACCCGCGCTGACTCCCCTCCCCTCTCGTAAAGTCTGGATGCCATGCTGACCTGGTTACAACGCGACACCCTTGATTTTCCTGCGCTGGAAAAAGCCATGCGCGAGCCCAACGGACTGTTGGCCGGCGGCGGCGATTTGTCTGCCGATCGCCTGATCGCTGCGTACCGCCATGGCTGTTTCCCCTGGTATCAGCAGGGCCAGCCGATTCTGTGGTGGTCGCCGGACCCGCGTACCGTGCTGTTTCCGGATGAACTGCATGTGTCGCGCAGTCTGGGCAAGTTGCTGCGCCAAGGGCGTTATCGGGTCACGTTCGATCAGGACTTCCCGGCGGTCATTCAAGCGTGCGCCGAACCTCGGGCCTACGCAGACGGCACATGGATAACCGACTCCATGCAGGCGGCCTACATCGAACTGCACGCGCGTGGGTTCGCCCATAGCGTTGAGGTCTGGGAGGGCGACGCCTTGGTGGGCGGCTTGTATGGATTGGCCATGGGCCAGTTGTTCTTTGGCGAATCCATGTTCAGCCGCGCCGACAACGCTTCAAAGGTCGGCTTTGCGACGCTGGTCGAACATTTGCAAACGTGGGGATTTGTCCTGATCGATTGCCAGATGCCGACCGAGCACCTGCTAAGCCTTGGCGCTCGGTCGATTCCACGGCAGACCTTCGCCGACTGTCTGCGCGAACATCTGGATAAGAGCACTTGCGCCGACTGGCTGCCTAGGCGAGTTTGAGTCGGCTGGCATACACTCTTAACTCAAGGTTTTTCTCGAGGGTTGATCATGACCGAGCTGGCGCGGCTGAAGTTCTATGCCACTCAACCCCACTCCTGTAGCTACCTGCCCGAGGAACAAGCCACCACGCTGTTTCTCGACCCCAGCCAGCCGATGGACGTCCAGGTCTATGCCGATCTCTCGGACATGGGGTTTCGCCGCAGTGGCGATCATTTGTACCGTCCGCACTGCCAGAACTGCAGCGCCTGCGTGCCTGCGCGCATTCCGGTCGGGCTGTTCGTGCCTGATCGTCAGCAGAAACGTATTTTCAAAAGGAACGCCGACCTCGAAGTGACGAGCACCAAGCCGCATTTCAGTGAAGAGTACTTCGATCTGTATCAGCGCTACATCGAGCAGCGCCATGCGGACGGCGATATGTTCCCGCCAAGTCGCGACCAGTTTTCCACGTTCCTGGTACGGGACCTGCCGTTCTCGCGGTTTTACGAATTTCGCCTGGAAGGCCGGCTACTTGCCGTTGCCGTCACTGACCTGCTGCCCAACGGTCTTTCGGCCGTTTACACGTTCTACGAACCCTCGGAAGAGCGCCGCAGCCTGGGGCGTTACGCGATTCTCTGGCAGATCGCCGAAGCCGCACGCATGCAATTGCATGCCGTGTACCTCGGTTACTGGATAAAGAACTGCAAAAAGATGAATTACAAGACCCAATATCGCCCCATCGAGCTGCTCACCAATCAAAGATGGGTCACTCTTTACTGAAGCCCTTGGCTTAAACCTCAATTTTCGGGCACAATGCAGCCCGCTTTTGCCTGGCTGCCGTTTGCACCGGGCCATTCATTGGATACCGAGGGCTTTACTGCATGTCGAAAGAAGACAGCTTCGAAATGGAAGGCACTGTCGTCGACACCCTGCCCAACACCATGTTCCGTGTGGAGTTGGAAAATGGGCACGTCGTAACCGCGCACATCTCCGGCAAGATGCGCAAGAACTACATCCGCATTCTTACCGGCGACAAGGTCCGCGTTGAGCTGACGCCCTACGACTTGAGCAAAGGGCGCATCACTTACCGCGCCCGCTAACAGGTCTTAACAAAAACGCCCGGCCCATGCCGGGCGTTTTTTTGTGCGCGGAATATAGAGGCGGCATCACTCGATCCCACAGACCGCGGCACGTTGCAAAAAAGGCAGAGCACTCGGTCCGTCAGAACGCGGCACGTTGCAAAAGATGTGGGAGCGACCGGGGTGGCGCTCCACCTTGCTCGCAAAAAGGCCCGAAGGGCTTCAAAGTAACATTCTCAAGCCAACCCAAACCAAACCCCACAAACCAGCCAGACACAAAAAAGGCGCCAATCGGCGCCTTTCAGGTTTGTTGCATCAACCGAAGCGTCAGGCCAGTTCAGCCGTGGTTTCGTAATCGAACGAGATCTCGCCGTCCCTGATGTCGATGTGTACCACACCGCCATGCTCGGACAACTCGCCGAACAGAATCTCCTCGGCCAGCGGACGCTTGATCTTGTCCTGGATCAGACGTGCCATCGGGCGTGCACCCATCGCTGCGTCGTAACCCTCCTCGGCCAGATAACCCCTCACCGCGTCGGTCACCTCCAGCAATACGCGCTTGTCTTCCAGCTGCGCCTGAAGCTCGGTGAGGAACTTGTCCACCACGTTCTTGATAACCTCATGGCTGAGGCGACCGAATTGAATGATGGTGTCCAGACGGTTGCGGAATTCCGGCGTAAAGCTCTTCTTGATCACTTCCATCGCATCAGAAGAGTGATCCTGATGGGTGAAACCGATCGAAGCGCGCGCGGCCGTTTCAGCACCGGCGTTGGTGGTCATGATCACGATCACATTGCGGAAGTCCGCCTTGCGCCCGTTGTTGTCGGTGAGCGTCCCGTGGTCCATCACCTGCAGCAGCAGGTTGAAGACTTCAGGGTGCGCCTTCTCGATTTCATCGAGCAGCAGCACGCAATGCGGCTGTTTGGTGACGGCTTCGGTCAGCAGACCGCCCTGATCAAAACCGACATAGCCCGGCGGCGCACCGATCAGACGCGATACGGTGTGACGCTCCATGTACTCGGACATGTCGAAACGCACCAGCTCGATACCCAGCGCCTTGGCCAGCTGACGCGCTGCCTCGGTCTTGCCGACACCGGTCGGACCTGCGAACAGGAACGAACCGACAGGCTTGTCCGGGGACTTGAGGCCTGCACGGGACAACTTGATCGCGGTGGACAGCGAGTCGATGGCTGCGTCTTGACCAAACACGGTCAGCTTCAGGTCGCGCTCCAGGTTACGCAGCAACTCCTTGTCGGAGCTGTTGACGTGCTTCGGCGGAATCCGCGCGATCTTCGCGACGATGTCTTCAACCTGCGGCACTTCAATGCGCTTGACGCGCATTTCCACCGGTTGCAGCCGCTGATAGGCGCCCGCCTCGTCAATCACGTCAATGGCCTTGTCGGGCATGTGACGGTCATTGATGTAGCGCGATGCCAGTTCGGCAGCGGCACGCAGGGCTTCGTCGCTGTATTCGATATTGTGATGCTGTTCGAAACGGCCCTTCAGACCGCGCAGAATGCCGATGGTGTCCTCGACAGACGGCTCCGAGACGTCGACCTTCTGGAAACGACGGGCCAGCGCACGGTCTTTTTCGAAGATGCCGCGGAATTCCTGGAACGTGGTCGAACCGATGCAACGGATATCACCCGACGACAGCAACGGCTTGAGCAGGTTGGACGCATCCATCACGCCACCGGACGCAGCGCCTGCACCGATGATGGTGTGGATTTCGTCGATGAACAGGATCGCATGCGGACGCTTCTTCAACTCGCCGAGCAGCGCCTTGAAGCGCTTCTCGAAATCGCCACGGTATTTGGTACCGGCCAGCAGTGCGCCCAGGTCGAGGGAGTACACGACGCTGTTGGCCAGCAGGTCCGGCACCTGATTGTCGACGATGCGTTTGGCCAGGCCTTCGGCAATGGCGGTTTTACCCACCCCGGCCTCGCCCACCAGCAGCGGATTGTTCTTGCGGCGCCGCGCGAGAATCTGAGCGACGCGCTCGACTTCCATCTCGCGCCCTACCAGCGGATCGATGCGGCCTTGACGGGCCAGCTCATTCAGGTTGCTCGCATAGGCATCCAGAGGATTGCCTGAGGAAGAAGACTCACCGCCCTCGTCATCCTGCATATCTTGCTCACCTTCAGATTGATCGCCATGCCCCGGCACTTTGGAAATACCGTGGGCGATATAGTTGACGACATCGATACGGGCAACGCTCTGCTGCTTGAGCAGGAACACTGCCTGGCTTTCCTGCTCGCTGAAGATCGCCACCAGCACGTTTGCGCCAGTGACTTCTCGCTTGCCGGAGCTCTGCACATGGAAAACCGCACGCTGAAGAACGCGTTGGAAGCCGAGTGTAGGTTGGGTCTCGCGATCCTCGTCATGCACGGGGATCAGCGGCGTGGTGGAGTCGATAAACTCCTGGAGGTCGTGTTTGAGTTTGTCGAGGTTTGCGCCGCAGGCACGCAGTACGGTGGCGGCAGCCTCATTGTCCAATAGGGCCAGCAGGAGGTGCTCGACGGTCATGAACTCATGACGTTTAGAGCGGGCCTCCTTGAAAGCCAGATTGAGGGTGACTTCGAGCTCACGGTTTAACATAGCTTCACCTCATACCCAAGTGTCCGGCGTTAACCGTCCTTCTCGATTTCACAGAGTAGCGGATGCTGGCTTTCCCTGGCGTACTGGTTGACCTGCATAGCCTTGGTCTCGGCGATGTCGCGGGTAAACAATCCGCAAACGGCCCGTCCCTCTGTATGGACGGCCAGCATGACCTTGGTCGCCAGCTCACGATTCAGGTTGAAAAACACCTCAAGCACTTCGACAACGAAATCCATCGGGGTGTAGTCATCGTTGAACAAAACCACCTTGTACATAGGCGGCACCTGCAATATCGGCTTGGCTTCCTGTACAGCGGTGCCCGACGCATCGTCCTCATGGGGATGCGGGTCATCCTGATTGAATGTTAGTCGAATCTTGCTGATTGCATGCATGGTAAAGAAGGTTCACAGAGGACGTGATTGAAATAAGTGGTGGCGGTGATACCGGTTTTCAACTGGACCGCCGCTTGACCTTGACTATCGGCCAATCGGTGTTACAAACAATAGAACCCACATTGGGTAAAAAGGGTCCGCGCAGTCAACCAAAATTTTTTAGGTCCGGCGGATGAGAGGTGATGATACTCCCATCGGAGTCCTTTGCAGAGGGATGTGACTATGCTAAGCGGTAAGGTCAAGTGGTTTAACAACGCCAAGGGGTATGGCTTCATCGTCGAAGATGGCAAGTCCGAGGACCTGTTTGCACACTACTCGGCGATCAGTATGGATGGCTATAAAACCCTGAAGGCCGGACAGCCGGTAAATTTCGAAATCATCCAGGGACCGAAAGGTCTTCACGCCATTAAAATCAGCGCGAAGATCTCCGCTGATAACCATCAGGCCGTCCCTCATCACGAGAGGCAACCCGAGGAACAGCGGGCATAGCGCAACAATCACGCCTGAGCCGGACCGTTCAAGCGCGAGATTCGATAAGCCGGTCAATCCATCAGGGTTGGCCGGCTTTTTTTGTGCCTTCGCTGCCCCGTTGCGTGCATCTATCGTGCATCTATATAGGGAAGCGAGCCAACGCAACTGTGGCCCAGGTGCTCCTTTAGTCGAAATCCGCCTCGTTACGCGTCGGGACGGATTCACACCCGCTAACTGCGACAGGTTGCCGCAGGCCCCGTGGCGCAAGGGCTGCACGGTTTTCCCGGGGAATCCTCATGCATCCCGAGACCTGCGCAATCGTCCCGGGCACCGCAAAGCCGTCACACGAGTACCGTAGTAATGGCCGGGTGCAGTGATATACTCAGCGCCGGTGACCGTTGGGTCATTGGGGGCCGAACCACCTGAACCCAGGCTTTCAGCCCTCGACAGGCCGGACCGCTACCCGGGTCCGACCGTTTGACGCTCGACTGATGCACCCCCTATCACGCGACGAAATTCTCGACTTTCGGCTCATCGATACTTTGGGCGAAAGTGCCTACCCTGCGCATCTCGAAATTTTGTGTACGCTCAGCAAAGAAGAGAGTTATCCCGAATATGTCCAACCGCTCGAAGATCATCTACACCTTCACTGACGAAGCGCCAGCCCTCGCCACCTACTCACTGCTGCCTATCATCGAAGCGTTCACCGCCTCCGCTGACATCGCCGTTGAAACCCGCGACATCTCGCTTGCAGCCCGCATCCTCGCCAGCTTTCCCGAGCGCCTGGGTGACAAGAAGGTGTCCGACGATCTGGCAGAGCTGGGCCAACTGGCGACCACGCCGGAAGCCAACATCATCAAGCTGCCGAACATCAGCGCCTCGGTTCCACAACTGAAGGCCGCGATCAAGGAACTGCAAGCCAAGGGCTACGACATCCCGAACTACCCGGACGAGGTCGTCACCGAAGCCGACAAGGTTGCCCAGGCTGGCTACGACAAAGTGAAAGGCAGTGCCGTGAACCCGGTGCTGCGTGAAGGTAACTCTGATCGCCGGGCGCCGCTCTCCGTCAAGAACTACGCGCGCAAGCACCCGCACAAAATGGGCGCCTGGTCTGCGGACTCCAAGTCCCACGTGGCGCACATGGACGACGGCGACTTCTACGGCAGCGAAAAATCCTCGCTGATCGAAGCCGCTGGCGCCGTGAAGATCGAGCTGATCGGCAAAGATGGCAGCACCACCGTGCTGAAGGACAAGACGTCGGTACTTGCGGGCGAGATCATCGACTGCGCGGTCATGAGCAAGAAAGCCCTGCGCGCTTTCGTGGCCCGTGAAATCGAAGACGCCAAGAAGCTCGGCGTGCTGTTCTCCGTGCATTTGAAAGCCACCATGATGAAGGTCTCGGACCCGATCATGTTTGGCGAGTTCGTCGCCGAGTACTATCAGGAAGCGCTGAGCAAGCACGCTGAGGTCCTGAAAGAAATCGGCTTCAACCTGCACAACGGCATCGGCGACCTGTACGCCCGCATCAAAGACCTGCCCGCCGACCAGCAAGCGCAGATCGAAGCGGACGTCAAAGCCGTCTATGCGACCCGCCCTGCCCTGGCGATGGTCAACTCCGACAAAGGCATCACCAACCTGCACGTGCCGAGCGACGTCATCGTCGACGCCTCGATGCCGGCGATGATTCGTGATTCCGGCAAGATGTGGAACAACGACGGTGTCCTGCAGGACACCAAGGCCGTGATCCCGGATCGCTGCTACGCAACCATCTATCAAGCCGTGATCGAAGACTGCAAGCAACACGGCGCCTTCGACCCGACCACCATGGGCAGCGTGCCAAACGTTGGCCTGATGGCGCAGAAAGCCGAAGAGTACGGCTCTCACAACAAAACCTTCCAGATCGAAACCGATGGCGTGGTCCGCGTGACCGACGACAAAGGTCAGGTCCTGATGGAGCAGAACGTTGAAGCCGGCGACATCTGGCGCATGTGCCAGACCAAGGACGCGCCGATTCAGGACTGGGTCAAACTGGCCGTCAACCGTTCGCGCCTGAGCAACACCCCGGCGATTTTCTGGCTGGACCCTGAGCGCGCTCACGATGCGGCGATGATCAAGAAGGTCGAGCACTACCTGAAGGATCACGACACGGCAGGCCTGGACATCAGCATCCAGTCGCCGGTCGACGCGATGAAGGTTTCCCTGGAGCGTATTCGCGCTGGCAAGGACACCATTTCGGTGACCGGCAACGTGCTGCGCGACTACCTGACCGACCTGTTCCCGATCATGGAGCTGGGCACCAGCGCCAAGATGCTGTCCATCGTGCCGCTGATGAGTGGCGGTGGTCTGTTCGAAACCGGCGCAGGTGGTTCGGCGCCGAAGCACGTTCAACAGCTGAACGAAGAGAACTTCCTGCGCTGGGATTCCCTGGGCGAATTCCTGGCACTGGCCGCTTCCCTCGAGCACTTGGGCAACGTCTACGACAACCCGAAAGCGCTGGTACTTGCCACTGCTCTGGACAAGGCCACCGGTCAGTTCCTGGACAACAACAAGTCGCCATCGCGCAAGGTCGGCGGTATCGACAACCGTGGCAGCCACTTCTACCTGGCCACCTACTGGGCTCAGGCTCTGGCGGCACAGACCGACGATACGGCGCTGCAAGCCAAGTTCACGGAGCTGGCAAAAACCCTGGCTGACAACGAAGCGACCATCGTCGCCGAGCTGAACAGCGTGCAGGGCAAGCCACTGGACATCGGCGGCTACTACTTCCCTACCCCGGAACTGGCCAGCAACGCCATGCGCCCAAGCAAGACCCTGAATGACGCGATCAATGCGTTGAAGTAAGACGGTAAGCGCTACGCAGTACTGCAAGGATGCAAAACGAAACCCGGCCTCGTGCCGGGTTTCTTTTTTTTTGCAGGTCACTGAGGCCGGCAAAACGGCCTGGCATTGCTATGGCCGGGAAGGCTTCACGTTGAGCGTATGCCTGGTGTTCGTGTAATCGCTGGGCTCACAGCGGTCAAAGGTAGGCGTGGCTGGATCCGTTTTCTTGCAGAAAATACTTAACGATTTGACGCCTTCGCTGTTGATGGCCTCTAGCTTCACGGCGACCGAAGGGGGGTCAAGCGCCTCATTGACCAATGTGGGGAATCGAACGTCAGGTTGCTCGGTCTCAACCCCTGCGTCTGTCTGGATTGAATACAGGGTGGTTGACGGATCACCCCTGTCCCAATCGAAGATGACCCCACCACCTGGCATTAACGTGCCTTTTAAGTCTATCGGCATCGAGGGGCGGCCGTGATACATCACGAGCTCCTTAGGGGCTGAATAGTTACCCGCCGCATCATAGGCCCTAAGACCAAAGGTATGGTTTTCGCCAGTGCTGAGGCCCAGATCGGCGGTCTTGACGGGTCTTTCGCTGGCGGTTTGTACTACGTTTCCATCCACCGATAGTTCGTAGCCGGCCACGTCGGTGTCGTCGGTTGCGTCCTCCCACTTCAACAGTGGCGTGTCTGTTTCAGCACCATTCGCGCCGTAGGCATAGAAGAACGGCGCAAGCACTGGCGCAACCCGATCAACAAGCAGCAGGGCGCGGGCAGATTGATTACCGGCGGCATCGAACGCTTCCAGGTGAAAGGTGTAGGTCGTTGCGGGGGTCAGGCCCGATGCAGTGAACGTCGTCAGATCAGTTTCACCGATGGCCTCAGGCAGATCATCTCGGTAGATGTGGTAACCCGTTACGCCGACATCATCGGTGGAGGCGGTCCACTGGATAAGCAACGTGGTGCCTGTGTCCTCGCTGTATCGGGCCCCGGACGGCGCTGACGGTGGTTCGCGATCCACTAAAAGCATCGTGGGCTGCGATTGATTAAGGTTGGCGTCGTAGGCGCTCACACTGTAACGATAAGTCGTCAGGGGTTTAAGCGTGGTGTCGTGGTAGTCGGGGGTTTTGGTATCGAAGGTCGCGCCATCGTCCCGCACAATGCGATACCCGACGACACCCACATTATCGTCGGAGGGAAGCCATGAAAGTTTCAGCGACGTCGGTGTCACATCGCTGTATTCAATGTCACGGGGCGTAGACGGCGCTTCACGATCAACGAACACAGAAACAACCGCTGACTGGTTATCAGCGGCGTCCCTGGCCTGGACAGTGAAGGTGTAGTTCACACCGATCTCCAACCCCTCGACAGTGAATGTCGTGCCTGCGGTCTCGGCCAACAGGCTGCCATCCCTGTAAACCGCGTACCCCTTCATTTTCGTCTCGTCAGACGACGCGGCCCAACTCAATTTCAACGAGTGGCTTTGCAGGTCACTGAAACTCAAGCCTGAAGGTGACTGAGGTGGGGTCCTGTCGATAAACAGGGATACGGGCGCCGAATAAGTGTCATTAAACTTGTGAGCACGAACGGCCAGCATGAAGTTGAGCGGTATGACAGCTTCGTCGATCGCTATCGACGTTTCAGGCGTTACCCCTTGCACCTGTCCATCGTAGGAAATCTCATATGCCAGGCTGCTTGCGGAGCCCGCGATCTCATCCCAGCTTATTTCAAACAACCCGTCCTGGTGATTGACGACCTTCAGCCCTGTCGGCGTGGCGGGCGGTGTGGCATCGAACCCCGGAACCGCCACGGATGAGGGCGCAGAACGATTGCCATCGAAATCGACCGCTACGACGGACACCTCACTGATGCCTTGCGTGTTGAATTCATAGAAGTTGGTGTGGGTACTCCCCAATACTCGACCATCACCCGATATCTCGAACTCGGCGATGCCATCCTGGTTCACGGAATCGTCCCAGTAGATCACAGACGTTCCAGGGGTCACTTGCTGTATGACCGGCTTTGTGGGCAACACCTCGTCAAAGCTGCGGGCACAATACATCCTCATGCCGTTCAGGGCAGTGTCGTCACCCTCCCCCTGATAACCCTCGAGCCGCGTTATGAACCCTGCGGCGTACAGATCCGCAGGACAGATAAAATCGCTGCTCCAGACTCCCCAATCTTCAGGCATGGCTCCGCCAATTCGGGTACCGTCCTGGCAGACGCCGATGAGGTCGGTTGCGACCACCTCGTCGCTGTGATCTCTGGGCCACAGCGTCCTCATGGCAAAACCCTTGAGCGGCCCGTTCGAAGGGGTGCACTTATACGTCGCACTCCAGTCCCCCCAGCTTCCTCCCGCACTCTCGATCGGATTCGACTGAGCGTCTTCTGAACAAAACATTCTGACTGAGTTGAGCCCGGTGTTATCTCCGCTACCCTGGTTCTTTTCGATTTTCAAACTGAACCCCCAGGCAAACCGGCCGACCGGGCACTGAGCTTTAGCCCCCCAACTACCAAAAGAGCCATCGGCCTCCGCACTTGTTGGCACGACGTCCTGGCCCGTAAAGCTGTCCAGTGACACCTTCATATAAGAGACCTTGCCCGCCAGTTGCTGATCGCCCCCATATCGAACAGCCAATACCGATCCGTCAGCACTTTCCGTGCTCGCACCGAATCTGTCCAGATTGGCAATGCTGAAGGGAGCGGTCATGTCTTTGCGTACAAATAATCTGACGCAACCCTGCGAACAGGTTTCGGACGCATCTTTAGTACCAAAGAGCGTGATAGTGCTGCCAGCTAAAGCCCCCGTCAGCACAAAGGACTGGGCATCATCGTTTGAACATCCATAAGCATCACCATTTCCGCCCAACTCAAATGAAATGGCCGCATCCACCGGAACAGAGCAAACGTCATTGTCGCTGTCGTCAGCCAATTTTATTTTAGGCATGATGCTGCCTGTCTCGGGCTCGATAATGATGTGTGAGACCTTGCCATCAAGACCGTTGTGAGGGTGATAGGTCACCTCTACATCTGCGTTGGTGTAAGAGCGCTCATAGCTGCCCACCACGACTCGCTCGCTGAGCCCGATGTCACGCAACACGTTGATGACGGTGTAGTCGTCCGACTTGCTCGCATTAGGTTGATCGAAGACTTTTATACTGGTGCCTTTCTTGACACCTCTAAGTGCAAGGGATCGAATTTCGTCGTTCTCGCACCCTGCAGCTTTTAAGCGAATATCCCACTCGACACTGGTGGGCAAGACGCAGACGACGTCTGAGTTCAAAGCACTGGTGGGCCCTGCGTGAAGCGTTGAATCTGGATGAGCCTCGGAGACACCGTTGTTATCCTCATAGAAGTAGACGCCGCCCTCGGTCAATGCACCGGCATAGGCGACCGCATCACCCACTTGGGAGTAATCCAGAGCGAGGAAGTTGGGAATCAACCGTTTCTCATTTGCGACCGCGCACGCACGGTCAATCCGGTGTTCCAGCCACGTTAAATTATTGTCGATCTGGGCGGCATGGGCGGGGGAGGAAAACAACGTGTGGAACTGATTCAGGGTAAAAAGCCTGGGCCACGATGTAAACCCGACTTCCGAGGCGTAAGGAGTTGTCAGCGGGATGTCTGACCAGCGAGTAACACACTCCCAGTTATCAGAGGTTGTAGATCCCAGATCATAGGTATTCTCCACCTTGAAATTTGAACCCTTCGCCAGGTAGACAGGCTTGGCCGGCGTTGAATACTCACCATTGAGGTTCTCAACGAAAAAGATGATCCTTTTGTGACTGTCGATTATTTGCTGCAACGTTGGCCAATGATCATCGCGAATGTAGTCTCTAACATCAAATACGTAGTCCGACAAACCAGGCACGCTGGCAAAGGCCTCTTCGATAAATCGGCGTTCGACTCGATCTTGCAGCAATATAGTAACGACAGCGGATTTATTCTCTTCCTTATCAAGAAACCGCATGACTTTTTGCAGTTCGTCCTTGAATGGTTTTCTTGTTTTGGATGCAGGAGCGCACGGACTCTCCTCGTAACCGCCCAAGGTTTCATGACACAAATAGGCCTCAGTCCAGTAGTCGGGATAGGCCCCCAGCCTGAAGGGGTGAACGTCCCACATCAATCCGCGAACACCTCGCTCCAACTGTTCGTCCAAGTCATTCAGATAACCGTTATGAGCCGTTACCCAGACATATTCATTATAGGGCTTGGAAAAATCTCGAATGTATGGCGCGCTGTTGCCCACTCCGGCGTGGTCGGGTTCAGGTTTCTGAAGACTGCGGTCTTTGGCTTGTAATATTACCTCCGGCGACACTGTTGCACTGCCCCGCTGCTCGCCTGCCACTTCAAGCGGCCCCGCCCACCCTCTTTGCATTAATCCAATTAGAAGTATCACCCCAAAAACGATAGGTCGCCATTCAATAACGTCTACATACCGGCAAGCGCACGACCGGCCTTTATCAACATCCATAGTGTTCATGTACTTCTCCATTTATAACGGGCGACCCTATCCGGCACTCAATGAATGCGGACTTGCGCACTGATACAACAACCTTATCTTTCAGTTAAGCACTATTTTTCCCTGGCAAGAAAAGCAAATGCTGGATAAGACCAACGGTAGCCAAGAGGACGGGTTTGAGGCAGGTCACTGTAGCGGCTATGCTCCGAAACCTTATTTATATTCTCCGAGCTATCCATGACCTGGCACCCCCACATCACCGTCGCAACCGTCATCGAAGACGATGGCCGTTTCCTGTTCGTCGAAGAATTGAAAAACGGCAAGCTCGTGCTCAATCAGCCTGCCGGGCACCTCGAGCCTGATGAAACGTTGCGCGAAGCGGCCATCCGCGAAACGCTGGAAGAAACCGGCTGGGACGTCGAACTGACGGGCGTCGTCGGCATTTACCTGTACACAGCCCCATCGAATGGCGTGACCTACCAGCGCGTGTGCTTTTCGGCCAAAGCAACGCGGCACCACCCCGAACGTGCGCTGGACACCGGCATCGTCGGCGCGCCCTGGTTCAGCCGCGATGAACTCGCCCGTCAACCGGAGCGCTGGCGCAGCAAGCTGGTATTGCGCTGCATCGACGACTACCTGGCAGGCCCGATTCACAGTCTGGACGTTGTACGCGACTGACTGGCCCTTTCCCGGCTGAAGCCGGTCCTGCTCATCCCATGCGTCTGTGCAACTGAATAGCTTTTAGCCTTGGCGCCGACTCCCTGCTAGAATCGCGCCCTTTCCTGCTGCTACCCAATCGAATTCCTATGTCTGATTCAGCCTTTTCCGATACAGAAAAGAAGCGCGTCATTGTCGGCATGTCCGGCGGCGTGGATTCTTCGGTCTCCGCCCTTCTGCTCATGGAGCAGGGATACCAGGTGGAAGGCCTGTTCATGAAGAACTGGGAAGAAGACGACGGAACGGAATACTGCACCGCCATGGACGACCTCGCGGACGCCCAGGCCGTGTGCGACAAGATCGGTATCAAACTGCACACCGTGAATTTCGCGGCCGAGTACTGGGATCACGTCTTCGAGCATTTCCTCGAAGAATACAAAGCCGGGCGCACGCCGAACCCGGACATCCTGTGCAACCGCGAGATCAAGTTCAAAGCCTTTCTCGACTACGCCTTCATGCTCGGCGCTGACCTGATTGCCACCGGGCACTACGTGCGCCGCCGCGACATCGACGGCCGCACCGAACTGCTCAAGGGCCTGGACCCGAACAAGGACCAGAGCTACTTCCTGCATGCCGTCGGCGGTGAGCAGATCGCCAAGACCCTGTTCCCGGTCGGTGAACTGGAGAAGCCCGAGGTGCGTGCCATCGCCGAGAAATACCAGCTGGCGACCGCGAAGAAGAAGGACTCGACCGGTATTTGCTTCATCGGCGAGCGTCGTTTCACCGACTTCCTCAAGCAATACCTGCCTGCGCAGCCCGGCGAAATCAAGACCACCGAGGGCGAGGTCATCGGTCGGCATGCCGGCCTGATGTACCACACCATCGGCCAGCGCCAGGGCCTGGGCATCGGCGGACTGAAGGACGCCGGCGATGAGCCGTGGTACGTGCTGGTCAAGGATCTGGAGCACAACGAGCTGATCGTCGGCCAGGGCAACGAACACCCGTGGCTGTTCTCCCGCGCCCTGCTCGCGTCGGAGATCTACTGGGTCAATCCGATCGACCTCAGCAGCCCGCGCCAGCTGACCGCCAAAGTGCGTTACCGCCAGAGCGACCAAACCTGCACCCTGGAACGTACCGAGACCGGCTATCGCGCCACCTTCGACGAACCGCAACGCGCCGTGACGCCGGGCCAGTCCGTGGTGTTTTACGACGGCGAGGTCTGCCTCGGCGGCGGCGTTATCGAAATCGCCGAGCCGTGGCACACCAGGGATGCACGTTGATGACCCCGATTCAGGAACAACTTGTCGCCCTGGCCGGAGTCTTTCAGGCCGCTGTGCTGGTCGATCGCATCGCCAAGACCGGCCAGGCCGGTGAGGCGGCTGTTGGCTGCCTGATGGGCACGCTGCTGGTCATGGACCCGAAAGACACGCTGGACGTGTTCGGTGGCGACGACCTGAATCTGCACGAGGGCTATCGCGCCCTCGCCAGCGCTCTGGAACGCGATCCGGCCACGCTGCAACGGGAACCCCTGCGTTATGCCCTGGCGATGCTGGGCCTGGAACGTCAACTGTCCAAGCGTGAGGACATGCTCGACACCATCGGCAAGCGCCTGCCGCAGATCAAATCCCAGGTCGAGCATTTCGGTATCGCGCACGAAAACGTCATTGCCGCCAGCGGCGCGCTGTATCAGGACACCCTGAGCACCTTGCGTCAGCGGATTCAGGTCCACGGCGACATGCGCAATCTGCAGCAACCCAACAATGCCTCGAAAATCCGCGCGCTGTTACTCGCCGGTATTCGGTGCGCGCGACTTTGGCGACAAGTGGGCGGCCACCGCTGGCAACTGGTCGTCAGCCGCCGCAAGTTATTGAAAGAACTGTATCCATTGCTTCACCGCTGAGTGGCCAACCCCATTCAGCCCGCTCCGAACCTGACATCGCGCGAGTCATAACGGTCAGCCAGCCTCGGCTGACCGGAATTTTCATGTATGATACGCGCCCCTTTTCGTCGCCTGACAGTCCGAGAACACCCCATGCAGCTTTCTTCGCTCACTGCGGTTTCCCCTGTAGATGGCCGCTACGCCGGCAAAACCCAGGCCCTGCGCCCGATTTTTAGCGAGTACGGCCTGATCCGTTTCCGCGCCCTGGTGGAAGTACGCTGGCTGCAACGCCTGGCGGCTCACCCGCAAATCCCTGAAGTGCCGGCATTCTCCGCCGAAGCCAACGCCCTCCTCGATGCCCTGGCTAACGATTTCGCTCTCGAGCATGCCGAGCGCGTGAAAGAGATCGAGCGCACCACCAACCACGACGTCAAGGCCATCGAGTACCTGCTCAAGGAGCAGGCGGCCAAGTTGCCGGAGCTGGCCAAGGTCAGCGAGTTCATCCACTTCGCCTGCACCAGCGAAGACATCAACAACCTGTCCCACGCGCTGATGCTGCGTGAAGGCCGCGACACCGTGCTGCTGCCGCTGATGCGGGAAATCGCCGAGTCGATCCGCGAGCTGGCGATCCGCTTCGCCGCCGTGCCGATGCTGTCGCGCACCCACGGTCAGCCAGCCTCGCCGACCACCCTGGGCAAGGAACTGGCCAACGTCGTTTACCGCCTTGAACGCCAGATCGCTCAAGTCGCTGCCGTGCCGCTGCTGGGCAAGATCAACGGCGCCGTCGGCAACTACAACGCGCACCTGTCGGCCTACCCGGACATCGACTGGGAAGCCAACGCCCGCGCCTTCATCGAAGACGAGCTGGGTCTGGGCTTCAACCCCTACACCACGCAGATCGAGCCGCACGACTACATCGCCGAGCTGTTCGACGCGATCGCCCGCTATAACACGATCCTGATCGACTTCGACCGCGACATCTGGGGCTACATCTCCCTGGGCTATTTCAAGCAGCGCACCATCGCCGGCGAAATCGGCTCGTCGACCATGCCGCACAAGGTCAACCCGATCGACTTCGAAAACTCCGAAGGCAACCTCGGCATCGCCAACGCGCTGTTCCAGCATCTGGCCAGCAAATTGCCAATCTCCCGTTGGCAGCGTGACCTGACCGACTCCACTGTGCTGCGCAACCTCGGCGTGGGCTTCGCTCACAGCGTGATTGCCTACGAAGCGAGCCTGAAAGGCATCGGCAAGCTGGAGCTCAACGAGCAGAAGATCGCCGCCGATCTGGACGCTTGCTGGGAAGTCCTGGCCGAGCCGATCCAGACGGTCATGCGTCGCTACGACATCGAGAACCCGTACGAGAAGCTCAAGGAACTAACGCGCGGCAAGGGCATCGGCCCTGAAGCACTGTTGACCTTCATCGACGGTCTGGACATGCCTGCCGAAGCCAAGGCCGAGCTGAAAAAGCTCACGCCGGCGAACTACATCGGCAACGCCGTGGCGCAAGCCAAGCGCATCTGACCGCACTGCACACGCTCTGAACGCCCGGCTGAGCCGGGCGTTTTTATTCCCGTCGTAAAAACTCGTTTTTTCAATAGGTTACACATGAATCCTGACATCCCTCTTCAGCTCCTAGGTGGCATCACAGCGCGCGAGTTCCTGCGTGACTACTGGCAGAAGAAACCTTTGCTGATCCGTCAGGCCATTCCGGATTTCCAGAGCCCGATCGACGCCGACGAACTGGCGGGCCTGGCGCTGGAAGAAGAAGTTGAATCGCGCCTGGTCATCGAGAAAGGCGAGCGCCCGTGGGAGCTGCGCCGCGGCCCGTTCGCCGAAGACGAATTCAGCAAACTGCCGGAGCGTGAGTGGACCTTGCTGGTCCAGGCCGTGGATCAGTTCGTGCCTGAAGTCAGCGAACTGCTGGAAAACTTCCGCTTCCTGCCGAGCTGGCGCATCGATGACGTGATGATCAGCTACGCCGCGCCAGGCGGCAGCGTGGGTCCGCATTTCGACAACTACGACGTGTTCCTGCTGCAGGGTCACGGCAAGCGTCACTGGCAGATCGGTCAGATGTGCGACGCCGAGAGCCAACTGCTCGAGCACGCCGACCTGCGCATCCTCGCCGACTTCCAGGGTACCGACGAGTGGACGCTGGAACCGGGCGACATGCTCTATCTGCCCCCGCGTCTGGCCCACTGCGGCGTCGCCGTGGATGAGTGCCTGACGTATTCGGTGGGCTTCCGCGCGCCAAGCGCCGCTGAAGTGCTGACCCACTTCACGGACTTCCTCAGCCAGTTCATGTCTGAAGAAGAACGCTACACCGATGCCGACGCGCAACCGGTGAGCGATCCGCACCAGATTCAGCGTGATGCCCTCGACCGCCTGAAAGGCTTGCTGGCCGAGCACATGGGTGACGAGCGCCTGCTGCTGACCTGGTTCGGCCAGTTCATGACCGAGCCTCGTTATCCCGAGCTGGTGGTCGGCCCGGAACTGGCCGAGAGCGAGCTGCTCGACAGTCTGGAACAGGGCGCCGTGCTGATCCGCAACCCGAGCGCGCGACTGGCGTGGTCGGAAGTCGACGACGACCTGCTGCTGTTCGCCAGCGGTCAGAGCCGTCTGTTGCCGGGCCATCTGCGCGAACTGTTGAAAATGATCTGTGCAGCCGATGCGCTGCATATCGACAATCTGGGCCAATGGCTGGCAGATGACGATGGACGTAACCTGCTCTGTGAGCTGGTCAAACAAGGAAGTCTGGGGTTTGCTGATGAATAAGATCCACGTACGGGTAGCCGACTGGCAGAAAGACAACGCCGACATCCGGCGCATTCGCGACGCTGTATTCGTGTCCGAGCAGTCGGTGCCGCCCGAACTGGAATGGGACTCGGAAGATGCAGACGCTCTGCATTTTCTGGCGCTGGAAGGCGATTACGCCGTGGGCACCGCGCGCCTGTTGCCGGATGGTGAGTTCGGCCGGTTGTCCGTGCTCAAGGACTGGCGTGGCCTGAACGTGGGTGAAGCGTTGATCACCGCGATCCTCGCCGAAGCAGAGCGCCGCGGCCTGAAACAGCAGCGGCTCAGCGCTCAGGTTCATGCCACGGCACTCTACGAGCGCTTCGGCTTTAGCGTGGTCAGCGACGAGTTCCTCGAAGCCGGCCTGCCCCACGTGGATATGGTGCGCGACTCGCACTGATTGCCCATAGCTGCACCCGGCGCCCCGGCGTTCGCGCCTCAGCTGTCTATGCTGAAACGCGAGCACCGGGGCGTTTTGCTGCCCGCGATTCAACTTGGTGCTGCGCGGGCCGACAAACTGGCAAACTCGTCGTTCAGACGCGCCCCTCGCGGAGACCACATCGATGTCATTACGCACCCTCCTCGCTTCACTGTTGTTGGCTTGCAGCTTCACGGCTGCGGCCGCCACTGAAGTCATCCCCCTGAATTACCGCACCACCGACGATCTGCTGCCCACCGCAAAGTCTTTCCTTGGTAACGAAGGCAGCGTCAATGCCTATGGCAACAAGCTGATCGTCAACGCCGAACCGGACAAGATCAGCGAACTGCGTGACCTGCTCGGTCAACTCGATACCGCGCCCAAGCGACTGATGATCAGCGTCGACACCAGTGACAGCACGGTCCAGAGCGACCAGGGTTACTCGGTCAATGGCACCGTGCGTTCCCAGGACGGACGCATCAGCGCCGACGGCCGCACGCGCATCCAGAATTACGGCACCGCCAGTCGCGACGGTGGCGTGCAACAGGTTCAGGCCAACGAAGGGACGCCGGCGCTGATTCAGATGGGCCAGAGCATACCGATCACCACGGTGCAGTCCGATGGCTATGGCTACCCGCAGACCAACACGCAGTATCGAAACGTGACCCAGGGCTTCTACGTCACCGCGACGGTCACCGGTGACATCGTCCACCTGAGCATCAGCACCAACAACGACCGCATGAGCCAGCAACAGGCCGACGCGATCAAGGTGCAGAGCACCGACACGCAAGTCAGCGGTCGGCTGGGTGAGTGGATCACGCTGGCCGGCGCCAGCGATCAGTCCCGCGCCGACGAGCATGGCGTCGTCCGACGCTATTCGACACAGGGCAGCAATGACATGCAGCTGCGGGTGAAGGTTGATAGCCTGGATTGAGATGATGTGATCGCCAGTTATTGCGCACACCTTGTGGGAGTGAGCTTGCTCACGAAGTGGCCGGTACAACCAATGGCTCTCTGGTGGCTGACAAAAGGCTTTCGCGAGCAAGCTCGCTCCCACATGGACCGTGGCCATCCGTGCTATTCCTGTTAGATACCGCCAATTATGTAGTGCCCGATCCGGCACTACATCCTGCCTCCATACCGTGACCGCCCAGTATCCACGCTGACTTCCCCTTCTCAGCACTCACACGCCTGAAACTGACCGACAAGTCGCATTAGACGAAGGATGTAGTGCTCTCAAAAAAGCACTACAAAATATTTGACGAGGCAAAATCGGCGAGGCATGATGGCCTCGCTCCCGCTGATCGGAGGTCGTGCAGAACGCCTCCTGATCGCGCTCGAACTCAGCATGTTCGTGCCGATTAGCGTCATTTCCGCCCAAAAGGCAGCTTCATCGCCTCATCATCCTGATGGCGAAAAAATCTGACTGAGAATCCATGCTTTCCGATTCAGTGAGCAGCCATCAGTGCGCCTTGAAGAAACCCGGCGCCGGCGAAGCAAGGAGCTTCACCTCAAGACCCACAACACCAAGCAACGAGGTTTACCCCATGGCACTGACACGCGAACAACAAATTGCAGCCATCGAGAAAGACTGGGCCGAGAATCCACGCTGGAAAGGCGTAACCCGCACCTACTCCGCTGCTGACGTCGTCCGCCTGCGTGGCTCGGTTCAGCCTGAACACACGTTTGCAAAGCTGGGCGCTGACAAGCTGTGGAACCTGGTGACCCAGGGCGCCAAGCCGTCCTTCCGACCCGACAAGGATTTCGTCAACTGCATGGGCGCCCTCACCGGCGGTCAGGCCGTGCAACAAGTCAAAGCCGGCATCCAGGCGATTTACCTGTCTGGCTGGCAAGTCGCGGCGGACAACAACTCCGCCGAATCGATGTACCCCGATCAGTCGCTGTACCCGGTGGACTCTGTGCCAACCGTGGTCAAGCGCATCAATAACTCGTTCCGCCGTGCTGACCAGATCCAATGGAAAGCCGGCAAGAACCCGGGCGACGAAGGCTATATCGATTACTTCGCGCCGATCGTGGCCGACGCCGAAGCCGGTTTCGGCGGCGTGCTTAACGCCTACGAACTGATGAAGAGCATGATCGAGGCAGGCGCTGCCGGCGTGCACTTCGAAGACCAACTGGCGTCCGTGAAAAAATGCGGTCACATGGGCGGCAAGGTGCTGGTTCCCACCCAGGAAGCCGTACAGAAACTGGTGGCTGCCCGCCTGGCGGCTGACGTTGCCGGCGTGCCGACCATCATTCTGGCGCGTACCGATGCCAACGCCGCAGACCTGCTGACCTCGGACTGCGACCCGTATGACCAGCCGTTCGTGACCGGCACCCGCACGCCGGAAGGCTTCTACAAAGTACGAGCCGGCCTCGACCAGGCGATTGCCCGCGGCCTGGCGTACGCGCCATATGCCGATCTGATCTGGTGTGAAACCGCCAAGCCGGATCTGGACGAGGCCCGTCGCTTCGCCGAAGCGATCAAAAAGGAATACCCGGATCAGCTGCTGTCCTATAACTGCTCGCCCTCCTTCAACTGGAAGAAGAATCTGGACGACGCGACCATCGCCAAATTCCAGCGCGAGCTGTCGGCAATGGGCTACAAGCATCAGTTCATCACGCTGGCCGGCATCCACAACATGTGGCACAGCATGTTCAACCTGGCGCACGACTACGCCCGCAACGACATGACCGCCTACGTGAAACTGCAAGAACAGGAGTTTGCCGACGCCGCCAAGGGCTACACCTTCGTAGCGCACCAGCAGGAAGTGGGCACCGGCTACTTCGATGACATGACCACGGTCATTCAGGGCGGCAAGTCTTCAGTGACCGCACTGACGGGCTCGACGGAAGAAGAACAGTTCCATTAAGCCACTACGCAATAGGAATTCAGAGGCCGCCTACGGGCGGCTTTCTGATGACAGTGAGGGATTTAACCTACGTTGCCAGTCAACTATTAACGATAGACAACTCAAATCAGCGCCTAAAAGTTAATTAACCACACACTCAATAACCGTCTTCCTCTCCCGGCTAATTAAACGGGAACTTCGTCACCTTCCAGTGACACACATCAAATAGAGCCGCCAAATGATATTTATTATCATTTAAGTCAGGCCGAACTGTCGCCGCGCCGTAAGAAACAGATTTCTCCAAACCCTCTTCGATGCCCGCCCCCGCTGGGGCTAAGCATGAAAACCGTGACCTATCTCATTAATCCTGCGAATAAATTTGATGCAGAAAATTTACTTGCCCTCCTTTTGCACATAAAATCCCGGAATTGATCGCACTGCGACATATCGTCACTGCTTCTACTTCTTTTCCAAGCCCAGAGACCTTTGCTCTCTGTTAAGGACTGCCAGCATGCCCGACTCGACAGGATTGATTGCCCACAATTGGGGCTTCGCCGTGTTTCTCCTTGGTGTCGTCGGCCTCTGCGCCTTCATGCTCGGCCTTTCCAGCCTGCTGGGTTCCAAAGCCTGGGGCCGCAGTAAAAACGAACCGTTCGAATCCGGCATGCTGCCCACCGGCGGCGCCCGTCTGCGGCTCTCGGCAAAATTCTATCTGGTCGCGATGCTCTTCGTG
The DNA here is from genome assembly GCF_059418765.1 of Pseudomonas sp. GW821-FHT07F05. Taxonomy (NCBI): domain Bacteria; kingdom Pseudomonadati; phylum Pseudomonadota; class Gammaproteobacteria; order Pseudomonadales; family Pseudomonadaceae; genus Pseudomonas; species Pseudomonas sp. GW821-FHT07F05. The sequence continues at coordinate 92,999 of NZ_JBWKQL010000016.1, forward strand.
ATTTTCGACATTGAAGCCCTCTTTCTGTACGCCTGGTCTGTGTCCGTCCGCGAAAGCGGCTGGACCGGCTTCGCCGAAGCGCTCGTTTTCATAGCAATTCTGTTGGCAGGTCTTGTCTACCTATGGCGGGTAGGGGCGCTCGATTGGGCTCCCGTTGGTCGTCGTAACCGGCAGGCGAAGCTAAAACAATGAGGCTTTGGCAATGCAATATAATCTCACCAGGATCGACCCGGATGCTCCTAACGAGCAGTACCCCATCGGCGAACGCGAAGTCGTTTCCGATCCGTTAGAAGACCAAGTCCACAAAAACATCTACATGGGCAAGCTCGAAGACGTGCTGAATGGCGCGGTCAACTGGGGTCGCAAGAACTCCCTTTGGCCGTACAACTTCGGCCTGTCGTGCTGCTATGTGGAAATGACCACCGCCTTCACGGCGCCCCACGACATCGCGCGATTCGGCGCTGAAGTGATCCGGGCATCGCCGCGCCAAGCGGATTTCATGGTCATCGCCGGCACCCCGTTTCTGAAGATGGCCCCGATCATCCAGCGCCTCTATGAGCAAATGCTGGAGCCCAAGTGGGTCATCTCCATGGGCGCCTGTGCCAACTCCGGTGGCATGTATGACATCTATTCCGTGGTTCAGGGCGTGGATAAATTCCTCCCTGTGGATGTTTACGTGCCCGGCTGCCCGCCCCGTCCAGAGGCATTTCTGCAAGGCTTGATGCTGTTGCAGGAATCCATTGGCCAGGAGCGTCGTCCCCTTTCCTGGGTCGTCGGTGATCAGGGCGTTTATCGCGCCGAGATGCCGTCGCAGAAGGAACAGCGCCGCGAACAGCGTATTGCGGTGACCAACCTGCGCAGCCCCGACGAAGTCTGATCCAGTTTTTCTTTTACAAAAAGAAGCCTGAACCTGGGTTCATTCTGTACGTTGACCGATAGCGATCGAGACCTATGACTGCAGACACCGCTCTGTACATCCCGCCTCACAAGGCTGACGACCAAGAGGTCGTCGTTGAACTCCATAACCGTTTTGGCGCTGAAGCCTTCAGCGCCCAGTCCACCGTCACTGGCATGCCCGTGCTGTGGGTGCAACGTGCCCGGCTGATCGAAATCCTGACCTTCCTGCGTCAGATGCCCAAGCCGTACGTGATGCTGTACGACCTGCACGGCGTCGACGAGCGCCTGCGCACCAAGCGCCGTGGCCTGCCCGACGCTGACTTCACCGTGTTCTATCACTTGATGTCGATAGAACGTAACAGCGACGTCATGATCAAGGTCGCGCTGTCCGAAAGCGACCTGAGCATGCCGACCGTGACCGGCATCTGGCCGAACGCCAACTGGTACGAGCGTGAAGTCTGGGACATGTTCGGGATCGACTTCCCGGGCCACCCGCACCTGACCCGCATCATGATGCCGCCGACCTGGGAAGGTCACCCGCTGCGCAAGGACTTTCCGGCCCGTGCCACCGAGTTCGATCCCTACAGCCTGACGCTGGCCAAGCAGCAACTGGAAGAGGAAGCCGCGCGTTTCCGTCCGGAAGACTGGGGCATGAAGCGTTCCGGCACCAATGAGGATTACATGTTCCTCAACCTGGGCCCGAACCACCCTTCGGCCCACGGTGCGTTCCGCATCATCCTGCAGCTGGACGGCGAAGAGATCGTCGACTGCGTGCCGGACATCGGTTACCACCACCGTGGCGCCGAGAAAATGGCCGAGCGCCAGTCCTGGCACAGCTATATTCCGTACACCGACCGCATCGATTACCTCGGCGGCGTGATGAATAACCTGCCGTACGTGCTCTCGGTCGAGAAACTGGCCGGCATCACCGTGCCGGATCGGGTCAACGTCATCCGCATCATGATGTCCGAGTTCTTCCGTATCACCAGCCACCTGCTGTTCCTGGGGACCTACATCCAGGACGTGGGCGCCATGACCCCGGTGTTCTTCACGTTCACCGACCGTCAGCGCGCCTACACCGTGATCGAAGCCGTCACCGGTTTCCGTCTGCACCCGGCCTGGTTCCGCATCGGCGGTGTCGCCCACGACCTGCCGCGCGGCTGGGAAAAACTGGTCAAGGATTTCATCGACTGGATGCCCAAGCGTCTCGACGAGTACACCAAGGCAGCGCTGCAGAACAGCATCCTCAAGGGTCGTACCGTCGGCGTCGCTGCGTACAACACCAAGGAAGCGCTGGAATGGGGCGTCACCGGGCCCAGCCTGCGCGCGACCGGTCTGGACTTCGACCTGCGCAAGGCACGTCCGTATTCGGGTTACGAGAACTTCGAATTCGAAGTGCCCCTGGCCCACGACGGCGACGCCTACGATCGCTGCATGGTCCGCGTCGAAGAGATGCGCCAGAGCCTGAAAATCATCGAGCAGTGCATGCGCAACATGCCAGCCGGCCCGTACAAGGCGGATCACCCGCTGACCACGCCGCCGCCGAAAGAACGCACCCTGCAGCACATCGAAACCCTGATCACCCACTTCCTGCAGGTTTCGTGGGGCCCGGTCATGCCGGCCAACGAATCCTTCCAGATGATCGAAGCGACCAAGGGCATCAACAGTTATTACCTGACGAGCGACGGCGGCACCATGAGCTACCGTACCCGGATTCGCACCCCAAGCTACCCGCACCTGCAGCAGATCCCTTCGGTGATCAAAGGCAGCATGGTCGCGGACTTGATTGCGTACCTGGGTAGTATCGATTTCGTTATGGCCGACGTGGACCGCTAAGCATGAACAGCACGCTTATCCAGACAGACCGTTTCGCCCTGAGCGAATCCGAGCGCTCGGCCATCGAGCACGAAATGCATCACTACGAGGACCCGCGCGCGGCGTCCATCGAAGCCCTGAAGATTGTTCAGAAGGAACGCGGCTGGGTGCCGGACGGCGCCATCTACGCAATCGGCGAAGTGCTGGGCATCCCTGCCAGCGACGTTGAAGGCGTGGCGACGTTCTATAGCCAGATCTTCCGTCAGCCGGTAGGCCGCCACATCATTCGCGTCTGCAACAGCATGGTCTGTTTCATCGCGGGTCACGAAGACATCGTCAGCGAGATTCAGAGCACGCTGGGCATCGGCCTGGGTCAGACCACCGCCGACGGCCGCTTCACGCTGCTGCCGGCCTGCTGCCTGGGCAACTGCGACAAGGCGCCGGCGGTCATGATCGACGACGACACTTTCGGCAATCTACAGCCTGCGGGCGTCGCCCCGCTGCTGGAGGGTTACGTATGACCATCACTTCCTTCGGCCCCGCCAACCTCATCACCCGCGCTCCGGAAACCCATCCGCTGACCTGGCGTCTGCGCGATGACGGCGAGCCGGTGTGGCTCGACGAATACCAGAAGAAAGACGGTTACGCAGCGGCGCGCAAAGCGTTCGCCACGCTGTCGCCTGACGAAATCGTCCAGGCCGTCAAAGACTCCGGCCTTAAGGGTCGCGGCGGCGCAGGCTTCCCCACGGGCGTGAAGTGGGGGCTGATGCCCAAAGACGAATCCATGAACATCCGTTACCTGCTGTGTAACGCCGATGAAATGGAGCCGAACACCTGGAAGGACCGCATGCTGATGGAGCAACAGCCCCATCTGCTGATCGAAGGCATGCTGATCAGTGCACGCGCGCTGAAGGCCTACCGCGGTTACATCTTCCTGCGCGGCGAGTACACCACTGCGGCCGTGCACCTGCGCCGTGCGGTAAAAGAAGCCGAAGCGGCCGGCCTGCTGGGCAAGAACATCCTCGGCAGCGGTTTTGATTTCGAGCTGATCGTGCACACCGGCGCAGGGCGTTACATCTGCGGCGAAGAAACCGCACTGATCAACTCCCTCGAAGGCCGTCGCGCCAACCCGCGTTCCAAGCCACCCTTCCCTGCCGCCGTTGGCGTATGGGGCAAGCCGACCTGCGTAAACAACGTCGAGACGCTGTGCAACGTCCCGGCCATCGTCAACAACGGCAACGACTGGTACAAGTCCCTCGCCCGCGAAGGCAGCGAAGACCACGGCACCAAGCTGATGGGTTTCTCCGGCAAGGTGAAGAACCCCGGCCTGTGGGAATTGCCATTCGGCCTGCCGGCCCGCGAGCTGTTCGAAGACTACGCCGGCGGCATGCGCGACGGCTTCAAGCTCAAGTGCTGGCAGCCCGGCGGCGCCGGTACCGGCTTCCTGTTGCCGGAACACCTCGACTGCCAGTTCTACGCCGGCGGCGTGGCCAAGGTCGGCACCCGGATGGGTACCGGTCTGGCGATGGCGGTGGACGACAAGGTCAACATGGTGTCGCTGCTGCGCAACATGGAAGAGTTCTTCGCCCAGGAGTCGTGCGGGTTCTGCACGCCATGCCGCGATGGCTTGCCGTGGAGCGTGAAGATGCTGCGCGCCCTCGAGAACGGCCAGGGTCAACCGGGCGATATCGAGACGCTGCTGGGGTTGGTTAACTTCCTCGGCCCAGGCAAAACCTTCTGCGCCCACGCACCGGGCGCCGTGGAACCTCTGGGCAGCGCGATCAAGTACTTCCGGCCGGAATTCGAGGCAGGCATCGCACCGACACGTGCGGGCGACCTCAATCAGGTCATCAGTCCGACCATGGTCGGCGCATAACACAATAAACGGTCGGCGGCTCACAAGGCCGCCTTCCCTGCATCCGACGACGCCGCGAGGCTGTTTGAGTCGGATGGCACCGAGATTCCATTAGCCACGCCCGCTGACACCGGGCCAACGAAGAACTTTGAACCATGGCCACTATCCACGTAGACGGCAAAGCGCTCGAAGTCGATGGCGCAGACAACCTGTTACAGGCATGTCTGTCGCTGGGCCTCGACATCCCTTATTTCTGCTGGCATCCGGCACTTGGCAGTGTTGGCGCCTGTCGCCAGTGCGCGGTCAAGCAGTACACCGACGAGAACGACACCCGTGGTCGTATCGTCATGTCCTGCATGACGCCCGCCACTGACAACACCTGGATCTCCATCGAAGACGACGAATCCAAGGCGTTTCGCGCCAGCGTCGTCGAATGGCTGATGACCAACCACCCGCACGACTGCCCGGTCTGCGAGGAAGGCGGTCACTGTCATTTGCAGGACATGACGGTGATGACCGGCCACAACGAGCGCCGCTATCGCTTCACCAAGCGTACTCACCAGAACCAGGAACTGGGGCCGTTCATCGCACACGAGATGAACCGCTGCATCGCCTGCTATCGCTGCGTGCGCTTCTATAAGGACTACGCCGGCGGTACTGACCTCGGCGTGTTTGGCGCCCACGACAACGTGTACTTCGGTCGCGTTGAAGACGGCACCCTGGAAAGCGAATTCTCCGGCAACCTCACCGAGGTCTGCCCGACCGGTGTATTCACCGACAAGACCCACTCCGAGCGCTACAACCGGAAATGGGACATGCAGTTCTCGCCGAGCATCTGCCACGGCTGCTCAAGCGGCTGCAACATCAGCCCGGGCGAACGTTATGGCGAAATCCGCCGTATCGAAAACCGCTACAACGGTTCGGTGAACCAGTATTTCCTCTGCGACCGTGGCCGTTTCGGTTATGGCTACGTCAACCGCACGGACCGTCCGCGCCAGCCGCTGGCCGAAGGCATCAAGCTGGGCCTGGACGCTGCGCTGGACAAGGCCGCTGACCTGCTGCGCGGGCGCAACATCGTCGGCATCGGTTCGCCCCGCGCCAGCCTGGAAAGCAACTTCGCCCTGCGCGAACTGGTCGGCGCCGAGCATTTCTACTCGGGCATCGAAGCCGGGGAGCTGGAGCGTCTGCGCCTGATCGCCGAAGTGCTGAAAGACAGCCCGCTGCCGATCCCGACCCTGCGTGAAGTCGAAGAGCACGACGCCGTGTTCATCCTTGGCGAAGACGTCACCCAGACCGCTGCGCGCATGGCCCTCGGCTTGCGTCAGTCGGTGAAGAACAAAGCCGAAGACATGGCCGCTGCGATGAAAGTCCAGCCATGGCTTGACGCTGCGGTGAAGAACATCGGTCAGCACGAGTTGAACCCTCTGTTCATCGCCAGCCTCACCGACACCCGCCTCGACGACATCGCCGAAGAGTGCGTGCACGCGGCGCCTGACGACCTGGCGCGCATCGGTTTCGCGGTGGCCCACGCCATCGACCCGAGCGCTCCGGCCGTTGTTGGCCTGGACAGCGAAGCGCTGGAACTGGCCGAGCGCATTGCCACCGCGTTGCTTGACGCCAAGCGCCCACTGATCGTCTCCGGCGCCTCGCTGGGTTCGAACGCGCTGATCGAAGCCGCGGCGAACATCGCCAAAGCCTTGAAGCTGCGCGACAAGCAGGGTTCGCTGAGCCTGATCGTGCCGGAAGCCAACAGCATGGGCCTGACCCTGTTCGGTGGCGACTCGGTCGACGCTGCGCTGCAAGCCGTGATTTCCGGTCAGGCCGACGCCATCGTCGTGCTGGAAAACGACCTGTTTACCCGCGTGGACGCGGCAACGGTCGACGCTGCATTGAAGGCCGCCAAAGTGGTCATCGTTGCCGATCACCAGAAGACCGCGACCACCGACCGCGCGCACCTGGTGCTGCCGGCTGCAAGCTTTGCCGAAGGCGACGGTACGCTGGTCAGCCAGGAAGGCCGCGCCCAGCGCTTCTTCCAGGTCTTTGATCCAACTTACCTGGACGCAAGCATTCTGGTTCACGAAGGCTGGCGCTGGCTGCATGCCCTGCGCGCTACCCTGTTGAATCAGCCGGTTGACTGGACTCAGCTCGACCACGTCACTGCCGCCTGCGCCGCCAGCAATCCGCAACTGGCCGGCATCGTCGGTGCTGCGCCGTCTGCTGCGTTCCGCATCAAGGGCCTGAAACTGGCTCGCGAGCCGCTTCGTTACAGCGGCCGGACCGCCATGCGCGCCAATATCAGCGTCCACGAACCGCGTACGCCGCAGGACAAAGACACTGCGTTCGCGTTCTCGATGGAAGGTTACTCGGGCTCTGCCGAACCCCGCTCCCAGGTGCCGTTCGCCTGGTCGCCGGGCTGGAACTCGCCACAGGCGTGGAACAAGTTCCAGGACGAAGTCGGTGGTCACCTGCGTGCCGGCGATCCGGGCGTGCGTCTGATCGAAAGCAGCGGCGACAAGCTGGGCTGGTTCGCCAATGTCCCGCGTGCCTTCTCCCCTGCACAAGGAACCTGGCAGGTCGTGCCGTTCTATCACCTGTTCGGCAGCGAGGAGACTTCCTCCAAAGCCGCGCCGGTTCAAGAGCGCATTCCTCAGGCGTATGTGGCGCTGGCCAAGTCCGAAGCGGACCGTCTGGGCGTCAACGACGGCGCACTGCTGAGCCTGAGCGTTGCCGGACAGACGCTACGTCTGCCGCTGCGCATCAGTGAAGAACTGGGCGCAGGCCTGGTGGCATTGCCGTCCGGTCTGGCGGGCATTCCTCCGGCGTTGTTCGGCAAAACCGTCGACGCACTGCAGGAGGCCGCTCAATGACCTGGTTCACCCCTGAAGTGATCGACTCGATCATCGCCGTCGTCAAGGCCATCGTGGTGCTGCTCGCCGTGGTGGTCTGCGGCGCGCTGCTCAGCTTCGTCGAACGTCGTCTGCTGGGCTGGTGGCAGGACCGTTACGGTCCGAACCGCGTCGGTCCGTTCGGCATGTTCCAGATCGCCGCCGACATGCTGAAGATGTTCTTTAAAGAGGACTGGAACCCGCCCTTCGTCGACCGGGTTATCTTCACCCTGGCGCCGGTGGTGGCCATGAGCGCGCTGTTGATCGCGTTTTCGGTCATCCCGGTGACCCAGACTTGGGTAGTCGCCGACCTGAACATCGGTCTGCTGTTCTTCTTCGCCATGGCCGGTCTGTCGGTCTATGCGGTGCTGTTCGCCGGTTGGTCATCGAACAACAAGTATGCCCTGCTGGGCAGCTTGCGTGCCTCGGCGCAGACCGTGTCGTACGAAGTGTTCCTCGGGCTGTCGCTGATGGGCATCGTGGTGCAGGTTGGTTCGTTCAACATGGGCGACATCGTCAAGTACCAAGCCGATCACCTGTGGTTCATCATTCCGCAGTTCTTCGGCTTCTGTACCTTCTTCATCGCTGGCGTCGCCGTGACTCACCGTCACCCGTTCGACCAGCCGGAAGCGGAACAGGAACTGGCCGACGGTTACCACATTGAATACGCCGGCATGAAATGGGGCATGTTCTTCGTCGGTGAGTACATCGGCATCATCCTGATCTCGGCGCTGCTGGTGACCCTGTTCTTCGGTGGCTGGCATGGCCCGTTCGATATCCTGCCGCAACTGTCGTTCATGTGGTTTGCCCTGAAAACCGCGTTCTTCATCATGCTGTTCATCCTGTTGCGTGCTTCGATCCCTCGTCCGCGTTATGACCAGGTGATGGATTTCAGCTGGAAGTTCTGCTTGCCACTGACCCTGATCAATTTGCTGGTGACCGCTGCGGTCGTCCTGGCGGCTCAGTGAGGATTTGACCCATGTTCAAATATATTGGCGACATCGTTAAGGGTACGGGTACCCAGCTGCGCAGCCTGATCATGGTCTTCGGCCATGGCTTCCGTAAGCGTGACACCCTGCAATATCCGGAAGAGCAGGTCTATCTGCCGCCGCGCTACCGTGGCCGCATCGTCCTGACCCGCGACCCCGACGGAGAAGAGCGCTGCGTGGCGTGCAACCTGTGCGCCGTGGCGTGCCCGGTGGGTTGCATCTCGCTGCAGAAGGCCGAGACCGACGACGGTCGTTGGTACCCGGAGTTCTTCCGCATCAATTTCTCGCGTTGCATCTTCTGCGGCATGTGTGAGGAAGCTTGCCCGACCACCGCGATCCAGCTGACACCGGATTTCGAGATGGCCGAGTTCAAACGTCAGGATCTGGTGTACGAGAAGGAAGATCTGCTGATCTCCGGCCCCGGCAAGAACCCTGATTACAACTTCTACCGCGTTGCGGGGATGGCCATCGCCGGCAAGCCGAAAGGCGATGCACAGAACGAAGCCCAGCCCATCAACGTCAAGAGCTTGCTGCCTTAAGGAAGAAAGATGGAATTCGCTTTCTATTTCGCATCCGGCATCGCTGTGGTGGCCACCCTTCGGGTGATCACCAACACGAACCCGGTGCACGCCCTGCTCTACCTGATCATTTCGCTGATCGCCGTGGCCATGACGTTCTTCAGTCTCGGTGCACCGTTTGCCGGTGCCCTGGAAGTCATCGCTTACGCGGGCGCCATCATGGTGCTGTTCGTCTTCGTGGTGATGATGCTGAACCTGGGCCCGGCCTCGGTTCAACAAGAACGCGCCTGGCTCAAACCCGGCATCTGGCTCGGCCCGATTCTGCTGGGCGGCCTGCTCCTGGCGGAATTGATTTACGTGCTGTTCGCCAACTCCACCGGCGCTTCCATCGGTCACACCACGGTGGACGCCAAAGCCGTCGGCATCAGCCTGTTCGGCCCTTACCTGCTGGTTGTCGAACTCGCCTCGATGCTGCTGCTTGCGGCAGCCGTGACGGCGTTCCATGTCGGCCGCAACGAGGCGAAGGAGTAAAGCCATGAACTCAGCAATTCCTCTGGAACATGGTCTGGCGGTCGCCGGCATCCTGTTCTGCCTCGGCCTGGCGGGCCTGTTGGTACGCCGCAACATTCTGTTCGTGTTGATGAGCCTGGAAATCATGATGAACGCAGCCGCGCTGGCCTTTGTGGTCGCGGGCAGCCGTTGGGCACAGCCTGACGGCCAGATCATGTTCATTCTGGTGATCAGCCTTGCCGCAGCCGAGGCCAGCATTGGCCTGGCGATCCTGCTGCAACTGTATCGCCGCTTCCACACGCTCGATATCGACGCTGCCAGCGAGATGCGCGGATGAACCTACTCTTTCTGACTTTCGTATTCCCCCTGATCGGTTTCCTGCTGCTGTCGTTTTCGCGCGGCAAATGGTCGGAAAACCTCTCAGCCCTGATCGGCGTGGGCTCCATTGGCCTGTCGGCCATCGTTGCCGCGTACGTAATCTTCCAGTTCAACGTCTCGCCACCCGAAGGCGGTCACCTGACCATGGTACTGTGGCGCTGGATGTCAGTGGACGGCTTCGAACCCAACTTCGCCCTGTATGTCGATGGCCTGTCCATCACCATGCTCGGTGTGGTGGTCGGCGTTGGCTTCCTGATTCACCTGTTCGCCTCGTGGTACATGCGCGGTGAAGACGGCTATTCGCGCTTCTTCGCCTACACCAACCTGTTCATTGCCAGCATGTTGTTCCTGATCCTGGGCGACAACCTGCTGTTCATCTACTTCGGTTGGGAAGGCGTGGGCCTGTGCTCGTACCTGTTGATCGGTTTCTATTACAGCAACCGCAACAACGGCAACGCAGCACTGAAAGCTTTCATCGTGACCCGCATCGGCGACGTGTTCATGGCCATCGGCCTGTTCATTCTGTTCCAGCAGCTGGGCACGCTGAACATTCAGGAACTGCTGGTCCGTGCACCACAGCACTTCAAGGTCGGTGATTTCTGGATCGTTCTGGCCACACTGATGCTGCTGGGCGGTGCTGTCGGTAAATCCGCGCAACTGCCGCTGCAAACCTGGCTGGCGGATGCGATGGCCGGTCCTACTCCGGTGTCGGCACTGATCCACGCCGCCACCATGGTGACCGCGGGCGTTTACCTGATCGCGCGGACCCACGGCCTGTTCATCCTCGCTCCGGACATCCTGCATCTGGTCGGCATTGTCGGCGGCGTGACCCTGGTGCTGGCGGGTTTCGCCGCACTGGTGCAGACCGACATCAAACGTATCCTCGCCTACTCGACCATGAGCCAGATCGGCTACATGTTCCTGGCGCTGGGCGTGGGTGCATGGGACGGCGCGATTTTCCACCTGATGACCCACGCCTTCTTCAAGGCGCTGCTGTTCCTCGCGTCCGGTGCGGTGATCGTTGCCTGCCACCACGAGCAGAACATCTTCAAGATGGGCGGTCTGTGGAAGAAACTGCCATTGGCCTACGCCAGCTTCATCGTCGGCGGCGCAGCGCTGTCGGCCTTGCCACTGGTCACTGCGGGTTTCTACTCCAAGGACGAAATCCTCTGGGAAGCGTTCGCCAGCGGTCATCAGTACCTGCTTTATGCCGGTCTGGTCGGTGCGTTCATGACCTCGCTGTACACCTTCCGCCTGATCTTCATCGCCTTCCACGGCGAAGCGAAGACCGAAGCCCACGCCGGCCATGGGATTTCCCACTGGTTGCCGCTGGGTGTGCTGATCGTGCTGTCGACGTTCATTGGCGCCTGGATTCATCCGCCACTGGCCGGCGTCCTGCCGGAAAGTGCGGGCCATGCGGGCGGCGAAGCCAAGCACAGTCTGGAAATCGCCTCGGGCGCCATCGCTCTGGCCGGTATCCTGCTGGCGGCGGTGCTGTTCCTCGGCAAGCGTCGTCTGGCCACGGCCATCGCCAACAGCGGTCCGGGTCGTTTCCTGTCTGCATGGTGGTTTGCGGCCTGGGGCTTCGACTGGGTGTATGACGTGCTGTTCGTCAAACCTTACCTGGCAATCAGCCGCCTGCTGCGTGGCGACCCGCTTGACCACACAATCGGCCTGATTCCGCGTCTGGTCAAAGCTGGCAACGGCTTGATGACCCGCACCGAAACCGGTCAGCTCCGTTGGTACGCCGCTTCGATCGCCGCAGGTGCCGTACTGGTACTCGGCGCGATTGTGCTGGTCTGATGAGTCGAACTGACATGAACCTTGCGACTTTGCGAAAGGAATTGAGCCCGTCATGATTCTGCCCTGGCTAATCCTGATCCCCTTCATCGGCGGCCTGCTGTGCTGGCAAGGTGAGCGCTTCGGCCCTACCCTGCCGCGCTGGATTGCGCTGTTGACCATGTCTCTCGAGACGATTCTGGGCCTGTGGGTCTGGAGCACCGGTACGTTTACCTACGCTCCAGTTCCGGGCGCCGATCCGACCTGGGCCCTTGAATTCAAGCTCCAGTGGATTCAGCGCTTCGGCATCAGCGTTCATCTGGCCCTCGATGGCCTGTCTCTGCTGATGATTCTGCTGACCGGCCTGCTGGGTATCCTCTCGGTACTCTGCTCGTGGAAAGAGATTCAACGTAACGTCGGCTTTTTCCACCTGAACCTGATGTGGATCCTGGGCGGTGTCGTCGGCGTGTTCCTCGCCATCGACCTGTTCATGTTCTTCTTCTTCTGGGAAATGATGCTGGTGCCGATGTACTTCCTCATCGCGCTCTGGGGTCACAGCTCGGCGGACGGCAAGAAGACGCGGATCTACGCAGCGACCAAGTTCTTCATCTTCACTCAGGCCAGCGGCCTGATTATGTTGGTGGCGATCCTGGGTCTGGTACTGGTGCACTTCAACCAGACCGGCGTGATCACCTTCGGCTACGCGGACCTGCTGAAAACCAAGCTGTCCCACGGCACCGAATACATCCTGATGCTGGGTTTCTTCATCGCGTTCGCGGTGAAGCTGCCGATCGTGCCGCTGCACTCCTGGTTGCCTGACGCTCACGCTCAGGCGCCGACCGCAGGTTCCGTGGACCTGGCGGGCATCCTGCTGAAGACCGCTGCGTATGGTCTGCTGCGTTTTGCGCTGCCGCTGTTCCCAAATGCGTCGGCCGAGTTCGCGCCGATCGCCATGGTGCTGGGCCTGATCGGTATCTTCTACGGTGCTTTCCTCGCCTTCGCCCAGACCGACATCAAGCGCCTGATCGCGTTTTCCAGCGTTTCGCACATGGGCTTCGTGCTGATCGGCATCTACTCCGGTAGCCAGCAGGCGCTGCAAGGCGTCGTCGTTCAGATGCTCGCTCACGGTCTGTCGGCTGCCGCGCTGTTTATCCTCAGCGGTCAGTTGTACGAGCGTCTGCACACCCGCGACATGCGCGAAATGGGTGGCCTGTGGAGCAAGATTGCGTACCTGCCGGCCATCAGCCTGTTCTTCGCCGCTGCGTCGCTGGGCCTGCCAGGCACCGGTAACTTCGTCGGTGAATTCCTGATCCTGATCGGCAGCTTTGTCAGCGCGCCGTGGATTACCGCCATCGCTACATCCGGTCTGGTGTTCGGTTCTGTCTACTCGCTGATCATGATCCACCGCGCCTACTTCGGCCCGGCCAAGTCCGACGCGGTCTACAAAGGCATGGACGGTCGGGAATTGATCATGGTGCTGGGTCTGGCGGTGTTGTTGATTCTGCTGGGCGTGTACCCGCAACCGATCCTCGACACATCCTCGGCGACCATGCATGGCGTGCAGCAATGGCTCGGCACCGCCTTCACTCAACTCGCTTCGGCCCGGTAAGAGCGCTATGGACCTGACGATTCAACACTTTATTGCGCTGGCGCCGCTGCTGATTACCAGCATCACCGTTGTGGTGGTGATGCTGGGCATCGCATGGCGTCGCAGTCACTCGCAATCATTCCTGCTGACGGTAGCGGGACTCAACCTGGCTTTGCTGTCCATCTACCCGGCGCTGAAAGTCGCGCCGCTGGTGGTCACGCCTTTGCTGCAGATCGACAGCTTCGCCTGCCTTTACATGGGCATCATTCTGGTGTCGACCCTGGCCTGCGTCACCCTGGCTCACGCCTACCTGGGTGAAGGCAAGGCGGGTTATCCGGGCAACCGCGAAGAACTTTACCTGCTGATCCTCATGGCTGCGGCCGGCGGGCTGGTGCTGGTCGCCGCGCAACACCTGGCAAGCCTGTTCATTGGTCTGGAGTTGCTGTCGGTGCCGGTCTACGGTCTGGTGGCTTACGCGTTCTTCAACAAGCGTTCGCTGGAAGGTGGCATCAAGTACATGGTGTTGTCGGCAGCCGGCTCGGCGTTCCTGCTGTTCGGTATGGCGCTGCTGTATGCCGAATCCGGCAGCCTGGGTTTCAGCGAAATCGGCAAGGCCATCGCCGCCACCGGCATGCCAAGCCCGATCGCCAGCCTGGGTCTGGGCATGATGCTGGTGGGTCTGGGCTTCAAGCTGTCGCTGGTGCCGTTCCACTTGTGGACACCGGACGTGTACGAAGGCGCCCCTGCCCCGGTAGCGGCTTTCCTCGCTACGGCCAGTAAGGTCGCGGTGTTCGGCGTGCTGGTTCGTCTGTTCCAGATCTCCCCGGCCGCCACCAGTGGCGTGCTGACGGACGTGATGTCGGTCATCGCCGTGGCGTCGATCCTCGTCGGTAACCTGCTGGCGCTGACGCAGAACAACCTCAAGCGTCTGCTGGGTTACTCGTCCATCGCGCACTTCGGTTACCTGATGATCGCGATGGTGGCGAGCAAGGGCATGGCGGTCGAGGCGATCAACGTCTATCTGGTCACCTACGTGCTGACCAGCCTGGGCGCGTTCGGCGTGGTCACGCTGATGTCGTCGCCTTACAGCGGCCGCGATGCCGACGCGATGTTCGAATACCGCGGCCTGTTCTGGCGTCGTCCGTACCTGACGGCGGTGCTGACCGTGATGATGCTGTCCCTGGCGGGTATCCCGCTGACGACGGGCTTCATCGGCAAGTTCTACATCATCGCAACCGGCGTCGAAGCGCACCTGTGGTGGCTGACCGGTTCGCTGGTCGTGGGCAGCGCCATTGGCGTGTTCTATTACCTGCGTGTGATGGTGACGTTGTACCTGCAAGACTCGAAGATCCAGCGACACGACGCTCCGTTCAACTGGGCGCAACGTGCAGGTGGTGTGATGCTGTTGGGGATTACGCTGCTGGCGTTCTTCCTGGGCGTTTATCCGCAACCGCTGCTGACCCTGGTGGGCCATGCGGGTTTGTGATGGTTGAGTGATGCACAAAAAACCCTGCCTTCGAGCAGGGTTTTTTTATGACTTTTGATTTTAGAGGATCAAGAGCGTCTGCCTAACGGCAGACATTTCGCCTTCGGCGAGTTACTTGGAAAAGTCGAAAGTCGCACCATCCCCAAGTAACCAAAGGTGCTTGCTCTCGGTTTGGTTCCTCCTTCGTCGGAATACCCTCACTCCGGTCTTGCTCCGTGGGCCCGCGCCGAACGGACATCCATGTCCTGACGGCGCTCTCGCCGCATCCATGCGG